>NZ_JAMCCR010000004.1:0-294933 GCF_023371075.1 Pseudomonas sp. GX19020
TCCGGCCATCAGCCGGGTCATACCAGATCCGCATCATCCCCAGCTCCCCATTGCGTAGAAGGAATAGAACACCGTCCAGTTGGCCTCGCCGCTTGTATAGGTCGGGGTCTGGCTGCTGATCAGCGTGGCGGAGCCATCCTGATAGGCCCGCACCACATTGCCCGGCGAGAGCGTCACATAGCCAAGGCCGACGCCATTGGTCGCGGTGTTGCGGTGCAGGATCCACAGCCCCGCCCCGAGGTTAGGGAAGCTGCCGGCGCCGGTGGCCGTGGTCACGAAACTGCCCACGGCGGTCGGTTCCAGCGGCAGCACATCGGCCTTCACATCGCGCGCGGCGCTATAGGACATGACCACCCGGCCCGGCGTTCCCGGGTCACCGGAATTCCAGCCGGCGCCGCCCGCCCCGGGCAGGCCACCGGCCCCGACAACGACCCTGATCCGGGGCGAGGCATAGCCGCTGACGTCGATCCAGTCGGTAACAACCGCAGCCGCTGCCCAGCCCCCCTGGGATGGAACTCCGCCGATGCCGCTCAGGCCACCTTTGCCGCCGCTGCCCCAGGCCGCGCCATGGGTCGAGACCGTGCCGCCATTACTGTTGAGACCTCGCCCCTCCTGCCCCCCGGCCGAGACAAAGATGTGTTTGTGGGCCTCTACGGGGCGCTACATAGCTTTCGGGACTACAGTGTCTCCGATCTGGTCGAAAGTTATGCTGCTAAGCTGCAGGGGCACGTTGAACGGTTTCGCTCCATGAGGGCGCAGGGACAGTTGCCGTTCAGGGTTGTTTCAAGGCGGGCAGTAAATTGATTAGGATGGCGGGGTGGCGCTTTCGCGTGTCCACCGGGTGATGAAAGGGAGCGTCAGGTCAGTGCTGCCACGAGACGTTCTGCCGTTGCAATTTGCGGGATTAGTTGGGGGCAGCGCACGTGCTGTCAACCACGCTGGGACCAACTCGAACGCGGCATTTGCCTGACCTTCTGACTATCTATCTTTCTGCCCCACGCTCAATAATTCAAAAATATGTGCAAATTCATACAGTTACGAGTTCACACCAGTCGGACGGATACCTTGAGGGTATCGCTCTGGAGGCAAACAGACTCCAGAAAGGCTCAAAATTGGCGTAGGAGGCTAGTTTTACACCCTTTGCACAGCATCCGCAGGGGTTCCCCAGGAAACACCCGACTTCGTCGTCCTGCGCCAGTCCTGCTCGGTCTGTGGCGGTTTCCTCGGCAAGTGGCTAACTATACGGGTAGCGTGGGCTAGCGCCCAAGTGAACGGCGAAGCTCGATTAGTGCCTTTCTGAAAGGATGGATGGACATGCTCAGGTTGAGTGGAAGCGGCGGGCCGTCTTCGATCAGGGCCTTTTCTACGGACCAAGGATCCTCATGTTGCATAACGGAAATTGCCGCGTGCTCATCCAGCCAAGTGCTCAGCAGCATTTCATGCTGGTGGCTCATGCGTACCCGATCCTGCCCGTCCCGAAAGAATTCCAGATGCAATTCCGTACGCAACAAACCTGCAATCGATAGACGAAGTGTAGACGTCCTAACGGTTCCTTGCAGATGATTTCGCCAAATACGACGTGCCATCGGCGATCTGGAACGAGCCGGTTGACTGCTGGGAGGTGCAATGCCGATGTATAGCAGGTCTTTCCCCGCTCGCTTGCGGCAGCTAGCCCTCGGTACGGCAGGCAGCCGCCCGTCGAACCACCAGCCATAAACACCGTGGTTGATCGATCTGACGCTGATGTGCTGGCGCACGTCGCATGGACGCAAAAGAAAATCAGGCTCCAAAAATGCCTTGGCAGATAAACTTAGACTATGAGTCAAGCCCCCAGGCGAAGAGCTTCCGTTCGAGGGATGCATTCCAACACGCTGTCAGCAAGTTCGGGACTTCTGCCAATGTAGCTATTTTATAACTCATAGTCTATGGCCTGAGACGTGATCGACGTGCGCCAGTCCGCGCATGTCCGTCAAGACTCGAGTATCAAAAAATATCCAGAGGATCAGAAGGGAGAGGGACCTCTCGCAAGAGGAGGTCGCCCATCGTGCGGACATTCACCAAACCTACCTGAGCGGCGTTGAGACCGGGAAGCGCAACCCATCCATCTTGGTTGTAGAGCGCATCGCCAAAGCTCTCGGGGTAGATGTCGCAGAAATCTTTAAGGCGGGCTAAGTTTCACCTGACTTGTAGCATGACCGCGTCTTATCGATCTTCACCGACAACTTGGGAGATCGACATGGCCGATATTATTACCCTCAAGACCATCTGCGATGAACTGAAGCTGAACCCGCGCAAGGCACGTCAGCGCCTTCGGACCGCCGCCGCCGATAACGACGCGTATAAAGATCTCGCTGAGGGCCGAAAGCCCAAAGCCATCTGGCAGTGGGCCGACGGCTCCAAGGCGCTCGAGATTGCGAGGAAAGTGTTGGCCGGATAGGGTGCCGAAGTTTCTCTAGCGCCTTGCAAGTGCGCCTGATCGTCAATCGGCGCATAGGCGAAGGGCGAAAAGTTGCAGGAGTAGTATGCCCCGAACTCGAACTGGCGGGCATGGGCGGAGAGCAGCCCAACGGCGCTGCGGCATGGCTGCTGCGGCGAACCCGGGAAAGCCGACATTCGTGCGCGACTCAGCGATCCCTCTGCCCCCGAGCGGTGTCGGGCGGAAAGTGGTCTTGCGGCAGTGCCGCATGGAAAGCGTAGTAACCTTGCCACTGCAACCGTTCAGACGGATCTCTAGCCGATCAACATCGTAAAGGGCCTTGGGACGGAATGCGGTCTGAAGTCAGTAAGACATTACAGCTGCAGCGACACCGTGGAAGTTTCCGTCGCCTAGCCCAGAGGACAAAAACCGATCCTGAAAGCACCGCACCAAAAAATGAACGAAGCCTGAGGCGGCGAAGCTCTCGAATGCCAAAAACAGATGCGTTCAGCCGAGCATTTTGAGTATGCTCTCTTGAGCGTGGCAGAGTTTCGATGCACTGTGAGTGATGTGAAAGTTATATGCCGCACCTAGCAAATGGAAAACACATTATGGCGAAACCTCTTGGCGCGGATCTGACAGACATCACCATACCGTTGTCTAAGTTATTCCTAGATCCAAACAACCCTAGATTTGTGGGGAGTGACTGGATATTTATTCCAGACCATGATGCGATTAAAAGTGGCCCACAGGAGGAAGCCACTGAAAGACTGATAGCCAGTCATGAAATAGACAAACTAAAATCAATAATGGAGCACAATGGTTACTTGCCTATCGACAGGGTGGTTGTGCGCAGGATCGACGACGATCATTTTATCGTCCTTGAGGGAAATCGGCGTATTTGCTCTGCAAAACAGATAAGTGGGTATCTCGATTCAGGGGCAAAGATCCCTGATTAAATCATGCGCACCTTTAATGAGATACCTTGCATCCTATATGAAGGCATCGAATCGGATCAGAATGCTGCGTGGGTATTCCAGGGGATAAGGCATATTTCCGGAATTTCGGAGTGTTCCGCTTTTAATAAAGCAAAATTAATAGTGGAGCAGATGGATGCACAAGGGTTGAGCTTCACCGAGGTTGGAAAGAGTTTCGGCCTTTCTGCATTTGGCGCAGCTCAGTGGATTCGTGGGTACTACTCCTTTCTTCAAGCTAAAGATGAGACTGAGTTCGGAAAGTATATAGATGAAAGAATTTACCCATTCTTTCAGGAGATATTTGGGCGAAGCAGTATTGCGATCAAAGAGTGGATGAAGTGGGATGATTCAAAGAAAATGTTCCTGGACGCGGCAAACTTAAATGAGTTTGTTTCGTGGCTTTATCCGAATAAAACTGAAAACGAATCTGGCACCGAGAGAGAGCCAACAAAGTCCGACATGGAAGAGGCTTGGAGCAGACGTCGGATATCGAAGCGTGACGACCTTCGCAACATCGCCTACATGATTCACAAGTCCCCTAAGAACTGGATGGAGTTCAGGAGTGGCGTTGATGTTGAGAAGGCATACAATCGAGCGGTTCTAGAGGAATTGGAGGAAGATCGCGAAAGCGATAGGAATGCGGTAGATAAATTTTTCTCTGCGCTGACCGAGGCTAGAAAGCAGCTGGAAAATACTCCTTTCTCGGTTATAGGCAATGATGAGAATAAAGAGAGATTGCGAAATTTGCTAAAAGAAATCAATGATACCAAAGAAAAACTGTCGATCTTTTTCTAGGCACTCACGCGATGAAGAGACCAGAAATCATTAGATCTGTATTTTCCCTGCCGCCTGTTGAAGGAGAGTTCTCAATTGATGCCTTATGCTTGATGGCCATAGAAAAATCACTCGGTCACTTTACAATTGATCACGAGGAGAAGGTGTCAAAATGCAGAAAATCACTGTATTCCGATCTGAAGATGGCCGACTATGACCATCATGCAAGTGGCGGAATTTTAAGCTTCAGCTACACCGATGAAAGATTTCATAAATTAAGATGGAACACATCATCTAAGGGCGACAAGAGAATTGGAAAAAAGATCAGAGATAGATCTGCAGCGGTGAGTTGGATTGAAAGCCTAAATGACTGTAGGGATTATGAGTACTTGGGCGGGCTTCCAATGAAGAAACTGGGAGCTTCAAAGGTATTTGTTACACCAGCAGGTAATGAGTTTGGGATTGACTTCCTTGCCATCGTTCCAGCCTTCTCAAAGTCGGATATTTTCATGTCAAAAAGTAAGGGCACCAGAGTAGTCGGGCAGTCAAAACTGTACAGAAGCGCTGTAACTAGGGATAAGATTCAATCTTTTAACGACGTGATGAGCTCCATTAGAAACAATAAGGCGGAGCTAATAGACATTCTGCCGGCATGGTTTCGAAGCAGCAATGCGCCGATTGTTGGCTTCTTTGTAGCGCACTCCGGTTACCAGAGTGGCGCCAGGATTAGCGCAGAGCAAAATGGCTACACATTAATCGACTCTCTGTGTGCCTCAGAGATTATTTCTTGCTGTGGGAAGATGGATCATGTCAAGAATGCAATAGATCTAGATAGTTACCTATGGCTGGAAATTGCAAAATTGAGGGCGTGATGAATAACTTCGATCGTAGCCTGAGTGAGATGAGTGCATGATAACTTTTTCTGCAACCCAAGCAACGAAGGCACCGCATCCGGTCTTCCGATTTTCTGTGTCGCAGCTAAAGTTCGCTTTCGTTAGATAGACCTCGAGCTCATTGAAAAGTCGGCCCAATCCTACGCTTGCGGGCAGTCTATCCAAACTCAAAGAGATATTATGTCAGGGTCGCCGGGATCGTCGATCTCATCGACCCACCCTTCTCTTGCGAACCCAACGGTGAAGTTCGACATCCAGCTTTCGTAGTACTCGGCACTGTCGACTTGGAACCTGTCGCTGTGGGGATTAGTGGGTACGAACCGAACGTCCCAATGTGTAAGATACCATTCACCAACACCGTCCGAGTGAAGGCCGCGCCCGGTTTTCAGGACTGCGTCAATCACTTTAGGCGACAGAACGGTCTTCTGGTCAGTCCCCGGATAGAGGTAATCGGCGAAAACGCTGAACTGCTCGTGCTTATCGTCGTAGTATACTGCACGAAGGCGGAAGTAGTGTTGAGACCAGCCGCCCCCGGGCAACCTGATAGATTCGAGCTTGGCTGCGATCGCCTCCACCTCTGCAAGAGCCGGAAACGAGTGTCCAATCCGGCAGCTCATATAGAGGAAGTAATCTTTATAGTTGGCCGCCCAGACTGAGGGTGACTGGGTCGCATAAATCTTCCATGGCTGCGCCTTCGCGCTCTCGGGCATAAACTGATGCACCAAGGGGAATAGCTCGGGGATATTGAGACGCTTCTCTATCTCTACGCTGTCCCAGAATTTTGTTAGGATTCTGCCCTTCAATTGGAGCTCTTCGAGGCGCTTCACAACGCCGGACGATGGCTGCGTGGAACATGCTAGGAGATAACCCTGTGCATCCACCGCACCGCATGCGTCGACGATATCGGCGACGTCGGGAATGCCAACAGAGCCGCCGCTATGTGCCTTGTGCTTGCAACTAACTAACCACTTTCGAGAGAATGGTGCGAGTAACCCGGAAGCCGTTTCGGTCGCAACGAGGTCCCGCCCACCGTCGGGGCCAACGCCTGTCCAATGCACCTCAAACCCACTCCGGAGGAGCATCTCTCTAATCAGCTGCTCGAAGCGCACACCGTCTGAAGGGAGCTCTTTAAAATCTAACATTCCCATTGCTTTGCTGATTTCAGAATACGTGTCAACAAGCTTGAAAGATAGAAGGTTGGCGGAAGGTCACCCGGCGCCTGACGTGAGCCTCCGTTAACCGTTGATGCTGCTTTCCGCTTCGTGTGCGGCTTGAAGAAGCAGCCACTTTTTGATCATCATGATAGTTTGGCTTCGGCACGCAACGCCAAGCGTCCGAATGACCGTTTTTAGGAATGCCGCCACGCAGCACCGGTAAGGATCGAGCTTCTGCAAAGGGCCGGCCTCGCCTGTCGTGGCCAGCCGCAAGGCTGAGGGCTCCAACCTGGCGGTTGCTGTGCCGCAGCATGTCGCTCCGGAGCCCATCGCCGACATTCGATCAGTCCGCAGCAGCACAGGTCCTTCGCTCGCGCAGCGGTAAGCGCGGCCCAAACCGGCCCTTCGCGACGTTCCCGACGCAGCAAGTGAGCTCCACCAGACCGGCCATTCGTCGATTCTGCAGAATTATTGCGGATGAGGGGACCAGGTGCAACGTCCCGCTTACATTCACCTCTTACGCGAAGTAGGCTTGAAGAAAATTTCGGAGCGCCACTGAGCACCTATGCCATTTGCCTTTCAAAAAGCCGACCTTTCACCAACCTGCAGATTCTCACAATGGATGCTCATTGACGAAGGCAGCCTAGTCCGTACTTTGGCATGGCTCTACCTACGTAAGCCAAAACATGCAGTTCAGATAATCAATCAATTAGAACCAAGCAAAGCCGGGTTTCCGGGAAAAGTGTTCGAGAATGCGATTTCTCTTCTTTCCATAAGGCTCGCAGACATTGCATCAGACCTTTCAAGCGCCGATCCGGAAAAGAAGAAAACGGCTATAAACAAGAAAAACAAGCGGATCGAGCAACGCGACGGGTTACTCTTCCAGCATCTTTCATGGATTGCGGCATCTATCGACATGCCAACCGCGCTCGCTACCCCGCCTCACGTTCGCAGGGCAGACAAGGGTTTTGACGGCCTGATCGTGAGTATCGAAGACGCATATGGTGCAATTTCGAGTGTGGTGCTTTGCGAAGACAAAGCATCAATCAATCCTAAGAGCCTTGTTCAGGGGAGCGTCTGGACCGAAATCGACGGTATCGTCAAAGGGGACAAAGACTTGGAACTCTTGGATGCTATCACTGCTATTCTGAGAGAACAATCTGGCCTGAAAGGCGACAAGCAGGAGGAGCTACTAGATGCACTGATATACGAGCGGACAAGAGCATTTAGAGTGGCAGTGACCGTCATGCCAGCAAACGCGGCCGCAGGCGGCTACCAGCATATATTTAACGACTTTGAAAAACACGCTATCGGCGCAGACACGGTACGACTAGCAGAAGTCCTACCATCCGGCGACACTCGATCATTCTTGAGAATTTTGGCGAGGAAGGTGAGAAGAGAAATAAAAAGGATCGCCGAAAATGTTTGATCCGGTTACAGAAGAACTAATCGCAAGATCGCCTAACCTAAGACACTTGAATGCGTCAGAGCTCGTCGAGCTACTCACATCTGCCAGCGTGGAAATAGCGACCGCGCGACTTCTAGCAGAAAACTTGGATACCCTACCGGACGAACTGATTGCCGTCAGGTCGAAGATGAGTCGATTGGCAGATGTTTTTGAGGCTCAAGTTGCTTTGGGTGTAAATCCGGAGCGGCTGCGATCAATCGCATTCGTTGCTGGATCGGCTCGACAAATCGTTGATCGTATAGATCGGCTAATTCTGACTGGAGAGAGTCAAAGTCTTCTTAACGAGGATTGTGTTGGACCGGATATTGCGTCGGCTTTGCTCTTTTTGGCTTCTGAGAGGTTCTCCGATGCGACTGAGGTCGGCCGCGTTATACGAGCGACTGGTGAAGAAAATGCAATTAGACGACTGCTGATCTTGACGCTCGGCCGTCTTGCGCGGGGGCAATACGAGGACATTTCCAACACCGAAGTCGAAGAGGTAGATGCGTCTTCGGATTCAAGTGAGGCACTTGCCACAGATCTGCTTTACAGGGAAATCCTTAAATCACTTGTTATATTCTCTAAATGCTCTGTCGGCCATTTGGGCCCCGTCGACCTTGAGGGCGCATACTCAACTCTTCAACGAGTCATCTCTCTAGCTGGGCCTTTATCCGAGAGTTTGGAGGATGTGGCCGAAACCCCAATTGTTGCTATAACGACTTTTCCCGGACCGCACCATCTCGCGTCCATTTTGCGAATTGCGCTAGGAGCCGTGGCTGACAATCTATTGGTGAGCATTCCAAATCCGAATGGCACAGATCATGGAGCTTGGCGTGATTGGATAATTCGCGAGGCCAAGAAGTGGCCTCTAATCTGGGAGAACCACAAAGCTGCAATTGCAACTGGTTTCTTAGATGCGGGTTCCTCCATGATCATGACCACGCCAACGGGAACTGGAAAATCCACCCTATCAGGTTTGAAGATTGCAGCGACGTTAGCGTCGGGAAGAACCGTACTCTATTTGGCACCGACCCACGCGCTTGTTTCGCAGGTAGAGTTTGATCTCAATGAGCGCCTCTCAGAACTAGCGGTAGCCCAAAGCCTCGACGAGCTCACCTTGGACGAGACGGTTGATAAACTTCCCGATATCGCAGTGATGACGCCTGAGAAGTGTCTTGCTCTTTTAACTTTTGCTCCTCAACTTTTTAAAAACGTTGGCCTATTGGTATTCGATGAATTCCACCTGATGAGCGCTGCTATCGATCCCAATTCTCCAACCGGCGTTCGAGTAGATCGAAGAAGCATCGACGCTATGCTTTGCTTTCTGCAATTTGGTCAGATCAATGAAAGTGCCGATTATTTGCTACTTTCTGCGATGATCTCTAATGGATCAGAGCTGAAGGATTGGCTCAGAAATCGAACTGGCCGTCCTTTCGTGGCCTTTGACTATGAGTGGAAGCCAACACGTCAACTCCGGGGATGTGTAGTGTATTCACACACCGACCTGGACAATTTCAATACGCAGTTAAATACTGGAATCACCCCAGACGTGTCGGCCACTCCTTACGGCTTGTTTGCACTAGACTCGAATTGGTTACCACAGCCTAACAGTTCCAGCGCCCTAAAGCCTCTTTCTGACTACCCTATGCCGCTAGGCATTGGCGGCCCCAACAAGAGGGGATCCTGCTGGCTTACTTCTAACCGCAACGAGGTGGCCGCAGAGCTAGCAATCAAGCTTGCGCAGCATGGCATGAAGGTTCTGGTATTCTGTGAAAGTATTAACTTCACAACATCAACGGCCAACAAGATCAGCTCGCATTTCAATCCTATCGAACCACCGCTGACGGGTGAACAGTCAGTATTGAGGGAAACTGCGATAGAGGAGATCGGCAGAATAGAATCTATATATGACGCAGGTAGCAAGGTCGTGGCAGTCCATCACGGTGAGCTTCTTCCCTACGAGCGTCGGCTTGTTGAGGGCTTGTTTCGGTCTAAGGAAAGCGGCCTTAACGTGCTGGTTGCAACATCCACACTTGCGCAGGGGCTAAACCTTCCATGTGATGCCGTAATTCTTGCAGGGACCGACCGGCTAGACCCGGAGACTGATAAAAGAAAAGACATGCAAGAGCATGAAATACTCAATGCATTGGGGCGTGCGGGCCGCGCTGGTCATGCTTCTACGGGTTTAGCTCTAGTTGTCCCCGGCAAACCGGTCCCTTGCGATTTAGACACTTTCGTGCCTAGAGAGACCGTAGTCACCAGTATGGTTCTCTCATCCAAAGACAGATGTGTTCCCCTTATTGATCCGCTTTGCACGTTGCTTGACGAAGTAGAGGTTGAGGCAATAAGGAGCCCGGTCGCCGAATACCTCGCGCGAAAACTAACCGTATCATTGAAACCTAACGAGGATGGGACAACACCTTTTCAGCATCTTACTTCGAAGTCGTTTGGATACTTCCAAAAGCGATCTGCCAGTGTCGCCAACGCGGATGCGTGGCTAAGTCTTCGCAAACAGAAACTTGAACAAGTACTGTCCGACGCTGAGCCCGAAACTCCTGCTACATGGCAACAGGCGCTTGCTGCGAAAACGGGGGCAAGTATGCAGTTTATCCACAAACTTGAAGCTGAACTCGCATCAGCGCCATGGCCATCAGTTCAGGCCATAGATTGGGTGACATGGGTATTGGATCAGTTCGACCCCAAGGAGGAGGACTTTGACGCGTTTTTCAGGCCGGAGAGCCTGGAGAAGATATTTGCGAGAGCATACAAGAACCAGAAGGATCAGGTGGCAAAGCGAACCGTGGCACTCGCTGGCATCCGCGAGCTCCTTCCAGACTGGTTTGGCAAGAAGACTCTATTGGAACTAGATGCAACCATATTGGGCTTCATTGTGAAAAACGAAGCCCCGGTCAAGGTGCCTACTAAGTCCGATGGGATGGCGAAGTTTGCGAGGCGTTTTTCGAACCGCTTCGCGTCAGAGATTAGCTTCGTCATGAGTACGTTCGCGCAGTTGGTAGCAGAAATCGAGCTTGCCAATGCCAAGGACCTTGCGCCGATGCCGAGTTTTTTACCACAACTTGCTCGATTCGGCTTTCCAACCCCCTACCACTTTGCACTCAGCCGTGAGCTATCTACGTCGGCGCGCATTGAAGTTCAAAAGCAATACCAAGGTATCTCGAATTACATCGAGCATGATCCTTCTGACGATTGGGATGCTGTAAGAGCAAAGGTATCAAGCGCTATGGCCGTATCGCTCTTCACAGATATTAACGAAGATGATCTTGCGGCCTTGGAAGAGCTTCTCAAGAAGGATAGCGACTCTGAGTAAGACGCCCGAAAAGAACCCAAATAGAACTTTCCGATAGAAGGATCCTTCAGAGATTTTTACGACCAAGGTTAGCTTTCCCGCCCTCTCTCGCCGTGCGGGGTAGCGCGATTGCTGCACCGCGCATGGATGGCCGCTTTCCCAGGCTTGCTGCGACTGCCATGCCGCGCTGCGGTCAGGCGGCTCTCCGCCCGACAGGTCAACTTGGCGAGGATGGCGCGCCTTCCGCTGCCGCACCCGCAAACGGCAGCTTGGTCCGCAATCGCTACCGTCATGGCCAGGTGATTGCGGCGGCGCAAGACGAATGGCAGCTTCGGAGCATGCGGCAGAGCAGCATTTGTCGAGGTCGACCGGCGGCTCTGGGCCGATTGCGACGCACCTTGGGGGTGCCCAAACCGTGATTGGGTGTACCGTGCGGTCGCCCACTGCGGGATCGCCTGTGAGCGCAGGGGCCGCATCGAATGATACCCAAGCGATACCCACAGCCATCTCCCTGTAGCTTCGCGCCGCGATAAAGCGGATAAATACCATTATTTATCAAGGGATAAGATGGTGCCCGGAGACGGATTTGAACCGCCGACACGCGGATTTTCAATCCGCTGCTCTACCAACTGAGCTATCCGGGCAACCTTGGTGGCGGGGTGATACCGAGTGTGTCAGGCGCTGTCCAGAGGGAAAACGAATAAGTTTCCAAGAAGGCGAAATCATTGTCCTGAAACAATGTTTTGACTGGCTGTTTTGCTGCCAGCTCTCACAGGAACACCTCTGATGTCGCAAGCGGCAGCCCGCAGAATGTTCTGCTGACCCGAAAACCGGGGCGGATACAGCAACTGCGATCCGGTCCGGGCCGATCCCCGCAGACAGGGGGATCAGGAATGCGAATCTCTCCCGGGTCGTGAGGCCGGCTTCCGCGAGGAAGCGAAACAGAAAACGGCCCGAGTATAGGAGGGACAGACATTCGCCCCAGGGACGCGCATGACAGGGCACTTTGGGCCTCGTGCGCAGGGGATGGGGGCTCGGGGGTGTCGGGCGGCTCTGGTCCATCCGGGACGCCTCAGAGCCGGCCAGGAGTCGCGGCTGACTTATTGGCGGTTGCGACATCATCCGCCGGAAAGGAAAGCAATCGGGCGATTCGCCTTTTCGCCGGTGAACCGGCTCTACTGCTCTTGCCCCCTGCGTCCCGTTGCATGGCCAACAGGCGACACAGAGGACCGGGCAGCAAGCCGATGGCGCGCGCAGCTGTGCAGTCTCGCTGACTGCGCAGGAATCACAGATTACGCGGCATAATATCTAAGCCCGACCGGCGGCCCACATCAAAGGGCCGCCAGGCTCTGCGGTCAGTGTGCCCGATCCGGCGGCACTGGCGGCTCTGCCTCTGGCAGGTCAGCTGCGGGATCATCTTCGGCACCGCCGATCCGGTAGCCATCACCCAACCAGCGCGCGAGATCGATATCGGCACAGCGCTTTGAACAGAAGGGGCGCGAGGCGGCTTCGGTCTTTTTGCCGCAGATCGGACAGGTCATGGCCAGAGCGTACTCAGTGCGAGTCCCTCCCGGCGCCGGGTCAGCTCGAACAGGCCAAGCCCACTCCAACCAGCCAGGCTGGTCTCGCCGCCCCCCTTGAAGGACGCGCGGATCACCTGGTCGAGGATATTGCGGTCGCGTTTGGGCATCGGCGCGAAATCGATCACCACCTGGCCGCCAAGACCGCGCAGCCGCAGCTGCCGCGGCAGTTCCCGCGCGGCGGCGATATTGATCTTCAGCGCGGCAGCCGGCGAGGTATCGGGGCCGGTATTCACATCGACGGCCACCAATGCACGGGTGGGCTCGATCCAGATATGCCCCCCGCCTGGCAGACCAACCCGCGCCCCGGTCAGCGCATCCAGCTGATCAGCCACGCCAAAACCGGCAAAACTTCCCGGCTCTTCGATCACCTCATCAGGTGCGGGGTCACCCCAGTCCCGCCAGGCAAGCTCATGCGCCCCGGGCGCATCGACCAGGAGTTCCGGCGCGCCATTGAGATCGGCCAGCACGGCCTCGGTCAACCCGCGCAGACTGGCAATATCCTCGGCGATTTCTTCGGGTTCCGCGACATCACAGACCGAACGGAGGATCAGCCCCAGATCAGGCGCCGCCCCGGCCATCGCACGGCCCGCAAGGGCGTCCAGCTCTGCGCGCAGCTCCTCATCGCGGATCCGGCGCGAGACATTCAGCCCCGGCGCGCCTGGCGTCAGAATTGCATAACGGGATTTGAACAGAACACGGATCGAAACCGGCAGCGCTTTGCCGGGTTCGGCAGGGCCGGACACCTGGACGATCAGCCGCTGGCCCGGCGCGATGCCCGAGACCTGGCGCAGAAACCCGCGCGCACCATCCGGGAGTTTGACAAAAACGCCGCCCTGCCCCTTGACCGGCCGGTCGGCAATTGCACGGCAGATCGCGCCCGGTGCCAGATCGATGCTGACCGGATCGATCGCGATCTCTTCCAGGATCCCGTCGACCAGCAAAGCCGCCGCCTCGCGCCCATCTATCTGATCGAGAAGAACAACCCGTCCCTTCATCCCTGCCTCCAGACCGGATAGCCGGCCGCCGTCAATAGCTGTGCGGTTTCGGCGACCGGAAGGCCCATAATTCCGCTGTAAGATCCTGAACTCCATGGGATGAACGCACCGGCCAGGCCCTGGATTCCATAGCCTCCGGCCTTGCCCTGCCAGTCGCCGCTGGCGAGATAGGCATTCATTTCATCATCCGAGAGCCGCTTCATCTTAACGGCCGAGACGCTTTCACGCGCCCAGATCCGCGCGCCTTTGCGCAAAGCGATGGCAGTGATCACCTCATGGCGGCGCCCGCCAAGCAGCGCGAGGAACGAGGCCGCTTCGACCGCGTCTGCGGGCTTGCCGAGAATGCGGCGCCCAAGCGCCACCGTCGTATCGGCACAAAGCACGATATCATCAGGCCCGGCTTCTACCGCAAGCGCCTTTTCCCGCGCGAGACGCGCCGCATAGGGGCGCGGCAGCTCTCCTTTGCGGGGATCCTCGTCGATATCGGGAGGCAGGATGAGATCGGGTGTGATCCCCATTTGCGCCAACAGTTCTTTTCGGCGCGGCGAGGCGGATCCGAGGATCAGTCGCAAGATAACAGCTTACTTGAAGCGGTAGTTGATGCGGCCCTTCGAGAGGTCGTAGGGGGTCATTTCCACCTGGACCTTGTCGCCTGCCAGAACACGGATGCGATTCTTGCGCATCTTGCCTGCCATCGTTGCGATCAGTTCATGGCCATTATCGAGTTCGACCTTGAATGTCGCATTGGGCAGGAGTTCCTTCACGACACCCGGGAATTCGAGAATGTCTTCCTTGGCCATGTTCACTCCGAATAGGATAAGGACCCGCGGGAAACGCAGGCCTTCTGACCTGGGCATATGCGCTTTGTGCCGGGGGTTTACAAGGGCTATCTGGTTTGCGCGCCTGGCTGATCGCGCGAAGAGCCGGCTTCTCCGGCCTGCCCTTCGCGCTGACAGTTCAGAACTGGCGGCTCAGAGCTGGCGGATCCAGAACTGCAGTGGTTTTTCAGTATCGCTGACTTCTCCGAGATCGCGCCAGCTGAAATGCGCGATGGCGCCCGGCAGCGGCGCATAGCCGCGTTTCGTCCAGAAGGCGTCATTGCTGCGATATGTGTCAGGGCGCAGCGGGTGATCCCCGGGTCGCATCACCGAGCAGAATGCGACATGGCTGCGACCAAGGCTGCGGGCATGTTCTTCGCGCAGGTCAAAGAAACGATGTCCGACGCCCCTGCCCCGATATTCCGGCAAAAGAACCGATTCCGCGCCGTAGAGGATCTTTTCCAGCGCAAGACCGGTCTGGCGCATTGGTTCGGCGAATTCAGCCGCATGATCCTCCATCGGTGCCGAGGTCGAGGCGCCGACGATCCTGCCGTCATCAATTGCCGCCACCAGCAGCGCGCCCGGACTGTCGCGATAGGCCTGAAGGTAGGTGCGCTCGTAATCGAGCGTACCGTCATAGAGATAGGGCCAGGCGCGGAATACCGTGATGCGAAGCCGCGCCATATCGTCCAGCGCGGCCTCAAGCTCGGCCCCCTTCAGCGCGCGGACGGTCAGGCTCATTTCGAGACCTGTTCGATCCAGTCATTGAGGTTGTAGAAGGTGGTGACACGGGAGATCCGTCCGTCCTTCACGTCAAAAAACGACCCTGCCGGCAGGATGTATTTCTGGCCCTTTGCCTCGGGCAGGCCCGGATCGGTCTTCAGATATTCGCCATGAACGACGAATTCAGCCGCCGCGCGGCTGCCGTCTTCGGTCACGAAGATCACAATATCCCTGAGCTCTTCACGGTAGGAGACACCCATATGTGAGCCAAATTCCGCGAATTTTTCGCGCCCCCGGCGGATGCCGCCTTCATTGACGCGGTGCTCGATATCCTCGCTGACAAGCGCCGTCATCCCTTCGGGGTTCAGCGCGTTGAAGGCGGTGTAATAGGATTCGATCAGCTTACGGGTGGCGGACGCGGACATGGCTCTCCCTTTCATTTTGGGCGCGAGGATAGCCGGTTGCCGCGCAGGGGAAAGCCTGAAAACGCCCTTTCATCGTCTCCGGGCGGCCCCTGGGGACAGGCCGCCCGGAAAGCGATCAGGCCAGAGCAGCGGCCACGGTAGCAGTCAGCGGCGTGGTCGGGTGCCCGATCAGGCGCGAAAGCGTTTTGCTGTCATCGAACAGCGCCCCCTTCGCGGTCTGTGCATCGCTGTCGGCGAGGATTGCGGCGAATCCCGCCGGCAGACCGAACCCTTCAAGGGCTTTGGCATAGTCAGCCTCGGGCAGGTTCACATAGGCGACCGGCTTCGCGGCCTGTCTGGCCACTTCGGCCGCCAGTTCGGCACCGGTAAAGCCGGTATCGCCGGCAAGCTCATAGACCTTGTTCTCATGGCCCGCCTCAATCGCGGTGACCGCAATCGCCTCGGCATAATCCGCACGCGCGGCCGCCGAATAACGCCCGTCCCCGGCTGAGCCGATAATCGCGCCATGTTCGATCGCGGGCGCCAGCGCGCCGGTCAGGTTCTCGGTATACCAGCCATTCCTGAGGATCGTGTATGCGATCCCCGATTCCTTCAGCGCCGCTTCGGTTTCGACATGTTCAGCGGCAAGTTTCATCGGCGAGGCGTCGCCCTTCAGGAGCGAAGTATAGATGATCCGCTTCACGCCGGCGGCTTTGGCGGCATCGATCACCGCCTTATGCTGGGCAAAACGCTTGCCCACCTCATTGGCCGAGATCAGCACCAGCGTATCGACACCGTTCAGCGCGGCGTGATCTGCCTTGTCATAGTCGAAAGCGCGGGTCTCGACGCCCAGATCAGCAGCCTTTTCCGGGCTGCGCACAAGGGCGATGGGGCTGGCGCCACGGGCGCGGGCGGCGGCAATGGCGAGGCGGCCCAGCTGGCCGGTGGCTCCGGTGATGGCGATGGTCATTGGTTTCTCCTGTTCCGGATTTGACAGGACAATAATAGCACCATACTTACAAAAAATAAGTACGCACCATTTTGTAAGTATGGAACAATGACGCACAGCCTCATCACGACAGATGCACAGCGCCTGATGCAGGGCTGGCGCGAGGGCAATGTCCTTGCCGCCGAATGCCCGTCGCGGCGCATCCTGCAACATCTGACCAGCCGCTGGGGCGTTCTGGTGATGGTGGCGCTGGCCACCGGGCCACATCGTTTCGCCGCATTGCGGCGCAGGGTGGCGGGAGTCAGTGAAAGGATGCTGGCACAGGTGCTAAAGGATCTTGAGGCAGATGGCTTTGTGCTGCGCACCGCGCATCCGGTGGTGCCGCCGCATGTCGATTATGAGCTGACAGCCCTTGGTCAGGCGGCGGCTGCGCGGCTGATCGGCCTTGTCGGCTGGATCGAGACAGAGCTGGAGACTATTCTCGCCGCCGGTAAAAACGGCTCTGACAGTGACGGAGTTCTGGCCGAACGCGAAACGGAGCGGGGCTGATAGCCTAGGCGATGCTGCCTGCCCGACAAGGTGACCGAATCAGGCCGCAGCCCGCGCCCCCGCAGGGGAATCAGTGCCGGCTTCTTCTCCGCCGCCCCTGATTTCACGTAGCACTTCGCCCGATTTCGCCAGTTCCGCCGCAAGTCGGTTGCGGTTTCCCGGACGCTATGAACAGCAATCGCGCTGCCACAGGGCTGAAAGGCCGAGAAAAGCGCAGGAAATACAGATGTTCGCTATCTCAGCCCCTGTAGAGACGGGCCGAAAAGCGCGGCGACATGACGTGCCGCAATAAGCAGCGAGACCATGGCTGCCACGGCGCAGGACCAGCTGAAGAGCCGGCCCGCATTTTTCAGATGCGGAAATCACTGCGGGGAATGGGCATCCGGAGATCGGCAGGCACCACCATCAGCGCGATCCCTCCGCTCAGGAAACAACTGGCCATGCTCAGCAAAAGACAGAAAGCCAGAAGGGTATGGGATGGTCCCGGAATAGCAGACATCAGCGTCCCCGCATCCCGTATGCTGCGACCACGGCCTCTGACTACAGGAACGATGCGGCGCAAGGCTGATCTTGATGGGGCGAAGCAGCACAATCCGCCACAATCCCACTCCGCAAACTGCGCAGACATCAAGAGTGGCGTGTCGGGTCTCACTCCTGCCCTGATCCACAAGCGCCGGAGGCCCGGCTCTTCACCCCCCGACCGGCAAGGGCGGGCCAAATCTCTGGATCATGCGGTCACGGATCTGATCGCGCGCCTGGCGATAGGCGGAAAGTTTGGCCTCACGGCTTTCGCCAAGGCCGGTCGGATCAAGTATCGGCCAGTATTCAACCTCAAGATGATGCCAGCGCGTCAGCTCCAGCGCCTGGCGCTGGCTCGCGGGCGACAGCGCCACAATCAGGTCGAACTGCCCCAGATCATCGCCCCATTCCTGCATTTCCTCGAAAGACCGGGCGCGGTGGCGCGACAGTTCCACCCCGATCTCCTGGCAGACCGCGACCGAAAAGCCGTCCACCTCCATGTCATTCTTCACGCCCGCCGATTGGACATAGGCACGCTGGCCGTAGAATTTCTTCGCCATCCCCTCGGCCATGGGGGAGCGCACCGCATTATGGTCGCAGCAGAACAGGATGGACTGCGGGAAATCGACCAAGCTTACCCCCAGTGCAGCACGCAGATCAGGGTAAAGAGGCGCCGGGCAGTGTCGCGATCAACCTCGGCCTTGCCCTCGAGCCGCTCCTGCAGGATCGCGGCCCCCTCATTATGGATCCCGCGCCGCGCCATATCGATCGCCTCGATCTGGCTCGGCGGCAGGCGCTTCACAGCCTCGAAATAGCTTTCGCAGATCTGGAAATAATCCTTCACCACCTGGCGGAACGGGCCAAGGCTCAGATGGAATTCCCCGACCTGGGCCTCGTCTTCGCGGGCAATCCCGAAGACCAGCCGCCCCTCCCGGATCGCCAGTGCCAGGCGATAGGGGCCGGGCGGCACCTCGCGCCCCTCGCGGGCGGGAAGGCCGAAGCTGTTCTCCTCCAGCAGATCAAAAATCGCGACCTTGCGCTCCTGCTCGATCTCCGGCGTCGGACGCATAAGACCTTTCTCATCAATCTCGATATGGCAGATGCGGTTGGTCATGCGGGCGTTCCGGAAAATGCGTCACCCCTTGATGCCCGAGCGCGCGCCCACAAGCAAGCACAGCCCCCGCCCATCCGACGGAAGTCAGCGGGCGCTTTTCATCTGTCTCTAAATATCCTCCGGGGGTCTGGGGGTGGAAAACCCCCAGCTGCGCCGCCTCACCCCGCGTTCAGCCGGTCGAGCCGCGCCCGCACGCTCAGCCCATGCGCCTCCAGGCTTTCCGACTTCGCCAGGCGCTCTGCCGCGGGCCCGATGGCCGCCAGCGCAGCCGGCGTCATTTTCGCAATCGTGGTGCGCTTGAGGAATTCCAGCACTGAAAGCCCCGACGAGAACCGCGCCGAACGCGCCGTTGGCAGCACATGGTTCGGGCCGCCGATATAGTCGCCGATGGCCTCGGGCGTCCATTGGCCGAGGAAAATCGCGCCGGCATGGGTGATCTGCGCCGAGACAGATTCCGGGTCTTCGGTACAGATCTCCAGATGTTCGGGCGCGACACGGTTCGAAAGCTCTGCCCCCTCGGAAAGGTCGCGCACCAGGATCACCGCACCATTGTCGCGCCAGCTCGCCTGCGCGATCTCGCGCCGCTCCAGCGTCTCGAGGCGCTTCTCCAGCGCCGCCACACAGGCACGGGCAAAAGCCTCATCCGGCGTGACCAGAATCGCCTGGGCCGATGCGTCATGCTCGGCCTGGCTCAGCATATCCAGCGCCACGAAATCCGGATCCGCCGTGCCATCGGCGATCACAAGGATCTCGGAAGGACCGGCGATCATGTCGATCCCCACTTTACCGAACACCCGCCGCTTCGCTGCCGCGACAAAGGCATTGCCCGGCCCGGTGATCTTATCGACCGCGCGGATCGTCGCGGTGCCGTAGGCCAAAGCTGCCACCGCCTGCGCTCCACCGATCCGGTAGATCGTATCGACCCCGGCAAGCCGGGCCGCATAGATCACCAGCGGATTGACCTCGCCACCCGGGGTCGGACAGGTGATCACCAGGCGCTCCACCCCAGCCACCCGGGCCGGAATCGCATTCATCAGAACCGAAGACGGGTAAGAGGCGAGCCCCCCCGGAACATAAAGCCCGGCAGCTGAAACCGGCGTCCAGCGCCAGCCAAGGGTTGCCCCTTCCGGATCGGTCCACATCTGGTCCTGCGGCATCTGGCGGACGTGATAGGCACGGATCCGCTCCGCCGCAAGCGTCAGTGCCGCCGCATCTTCAGGCGAGACTTTCGCGCATTCCGCCTCAATCTCTTCAGGCGTGAAGGCCAGCTGATCCGCTATCAGCTCAAGCCGGTCAAAGCGGGCGGTAAGCTCGGTCACCGCAGCATCGCCCCGCGCCCGCACATCCGCGATGATCGCGGCGACAACATCGTCGACTTCGGGACTGTCCTCGCGCTTCATGCCAAGAAAAGCGGTAAAATCCGCCTCGAAGCCCGGATCCCGGGTGGAAAGGAATTGCGCCATTGCGGGCCTCCGCGCGTGATTGCCGCCAGTCTTGACCCGCGCATATCCCGCGCTGTGCCCGAGGTAAACAGCGCCATATGGAAAAGGGCGGCGCGCATTGGAATGCACGCCGCCCTTTCCGAGTGTCAGCCCTGACTTATTGCGCCGGAGCGTCCGCAGGGGCCTCAGCGGGAACGTCAGCCGGAGCTTCTGCGGGCGCTTCAGAAGGAGCAGATTCTGCCGGCTCGACGCTGGTAGCTGCCGCGTCCTCGATGCTCGCCTTGACGATCACATCGGGATTCTCGGCAACCGCGCCATTCTGCTCTGCCGGGCCGCGCCTGATCTTGTCGACCACATCCATGCCCGAGATCACGCGACCGACAACGGTATATTGTCCGTCAAGGAAATCACCCGGCGCAAACATGATGAAAAACTGGCTGTTGGCCGAATTCGGATCCTGGCTGCGTGCCATGCCGACGATGCCGCGCTGGAACGAGATATCCGAAAACTCTGCGGGAATATCAGGCAGATGCGAGCCACCCATGCCGGCGCTGACGAATTCCGCCGGAATCTCCATCCCATGGAGCTTATAGGTGCCTTCAGCCGCACCTTTCGGCAACTTGGCAAGCTCTTCGGCCAGCGTCGCCGGTTTGCCGAACTGCACGTCGCCGGTCTGGGCCATGAAACCGTCGATCACGCGGTGAAAGACCACGCCATCATAGGCGCCCTCTTTTGCCAGGGTGACGATCTGTTCCACATGTTTCGGCGCCTTGTCCGAAAGGAGGTCAATGACCACGCGGCCATTCGCCTCGCCCTGGATGTCGAGCACCAGATTCGGCCCCGGCAGATCCGGCACGTCCTGCGCGAAAGCAGGTGCCGCCATCAGCAGGGAGGCCATGAGAACCTTACGCAACATCTGCCGCAACCCTCACAGTGATCATACGGTCGGGGGTGACCGGCGGCTCGCCCCGGGTGATCTTATCAACAAATTCCATCCCGGAAATCACCCGGCCGTAAACGGTATACTGGCCGTTCAGGAAGGAGTTATCCTTGAAATTGATGAAGAACTGGCTGTTTGCCGAATTCGGGTTCTGCGACCGCGCAGCGCCGATCGTGCCGCGATCATGCGGCAGTTTCGAAAATTCTGCCGGCAGATCATCATATTGCGACCCACCCGTGCCAGAACGGCGCGGATTGTAGTCTTTTTCCATATTGGCGTGCTCTACATCACCGGTCTGGGCCATGAAGCCCTCGATCACGCGGTGGAAAGCCACATTGTCATAGGCTTTGTCGCGGGCGAGCTGCTTCATACGCTCGACATGCTTTGGTGCGACATCCGGGAGAAGCTCGATCACCACTTCGCCGTCTTTCAGCGTCAGGATGATGGTGTTCTCGGGGTCCTTGATCTCGGCCATTGTGCTTCCCTTGCAGGCTTCTGGTCGGGCGGGAAATTAACCGCAAGCGCCTCAGGGGGGAAGGGCAAATGGGCGTGATCGGTTGACGGGGCGGCAAAATGGGCGGAAAGAATTGCGCGAAAAGCAGGATGCACCCCGTGTGTTAGCGCTAAACCACCCCGAATGATGCATATTGGGAGAGACCGATGAGCTGGAAAACGCTGGATGATATCGCACTGGCCGGCAAAACCGTGCTGACACGGGTCGACATCAATGTGCCGATGGAGGGGGACCGGGTCACCGACACCACCCGGATCGACAAAATCCGCCCGACAGTCGAGGATATCATCGCGCGCGGTGGCAAAGTGGTGCTGCTGGCGCATTTCGACCGCCCAAAGGGCAAGGTCGTGCCGGAGATGAGCCTTGGCCGCATCGCGCCGGCCCTTGAGGCAAGCCTTGGCCGCAAGGTAATTTTCGCGGCGGAAAGCACCGGCGATGTGGCGAAGGCCGCCATTGCTGCGGCGGCGCAGAGCGATGTCGTGCTGCTGGAAAACACCCGGTTCCATGCGGGCGAAGAAAAGAACGATCCCGCGCTTGCGGCAGAATTTGCGGTGCTTGGCGACGTCTATGTGAATGACGCGTTTTCGGCCGCGCACCGGGCACATGCCTCGACCGAAGCCCTTGCGCGTGCACTCCCCCATGCGGCGGGCCGGCTGATGGAGGCAGAACTGAAAGCGCTGGACGCAGCGCTTGGCACCCCTGCCCGCCCGGTGATCGCCGTGGTCGGCGGCGCGAAAGTGTCGACCAAGCTTGATCTTCTGGGGAACCTTGTCGGCAAGGTCGACCACCTGGCGATCGGAGGCGGCATGGCGAATACCTTCCTCGTTGCGCAAGGTATCGAGGTCGGTAAATCACTTGCAGAGCGCGACATGGCCGATACCGCCCGCGCGATTTTGAAAAAGGCCGAAGAGACCGGCTGCCAGATCCATCTGCCGGTCGATGTGGTGGTGGCGCGCGAGTTCAAAGCGGGTGCGGCCAGCCAGATCACCAATGCATCGGGATGTCCTGCCGATGCGATGATCCTTGATGCCGGCCCGGAAACGGTGGCGCGGCTGAAAGCGGTCATGGGCCAGTCTGCAACGCTGATCTGGAACGGCCCGCTCGGCGCCTTCGAGATCCCGCCTTTTGACGCGGCGACGGTGGCGGCGGCGAAAGAGGCCGCGAGGCTGACCGAGGCCGGCAGGCTGATCTCGGTTGCAGGCGGCGGCGACACCGTTGCCGCGCTGAACCAGGCCGGGGCTGCTGGGGCTTTCACCTTCATCTCGACCGCCGGCGGCGCCTTCCTGGAATGGATGGAAGGCAAGGAATTGCCCGGCGTGGCGGCACTGCTCGCCTGAGGGCCGCTGCTCGCGCTAACAGCATTGCACGCAGCCCGGCGGAAAGGCTATGGCGCGTGCAAAACCTAATCTGGCTCCGGCAAAGGAAGACGACGATGACCACGGAAAAAATGACGGCGCAGATCGGCAAGGGCCAGGGCTTTATCGCTGCCCTCGACCAGTCCGGCGGCTCGACCCCCAAGGCGCTGAAGCTTTACGGCGTTGAGGCCGATGCCTGGTCCGACGAGGCCGGCATGTTCGACCTGGTCCATGCCATGCGCGCCCGCATCATCAAATCGCCCGCCTTTTCCGGCGAGAAGGTCATCGGCGCCATCCTGTTTGAGCAGACCATGGACCGCGATATCGACGGCATCCCGACCGCCACCTATCTGTGGGAAAAGCGCGGCGTTGTTCCGTTCCTGAAGATCGACAAGGGGCTCGAGGCCGAGGTTAATGGCTGCCAGGTGATGAAGGCGATGCCAGAGCTTGATACGCTGCTGGAGAAGGCCGTGCGCGCCGGGATCTATGGCACCAAGGAACGTTCGGTGATTTCCGCCGCCAATGAAGACGGCATCAGGGCGGTGGTCGATCAGCAATTCGCCATCGCGAAACAGGTGATCAGCCACGGGCTTATGCCGATCGTCGAGCCGGAAGTGACGATCTCGATCACCGATAAAGCCGCCGCAGAAGCGATCCTGCGCCGCGAGATCCTTACGCATCTGGATGCCCTGCCCGAAGGCACGCAGGTCATGCTGAAACTCACGATCCCGTCGGAGGCGAACTTCTACGCAGCTCTGGTCGATCACCCCGCTGTTCTGAAGCTTGTGGCGCTTTCGGGCGGGTATTCGCGGGACGAGGCGAATACGATGCTTGCGAAGAACCGCGGCATGATCGCGTCCTTCTCTCGCGCGCTGTCGGAGGGTCTGAATGCCAGGCAATCCGAGGCCGAATTCGACTCCACGCTGAAAGCGGCAGTCGATTCGATCCATGCGGCCTCGGTCGCCGGCTGATCAGGCGCCGGCCAGAACCGGCGCGGGCTGAACAGCTTTCGCATAAAGCTGAAGGGAATCCCGCCATATGGGGGATTCCCTTCTGATTCGTTTGATGGCATGATCTTTCTCAATGGCCCCCGGCAAGAGGGGTAACAGTCGAGACGGACAGGACATGACCAGGCAACAACGGCGCCATAATATGGGCGGGCTCATCTACTTCGCCCTGATGTTCACTCTGGGTGCCTATTTCACCTTTGCCGCCGTGCAGGGCGATTATGGCGTGTTTCGCCGGGTCGAAATCCGCGCTGAGGCCAGCGGCCTGGCGGCAGAGCGCGACAAACTGGCAGTGCAACTGGCCGATATGCGGAACCTGACGCATCGGCTGTCGGATGATTACCTCGATATGGATCTGCTCGATGAGCGTGCCCGCGATGTGCTGGGCTATATGCGTGCCGATGAGATCGTGATCCGCTGAAAACCCTGCGCAATCAGGGCTTTAACTGCGCACCGGATGCGTGTTTCGAAAGCCGATGGCGAAGCGGTTCCAGGCGTTGATCGTGGTCACAATCAAGGTCAGTTCCACCTGCTCCTGGGGCGAAAATTCTGCTGCAAGGGGCGCGTAATCTGAATCCGCTGCCCGGCTTTGTGGCAAAAGCGTCAGCGCATCCGCCCAGGCAAGAGCCGCCCGCTCGCGCGCATCAAAGGCACTGCTTTCGTGCCAGGCCGCCAAGACGTCCAGCTTTTGCTGCGAAACCCCCGCCGCCCTCGCCTCGCCGCCATGCAGATCGAGACAGAAGGCACAGCCATTGATCTGTGAGACCCGCATTTTCAGCAATTCACGCAGAGGCGCCGGGATGGAGAGCGATTTGATCTGCGCCTCGAGATCCAGCATCGCCTTCATGGCCGCCGGGGCCGCCTTATAATAATTCAGTCGCTCTGACATGGGCAGGCATCCGGTTGCACGGGGTCACTGTTCACTTTGTGCCAGCATAGGCAGAGGTCCGGTGGAAGGCCAGACGCCTCTCACCGCGCCCCGCAGCTTGCGCTCATTTTCACTTTGACCCAATAATCTCCGATGTTGTATAGATGGTTTAACGCTAAACCATTTGCTGAACCTACTCCGGGGAGGAGCCCAATGGCACGCAAGCCCGATGCGAGACCCAATGTCTCGAAAGAAGATCTTCTGAAATACTACCGCGAGATGCTGCTGATCCGCCGCTTTGAGGAAAAGGCGGGCCAGCTTTACGGCATGGGGCTGATCGGGGGGTTCTGTCACCTCTATATCGGCCAGGAAGCTGTGGTCGTGGGCCTGGAGGCTGCGGCCAAGCAGGGTGACAAGCGCCTGACCTCTTACCGCGACCATGGCCATATGCTGGCCTGCGACATGGACCCGAAAGGCGTCATGGCAGAGTTGACCGGGCGCATCGGGGGCTACTCGAAGGGCAAGGGCGGCTCGATGCATATGTTCTCGAAAGAGAAGCATTTCTACGGCGGCCACGGCATCGTTGGCGCACAGGTGCCGCTGGGCGCGGGGCTGGCATTTGCCGATAAATATCTCGGCAATGACAATGTGACCTTCACCTATTTCGGCGATGGCGCGGCCAACCAGGGCCAGGTCTATGAGACCTATAACATGGCGGAACTCTGGGATCTTCCGGTGATTTTCGTCATTGAAAACAACCAGTATGCCATGGGGACGAGCGTGAAGCGCTCGACCAAATCGACGACCCTGTTCGAGCGCGGCGTGGCCTACGGAATCCCCGGTGAGCAGGTTGACGGGATGGATGTGCTGGCGGTCAGGGCGGCAGGCGAGAAGGCCGTGGCCCACTGCCGCGCCGGCAAGGGCCCCTATATCCTCGAAATGATGACCTATCGCTACCGTGGTCACTCGATGTCGGATCCGGCGAAATACCGGACGCGCGAAGAGGTCGAGAAGATCAAGACCGAGAAAGATTGCATCGAGCATGTCCGCGATCTGCTGTTGCAGGGCGGTCTGGCCTCGGAAGACGATCTGAAGAACATCGACAAAGAGATCAAGGCGCTGGTGAATGAGGCGGCTGAATTCTCGAAAGAAAGCCCGGAGCCGCCGCTGAGCGATCTCTGGACCGATATTACCGTCTGAGGGGGAGAGAGATCATGGCAGTTGAAGTTCTGATGCCGGCTTTGTCTCCGACGATGGAGGAAGGCACGCTGGCGAAATGGCTGGTGAAAGAGGGTGACGTGGTCAAATCGGGCCAGGTCATTGCCGAGATCGAGACCGATAAGGCGACGATGGAATTCGAGGCGGTGGATGAGGGGATCATCGGCCGGCTGCTGGTGACCGAGGGCACCGCAGGCGTGAAAGTGAACACGCCGATTGCGGTTCTGGTAGAAGAGGGCGAAAGCGCGGATGCCGTGGCTGCCGCCCCTGCCCCGGTCGCTGCTCCAACTGCGTCTCCGGTGGCCGCCGCCGCGCCGGCCATCGAGGCCGTCCCGGCAGCAGCTGCTGCACGCCCGGCGGTAGTGGAAGCCGCCAAAGGCTGGCCGCACAGCGACCTGCCCGAAGGTGTGGCGACGAAGACCATGACCGTGCGGGAAGCGCTGCGCGAGGCCATGGCGGAAGAGATGCGCGGGGACGGCAATGTCTTCCTGATGGGGGAAGAGGTTGGCGAATACCAGGGCGCCTATAAGATCAGCCAGGGTTTGCTGGACGAGTTCGGCCCGAAGCGCGTGGTCGACACCCCGATCACCGAGCATGGTTTCGCCGGGATTGCGGTCGGCGCCTCCTGGGGGGGGCTGCGCCCGATCGTCGAGTTCATGACCTTCAACTTCGCCATGCAGGCGATTGACCATATCATCAACTCGGCCGCGAAGACGCTTTATATGTCGGGCGGTCAGATGGGGTCTCCCATCGTGTTCCGTGGCCCGAACGGGGCGGCAGCCCGGGTTGGCGCCCAGCACAGCCAGGACTATGCGGCCTGGTATGCGGCGATCCCGGGGCTGAAAGTTGCCATGCCCTATTCGGCGGCGGATGCGAAGGGCCTGCTGAAGACGGCGATCCGCGACAACAACCCGGTGATCTTCCTCGAAAACGAGATCATGTATGGGCGGAGTTTCGAGGTGCCGGTGGGCGACGACTTCGCCATCCCCTTTGGCAAGGCCTCGGTGATGCGGACGGGGGCAGATGTAACACTGGTTTCGTTCGGAATCGGCGTTGCCCATGCGCTGGCCGCAGCGGAGCTTTTGGCCAAAGAGGGGATCGAGGCAGAGGTGATCAACCTGCGCACCCTGCGGCCGATTGACTATGACACGGTGCTGGCCTCGGTGCAGAAGACCAATCGTTGCGTGACGGTCGAGGAGGGCTTCCCGGTGGGCTCTATCGGCGATCACCTGGCATCGACGATCATGCAGCGCGCGTTTGACTATCTGGACGCGCCGGTCGTGACCTGCACCGGCAAGGATGTGCCGATGCCCTATGCGGCCAATCTGGAGAAGCTGGCGCTGATCACGCCTGCCGAAATCGTCACTGCCGTGAAATCGGTCTGCTACCGCTGAGGGAGGAAAAAAGATGGCAATTCAGATACTGATGCCCGCGCTTTCTCCGACCATGGAGGAAGGCATGCTGGCGAAATGGCTGGTGAAAGAGGGCGATGTGGTCAAATCGGGCCAGATCATCGCCGAGATCGAGACCGATAAGGCGACGATGGAGTTCGAGGCGGTCGATGAGGGCGTGATCGGCAGGATCCTGATCGCGGAAGGCACTGCCGGCGTAAAGGTCAATGATCCGATTGCCGTGCTGCTGGAAGAGGGCGAGGATGCTTCGGCAGCCTCTGCGCCCGCCGCTGCAGCGCAAGCCGCAGCAGTGGAAAGCCCGGCCGAGACGGCCCCGGTCGTGGCTTCGGCTACAGCACCGGCACCTGCTGCGGCACCGGTCGCCAGCGGCGCGCGCGTCTTTGCTTCGCCGCTCGCGCGGCGGATTGCGAAAGACAAAGGCGTCGATCTGACAGCGGTGAAGGGCACTGGGCCGCATGGCCGCATCGTCAAGGCCGATGTGGAACAGGCGAAATCGGGGGTCGCGCCGGCCACGGCGCCTGCGGCAGCGGCCGTCGCTGCGGGCTCGATACCCGCAGCGACGGCGACCCCGGCCCCGGCAAAGGCCGCACCCGCCGGGCTCTCGCCGGAGACAGTTCTGAAAATGTATCAGGATCGCCAGTTCGAGGAAGTCGCACTCGACGGCATGCGCCGCACGATCGCCGCGCGTCTGACCGAGGCCAAACAGACCATCCCGCATTTCTACCTGCGCCGCGACGTGAAACTCGATGCACTGATAGCCTTCCGGGCCGAGCTGAACCACGCCCTCACCGGGCGCGGTGTGAAGCTCTCGGTCAATGACTTCATCATCAAAGCCTGCGCGATTGCCCTGCAGGAGGTGCCTGATGCCAATGCGGTCTGGGCCGGCGACCGGATACTGAAGCTGAAACCCTCGGATGTCGCGGTTGCCGTGGCCATCGAGGGCGGGCTCTTCACGCCGGTTCTGCGCGATGCGGATAAGAAATCGCTCTCGGCGCTTTCGGCTGAGATGAAGGATCTGGCACATCGCGCGAAATCGAAAAAGCTTGCACCGCATGAATATCAGGGCGGAAGCTTTGCCATCTCCAATCTCGGCATGTTCGGGATCGAGAATTTCGACGCCGTGATCAACCCCCCGCATGGCGCGATCCTTGCCGTCGGGGCCGGGCTGAAAAAGCCGGTGGTGGCTGAGGATGGCTCGATTGGCGTGGCAACGATGATGTCGATGACGCTGTCCGTCGATCACCGCGTCATCGATGGCGCATTGGGGGCTCAGTTCCTCAAGGCGGTGGTCGAGGCGCTTGAGAACCCGGTCACCATGCTGGCCTGAGCCCGCAGAATAACTGGAAAACCGCACAAGGCGGGGGCTCTGCCCCCGCCTTCGCATTTTCAATGCGAAGGCTCCCCCGGGATATTCAGGAACAGATGAAATCAGCCACGTGCTTCGAGGTGTTGCAACAGGGTGATGCTGCGGCGTGCGACAGTTGCGATGACGCCCGCACCGATCAGCCAGAGCGCCCAGGTCATCAGGGTCGCGCCAGCGGTGCTGACCGGTAAAAACGCGGCGAGCAAAGCGGCAACGGTCAGGGCCGCCATCCGGTGCGGCTTCGCCATCGGGCCACGGAAATCGGGCGCAAAGCCTTCGGCGCGGCCCAGTTCCCGCAGCCAGGCGGTGATCAGCGCGAGCGCTCCGACCCCGAGGCCGAGTGCCGGCGCCGCCGCGAACAGCCCTGCCCCCCAGAAAAGCAACAGATCCGCGGCGCGGTCCGGGGCTTCGTTCCAGTAAGCGCCAGAGGGGGTCGCCGTACCACCCTCAACCGCGACCATGCCATCGAGCAGATTGCACAAAAGACGCAGCTGGATCGTCAGGGCGGCAAGAACAAGCAAGAGACCCTGCCCGATCGGCCCCGAAGCCGAGGCCGCCCAGAAAAAGAGCAGCCCAAGCGCGGCAAAGACCACTGAAGCCTGGGAAATCTGGTTCGGCGTGACCTGGCGTTGCACCAGGGATTGCGCGAGGCGGACCATCAGCCGGTTGCGGCGGGCACGGATCGGGCGACGGTTCGCCGCCTCTGCTTCCGGCCGGTGTTCCGCCTGAAAGATGGCACGGGGATCTTTCATGTCGTCATCTGTCATGGGTCAGGTCCAGAACCAGCGGGTGAGATGGAAGAAAATTGGCGCGGCAAAGACAACCGAATCGAGCCGGTCGAGAAACCCGCCATGACCTGCTATCAGGTGCCCCCAATCCTTCACGCCCTTGTCGCGTTTGATCGCAGACATCACCAATCCGCCAAAGAACCCCATCAGCGTCACCGCAAGCGCCATACCGGCCGCCTGGAGCATGGAGAAAGGCGTCATCCACCAAAGTGCGGCCCCGGCAGTTGTTGCCGTCATCACGCCGCCGATCAGCCCTTCCCAGGTTTTCGAGGGCGAGAGCTGCGGTGCCACAAGGCGGCTGCCAAACAGCTTGCCCCAGACATATTGCATCACATCTGAAAGCTGCACCGTAAAGATAAGCCAGGCGATCAGGATAACCGAACGGCCCTCATACCCTTCGATATGCAGCGTCAGAAGCGCGGGCACATGGCTCACGCAATAGACGCAGATCATCAGCGCCCATTGGGTTTCAGCAACGCGGGTCAGGAAGCTTTTCGTCTCACCCCTGAGTGCCGAAACGACCGGCATCAGCAGGAAGGCATAGACCGGGATGAAGATCGCATAGAGACCGTACCAGTCGAGACCTACCAGCCAGTACTGCACCGGCAGCACAATGAAAAACGCCCCGGCCAGCGACCAGTGATCGGCGCGGGCCTTGGCCGTCAGGGTCAGAAACTCCCTGAGCGCCGAGAAAGAGAGCACTGCGAAAAGGATCACCACTCCCGGTCTGCCAGCAAGGAAGGCCAGCGACAGAAGGATCACCATTCCCCACCAGGCCGCGATCCGGGCGTTCAGGTTCTCGATCACCGGATTGTCGCCATCCGGTGCGATCCTTGCGCGCAAAGCTTCGCCGATCAGGGTGGCGATCACCAGGATCACGCCCACGCCAAGCAAGAGCCAGATGAGATGCGGGGTCGCGCTCATGCCGGCACCGTCTCTTTCAGCGCGATCAGCGCAGCATGGCTGCGGGCGAGGAAATCCGCCTTGTCTTCGGTTTCGCCCAGATGCAGCGGGGCGCCGAAGGTCAGGGTGCAGATCAGCGGCAACGGAATGATCTCCCCCTTGGGCATTACCCGGTTGAGGTTCGAAATCCAGACCGGCACGAGATCAATTTCGGGATTTTGTCGGGCAAGATGGTAAAGGCCGGTGCGGAAGGGCAAGAGCGGCTCTTCGGTCATATTGCGGACGCCTTCGGGAAAGAGGATCAGCGAAGATCCCTCGGCCAGGGCCTTGCCCATCAGGGCAACCGGATCCTCGACCCGCTCTTCCGGGCGGCGGTCAATCAGCACGGCGTTGAAGACATCGCGACCAATAAAGGCGCGAAGCGGGGTTTTCAGCCAGTATTCCAGCGCAGCGACCGGCCGGGTGCGCGCCCTGAGCATTGGCGGCAGCACCGTCCAGAGCAGCACGAAATCGGCATTGGAAGTGTGGTTGGCGAAATAGACGCGCTGCTTTGGCAGCGGCTCGATCCCCGACCAGATAGCGCGCGGAGCAGTTACGATCCGCGCGAAAAGGGTGATTGCGCTGCCGACAAAAGCGGCAGCCGATTTGCGCAAGAAAGCCTTTACCCTGGAACCATTACCCGCCGTCAAATGCCCTGCTCACTCCGCCCTGAATTGCTGATCCATGCTCAGCGCAGGCTGGGCGCAGCCGGCCTTGCCAACCACGCGCGCCGGAACCCCGGCGACAGTGGTTTCCGGCGGCACTTCCTCAAGCACGACCGAACCTGCCGCGATCCGCGAGCAATTGCCGACCCGGATATTACCCAGAACCTTGGCGCCCGCTCCGATCAGCACACCATTGCCAATTTTGGGATGCCGGTCGCCGTCTTCCTTCCCGGTGCCGCCGAGTGTCACCGAATGCAGCATCGAGACATTGTCGCCAACGACCGCAGTCTCTCCGATCACGATGGAATGCGCATGGTCGATCATGATGCCCTTGCCGATCCGGGCAGCGGGGTGGATGTCGACCCCAAAGGCCTCGGACACCCGCATCTGCACGAAATAGGCCAGATCAACGCGCCCCTTTTCCCAAAGCCAATGGCCGATCCGATAGGCCTGCACCGCCTGGTAGCCCTTGAAGAACAGGACGGGCTGCAGGTAGCGATGGCAGGCCGGGTCGCGTTCATAGACCGCCATGAGATCGGCACGTGCCGCCGCGCCAAGTTCGGGCGCGGCACCATAGGCCTCATCGGCGATTTCGCGCAGGATCTGTTCGCTCATCTCACCCGAGGCGAGTTTTAGCGAAAAGCGGTAAGCCAGAGCCCGCTCAAAAGTGGCGTGGTGCAGCAGGCCCGAATGGATCAGGGCACCCAGAAGCGGCTCGGCGCGGACAGCCTCGACCGCTTCGCTGCAGATCCTCGTCCAGACCGGATCGAGCGTCGTGACACGTTGTCTGGTTTCGGCCATGGCAATCCCCGTAACGAGCCGCCGCAATCAGCGGGCGGAAACAGCAAGGATTATCTCCGATGCGGGCAGAATCGGCAATCAGGAAAGGAAGATGTTCCGGCCAGGCTCAGGGGGCCACTGCCAGTGACCGAAACGGACCCGCTCCGAAGGATGGCGACAGCTGGGCGACCATCGCCGTAAAGCCTGACTGCGCGCCATCCGCAACCTGCTGTGCCAGCGAATAGGCATAGTGAGGCGCGGATGTTGCCACCTCTCGTCTGATGACATCCGCGACGAGAATTCGCACCATATATCCCTCGCTTTCTTCGGAAAGCGGCACTTCGGTCTGTTGCCAGCTGTCGCCCCCGATCCGCGTCCGCCGGATCCAGCTTAGACTCAGATCCCGGCCGGCCTGCGCAGCGCTGCGCAAATGGCTGACTGGCATTGGCCGCAAGCCGATCCCGTCGAAAGCCGTCGCGATCTCAACCACATTCGGATCATCATAGCCACGCCCAGATGCACCGATCCGGTATCGGCGCGAGAGGCCCAATGCATTCCCAGCGAGTTCCATTTGCGCCGGCCCCCCATCCAACAGCACAACAGTACTGCCGACGGGCCAGGCTGCAGGCATGACCCCATCCGTCCCCGCCTGGCCGCGCAGCCGGAGCGAAATCTCCCAGGTTCTGGGCGCGACCAGCTCGGCCCCGGCAAACTGGATGACCTCCCAATTGCTGGCAGAGCCATCGCCGATCGCCATCACATTGGCGCCATTGAGCACCGCAACCGGATCGGCCGCACTCAGCACGCCTGCACTCAGCCGGATCCGCAGCGGCTCTCCCCGATCCCAGACGCCCGGCAGCGCGGCAAGAAGTTCGGTCTCGGTACGCCCGATGACCGACGGTGCGGAGACAATGCGGTTTAAGGTAAACCCGCCGACCGCAGTCTGCGACCAGAGCGCGACCAAGCCCGGCCAGGGGCGTGCTCCCACCGCAATATAGGGCCGATGCGGTTGTTCATCCCCCCTGAGCAGCGGCAGGTCGAGAAACACCGGCCAGACCGGAACCGGCGAGACAAAGGGTGCCAGGGAGGGCGGCACGCTGCCTTCATCGCGGACTTCATAGATCCCACCCTCAATTCGCACCGCCTCGATACGGCGCTGTTCGGTCTGCTCTACGCGCTCCACCCGCCAGGCTGAGCCATCTTGCGTTGATATCCGATCCCCCGGCCCGACATCCATACGCGAAAGCGGCAGGCTGAGGCGCAAACCATCCCGCGCGATCCGCGATTCTGCCAGCCAGCGCCGGGTCACACCAACCCCCTCCGCCGATGTCATCGCAAGCGAAACCTCGGTCCCCGCGACGCGGTGCAACCTGTCCCCGGGGTGCCGGGTCTCGGCCATCCGCGCCTCGTAACCTGCCTCTGCGTCGATAAATCCAAGACGGATCGACTCGCCGATCTCGACCACTGGCGCGCGCGTCACTTCGGCCTGGCCCTCCAGCTCGTCCACCGCATAGAGTTCGGGGTCGAGCCGGTGATCAATGCCTGGCAAACGGCGCTGGAAGATCAGTTTGCCACCAAGGTCGAAAGCATCGACGCCGAATATCTGCAACAGCGGTTGCAGGCTTGCGCGCCCGCTTTGCACCTGATCCACCAGATAGCCGCGCAGAACAGCCTGCGCCGTGGCAGTCTCCGCCATCGCGATACCATGACTGCCGCAAATCTCTCTGATCACGGCCGAAAGCGCCTGGCCGGTCGCCCGCCCGCTCAGCCAGTGGCCGCGCAGATAGGCCGGCCCGTCGGTCCATTTATCCACGCGGCCAGGGAATTCCGGGAAAGGCCGCGCATCCCAGGCCCAGACATGGGCGCGGCTCATATCTATCATCCGCCCGTCATAGAGCGAGGATCGCGGATTGATCGCCGGATCGCGCCAATAGCTGTTCATGGCGCGCAGATATTGCATCTGGATCAGGTCATCCCTCGCCCCGTTCGAGGACCGGGGTAATGCCGATTCCGAGGACATGAGATCGAGGAATTTATTCGGCTGGTTGGTGCCCTTGTCGACCGCCGCACAGCCATATTCGGTAAAGAGGATCGGCTTTGATTGCGGCTTCCATGCCGTCGGGGTGAGTGAACGTTCCCCACCTGCCCGGCTGTGATGCGGCATCTGCCACCAGTTGCGCAGATCCTTGACCCGAAATACCCAGGGCTCCGCAAAGGCGCCATCTTCAATGGGCAGCCGGAGCTGGGCCGCCTCCCCCTCCGGGCTGTCGTAATACCAGTCGAACCCCTCGCCGCCCTCGATATTGGCCTTCAGATAGTCCGGGTTCCAGACCGCCAGCCAGGCGGCGTCGGCGTGATCTTCGCCATCACGCCAGTCGGAAAGCGGCATGTAATTGTCGATTCCGATGAAATCCACCGCCGGATGCGCCCAGAGATCATCCAGCGGGAAGTAGAGATTTCCATCCGCGACATAGCTGCCATATTCGGTCCAGTCAGCGGCATAGCTGATCTTGACCGCCGGCCCGAGGATCACCCGCACCTCAGCCGCAAGCTGTATCAAGGCCGCCACAGCCGGGAAAGCGTCGTCTTCATTGCGGATCTGCGTCAGGCTGCGCATCTCAGACCCGATACAGAACGCATCGACGCCACCGGCAAGGGCGCAAAGATGCGCATAATGCAGGATAAAGCGGCGATAGCCCCATTCTTCCGGGCCAGAATACAGGATATGAGTGCCCGCCGCGCTGAAATGCGCCGGCTGTCCCGTGCCGAAAAAGGCCGCAACCTCGGTGTCGGCCAGTGCCGTTCGATCCGTGCTCCCCTGACGCCCCGGTGCCTGATCGGTGGTGATCCGTCCGCGCCAGGGCATGACGGGCTGATCCGCCGCATCTGACCAGGGATCGGGAAGCCGGTTCTCCGGCTGTTGTTCCATCAGGATAAACGGATAAAACATCACCTCTTTCCCATCCGCCCGGATGGCGCGTATCGCCTCGATGACCGAGGCATCGGCAGGCGTGCCGCCATAGACGGGGCCGCTGTCGCGCCTGGGCACTTCGCCGGCTGTTGCCCGTGTCACGCCCCCCGCATGCCAGGCCATCCCCTGACCATCATGGTCGCGCTGTTCGACTTTGGGACGGATCTCGCACCTGCCGCAGCGCAGATCGCTTCCGAACCAGGACACGACCAGCGACACCGAACCACAATTCGGCAACTCGCCAGAGAGCTGATCGAGCCCGGTTCGAAAATCGGTATGGCCCGAGGGCGAGGTGCTGTTGATCGCGACATTCTCGCCCGGGCCATAGCTGAAATGGACCGGGGTCGTCGCCAGCGCATATTCTCCGGTTCCGGGGATCATCGCGACAGCACTCACCAATCCGGAAAGCGTATCCTCAGGGGCCACATGCGGCCCCTGCGCACTGCGCACCACCTCGAAACTGAACTGCGGCACCCGGTTGCCATAAGCGGTCACGTCGAGATCCTCGATCACCACATAAGCAAGACCGCGAAACGCCGGCACTTCCCCCTCGCCCTCGACCGCTTCGATCATGGGGTCGGGCAGTTGGTCCTCAGTGCCATGATAGACCCGGAGCGAAAGGCTGCCCGGCTCGATCTCGGTACCATCGGCCCAGATCCGGCCAACGCGCAGGATCTCGCCCTCGCAAAGCCCGATCGCGAGGCTGACCGTGTAAGAATACTCCGTCACCGACGGCCCCGACGGCGCCCCCTTGCCACCCCGCCGGGAGCGGCTGTGCTCCTCATATTGCGACGCCCAGATCACATGGCCCGCCAGCCGCATCCGGCCCCAGAGCTTTGCGATGGCTTTGCCCTCACCCGCGCTCATCAGCCGGAGCCGGTCAATGCGACCGACCTCAACTGCATCCGCGCCCCCGCCGAGGATCTTCTGGTCAATGACCCGACCTACAGTAGCCCCGACTGCGCGCCCGATAACGGCGCCCGAAAGGCCCAGAACAGTGCCGCCAAAGCCCGCACCAAATGCGGCTCCGGCCGCCGAGAGCAAAAGCGTTGCCATCGTGTATCGCTCCGTCTGTCAGATCGGCGGAAAGGAAAAGCGCGCAGCAATGCGCCGCGCCCAGGGGAATGTAAGTGCGCTTTCACTGACCGCATGACCGGAAAAGGCATGGATGAACCGTGCATCGCGCCCCGTGGCCGACTGGAGCCCAAGGTGCTTTGCCGCCCCTCCGTCCCGCATCCGGAACAAAAGCACGTCACCAATGGCAGGCGCGGTCTCTTTGGCGATCAGCCAGGTGAGGGCCGCTTCCTGTAAAACCTCGCCTGCGCCGGCCTCGGCCCAGTCGGCGCTGTAGGCTGGCAGCGCACAGGGCTCGACCCCGTAGAGCTTACGCCAGATGCCCCGGATCAGACCGAGACAGTCGGCGCCGGCGCCAGCACAACTCGCCTGATGAACATAGGGAGTTCCAAGCCAGAGCCGCGCCTCCGAAACCGCGCGCAATGCCGTGCGAAGTGTTGGGTCAGTTTCTCCCATTGGTATTCGCCCAGATCGGCAAGACGCGCCGGCCCCCGGTCGCGGGTCGGTCAGAGCGCGGGTAGCTTGTCAGCCAATCCTCCTCCGGAAGATGAGGAAAACCTCGAAAATTATTGAAATTTCTGAACTTATCCCGACAGCTTCCAACCTGTTTATCGCAACCGGCAAAGAGCCGAAGCTGATCCCCCGCCATCAGCGGCGCACGAATGCCCTCCCAAAGTACGACGCGCCGCCCCCCGGGCCGCAGATCATCCGAGCGGATCATCGCGCTGAGACCAGCTGCAGCGCCGCTGAGCACGTTCAGCCGGCCATGTTCAAACCAGCGCGGATCAAAGCCCGGCAAGGCTTCAAAGGTGAATTCTCTGCGATCATCGCTGACCTGCTGCAGTCCGATGTCGCAGAAATAGCCAGGGGTCTGGAGGCTGACCTTGCAGCGAACATCCCCCAGCACGGCCGAGCAACTCCGCGTATAGGCAAAGCCTCCCGGCTGCCCCAATGGTTCAGCAAGGCCGCGCACCTCCGCCCGAAATGCCGCGCCACGCCGGCTCACCTCACCCAACGAGCCACGAAACAACTCGCGCCGCTCTGAGGGCTGCGCCCAGGCTGCAAGCCAGATCCGCACCTCGGCACCGTCATACCGCCCCGCATCCAGATCTTCAGCCGTGATCGCCGCAGCACTGAGCGCCCCGACAACCTCGGAATTGTCCACCGCAAGGCCTGTGGCCTGTTGAAGTGCGCTTGCGGTCAGACCCGACCCCGCGCGATGGACCACTCCTTCTACTGCAAGATCACAATCGTGATCGGTGAAGCCAAGCACCTCGCCATCCGGCCTTTCAATGGTCCACAGATGGCAAAGGCCCGTCACCCCGGTCTGCAAATGCTCGTCCAGCGCAAGTCTCACAGTCTGATCTCCACCACCGGGACATTCGGAACATCGCCGGCCTGAAAGTTCGCGACGGAAACCTGGATCCGGTCGGCGTCGAACCGCACCGGCACATCGAACTCAAACCCGGCAGTGACCCTTGCGCCCAAAGGAGGAGGCACTTCGAAAAGGACCTCGCCCTTCGCGCCGTCGACCGTGAACTCGATGCCCTCGACCTTTGGATCATCGGCCAGCGCGACCAGCACGGACCCCGCCACAGGCTTGCGGATCGGCCGCGAATAATCTTCCGCACCCGATCTGTAAGACTTCAGAAGCGGGAAAGCCGTATTTACCCCATCCCCATGGCCGAGAAACTGATCCAGGGGACCAACCTTGCCCGATGGCAGACAGGAACGATAATCCGACCAGTCCTTCCAGCGAAACCCATGCAACTGCCCGCGCCGCGCCTCGAAAAAGGCGATCAGCGCCTCCAGATCGTCCAGTGATCTGAGCCCGACCCCCGCGTCGTAATGCCGGCGCGAATGGGCCCAGGGAGTGTTGCGCTCCTCGAACCCGTTGGTGAGCGTCACAATCTCGGTGCGGCGCTCCGGCCCGCCGACCGAACCGAAGCTCAGATTGGCGGGGAACCTTACTTCATGAAACATGCGCCTCTCCTCACCGGTTGCGCTGACCGCGCGCCAGTGCACGGCCCAGCTGTGCCGCGATCTGGCTTTCCGAGCGCCGGAACCCCGTCACATCGGGGGTGGAAATGTTCATCACCACATGCACAGGCTGCCCGCTGCCCTGGGTCAGCACCCCGAGCCTCCCATCCGCGCCGCGGCTCAGTGGCATGATGGCCTCCGGCCCGGCCTCGCCCATCAGCCCATGCCCGCCCCGCATCGGAAACGACACCGGGCCCGAAACCACACCACCATTGGCAAAAGGCATGACCCGCCCCTGCGCAAAACCCGCGCCATTGGCAAAGGGCATCAGCCCCGACATCAACCCGTTGATCCCATTTGCAATCGCGCCGCCGGCCGCAGTGTGGATCGGCCGCATCGCCACCGAATAGACCGTATCCACAATCGTCTGAGCCACCCCCCTCAGCGCGTCCGAGAGCCGCATCCCGTCAAAGGCCAGCCCGTCAAACGCCCGCCTGAGGCCCCCCGCAATACCATTCGACAACGTCGAAACTTCGCGCGAGGTGAAGGTCGCACTGTCCCTCAGCCGTGCCAGCTCACCATCAAAAGCCGCGACCATCGCAGCCGATGCCCCCAGCCTGTCCTCAAGCCCCGCCAGCTGTTCCGCCAGCAGATCCGGTTCCGCCATTTTCGTCCCCTTTCATTCGTGCTGCCCCCCGATCGGGGAAAGATGCGGTGAGTTCTGCCAGCCGCGCCCGCGTCAGGGGCGGAGCTCCCCGCTCCGCCCCCAGCATGATCCGCAACTCGACCGGCGTGATGCTCCAGAACACGCGCGGTTCCAGCCCCAGCCCATACAGCCCCGCCCGGATCAGCCCCGGCCAGTCGAAGCTGCGGTTCATTTCGTCTCTCCGAGCGAGAAAGCCCGGGCCAGAAGCTCCGCTGCGGCCTTTGCCGCAGCCACCGGCCCGCCGCCGATCTCGACAGCGACCAGATCGCCCGCCTGTCCCCTCCAGCCGCCGCCCCTCAGGCCCGCAACCACCAGCGCCAGCACGTCACGGCCCGAAAACCGCCCCCCCTCGAACCGCTCGACCAGATCCATCAGCGAGGCCTCACCCAGCCCCGCCTCCAGCTCCGCCAGCGCGCCAAGCGTCAGCTTTGCCACATGCGGCACCCCATCAAGCGTGATCTCCACCTCACCCGCATGAGGGTTCACCATCAGAGCGCCGTGAAGCTTAGGACGCCAGCCGAGGCGAGCGAGACCTCATAGGTCGCCTCGCCATTATGGCTGCCGGAATATTCAAGGCTGGTAATCTGGAACTGTCCCTGCACCACGCCGAAATCCGGGATCACCACCTGGAAGGACGGGATCTCTCCGTCAAAGAAGATCTGGCGGGCGCGCTCATCGGTTTCGGCATCTCGAAACACGCCAGACCCCGAGATGCTCGCCGATTTCACCCCCGCCCCCGCCAGCAGTTCGCGCCAGCCGCCAGAACTCTCAAGGCTGGTGACCTCCACCGTTTCAGCATTGAAACTGGCGCGGGTTGCCCGAAGGCCGGCAATGGTTTCGAACTGGCCATCGCCAGTCTGGTCGATCTTGATCAGAAGGTCTTTCCCGGCCTGAACTGCCATGGTTGTCTCCTTGAAAGGTGGTTGCGAGGGTCAGAGTTCGATCCGCGCCCGGAAGGTCAGGTCGATGCGCCGCACAGCGCCCTCGCCGATCCGTCTCGCCACAGCGCGGTCAAAGGAAAGGCGCACCAGCCGTCCGCGCGACAGCGCCGGCATCGGCCCCGCCAAAAGATCCGAGATCGCCACTGAAACGGTTTTTGCCGCCAGAAACCCCTCGGCATCACTGATCACACTGATGACCAGCCGGTGATCCGCGCCCTCTCCCGATTGATCCGAAGCATCGCGAACCTCCTCTGGCCCGATCAGCACGAAAAACCCCGGCGGCGATGGCGGCAGTGCGTCATGCACCGCAACCCCCGCCAGAGCCGGCGCCGTGCTCAGGCGCCGGAAGACCGCAATTTGCAGGGCTGCTGCTGCGGCATAGCTCATTTCGGCGCCTCCTCGCGGCAGGTGCAGGTCAGCCACAGGCCGCCCTGCTCATTCTCGGCCACCGCGAGGATGGTAAAAATGCGGGCCCCCAGCCTGAACCGCTGTTCTGGGCGCGGGCGGGCGGGCGTCCCGACGGCTGCGCCGCGCACCGTGATCCGCCAGGCCACCGAGGACAGGATTACTTCCTCACCCGAAGGATCGCGGCCACTGCCCGCCACCATCTCTGCCCAGAGCAGACCCACCAGCGCCCAGCTCAGCGTGAACCCTCCGACGCCGTCCGGAAGCCGGCTTGCCTCCTCAAGCGCGAGCTGCTGGCGCAGCTGCGGCACCCTCATCGCCGCCCCCCGCCCAGCACGCGGATCAGCCGCCAGCGCCCGATCAGGCTTTCGACCGCGCCTGGCAGACCCGCACCACGCGTGCCCGGATCATGCCGGAATTCGTAATATTCTGCTGCAAGCAGCATCACCGCCTGTTGCAGATCAGCAGGCACCCCGGCCCAGGTCGCTGAGAAACCTGCCTCGAACAGCAGCCTTATCCCACCCCCGGTCGCAGGTTCCGGCAGCGCGGCACCCGTCCCTGCGACCCGCGGGCGATGCTGATCCTGTATCAGCCGGTAGCGCGCCGGATTGACCGCACTTGCGACACCTGTCGACGAGACCAGTTCGACACTCACCAAAGACGAGACCGGCGCCAGCGGCAAAGCCTGGGTATCAGCATCGCGCCAGACCTCCATCTCCAGCAGGAACCGCCGCCGGATCAGCGCCTTGGCAACCCGCCCTTCGATCGCCGCAATCGCCGCGCGCAGATGGCTCTCCAGCAGTGCATCCTGATCCGCCGCCAGCGCAAACCCGCTGCCAAGACGCAGATGTTCCTTCAACGCGTCCAGCGGCAGGCTCGCCACCGGCACCACGGTCTCTTCCGTCAGTCTCATAGCCTGCGCCCCCCAATACTCTCAGCCGAAGAAAGCGGGCCAGGCCGCGAACGGCCCGGCCCGGCATCAGGTCGTCAGGAGGTCGCAACACGCAGCAGTTTGATGGCCGCGTAATCGGCAATGTCACCGCCCACGCGCTTGGTGGCATAGAAGAGGACATGCGGCTTGGCCGAGAACGGGTCGCGCAGGATGCGCAGATCCGGGCGCTCAGCGATGGTGTAGCCGGCGTTGAAATCCCCGAACGCGATGGGGAAGCTGTTTGCGCCAACGTCAGGCATATCCTCGCAGATCAGCACAGCATAGCCCATCAGACGCGCGGGCTCACCCGCCGCCAGTCCATCCGACCACAGGAAACGGCCATCGGCATCCTTCATCTTCCTGACCGCGCCGGCGGTTTTGGAATTCATCAGGAAAGTGCCATTGGCGCGGTAATCGGCGCCCAGAGCATAGACCAGGTTGATGATGCAATCGGCGGGATTACTGGTCGCGAAATCCGCCGCAGCTCCCGTCGGCACATAACCGAGATTACCCCAGGCCCAGGAGACATTCGCCACCTTGGCCGGCAGCAGGATGCCCTTTGGCTTATCAACGCCATCCCCGTTGATAAAGGCCGAAGCCTCGGCGCGGATGAAACGCGTGGCGATCTTGCCCGCAAGCCAGCCTTCCACGTCAAAGGCGCTGTCATCAAGCAGCCGCTGGCTCGCCTTCGGCATGGCTGAGAGCTCATGCAGCCGGATCTGGATCCGCTCCAGCGTCGGCGTCGCCGTCTCGGTCGTCGCCACTGCCTCGGTCGCCCAGCCCGAGCCGACCTCGGAACGATCCACCAGCACGTCGAACGAGGTCGCATCGACCTGCACAACATTGGCCACCGAGCGCAGGCTCGAGGTCGAGACCAGCATAGAGCGGATCTGGTCGGCCGTCTGCGGCGAGACGAGATAGCCGCCATCTGCCGCCACGGCCGTCGACATTGCTTTGCCCTCAAGGCTCAGCCCGCGATAGCCCTCGTCATCGCCCGATCGCAGATAGGCATTGAACGCCTGGCGATGCGGCGCGTTTTCCTCCGGCACGGCGGAAAGTGCCGGACGGCCCCAGGCCATGGTTTTCTTCTGAAGCATGGTCAGTCGCTCTTCCTGATGTTGCAGCGATTGTTTCACGTCAGCCTGAAAGAAACTGAATTCCTTCAGGAATCCGGCCATAGCGGTTTTCACCTCGGCAGCCGGGCTCAGGCCCGGGGTGATCTCCCCGGCCCGGATCTCTTTCTCCGTCATCCGTTCTTCCTCTTGTCAGGCAGAATTCCCGGGGGCGCGCTCAGCGCCTCGCAAGGTCACGCCTTGCGCTCTCAAACAGCGCGGCGAGCCCGTCGAAAACCGACGTCACCTCTTCGGATTTTGCCGCCACCCGCGCCTCGCTCAGCATCGGGAAAGTCACCAGAGAAACTTCCCAAAGCTCGACTTCCAACAGCCTGCGCCCCTTGCCCTTGCCGGCACTCTGACCGGCGCCCTCGCGCTCGGCCCGCAGCGTCCGGTAACCGATCGACAGCCCGTCCAGCGCGCCCGCTTCCAGCAGAGCCGCCGCCTCGCGCCCCTTTGCCACTTCGGTCAGGAGGCGCCCTTTGACCCAAAGCCCGGTCGCATCTTCGCGGACCTCATCCCAGATACCGATGGGCTGGGTCGGATCATGTTGCCACAGCATCCGCACCCTGCCGCCTTTCGCCTTAAGACGCGCCAGCGATTTCGCGTAGGCCCCCGGCGCAACCAGATCACCGCCCTGGTCCCTCACCCCGAACAGCGAGGCATAGCCCGACAACTCGCACCCCTCGCTCAGCGTCAGCGCCGCTTCGGGCCGGCAGAATTTATGTTCCAGCATCCGCTCACCCTCATTTCATCGCCGCCCGGATCACCGCTTCGGCGCCCTGTGCCAGCAAAAACGCCGCCCCCCCGCAGACCCCAAGCCAGATCCGCCGCTCCAGCCGCTCCAGCGCCGCGTCGATCTGGCCAAGGCGGAATTCCAGCGCCGCCCAACGCTCCTCCATCACCCGTTCATTGGCCTCGATCCGGGCATGGGCGGCGTCGAAACTGTCAAAGACAAAGCGCGACCCCGCCCCCTCTTTGCGCTGGTTCATGCGCTCCCCTCATCGCCCGGTTCCGCCTCCGGCTCCGGCAGAGGCGGCAGACCCAGAAGCGCGCGTTTCTCCGCCTCGCTCAGGAAAGATGCCGACCCAACCCGTGCCCATTGCTGGTCGCGCTCGACCGCCAGTGCCGGGATCTGGTCCAGATCAGGCCGCAGCCCGACCGCCTCCCCCCCAAATCCGGCGAGCCAATGCGACAGCGCTGCCAGCACCCGCGACGCGAGCGGCAAGACCGTCAGCCGGTAAAAGGCCCGGTTCGCCTCCTGATAATTGGCGTAAGTGGCGTCGCCGGGGATTCCCATCAGCATCGGCGGCACCCCAAAGGCGACCGCAATTTCGCGCGCCGCCGCAAGCTTGGTCTCGTGAAACTCCATATCCGAGGGCGAGAACCCCATCGGCTTCCAGTCCAGCCCACCCTCCAGCAGCATCGGTCGTCCGGCGTTCCGCGCGCCCTGGTGATGCGCCTCCATTTCAGACACCAGCCGGTCATACTGGTCCGGCGTCAGAACGGACTGCCCGTCGGCGCCCTTATAGATGATCGCCCCCGAAGGCCGCGCCGCATTGTCCAGAAGTGATCTCGACCAGGCCGATGCCGCATTATGCACATCAACCGCCACCGCCGCCGCCTGCATCGGCGACAGGCCATAATGGTCATCCTGCGGATGGAAGCTGCGGATATGGCAGATCGGGCTCAGCCCTTCAGTGACATCAAAGCGATGCACCCGGCCCGCCACCGTATAGTCAAACGCCACCGGCCAGCCATCCGCCCCCGGCACCAGCGACATGCGGTCGGGGCGCAAGGCGTGCAATTCCCCCGGCAGCGCACCGCTTCCCGGCCCGGGCACCGCCTCCACATAGGCATTGCCGCTGAGCAAAAGATGACCGTAAACCGCCTCCAGAAGCTCCGCCCGCCCCTGCGCCCCATTGGGCCGCGCCAGCAGCGCCAGCACCGGATGCGCCTCATAGCGACGCCCGCAATCCTGACAGATCACCGGCAAAGCCGCCGCCGCTTCGGCAATCATCCTGACTGCACGGAATCCGACCGGATTGCCCTGAAACCCCGCCCGGGTCAGCGAGACGGCGTCGCGCGCACCGCCCGCAACCCGGCCTCCACTTCCCGTCACCACGCTGCGGGCGATCACCCGCCCCGTCGCGCTCGCCTTCTGCCCGGGCACCGGCGGCACCCTCGACCTGCCTTTCAGGAAATCGAACACAAAGCCGCTCCTTTTGTAAGCCATGCGAAAGCCGCCCCGAGAAAGGCACTCCGCCGCTCATTTCCTCTTGATCCAAATACTCCGGGGGTCCGGGCGCGGGTCCCCGGCCGCACTTCCGCAGTGCAGCCTCAGATCGTGCGCATCCCCGGCTGTCCGATCCGCGAAGAGGGCACGATCATCAGCTCGGTCAGTGCCCAGACCAGAGCGTCCAGCCGGTCCGGGCTTCCTTGCCCCTGCCAGCCGGTCCGCGTCATCCGGACCATCTGCGCCTCGAGATCCCCGAGCCCCCGCCGATGCGCGATCCGGCCCTGTTCGTACAAAGCCGCCACCGGTTCGGCGCGCAGCATCTTGCCCCGCATCGCCCGCACTTCGCGCACCGGCACCAGCGGATCAACCTGGCGCACGACACCAGCGACCAGATCACCGCCCTGGTTCACCTCGACGACCAGCCGCTCCGCCGAAAATTCCTCCATCGCCGCAACTGCCGCCCGCGCCCATCCATCCGGGCTCGCGCCGCGCACTGTTCGGTCCGCCAGCACCACCGCCCGCCACTCGCCGGGCGCTCCGCTCGTATCCGCGCCCACCACCACGATGCCGCATTCGTCGGATTTCTTGGTCGCCGTCACCGGAGGGTCGACAGCCACCACCACCCGCAGCGGCCGGACCTCGGCCGCCGCCTGCGCCTCGGTGATCATCGCCTGTGACCAGAGCGCCCCTTCGGCCTCCTCGATCAAAAGCCCCTCAAGCTCCTGTCGCCCCTGCGAGGTGCCGCCATAGCGCGCCTTCACCTCCTCAAGATAGCTCTCGGCCAGCCAGGCCCGGTTAGCCTCGGTGGGCGCATGGGTCACCACCGTAGAAGGGTTCTGCAAAATCGCCTTCAGCACCGCCACATTCCGCGGCGTCGTCGTAACCACCTGCTGCGGATTATCCCCCAGCCGCAGACCGAACTGCAGCTGATCCCAGGTCTCCGCCGCCTTCGGCCATTTCGCCAGCTCATCCGCCCAGGCCGCGTCGAATTGCGGCCCCCGCAGCCGTTCCGGATCATGCGCCGAAAAAAGCTGCGCCACCGCGCCATTCGCCCATTCCAGCCGGTTCCTGGACGCAATCCATTTCGGTCGCCGGTCCGGTGGCGAGCAGGCCAGAATGCCGCTTTCTCCCAGCACCATCACTTCACGCGCCTGCTCCAGCGTTTCCGCGACCAGCGCCACGCGCCGCGCCAGCCCCGGCGCTTCAGCCGTGTCACCCTCGACCATGGAACGCACCCATTCCGCTCCGGCGCGTGTCTTCCCCGCACCACGACCGCCCATGATCACCCAGGATTTCCACGCGCCTTCAGGCGGCAGCTGATGCGGCAACGCCCAGAAATCGAAGATCCACGGCAGCGCCCGCAACGCATTGTCACTCAAGCCGCCCAGAAATTCATCAATCTCCCCGGGCAGCGCGGAGGCGAGCCAGTCGGCGCCCGATCTCATCCCGCGCCGCCCCGAGGTCGAGTTCGCCGTCTCCTGCGCCCCCTCCGGCAAGCTCTTTGCGGAGTTTCTCGACATTCCTTCTCTCCTCCAGCAGCGCCTTTGACAAATCGGCGAGATCCCTGACCGCCCTGCGGCCCTCTTTCGCCAGTTCGAACCGGCCCGCGCGGATCCCCGCGAAAGCCTCGTTCAGCTCCTCCACCGCGATCCGGTAAAGCTCTTCGGTCAGGTTCAGCGCGCCCGCCGCCTCACGCGCGCGGGCGGGGTCGCCGCCCCCTTCCGCAAATATGATCGTCATAGATGCCGCCCTTTTGCCGCGCCTTCAAAAGCCAGCCCTGCCGGTTGCAGGCCATCTCGGGCCTGCAAACCTGCGACATAAAAAAACGGCCCCGGGGTCACCCCCTGGCCGCTTTCACACCTCTTTCAGCATGTCCCAATCTCTACGTCAAAGCGGGCGCAGAGTCAATAAAAATCTCCAATTAAACCAATGAATTAAACGGTCTTCGCGTTTACGCTTTGTTAAGAATTCCGGCTCGTTCACTCCGCACTCTGTACGCCGCCCTGACCCGCCTGCCCCTGCTGCGCCTCAATCTTGCGCCAGCGCGCGACATTCTCATTATGCTCTGCAAGGGTCACCGCAAAGGCATGGCCCCCGGTGCCATCCGCAACAAAGAACACATAATCCGATTGGTCCGGATGCAGCGCCGCAGCAATCGAGGCCCGCCCCGGATTGGCAATCGGTGTCGGCGGCAACCCGTTAATAACATAGGTGTTATAAGGGGTGGAACGGCGCAGCTCGCTTTGCCGCAGCCCCCGGCCCAACACGCCCTCGCCCTTGGTAATCCCATAGATCACCGTCGGGTCGGTCTGAAGCCGCATCCCCTGCCGCAGCCGGTTGACAAAGACGCTGGCGACCAGCCCGCGCTCATCGGGAACCGCGGTTTCCTTCTCGATGATCGAGGCCATGATCATCGCCTGTTCCGGCGTGTCATAGGGCAGATCCTCGTCGCGCCCCATCCACAGATCGGCCATGATCCGTTCCTGATTGGCGCTCATCTGCGCGATCAGGCCCGCCCGGTCGCCGCCGCGAACCACGTCATAGCTTTGCGGTGCAAGGGATCCTTCCGGTGGCACGCCGGCAATCTCGCCCGACATGAAATCCACCTTTTTCAGCGCATCAACCACCGCCCAGGAGGTCACGCCCTCCACCACCGTCACCGTGAACCGCATATCGGGCTTTGCCGCCGCTTCGGTATAGTCCGCCGGCCGCTCAGCCGCATCGGGCGCGAATTTCGCCACTTCGACAAAGCGGTTGGTCGCCGGGTCCAGCTCGCGCAGCACCACATTCGCGCTGGCCACACCAATCACCAGCTGGATCTCCTGCCCGCAGGTCGAAGCCCCGCCCAGCGTCAGCGCCCCCAGCACGTCATCCATCGTGGCACCGGGAGGAATCAGGTAAGAGCCGAATTTCAGATCCTTGGCCCGCCCCGAATATTCCGCGCCGATCCGGAATATCCGCGCATCGGCCACCGCACCGCGCGTCTCAAGGGTGCGCGAGACCGAGGCGAGGCTTGCGCCCCGCTCGACCTGCACACAGACCGCCTCCGTCAGCGGCCCGGGGCTGACATAGACATTGCGCCCCCAGGCCACCAGCGCCGCCGCCGCGATCAACAGAACGATGAATAACGTCAGCGCGTTAGAGGCGATACTTTTCCACATAGATTACTTGACCTTACCAAGAACAAGGCTCGCATTGGTGCCGCCAAAGCCAAAGCTGTTCGACAAAGCGATATCGATCTTGCGTTCGACCTTCCTGTTCGCAGCCAGATTCAGCTTCGGCGCCACTGCCGGATTATCAAGATTGATCGTCGGCGGCGCCACCTGGTCGCGGATTGCGAGGATACAGAAAATCGCCTCTACCGCTCCGGCCGCCCCCAGCAGGTGACCGATCGAGGATTTGGTCGACGACATCACCGCATTACCCGCCGCATCGCCCAGAAGGCGCTCCACCGCCCCCAGCTCAATCGTATCCGCCATGGTCGAGGTGCCATGTGCGTTGATGTAATCCACCTGGTCGGGCGTGATCCCGGCCCGTGCCAGCGCCGCTTTCATCGAACGGAAGCCACCATCGCCATCTTCCGACGGTGCGGTGATGTGATAGGCATCACCCGAAAGACCATAGCCGAGAACCTCGGCATAGATCTTCGCGCCGCGGGCTTTTGCGTGCTCATATTCTTCCAGCACCACCACGCCCGCGCCCTCGCCCATCACGAATCCATCACGGTCCGCGTCATAGGGTCGGCTGGCTTTGGTCGGATCATCGGCGCGTTTCGTCGACAGCGCCTTGCAGGCGTTGAACCCGGCAATCCCGATTTCCGAGATCGGGCTCTCCGCCCCGCCCGCCACCATCACATCGGCATCGCCGAAGCTGATCAGCCGCGCCGCATCGCCAATCGCATGCGCCCCGGTCGAACAGGCCGTGACAACCGCATGGTTCGGCCCCTTGAAACCGAAACGGATCGAGACCTGGCCCGAGATCAGGTTGATCAGCGCGGCCGGGATGAAGAAGGGCGAAACCCGCTTCGGCCCTTTCTCTTTGATCAGCAGCGCGGTGTCCGCAATCGTCGAAAGCCCGCCGATCCCAGAGCCGATCATCACGCCGGTGCGCTCGCGGTCTTCTTCAGAAGCCGGCTCCCAGCCCGAATCCCGGACCGCCTGCACCGCCGCCGCCACCCCGTAAATGATGAAGTCATCGACTTTGCGCTGCTCTTTCGGCTCCATCCAGTTATCGGGATTGAAGGTGCCATCGCTGCCATCGCCCCGCGGGATCTCACAGGCATATTGCGTAACCACATTCGACGCATCAAACCGCGTGATCGGGCCCGCGCCGGATTTCCCCTCCAGCAGGCGGCTCCAGGTCTCTTCCACACCGGAGGCCAGCGGTGTGACCATTCCCAGACCCGTAACGACGACACGGCGCATATGTGCACTCCCTCGAAAGGCGATCATTTCCCTTCGCCTGATACACGCGCGCCCGCGCGCCCGCAACAGAAGGGGTAGAAGGCGGGCAAAGCAACGCCAACCTTATGGATACGAATGCGGCCTTCAGGGCGAGGTCGCCACGCGCCATGCCTCGGGCAAGACAATCAGGAGCGAGGCCAGCTGCCCGCCTTCCTCCTCAACGCAGTCAATCCGCACCAGGGCCGAAGGCGGCCCGCCCGCCGCCCGATCCAGCACCTGCCCCCCGGCGATATCGCAATCCTGATCGGTGAAAACCTGCCCCGCCAGCAAATCCCTGACCGTCACCGGCGCGATCCGTTGCGGCTCGCCCAGCGCCGCCGCGATCCCGTCAAGCCGCGCCCCGATCCCCGCGACCAGCACCGCCCCCTCGCCGCGCCAGGACCAGCCGGTGTCCAGGCTGATATGAATCTCTCCCCCGGGGGCCAGTGACCCTTCAACCGGCGCCGGACCCGAATCCCCTTGCCCGCCGGCCCCGTAGGGAACACCCTGCGCCTCTGCCAGCACCTGCCAGGGATTGACCGCATCCGAACGCACAACCGCCCGCGTCATCCACCAGGTCGTGCCTGGCCCGGGTGCCTCTCGCGCCTGATCCTCGTCACGGCGCACCTGGTAGACTGGCGCCAGGCTTTCCGCCCCGCTCTGACGATCGACCACCACCAGAAACACCTCGCGCTGCTCGGAACTGTAAATGCCCAGATTGTCCCAGGTGCTGCGCAGCAGGAAAATGCTCTGCTCGCTAAAGCCGAAAATCTCGTCACGCAGATCGATGATATCCGGCGGCGTCGCCTGCGCTGCATCAGTCCCCGCCTGCAGAATCGCCAGTCCCAGCGCCAGATGCCATTTCATCCCCGTTCCCCCTGACCAAATCCCTCACCGCCGCAGGGTTGCACAGCCCAGAGCCCGGGTCAGCCGGCATCGGCGGGGTCCACTGCCAGAGGTCAGGATTTCCTGCCCCTCGCCCGCAACCCGGCAAGGCGCAGCACCAAAGCCTGCGCAAACAAAAAGGCTCCCCGAAACCGGGGAGCCTCTCTTATCCCGAAAGGGACAAAACGATCAGACAGCTTTCGAGATGAAGCCGACCGCATCGCCGAAGGTCTGGATGGTTTCAGCGGCGTCATCCGGAATTTCGATTCCGAACTCTTCTTCGAAAGCCATGACCAGCTCGACCGTGTCCAGCGAGTCAGCACCCAGGTCGTCGATGAAGGAAGCGGTCTCGGTGACCTTGTCCTCTTCAACGCCGAGATGCTCGACAACGATCTTTTTCACGCGATCTGCGATGTCGCTCATGTTTCGTCCTCTACTCCGTTCGCGGGGTCATGCCCCCGGCCTGGTTATCCGCACCGGGGATGGACTCCCCGATCACGGCAGCACCGGGGCGAGCCCCCGGATTCTGGCGGGCGCTATAGCACAGCCGCGCTCCATGGCAAATGCTTTCCAGGCCAAAGGTCAAGTGCCGACACCCCGCCGAACCCGCCCGAAGACCCAGAAAACCTCATATCAGCGCCTGTGTCCTGGCTCAGATCATCGCCATTCCGCCATTCACATGCAAAGTGGCGCCCGTGACATAGCCCGCCTCATCCGAGGCCAGATAGATCACCGCCGCCGCAATCTCTTCGGGGCGCCCCATCCGACCCGCAGGCACCGCCGAGAGAATCCCCCCCTTCTGTGCCTCATTCAGCTTGTCAGTCATCGCGGTCTCAATAAAGCCAGGTGCCACGCAGTTCACGGTGATGCCCCGGCTTGCGACTTCCGTAGCAAGGGCTTTCGACATCCCCACCAGCCCCGCCTTCGAGGCGCAGTAATTCGCCTGGCCCGGATTGCCCGTGGTGCCGACGACGGAAGAGATATTGATGATCCGCCCTTTGCGCGCCTTCATCATCCCCCGGATCGCGGCACGGCAGAGCCGGAAGCTCGCGGTCAGATTGACGTCGATGACGCTGGCCCAATCCTCATCCGACATCCGCATCGCAAGCCCGTCACGGGTGATCCCGGCATTGTTGACGAGGATATCGACCGATCCCATCGCCTCGCCTGCGCGTTTCACCAGGCCCTCGACCTCTTCCGCGACCGAGAGATTGCATTCCAGCACATGCGCCCGCGCGCCAAGCTCTGCCGCCAGCGCCTCCAAAGGCGCAACCCGCGTCCCCGACAGCCCGACCACCGCGCCGGCCTTATGCAACGCCCGCGCAATATCCGCGCCGATCCCGCCAGAAGCGCCCGTCACCAGCGCCGTCTTTCCCGTCAGATCAAACATAAACCATTCTCCCAAAGGCCTGAGGCCTTTTCATCTGTCTTTAAACATCCCGGGGCGGGACCATTGCCCGTGCCACTGGTTCGGGAAACCTATAGTCGCAGGGGGCCGGTTCCCGACCCGTGCCCCCTTTCAAAAGCCTCAGCCCTTCAGCGCTGCCACATCCGCGGGCGTGCCCACAGGCTTCACAACGGCTTCTTTCTGGATCCGCCGGATCATCCCCGCCAGAGCCTTACCGGCGCCGACTTCCCAATATTCCGTGACGCCCGCACGTTCCATCCACAGAACCGATTCACGCCACCGGACCGAGCCGGTCACCTGCGCCACCAGAAGATCGGTGATCTTCGACGCCTCCGTCACTGCCTCGGCCCGCACATTGGCGACCAGCGGCACCACCGGGTCGGAAATCACCACCCCGGCCAGTGCCTCTGCCATCCGGGCCGCCGCAGGCTGCATCAGCGCGCAATGGAAAGGGGCGCTGACCGGCAAAAGGATCGCCCGCTTCGCGCCACGCGCTTTTGCGATTTCGACCGCACGCTCGACCGCGGCCTTATGGCCGGACACCACCACCTGGGCGGGGTCATTGTCATTCGCCGCCTGGCAGACTTCGCCCTGCGCCGCTTCTGCCGCCACCTCTGAGGCCGTCGCGAAATCAAGTCCGAGGAGCGCAGCCATCGCGCCGACGCCCACCGGCACCGCCTCCTGCATCGCGACGCCGCGCACCCGGAGCAGCCGCGCCGTATCCGCAAGGCTCAGACTGCCCGCTGCACAAAGCGCCGAATATTCGCCAAGGCTGTGCCCGGCCACGAAATCCGCCGTGCCCTTCAGCGGAAAGCCCTCGGCCTCCAGCACCCGCACTGCCGCAATCGATGTGGCCATCAGCGCCGGTTGCGCATTCTGCGTCAGCGTCAGTTCGGCGATATCGCCTTCGCGGATCAGGGCCGAGAGCTTTTCGCCCAAAGCCTCGTCCACCTCATCAAAGACGGCTTGCGCGACCGGCCAGGTCGCGGCCAGTTCCATTCCCATCCCGATCGCCTGAGCGCCCTGACCGGGAAAAACAAATGCACGGCTCATGCGTGATCCTCCATGAATTTCCCCCCAGATAGCGCGATCCCCCCCCTCTCGCAATGTTGAGCAAAAGCGCCGCACATACGCTGTGCCCTGATCCGCGATGTCACCTGGGCCCCGAAACTGCTACTCTGCCAGCCAGACACCTCTTCAGACCAATCCCGGAGCCCATAATGCAAGCCCGCAACACGGTTGCCAGTTATGGCCGCGTCAGCCGCATCTTCCACTGGCTGACCGCCGCCCTGATCATCACCACCTTCCCCCTCGGCCTGATCGCCGAAAACCTGCCCTATGCCACCTCGGAAGAACTCGCGCTCAAGGCGCAGCTCTTCTCAGTCCATAAGACATTGGGGGTCACGGTGTTCTTCGTGGCGCTGGCCCGTATCCTCTGGGCCCTGACCGAGACCCGCCCCGCGCCGGTCCATCCCGGCCGCAAACTCGAAACCTTCGCGGCCGAAGCGGTCCACTGGTCGCTCTATATCTCGCTGGTGCTCGTGCCCCTGACAGGCTGGATCCATCACGCGGCGGTTGATGGCTTTGCCCCGATCCTGTGGCCCTTCGGGCAAAACCTGCCCTTCGTGCCGAAATCCGAAACCATCGGCCAGGTCTTCGGCGCGGCCCATGGGCTTTTTGTCTGGATCCTGCTGGCCTCGCTGGTCCTCCATATTGCCGGGGCGCTGAAACATGTGATCATCGACCGCGATGAAACGCTGGCGCGCATGGTCAAAGGCACGCCCTCCATGGCTGGCCATCCGCATCAGGCCCGCGCGCCTGTCCTGGCCGCGCTCCTGCTCTGGGCCGCCGCCGGCTTTGCCGCATGGGAGATCAGCCGCCCCGCTACCACCCTGCCCAATACGGCTGTAGCCTCTGCCCCCACCCCGGATACGCAATCGCAGCCTGCGACCCCCGCCGACACCGGCGCCAACACCTGGCAGGTGGAAAGCGGCAGCCTCGCGCTTTCGGTGCAACAAATGGGCAGCGCCGTGGCAGGCCAGTTCGCCACCTGGTCCGCCGATATCATCTTCGAGGAAACCCCGACCGAAGGCCGCAACGGCACCGTCACCGTAAAGATCGACACCACAAGCCTCAGCCTCGGCTCGGTCTCCGACCAGGCGAAAGGTGCCGATTTCTTCGACGTGGCCAACCATCCCGGTGCCACCTTCACCGCAACCATCCGCCCCGAAGGCACGGCTTATATCGCCGAAGGCACGCTTGATCTGCGCGGCCAGGTGAAACCGGTCAGCCTGCCCTTCACCCTAACGATCACCGGCGATACCGCCGTGATGAAAGGCGAAACCACCATCGATCGCCGTGATTTCGGCATGGGTACCAGCTTCGGCGACGAATCCCAGGTCGGCTTCCCGGTCCTCGTCACCATCGAGCTGACCGCCAGACGCCAGAACTGACAGACCCCCGCCGTCCAATTTATACGCGCGCCCTCCTCCACGGGCGCGCGTATTTGTACGCCCCCGGGTTTTCGCAAAACACACAAGCCGCAACTTCCTCGTGCGAAGAATACTCCCGCCGGAAGCCTCCCAGACCGCCATAGAAAAAGGCCGCCCGGATCTCTCCGGACGGCCTGATATCTTCCTGCGTCGAAACCGGTCAGTCAGCCTTGCCGGCCTCGAGGTTGATCGTCACCGGCACTTCGTCGCTGACAAAGGGCGCCACCATGCCCAGGCCGTATTCCGACCGGATCAGCGTGGTGGTCGCGGTCAGACCGATCCACGGCTTTTTCTCCATCGGATGCTCGCCGGCCTGGTTCAGCACGGTGTCAAGCACCACCGATTTCGTCACACCGTTCAGCGTCAGGTCGCCGGTGATCTTCGCGGTCTTCTCGCCGGTCACCTCGATCGAGGTCGATTTGAAGGTCACGTCCTTGTTCACTTCGGCATTGAAGAAATCGGCGGTCATGAAGTGATCATAGCGCGCCTGGAAACCGGTGATCAGGGTCGAAACCGGGAAAGACACTTCCACCGACGATTCCGCCGGTGCATCCGCGTCGAAATTCACCACGCCGTCAAAGCCCGAGAACATGCCGTAATTGGTCGAGAAACCAAGGTGATTATAGCTGAAAAGGATCTGGCTGTGCCCCGGATCGACATTGTACTTCACGGCTTCTGCAAAAGCGGGGGCGGTGAAAGCAGCCAGGGCGGCGGCAAGAGCGAAAGAAAGCGGACGGTTCATACCTGTCTCCATGAATGGACTTAAGATGGTGCGAGACTGCCGGTCATGCTGCAGCCGCACAATCCGGCAGGAGCGAACAGCATCCCTGCACCTGTGAACAGTCACAATTCCGCCAGACCTTCCGTGAACGGCGGGCTTTTGCCATTGTCCCGGCTGCCGCCCTTCGTCCTTGCGCCCATCTGCTTTCCCTGTATAAGGCCCCATCCTTTCCGAATACCCATGAACCGGCGTAGCCTCTCGTGGACGGGCCCGGAAAGGTCTTTGCCCGTCCTATGAAGCCGCCCTGTCAGCAAGGAAGCCTCATGCCGCTTTACGAGCATGTCTTCATCGCGCGCCAGGATCTCTCCAACGCGCAGGCCGAAGGCCTCATCGAACATTTCTCCACGGTTCTCGCAGATAACGGCGGCAAAGTCGTCGAGCACGAGTACTGGGGCGTCAAAACGATGGCCTATAAGATCAACAAGAACCGCAAGGGCCATTTCACCCTGCTGAAGTCGGATGCTCCGGCTGCTGCAGTGCAGGAAATGGAACGTCTGATGCGTCTGCATGACGACGTGATGCGTATCCTGACCATCAAGGTCGATAAGCATACCGAAGGCCCCTCGGTTCAGATGCAGAAACGTGACGAGCGTGAAGGCCGTGGCGACCGCGAAGGCGGCGACCGTGGCGGTTACGAACGCCGCGAGCGTCGCTGATCAACGCCTGAAGAAAGGTCCATAAACCATGGCGAATAAACCGTTTTTCCGCCGCCGCAAGGTTTGCCCCTTCTCGGGCGACAATGCACCGGCAATCGACTACAAAGACACCCGTCTCCTGCAGCGCTACGTATCCGAGCGCGGCAAGATCGTTCCGTCGCGCATCACCGCCGTCTCGGCGAAGAAACAGCGTGAACTGGCACGGGCCATCAAGCGCGCACGTTTCCTCGCGCTTCTCCCCTATGCCGTGAAGTGAGGAGCACCGAACCATGCAAGTGATCCTGCTCCAGCGCGTGGCGAAACTCGGCCAGATGGGCGAAGTCGTCAACGTCAAGCCGGGCTATGCCCGCAACTACCTCCTGCCGCAAGGCAAGGCGCTGCGCGCCAATGAGGCCAACATCAAGTCCTTCGAGGCGCGCAAGTCGCAGCTCGAAGCCGACAACCTCGAGACCAAAAAAGAAGCCGAAGCCGCCGCTGCAAAGATCGACGGTCAGACCTTCATCGTGATCCGTTCGGCCTCCGAATCGGGCGCGCTTTACGGTTCGGTCACCGGTCGTGACGTATCCGAAGCGGCTACCGCTGCGGGCTACACCATCGCCCGTGGCCAGGTCGCACAGGACCAGCCGATCAAGTATCTCGGCATCCACCCGATCACCGTCGTGCTGCATCCGGAAGTTTCGGTCAGCGTTTCGGTGAACGTGGCCCGTTCGGTCGAAGAAGCTGCTCTGCAGGCTTCGGGCAAGTCGGTCCAGGAACTCGCAGCCGAGGCGGAAGCCCAGGCGGAATTCGAGATCTCCGAGCTGTTCGACGAGATGGGCTCTGCCGCGTCGGAAGACGAATAATCAAATCCGGATCTCCGGATCGAAAGGCCGCGCCCCACCGGGCGCGGCCTTTTTCATTCGCGGATCCCTGCGGCGGATCCCTGCCCCGGCCGGCAGGTTTCCCTTGCCCTGCCCTGTGCTCCTCGTTAGTCAAAAATAGTTATACTATCACATAACGAATCGCGGAGCCTTCCGCCCGATCCAGGGGATAAAGACCATGGCCACCCTCCTTCACCGCCCGCTGCTCCTCGGCGTGCTTGCTTTCACCGCCTCGCTTTCGCTTGCCATGGCCGATACTGCAAAGAAAGATCATGACCATTCGCATGACCATTCCCACAGCCATGACGAGGCGAAGAGCCAGATTTACAAGGGATACTTCGAAGACAGCCAGATCGGCGACCGCGCGCTTTCGGATTGGGAAGGCGACTGGCAATCGGTCTATCCGCTGCTGAAAGACGGCACGCTTGACCCTGTTATGGCTGAAAAGGCCGCGCATGGCGACAAATCTGCGGCAGAATACAAAGCCTATTACGAGACTGGCTATGCCACCGAAACCGACCGCATCACCATCACCGGCGACCAGATCACCTTCCAGACCGCTGAAGGCGCGGCAACCGGCACCTATGCCGCGGATGGTTATGAGATCCTGTCCTATGAAAAGGGCAATCGGGGTGTTCGCTTCATCTTCAGAAAGACCGCCGGCGATGCGCAGGCGCCAGGCTTCATCCAGTTCAGCGACCATATCATCGCCCCCGAAAAATCCGGGCATTTCCATCTCTATTTCGGCGATGACCGTGCAGAACTGCTGAAAGAGCTGACCAACTGGCCCACCTATTATCCGGCCGGTCTCAGCGGGGCAGAGATCGTCTCCGAGATGAACGCGCACTGACCCCGCACAACACAGAAACGAGGCAGGCAAACACAGCAGACCAAAGAAAAAAGGGCGGCCAGAAGGCCGCCCTTTCCAATTCGTTCCCGCCGATCAGCAGGAATAATACATCGCATATTCAATCGGGTGCGGCGTATGCTCATAGGCATAAACCTCTTCCCATTTCAGGGCGATATAGGATTGCAGCTGGTCTTTGGTGAACACATCGCCTGCGACCAGGAAGTCCATGTCCTTTTCCAGCTCTTCCAGAGCCTCACGAAGCGAGCCGCAAACGGTCGGGATCGCGGCCAGTTCTTCGGGCGGCAGGTCGTAGAGGTCTTTATCCGATGCCGGGCCCGGATCTATCTTGTTCCTGATGCCGTCAAGGCCAGCCATCAGCAGCGCTGCAAACGCCAGATAGGGGTTCGCGACCGGATCGGGGAAACGCGCTTCGACACGCTTTGCCTTCGGCGATTCCGTCCACGGAATACGAACGCAGCCCGAGCGGTTGCGGGCCGAATATGCCCGCAGAACCGGTGCTTCAAAGCCCGGGATCAGACGCTTGTAGCTGTTGGTCGACGGGTTGGTCAGCGCGTTCAGCGCTTTCGCATGCTTCAGGATGCCGCCGATGAACCACAGGGCTTCCTGTGACAGGTCAGCATATTTATCGCCTGCGAAGAGCGGCTTGCCGTTCTTCCAGATCGACATGTTCACATGCATCCCCGAGCCGTTGTCACCCTTCATGGGTTTTGGCATGAAGGTCACGGTCTTGCCGTAAGCATGCGCCACATTGTGGATCACATACTTGTATTTCTGCATGTTGTCGGCCTGTTCGACCAGACCACCGAAGATCATCCCCAGCTCGTGCTGGCAGGTGGCGACCTCATGGTGATGCTTGTCGACCTTCATGCCCATACGCTTCATGGTCGAGAGCATCTCGCCGCGCAGGTCCTGGGCCTCATCCACCGGATTGACCGGGAAGTAGCCGCCTTTATGGCCGGCGCGATGGGCGAGGTTGCCACCTTCGATTTCGGCATCGGTATTCCAGGCAGCCGCCTCGGCGTCGATCTGGAACGACACCTTCTGCGGCGTGATCGAATAGCGCACGTCGTCGAAGATGAAGAATTCAGCTTCCGGGCCGAAGAAAGCCGTATCGCCAATCCCCGTGGCTTTCAGATAGGCCTCTGCCTTGGTCGCGGTCTGACGCGGGCAACGGTCATAGGCCTCGTTGGTGTCGGGTTCGACCACGTTGCAATGCACCGCGAGCGTTTTCTCGGCATAGAAGGGGTCGAGATAGATCGAGGTCGGATCCGGAATCAGTTTCATGTCGGACTGATCAATCGACTTCCAGCCCGCGATCGACGAGCCGTCGAACATGAAGCCTTCTTCGAACCAGTCTTCATCAATCAGATCAACAACCAGCGTGACATGCTGGAGCTTGCCTTTCGGGTCGGTGAAGCGGACGTCGACATATTCGACTTCCTCGTCCTTGATCAGTTTGAGAGCCTTCGCAACCGCGCTCATCTGACTGCCTTTCGTTCAGGGTTAACACTCGCCGGGCCCGCGCCGTCTGCGCCTGCCCGTATTCGGAAATTCGTATGATCAGATCGCCGGATCAGATCATCGGGTCAGATCGCATCATCGCCGGTTTCGCCGGTGCGGATGCGGATCGCCTGTTCGACCGGAGAGACAAAGATCTTGCCGTCGCCGATCTTGTCGGTGCGCGCGGCCGAAACGATGGCCTCGACGGCCGCCTCGACCATGTCATCCGCCAGGATCACTTCGATCTTCACCTTGGGCAGGAAGTCGACAACATATTCGGCCCCGCGATAAAGCTCGGTATGGCCCTTCTGGCGACCGAATCCTTTGACCTCGGTGACCGAGAGCCCCTGGATTCCGGCTTCCTGCAGGGCTTCCTTGACCTCATCAAGTTTGAAGGGCTTGATGATCGCCTCAACCTTCTTCATCCGCCGACTCCTCCGTTCTTGTCTCTGACCATCGACCATTTTCGCATCAGACGGGCAATCGCGATGCCCCGGCAAGCGCGCAAGCCGGGCGGAAATTCGCGCGACATGCACAATAATTAAGCACACAGTCACAAAAACAGGCGACGCTGGAACGCCCATGCAGCAAACAGGCAAAAAATGAGCATAGTTCTGACCTCGGCGCAGATGAGGGCGGTTGAAAATGACGCCATTGCCTCGGGAGCGGTCACCGGGCTGGAACTGATGGAGCGCGCCGGTCAGGCGGTGGTTGATGCGATTATCGCCTCATGGCCCGCCGCGCGACCGCTGTCGGGGCGTGCCATGATCTTCTGCGGCCCGGGCAATAATGGCGGCGATGGGTTTGTCATCGCGCGGCTGCTGCATGATCAGGGCTGGAGCGTTGATGTCTTTCTGACCGGCGATCCGGCACGCCTGCCGGCGGATGCGCGCATCAACCGCGACCGCTGGCTGCAACTCGGCCCGATCCGGGACCCTGCCGCCTGCGATCCCTGGGATGCCAGGCCCGATCTGGTGGTGGATGCCCTGCTCGGGACTGGCATCTCGCGCCCGATATCCGGGGCGATGCTCACCGCGCTGGAAAAGCTCAGCGAAGCAGTGGCGCTGGCAGAGGTACTTTCACTCGCAGTCGATCTTCCCTCGGGGCTTTGTGCTGACAGCGGTAAGGCCTTCGGCAACCTGATCGCTGTCGACCTGACCGTCACCTTCGGCTTTTTCAAATGCGGCCATTTTCTCGCAGACGGCCCCTCCTTTTCCGGCAGGCTTGTCTGCTGCGATATCGGGCTGGATCCGCAGGCGCCGTCACGGCTTTTTCGCCGCAGTTATACCAACGGCAGGCACGGGGAATATGACATGTCTGCGCTGATCCGGATCGAAGATGGCCGCAGCCTACGCCCGGGATTTTCGGGCAGGAAAGGCAGGCTCGACAAGGGCTGGCAAGACACCGGCGGCCATAAATTCAGCCATGGCCATGCGCTGGTCGCAGGCGGGGCCGCCGGGCGCAGCGGTGCGGCGCGGCTTTCGGCCCGCAGCGCGTTGCGGATCGGTGCAGGCCTTGTGACCCTGGCAAGCCCGCCGGAGGCAATGGCCGAGAACGCGGCGCGGCTTGATGCGATCATGCTGTCACCGGTCGCCGATGCTGCGGCCCTGTCCGCTTTGCTTGAAGACCCGCGGATCAACGCGCTTTGTATTGGCCCTGCCCTTGGGACCGGTTCTCGCGAGGCCGGGCTGCTTCGGGCGGTGCTGGACACCGGTCGGCCTGCGGTGCTGGATGCAGATGCACTGACCCTGCTGGCAGGCCATCCCGACCTCTTTGCGCGATTGCATAAGGATACGGTTCTGACTCCGCATGGTGGCGAATTCGCGCGTCTCTTTCCCGAAATTGCAGCGCAACTGACGGCACCACCCGGCCCGGCACCAGCCTGTTCGCGCATAGACGCCGCGCGCGCGGCGGCGCGGCAGGCGGGTTGTATCGTTTTGCTGAAGGGGCGCGACACTGTGATCGCCGATCCTGCTGGCGCCGTGGTCATCAATTCGGCAGCCTATGGACGAGAGGCGCCCTGGCTCGCGACAGCAGGATCAGGGGACGTCCTTGCCGGGATCATCACCGGAGTGCTGGCGCGCGGGATCGGTGCATTTGAAGCCGCCTGTCTCGGCGCCTGGCTTCATGTAGAAGCGGCGCGCAGCTTTGGTCCGGGGCTGATCGCGGAAGATCTGCCTGAGGCGCTGCCAAAGGTTCTCAGCGCGACAGGGCGGTGGAGGGAGCCTCTGGCCGCCTTCGGGTCGCCTCCGGCAGGCGTCTTTGTGTCAGGGTGACATGGCAAAGCGCGGCAGGCCAGGGCGCGGCGCCTTTAAACCAGGAGCACGGATCAGGCGGTGACCGGGGCCCCGGCACAATGCAGTTCCATGCCATTTGCATAGATGATTTCGTCGCCATCAAAGGCCAGCGTGAAAAGGCGGATCTCCGACACTGTCTCAAAGCGGATGTAATCGCCGTCGCACAGGCGCCGTGCCTCGATCATGGCAACGTCCTGACCATAAAGGGCCCGGGCGCGCCAGTCGCGCAGCATGATTTTCTGGCCCGGCGCAAGGAAGCAATCGGCTTCCGGGCGGTCATGGCCAAGCGCCGACGCGTTGACGCGGATCATACCGGCATCGCGCATCACCGAAACTTTGATCGATTTCAGAACTTTAGCGCCGGACCGGGTGATAACATGGTCACCCGGGGCGAGAAACTGAACCGGCAAATCACCCTCAAGGGTGAGGACAGTGGTGCCGACCGTAAGACCGGTCTCTGCGGTGGCTTCGACAGCCGGAAGGCCGGTTTCAACGCTGAGGAGGCTTTCGATCATCATGGTCTCAATCCCTGATCTTCGCGCTATCCGGCCCAGTTTTGCCCCGAACTATGGCAGGAATTGGTCAGGGCTGCGCTTATTTCCAGGCTTTTGCCGCCAGATGCACCGGTTTTGTGGCAGGAATGTCCGTCTTCCGGCTGGATTGTCGCGATGATTTTCCGCTCGCATCCCAATCGAGCCTTTGCTAGAAGGGCGCGGATTTTCCGGGCATATGCGGGGGCCGGCCTGTCACATCAGGGTCTGGTCCCCGTTTCGTTATCCTGGAAGAACATGAGCGATGCGGGTGTGGCGGAATTGGCAGACGCACCGGATTTAGGTTCCGGCGCCTTACGGCGTGGGGGTTCAAGTCCCTCCACCCGCACCATTTGAGGATTGGGAAGGTAAACAGATGCAGGTCACCGAGACCCTGAAAGACGGCCTGAAGCGCGGCTATACCATCACGGTGACCGCGGCAGAGCTGGATGCGAAAGTGCAGGAAAAGCTGCTCGAAGCGCAGCCCGACATTGAAATCAAGGGCTTCCGCAAGGGAAAGGTGCCGCTGGCGATTCTGCGCAAGCAGTTTGGCGACCGCCTGATGGGCGAAGCAATGCAGGATGCCGTCGATGGTGCCATGAAGGACCATTTCGAGGCAACCGGCGACCGCCCGGCGCTGCAGCCCGAAGTCAAGATGGCAGGCGGCGAAAGCTGGTCGCCCGAGAAGGACGTCGTGGTCGAGGTCGCCTATGAGACCCTGCCCGAGATCCCGGAACTCGACACCGCGAAAGTCGAACTGGAAAAGCTGGTCGTGAAGGCCGCCGAATCCGATGTGGACGAAGCGCTGAAAAACCTCGCCGACAATGCGAAAGATTTCGAAGCCCGCAAGAAAGGCTCGAAAGCCAAAGAGGGCGATCAGGTCGTGATCGATTTTGAAGGTTTCGTCGATGGCGAAGCTTTCGAGGGCGGCAAGGGCGAAGGCTATCCGCTGGTTCTGGGCTCGAACAGCTTCATCCCCGGTTTCGAGGATCAGCTGACCGGTGCCAAAGCCGGTGACGAGGTTGAGGTCAAAGTGACCTTCCCGGCCGAATATGGCGCGGCACATCTGGCCGGCAAAGAAGCCCTCTTCAAATGCACCGTGCATGAGGTCAAGGCGCCGAAAGCCGCCGAGATCGACGACGAGCTGGCGAAGAAATTCGGCGCCGAAGATCTTGCAGGTCTGAAAACCCAGATCGGTGAGCGTCTCGAAGCCGAATATAAAGGTGCTTCGCGCGCCGTTCTGAAACGTGCCCTGCTGGACCAGCTGGATGGTCTCGTGTCGTTCGAGCTGCCGTCGAAACTGGTCGAGGCGGAAGCCAGCCAGATCGCGCATCAGCTCTGGCATGAAGAGCACCCGGAAGAGCATGGCCATAACCACGGCAATATCGAAGCAACCGACGAGCATAAGAAGCTCGCCGAGCGCCGCGTGCGTCTGGGCCTCCTGCTCGCAGAAATCGGCCGCAAGGCTGAGGTCACCGTGTCCGATGCCGAGATGACCCAGGCCGTGATCCAGACTGCCCGCCAGTATCCGGGCCAGGAGCGCGCCTATTTCGAATTCGTGCAGAAGAACCCGCAGATCCAGCAGCAGCTGCGCGCACCGATCTTCGAAGACAAGGTTGTCGATCACATCGTCGGCCTCGCGAAAGTGACCGAGAAAGACGTCTCGAAAGACGATCTGCAAAAGGCGGTCGAGGCTCTGGACGAGCTCTGATCTTCCTGTGAGTCGATGAGAACGGGCCGCACCTTCGGGGGCGGCCTTTTTCTTTGGACGGTTCCTCGTCCGGCTCTGCCCTTGCCCTGGCGCGGCCAGCCGGATTAGGGTCTGCGGCAATACCCCTTAGAGACCGACATGACAGTGACAGCCGATCCCGCCATCCTGCAGACCCGCCTGCCCTTTTTGCCCTGGATGGATCCGCGCAGCAGCCGCCTGCCTGGCATCCAGCCCCTGACCGATGACAGCTGGATCGCGCGCGACGAGGCTTTCGCCGGCCAGATGGCGCGGCGCGACACGCTGATCACTGATATCCCCGACCGCGTCCATGCGCTTTTGCCCGAGGCAGAACCTTCCGCGCGCGAGCTTTATGACATGGTCCTGGCGCGGTTGGCTCGCGATCCGGGCTATCGGTTTTCGGCGGATGGTGCTGCGATCACGCGCCCCGATGGCGTCACGATCCGCCCTGAACCTGACCAGCCGCTGCTGACGCTCGGGCGGCTGGTGCAGGAGGATCTCTGCATTTTAGAGACCGGCGAGGACAGCCATCGCCTGACCGGCGCGCTTTTGTGTTTCCCGGCGGGCTGGACGCTCTCGCAAAAGATCGGCCGCTCGCTTTTGCGCATCCATGAGCCGGTCGAGCCCTATGATGAGCGCCTCGCCCGGGGGGTGCAGCGGCTTTTTGATGCGATCCGGCCGGAACAGCCGCTCTGGCGGATGAATTACCTGACCTATGACGATCCGGAGCTGCATCAGCCGCGCCCCGAAAGCCAGCCGCGCCCACGGCCACAAGAGCACCGCTATATCCGCTGCGAGAAGCAGGCCCTGATCCGGCTGCCGGTCACCAGGGCGGTGGTGTTTGCGATCCATACCTGGCTGGTCCGGGCCGATACGGTGACGGCGGACGAACATGCCGCCTTGCTGGCAGCGGTGCATTGACCGGCGTCGGGGAGACGCCCCTCGCTGCAAAGTCTGCGGATTATTCGCTGCGGCTGCGGATCTTGCGCAGGTCTTCGCCCCTGAAATGGGCGAGCCCGGCACGGATCGCACCATAGGGTAACGCGAAAGCGATCATCCAGCAGCCGAGGATGAGCGCAGCCCCTTCCCCCGCCGCATGGCGCAAGCTGCGTGTCAAAGAGATGCTCTCTGCGCTTGTCCCGGGCAATTGTTCCGGAACGCCGTCAGCGCGGCCCGGTATTCTCGCGGTCTCCGCCGCATCCTGCTGCGGGTTGCGCAGCATATCCCGGATCGCGGCAAGCTCATCCGTCAAGGGCGGCGCCCCGGCAGTCTCAGACTGCCCTGCCACCGCCGCAGCCTGATCTGTACAGAGGGGCGTGGTGAGAGCTGTGGCCTGCGCCAGGGGCGCGGCCCCGGCAGGCGCGACGCGCCCCCGAAACAGGTCGCGATAGGCGGCGTCAATGTCTTTTGGCGCGCGGACAAAAGCATTGGGCCGGGTAAGCTCTGACGCGCGGTGCAGAATTCCGGCCCCGCCCAGAACCGCGCGCCCGGTGCCGGACGCCGAAGGCAGAAAGCGACCGGTATGGCCGAGCCGCTCTTCGGGGATCCGCAATCTTCCGGCGCGCAGATCGCCGCCGAAATCCTTGGCACTGCTGCCACAGCGCGCAAGGATGCCAGAAACAGTCTCGCGCCCGATCTTCAGGGCGACGCGGGCAAAAGCGCGCGGCTCGAACGGGGGCTTCTGACTGCCCTCTGCCCAGATTGCCGGACGGGACTCATCACTGTCACTTTTCATCATCTTTAAATCCGTCGCTCACATAAATCGCGAAACCACACCAGCGGCCCCGGCCCTTGCACAACTCACGCCCCGGACGCCCCCCTGCTCAGGGCCCCTCCTGCCGGAATGTCAGGCGGCAGGAATGCGCCTGGGAAAAGACCTGAAACCGGCACAATCATGGCATTGTTCCGGGTTTTGCAGGCAATTCGGCCCGGACCTGCTTACCGTCCGAAAGCGGGCAACACGCGGATCAATTTGCACCCATCACCTGGCCACCATCCCCGAATGCCGCACCGGGCGGGCTCAGCACATCGGCATCACCCTGCCGATGTCCCGACCGCCGAGAATGGCCAGTGCCAGCGCCCGCATCGGCGGCGCCGCGACAATATCGGTACTGTCGCGCAGCCGGTCAAAGCCAAGCCGGGCCGCGTAGAAAACCGCTGCCCGCTCTGCCGCGCGGCGCTGTGACAGGCCTGCGCTCACCAGCAGATCCTGCACCTGCGCAAGCCGCCAGCCATCAACACGCGCAAGCGCCGCCGCCACCAGGGCATCACACCGCGCCCAGTCGCGAATCGCGCGTTCGATCATCACGGCACAAGGCGCATCGGGGTCACCGTCTCTGATTGCGGCGGAGGGGGGAGCAATGGCCTCATCCGCCAGTTCCAGCAGGCGCGCCAAAGCGAGCCGGGGGGCGCCGCTTTCAGCCGGGGCGAGAGACAGAACCGGCTGTTGCGAGGTCCGCTCCCACAGCGCAATCACTTCGAGACGATAGGCCGCCAGATCGGGGAAGAACCCGTAAAACCCGGCCCTTGATGCCCCCGGGCAATCACAGAGAACCGCAATATTCAGCGCAGGATGCCCGGATCGGGCGAGCAATGCAAAGGCCCGGATCAGCCAGTCACTGCGGCTCAGCCGCGCGGGCCCGGTGAAACCGGGCACCCGCCAGGCGGTCGCGGGCATTTGTGTCAGGCCAGCCTCGACCAGTGTCTTCGGGCCGGTGTCTGCCAGGGTGGATCCACCCTGCCCCGGCGCCCGTTGCGACATGGCGCGATGAATGCCGCCCGAAGCAAAGACCTGGCCGCAGGGAGAGGTTTTCCGGTCGTGTCGGTCGCTCCGGTCCTCTGGTCGCAGCAGCAGTCTCATCGCCGGCTCCTTCAGTCGCCATAGGGTCCTTCCCCGGAGACTGAAGCCCAGAAGTTAAGGAATCGCTGCAAGCCGCCGCGTATTCCAGGGCCTTTTCTGCGGCTGCTGCGGCACCAACGGCACCCGCCCAGAGCGTGCGTCAGAGGTCGATATAGCGCCCCACCCGCGCCGCACCGCCAGAAACCGGGGTAAACCGCAGGTCGATGCCCTTTTCGTCAAGCCGGTAGCAAACGGCCTCGGCCCCGGGCCATAACAGGCAGACCGTCTCGTCGCCGAGGCTCCACCGCCCCCAGGTCTCACCCGAGAGGACACGGCCATCGGCAAAGAACCCCCAGGTCACGCCATCCGGAAAACCGATGGTCCGTGCGGCCAGCACCGTCTCGACCCGGTCATCCGGCACCGTCGCCCAGTCCGCCGCCGCATGCGCCATACCGGCCGCAAGGCTCAACACCAGCGCCCCGGCTTTCCACATCCGTCCTGCCATTTCGACCTGCCATTTCTGTGCGCCATTTCTGCGCATCTGTTCCTGCGATTGCTTGCACCTGCCCCGACCGCTCTTTAAGGGAAGGCCAACCAAGCCGCCAGTCAGAGGTCCGTGATGATCCCGCGTTATTCCCGCCCCGAAATGGTCGCCATCTGGTCGCCCGAGACCAAATTCCGCATCTGGTACGAGATCGAGGCCCATGCCTGCGACGCCCAGGCCGATCTCGGCGTGATCCCGCGCGAGAATGCGAACGCCGTCTGGAAGGCAAAGGATGTGGCCTTTGACGTGGCGCGGATCGACGAGATCGAAGCCGTCACCAAACATGACGTGATCGCCTTCCTCACCCATCTGGCCGAGATCATCGGCGCCGATGAGGCGCGCTTTGTTCATCAGGGCATGACCTCTTCCGATGTGCTCGACACCACGCTGAACATCCAGCTGGTGCGCGCCTCCGACATCCTGATCGCGGGCGTCGAACGGGTTCTGGCCGCGCTGAAAACCCGCGCCTTTGAACACAAGGACACCGTCCGCATCGGCCGCAGCCATGGCATCCATGCCGAACCGACCACGATGGGCCTGACCTTCGCACGGTTTTACGCCGAGATGGACCGCAACCTGCGCCGTCTGAAAGCCGCGAAAGACGAGATCCGCACCGGTGCGATTTCGGGTGCAGTCGGCACATTCGCCAATATCGACCCGCGCGTCGAGGAATATGTCTGCGAGAAGCTCGGGCTGGAGCCGGAGCCGGTCTCGACGCAGGTGATCCCGCGCGACCGCCATGCGATGTATTTCGCGGTGCTGGGTGTGATCGCCTCGTCGATTGAAAACATCGCCATCGAGATCCGCCATATGCAGCGGACCGAAGTGCTCGAGGCGGAAGAGTTTTTCTCGCCCGGGCAGAAAGGTTCCTCGGCGATGCCGCATAAGAGGAACCCGGTCCTGACCGAAAACCTCACCGGTCTTGCCCGGCTTGTGCGCATGTCGGTGGTGCCGGCGATGGAAAACGTGGCGCTCTGGCATGAGCGCGACATCTCGCACAGCTCGGTCGAGCGCGCGATCGGGCCTGACAGCACCGTGACGCTGGATTTCGCGCTGAACCGGCTGGCGGGTGTGATCGAAAAACTGGTGATCTACCCTGAAAACATGCTGAAAAACATGAACAGGTTCAAAGGGCTTGTGATGTCGCAGCGGGTGCTTCTGGCACTGACCCAGGCCGGTGTGTCGCGCGAAGACAGCTACCGTCTGGTGCAGCGCAACGCGATGAAGGTCTGGGAACAGGGCGCGGATTTCAAGACCGAGCTTCTTGGCGATGAAGAGGTGACCAAAGCGCTCTCCCCCGCCGAGATCGAGGAGAAATTCGACCTTGGCTACCATACCAAACATGTCGATACGATTTTTGCCCGCGTTTTCGGCAAATAAGTCCTGATACGGCGCAGCTGTCGCAGTTGTGACCCGCATTATGCCCCCCGTCCGCAGTTTCGCTGCGGGCGGTTTTTTTTCATGGCATCCTGCGGCGGTCGCCACTCCGGCGGCGGAACAGAGGAGGATTTAAGATGACGAGACCTCTGCGCGGGGCCGCACTGATCGCCGTGCTTCCCCTGATGCTGATGCCCGGCCTCGCCTCGGCGCGCGATTGTATGAAACCGAAAGACAGCACGGCGTCCCTTTGTACGCCCGGCGCGGTCTGGGATGAGGCAAGTGGCTCTTGCGTGATCCGGCCCGCAAGCTGACGGGCCCAAAGCCCCACTGAGATTGCCCGCGGCAGGGCTGTCGCGGGCAAATTCTAAGCGACCCGGCCGTTCAGGCCGCATTTCTTGCGAAAACACCCTGTGCTGACAATCTCCGGTTAACTCAGCTTTGCCAGGATCAGCCAGAGATCAGGTTGAGAGGCAGTACATGTCCCATGGGGTTCAGCTGGCACGGATAACTCCGACCCAGCGTCCGGGTGCGGGTGGTCACCACAGCGCGCAGGGAAACGGGTTGCGCCGGATGCTCAGCGCGCGCGAAAAGGCAGCGGTGGTGGTGCGCTATATGCTGGCACAAGGGGCCGAACTGCCGATTGCGCAGCTGCCGGACCATCTTCAGACCGCATTGGCCGAACAAATGGGGCAGATGCGGCTGGTCGACCGCGAAACGCTGGACCAGGTCATCGCGGAATTCATGACCGAACTGGATTCGGTCGGCCTCGCCTTTCCCGGCGGGCTGGAAGGTGCGCTGAACGCGATGGATGGCCATATTTCGCAATCCACCGCGAGCCGGCTGCGCCGCAAAGTGGGCGTGGGCGCGCGCGGTGATCCCTGGGAACGGCTGGGCGCGCTGCCCCCCGAACGGCTGGTTCCGGTGCTTGAAAATGAAGCGATCGAGGTCGCCGCCGTGATCCTGTCGAAAATGCCGGTGCAAAAGGCGGCGGAGTTTCTGGGGAAACTCCCTGGCGAACGCGCGCGCCGCATTGCCTTTGCCGTCTCGCAAACCGCCAATACCGACCCCGATACCGTGCGCCGCATCGGCATTGCCATTCTCGGCCAGATCGACGCGCAGCCGCAAAAGGCCTTTGACCGTGGCCCGGTCGAACGTGTGGGGGCGATCCTCAATGTCTCTCCCGCCCAGGTGCGCGAAGATGTGTTGAAGGGCCTGGAAGACGCGGATGCCGGTTTTGCCGAAGAGGTGCGCCGCGCCATCTTCACTTTCGCGCATTTCCCCGGTCGAGTCACCGGCCGAGACATTCCAAAAGTCGTGCGGCTGGTCGACCAGGCCACGCTGGTCACCGCCATCGCCTATAGCAAAGGCAAACCGCCGCTGGAGGCCGCCGGCGAATTCATCCTCGCCTGTATCTCGCAGCGCATGGCGCAAAACATCCGTGACGAGGTCGAACAGGCGCCGAAGATCAAGGACAAGGACGGCGAGACCGCGATGGGCGCAATCGTCGCCGCCGCCCGCAGCCTGGAGGCCCAGGGCGAGCTGATCATGATGTTACCCGAAGAGGAGGAATGACCCGCCAGCGCCAAACGCGCCTTTCTGGCAAAGCCCGTCTCAGACCAAACGCCTCTCTGGCCAAACGTCTCTCTGTCCGCAACCCCGGGCAAAAATCTCCGCTACAAAGATCCGGCGGCTCCTCTGCGGGCATGTCCCCGTCGCGGCGCGAAACGACCGGGTATACCCGCAGCAGGTCTTTGGGTGGCCCTATTGCCGCAAAACGGCCGGTGCCCGAGGGTGTTCGACTATCACGCTCCCTTAACAAGGTCGTCAGGCACGGCCACTGGCATGGCATGCAGGGCCCCGGGCGCAAAACCCCATCAGCAACAGCCCGATGCTTTCCGCAAGGAGCCTCCGCCGGGGGCGCCGGATCACATCTCACCCCATGCGCCTTTCCACGGGCCATTGGCACCGCGACGGATGATCCCGGCTTTGCGTTTCTCTGCGCCCGGAACTCTGTCATGGCCGCGCCGCAAGCCCCCGGCACCTCACGCAGCCGCATCTCATATTGTGGAAGCAGAGCCCCTCGCACGCCTCGGGCATCCATATGCGGGTCTTCCTCCCGACCGAGACTACGCTCCGCACGCTCCTCCCGGCCGGGAGGAGGTGCCTCAATTCCACCTACCCCGTCACCTGAAAATCAGCGCAGCCCATGCCCCATTTCCTGCAGCTCCGGCCAGACCCTATGCAAGTGGCGCAGACCCATCGGGAATACTCCGCTCCCCTGCCTCGCCTTCCCGACCTTTGTCTTATGAGAAGGCCACCACGGGCCCGCTCTGAACCAGCCGCATTCCAGCCCGCCAGATGGGCTCCGGGCCAGCCATCCTCTCTTGTCTCTTCCCCGGCAGCCAGGTAGCGTCGCAGGCATCATGCAAACTGCGCAGAACCCCGCGCGAGGCATCCTGCTGATGATCCTCGCAATCCTCGCTTTCACCCTGCTCGATGCGAGCGCCAAGGGCCTGTTGCAGCGCTATCCGGCGCCGCAGGTGATCTGGGCGCGTTTTCTCGGCCAGGTGCTGATCGTCGTTCTGATCCTGAGGGGGCGGACGCTGATCATGTGGCGCACCTCTTATCCTGGCCTGCATGTGCTGCGGGCGTTTTTCCAGGTCTCGACGGCCGCGCTGTTCTTCACCTCGCTGAATTACATCGGCCTCGCAGAAGCGACCGCGCTCACCGACACGAGCCCGGTTCTTGTCACCCTTGGGGCTGCGCTGTTTCTGGGCGAAAGGCTCGGCCCAAAGCGGATCCTTGCCATCTGCGTGGCGCTGGTCGGGGCCGTGATCACTGTGCGCCCCGGCGGCGGCGTGTTCACCTGGTGGGCGCTGATGCCGCTTGCCGCAGCCGTCTCTTTCGCGGCCAATTCGCTCCTGACCCGGCGCATCGGCCAATATGAGCCGGTCTGGACGGCGATGCTCTGGGGCGGGCTCTTCGGGACGCTGGCCTTCACGGTCTTTCTGCCCACAAACTGGGTGCCGGTCGCGGCTGCCGATCTGCCGCTTTTCGTCTTTGTCGGCTGTATCGGCACGCTGGGCCAGGTGCTGATGATCCGCTCGCTCTCGATTGCCGAGGCCGGAACCGTCGCGCCCTTCACCTATATCGGTGTGGTTTTCGCCACGCTCTGGGGGGCGCTTTTCTTCTCGGAATATCCCGATTTCTGGACCGTGACCGGCGCGCTTGTGATCGTGGGGGCCGGTCTCTATGTCTGGCACCGGGAAACGCGCCTGCTCAGGCGCTGATCCGGGATTGCAAACGGGCTGAATGATGAGCGAGAAACAAGAGGCAAATCCACGCCACTGGCTGCAGGACCGCCTGTTCCGGGCGCTGATCTGGAGCCTGAAGCGGCTGCCTTACCGCATCCGGGTACCGCTCTGCGGCAGGATCGTCTCGGGCGTGATCGCGCCACTGGCCGGCTACCGCCGCCGCATCCGGAGCAATCTGGCACTCGTGATGCCGGATCTGCCAAAGGCCGAGGTCGAGAAAATCGTCCGCGACGTGCCCGACAATGTCGGCCGCACCCTGATCGAGATCTATTCAGGCGAGGAATTCATCGCCCGCGCCGCCGGATTGCCGCTGACCGGCGCAGGCGTCGCCGCGCTGGAGGAAGCCCGCCGCACGAACCGCCCCGTGATCCTCGTCACCGCGCATTTCGGCAATTATGACGCCACCCGCGCCGCCCTGATCGCACGCGGCTTTCCGGTCGGCGCGCTCTACATGAATATGTCGAACCGCTATTTCAACGAACATTACCTCAGGGCGATTTCGACCATTGGCACACCGCTTTTCCCGCGCGGACGCGAGGGTCTGGGGCAGATGGTGAAATTCCTGCGCCAGGGCGGCATGCTCGGGATGCTGATCGACCAGCATATGACCCGCGCGCCGCTTCTGGGTTTCTTCGGCCATGAGGCGCAGACCGCGCTTTCGGCAGCAGAGCTCGCGCTGAAATATGATGCGCTTTGCGTGCCGGTCTATGCGGTGCGCCAGCAGGACGGGCTGTCCTTCCAGGTCATCGTGGAGGACCCGATCCCACATAGTGACCCGGTCACCATGACCCAGGCGCTGAATAACAGCCTTGAGGCGCTGGTGCGCCGCTATCCCGGCCAGTGGTTCTGGATCCACAAACGCTGGAAACACGGGGGCGCCAGACTGCCGTCGCCGGATGCCGAAACCTGACCCGGGGCCTTTTCTGCCTGGTTTCTTTCCTGCCGCTTTTGGGTCCTGTACCAGATTGATGCCCAGGACTGGAATGATCCCGCCGCCGCTTGCTGCGATAAAATGACGGGCGGACCGGTCACGGATTACCAGCGACAATCACATGCGGAATAACCCGCTTAAGCTGATTTCTGACAATGGCAAAGCCTGCAGAATGTCTGGCTTTTCCTGAAATAACGGTTGCCGGGACAGACCCGTCCCGTGCTCCGGCAGCAACCAGGAGACAGAGCCCGGATCTGATCTGGCTCAGGGGGTCACCGCAGCCGCAAAGATCTGCCCCGGCCCTGCCGCTTTGGCCCCTTTGCCACTGACATCCTGAATGAACACCACCGCAGGATTGCTACCGGTGATCGGGATGCTGACCTCAAGCGGCTCCTGCCCGGCCCAGTCGCCAAGGCTCTCCCATTCGGTCACGATATTGCGGTAGGTCACGATCTTGCCGGCGTTTTCGCCGCGCTCGATATCGACCGTTGCCTCGGGCATATAGCGCGCAAGCTCGACCCGGGCCGGGGCCTCCAGCGGCGGGTCGGCTTTGGCGCGGATCACCAGGTTGTCGCCGTCACGCGTGACCACCAGCGTCACCGGGCTTTTGGCGGCAACGTGATCGGCCAGTGCCTTCAGCGTCGCTTCCGGATCAAAGCCCTCGATTCGTTCGACACCGCCGATGATGAATTGCGGCGTATAGATCGTGCGTGATCCGATGGTGCGGGCATATTCCTTTTGCCGCTCAGTGAACGCCGCCGAACCGAAACTGTCTTCCCAGCCGATGTAATCCCAGTAATCGACATGCAGCGAAAGCGCGATCACACGCTTGTCTTTGGTGAGGCTTGCGAAAAACTCATCCGCCGGCGGGCAGGAAACACAGCCTTGCGAGGTAAAGAGTTCGACCACCACCGGGCCGGCACCGGCGGCCAGAGGCGCCGCCTTTTCTGCCAGGTCTTCGGCGGCGCCCGGACCTGCAAGCGCGCAGGTCAGAACCAGGCCGCAGGCGGCGCTGAGCAAATGTCGCATCTCATGTCTTTCCCGGCTGGCGTCAGCGGATATCGGGGCATTGCCCGGACCCCGCCCGTCCCTGTATTCAACCCTGTATAGGAAACCGACCCCCTGCCTGCCAATCAAGGTTTTGCGATTGCCTGCAATCTTCCGCGTGCCGGACCGTTTTCCCCTTCCCTCGCCGGCCCCGCCATGCTGCAATCGCAATGCAGTTTCGCCGGCGTTTCTGCCCCCTTTGCCGCCGTTTCCGCCATTGCAGCCCCCCCCGGGTCCTGTCTCCGCGCCCCGGGTCCCGGGACGGGCAGGCCCTCAAGGGGCGGGCCAGCGATCCCGGGCCTGACCTGCGGCTCTGGCTGTGGAACGCGTCATCTCCGGGGTCTGGAAATTTGGTATACGACTGCATACATAGTTCCTGACACCCCCGGGCACCGCCTCGCCCGCCGCAGCCGCAAGATGCCACGCCAGTTTTTCAAGGAGCGAAGACATGACCGTCACCGTCGGACATGACAGCCAGAAAACCCGTAAAACCCTGAGCGCGGGGGGCCAGACCGTCAGCTATTATTCGATCCCGGCGGCACAGGCGGCCGGACTTGGGGATTTCTCGCGCCTGCCCGCCTCGCTGAAAGTGGTGCTTGAGAACATGCTGCGTTTTGAGGACGGCAAGACCGTCACCAGCGATGATATCCGCGCGTTTTCGACCTGGGGCGCCCAGGGCGGGCGGAATCCGATCGAGATCGCCTACCGCCCGGCCCGCGTGCTGATGCAGGATTTCACCGGTGTGCCGGCGGTGGTGGACCTCGCCGCAATGCGGGACGGGATCATCGGGCTGGGCGGTGACGCGCAAAAGATCAACCCGCTGAACCCGGTCGATCTGGTGATCGACCATTCGGTGATGATCGACGAATTCGGCAATCCCCGCGCTTTCCAGATGAATGTCGACCTGGAATATGAGCGCAATATGGAACGCTACACCTTCCTCAAATGGGGGCAGAAGGCGTTCAACAATTTCCGCGTCGTGCCGCCCGGCACCGGCATCTGTCACCAGGTCAATCTGGAATATCTGGCCCAGACAATCTGGACCGACACAGACCAGAATGGCGAGCTGGTGGCCTACCCGGACACGCTGGTCGGAACCGACAGCCACACCACCATGGTCAATGGCCTCGCCGTTCTGGGCTGGGGCGTCGGCGGGATCGAGGCCGAGGCGGCGATGCTGGGCCAGCCGGTGTCGATGCTGATCCCGGAAGTGGTCGGCTTCAGACTGACCGGGAAAATGGTCGAAGGCACCACCGCGACCGATCTGGTGCTGAAGGTCGTGGCGATGCTCAGAAAACACGGCGTGGTGAACAAATTCGTCGAGTTTTACGGCGAAGGGCTAGATCACCTGCCGCTTGCCGACCGTGCCACCATCGCCAATATGGCCCCCGAATACGGCGCAACCTGCGGCTTCTTCCCGATCGATGGCGAGACGCTGCGCTATCTGAGGAATACCGGTCGCGACGAGGCCCGCATCGCGCTGGTCGAGGCCTATGCCAAAGAGAACGGCTTCTGGCGCGGGCCCGATTACGATCCGATCTATACCAGCACGCTGGAGCTCGACATGGGCACCATCGTCCCGGCGATCTCGGGGCCGAAGCGGCCGCAGGATTATCTGCCGCTGACCGAATCGGCCCGCAGTTTCTACAAGGTCGTGGCCGATTACCGCGGCATTGATGTCAGCCCCGACGCGCTGGATATGGGCGATGAGGGCGGCGCGATCACCGCGCCGCCGAAGGATGTGCGCAAAGTGGTGCCGGTCGAGGGCAAGGATTACACCCTCACCGACGGCTCGGTGGTGATTGCGGCGATCACCTCCTGCACCAATACCTCGAACCCCTATGTGATGATCGGCGCCGGTCTGGTGGCACGGAAGGCCCGCGATCTGGGCCTCACCCGCAAACCCTGGGTCAAGACCTCGCTCGCGCCCGGCTCGCAGGTGGTGGGTGAATATCTTCAGGCGGCAGGGCTGCAGGAAGATCTCGACGCGCTCGGCTTCAACCTGGTGGGTTATGGCTGCACCACCTGTATCGGGAATTCCGGGCCGCTGGGCGATCCGGCGATTTCGAAAGCGATCAGCGACAATGATCTGGTCGCGGCGGCCGTGCTGTCGGGAAACCGCAATTTCGAAGGCCGGATCAGCCCTGATGTGCGTGCGAATTTCCTCGCTTCGCCGCCGCTGGTGGTCGCTTATGCGATTGCCGGTGACATGAACGTCAACCTGACCCGCGACCCGATCGGACAGACGCCCGACGGCCGCGACGTCTACCTGAAAGACATCTGGCCCACGCAGAAAGAGATCAGTGACATCGTCGACACCGTCGTCACGCGCGAGGTGTTCCAGGCCAAATATGCCGATGTTTTCAAAGGGGATACCCGCTGGCAGGCGGTGGAGGTCACCGGGGCCGAAACCTATGACTGGCCGCCCGCCTCGACCTATATCCAGAACCCGCCCTATTTCCAGAATATGGGGCGTGACCCCGGCGTGATCTCGGATATCGAAGGCGCGCGGGTGCTGGCGATCCTCGGCGATATGATCACGACCGACCATATCTCGCCGGCGGGCTCGTTCAAACCGACGACACCGGCGGGGAAATACCTGCAGGAACGCCAGGTGGCGCCGCGCGATTTCAACTCTTATGGCTCGCGGCGCGGCAATCACGAGGTGATGATGCGCGGCACATTCGCCAATATCCGCATCAGAAACGAGATGCTGGCCAATGATCAGGGCGACGTCGAGGGCGGCTATACTCTGGGGCCGGACGGGGCGCAGACCTCGATCTTCGACGCGTCGATGGCCTGGCAGGAACTGGGCCGGCCGCTGGTGATCTTTGGCGGCGTGGAATATGGCGCAGGGTCTTCGCGCGACTGGGCGGCCAAGGGAACCGCACTGCTGGGGGTCAAAGCGGTCGTCGCGGAAAGTTTCGAGCGTATCCACCGCTCCAACCTCGTCGGCATGGGGGTGATCCCCTTTGAATTCACCGGCGGAGATACCCGCAAGACGTTGAATCTGAAGGGGGATGAGGAAATCTCGATCCATGGTCTCGCGGGCGGTCTGAAGCCCCTGAGCCTTGTCCCCATGACGATCCGCGCGGCGGATGGAAGCGAGCGGACCGTCGAAATCCGCTGCCGCATCGATACCGCCATCGAGATCGAATATGTCGAAAACGGCGGCGTGCTGCATTACGTGCTGCGCAATCTCGCCAGCGCCTGATCGGGCATATGGCAAAGGACTATCGCGAATGGGCCGGAGCGATCCGGCCCATTTGTTCCGGTTAAGTTCCTATTTACCCGAATCGCGCAATCTGGACGGGTTCAGCCAGAAGGGCTTTTCCATGCGCCATTCCACACGCCTTGACATGCGTGACCGCGGGATCCCCGCCCGCGCCCTTTTCCCGCCCCTGCCCTCGCAATCCGCGATCTGGCAAGGGGAATGCACAGCTTTGCTTGCGAAAACGACCAGACGGAACGTCTTTGTATCGAAGGCTCTGGCAAACAGGCGGTTCTCTCTGCCCGCATTGCCCTTTGCCGAATTGCTGATGCCTTTCGGGATGCTGACGCTGTCACTTCTCAACTGAGCGCAGCGCGGTCCTTCTCCGGGGCGGGCCTGTCTGGCGGCGCTTGCCGGTATATCGCCCTGTTTCAGGGCCGCGACTGTCCCGCCGCCATCATACAGGCGGTCAGTCGCTCATCCGTAATTGGCCAGAGCGTGAAACGCGCGCCGATTTCGGACTGGCAGGTAAGGATCGGGTAATTGCTGTGATCGGTGAAATACTGACACCAGAGGCCGGAAGGCCCGGCTTTCCCCTCCAGGATATTCGGCACTTCCCCAAAATCCAGCGGGCTCAGGCGGATCGGCGCATCCTGATCCGCCACGGTCGCGCAGGGAAAGACATCAAGTGCCCAGGTCCCATCGACCGGCGTGATCCGGACCAGATCGTCAATCAGCGCCGGAACCTCGGCACCGCTGCGCCCGACCCGTTCATAGACACCGGTGAAAAAGCTGGTGTCGGGCCGGATCGTCTCTGCCTGTGCCATCACCCCGCAGGTCAGAAACGCTGCGGCAAAGACAAAGGCTCTCACTTCAGAGCCGCAGCAAGGGCGGGGACAAAGCGCGATTCGTAATCGGTGCCGACCAGTGGCCCGGTAAATTTGAACAGAACCGTGCCATCTCCATCAATGATGAAGGTCTCGGGCGGTGCGGAGACGCCCCATTCCACCCGGTTGCGCCCGCCCGGATCGGTGGCAATGGCGAAGAACGGATTGCCGTCTTTCTCGAGATAGCCGGTCGCATCGGCCTCTTTATCCATGATATTCACGCCGGCGACCCGGATGCCATCCGCCGCCATCGCCTTGAGAACCGGGTGTTCGGCCCGGCAGGGCGGGCACCAGGAGGCCCAGAAATTCACCACCGTCACCTCCCCCTTCCGGAGGTCTTCCCCCGTCAGAAGCGGTGTTCCGGGCAAGGATGTCGTGGGCAGAACCGGCGCCGCGCGCCCGATAAAGGTCGAGGGGATCTCGCCCTGTCCTTCGCGCTGCATCCCGAACCAGAAGACAGCGGCGAGACAGGCAAAGGCCAGCGGCGGCAGCAGATACAGGGGTTTCATTCCTTCGCCTCCGTCGCTTTCGCCTGGCGGGCCCGCGCCTCGGCCTCGGCCAGCGCAAGTGCCACCCGCCGCGACTGCAAAAGCGTCAGAACAAGCAGCCCGGCCAGCGCCAGAAGCGTCGCTCCCCAGGCGCCCAGCACCGTTGCCGCATAGTTTCCAAGATCCGGCATCATCCGAGCCTCTCCCTTGCCTCAAGTGCGATCAGCCGCCGCGCCCGGATCAGCATCCGGGTTCGCAGCAACACGATCAGTATGAAAAACAACACGAATCCGACCAGGCAGATCACCAGGGGCACGTAATAGGCCACATCCAGCGGGTCTTTCTCACCGACTTTCAGGATGGTCGAATCCTGATGCAACCCCTGGTTCCAGAACTTGACCGCATAGCGCGACATCACAGCAAAGACCGAACCGACCACGCATAGAATGCCGGTCAGATCCGCGGCCGTTTCAGGATCCTCGATCGCCGACCAGAGCGCGATATAGCCAAGATAGAACAGGAAGAGGATCAGGAACGAGGTCAGCCGCGGATCCCATTCCCACCAGGTGTTCCACATCGGCTGCCCCCAGAGCGCACCGGTGACCAGGGCGATCAGCGTGAAAACAAGCCCCGCCGGGGCCGCCGCCCGCGCCGCAAGTGCCGAGACATGGTGGCGCCGGATCACCCAGATCAGCGAGGTGACCAGCATCATGATCCAGGCATTGATCGCCATCATCGCCGCGGGCACATGGATGAACAGGATCTTCACCGTTGAGCCCTGTTTGTAATCATCAGGGGTGAAGAAAAAGCCCCAGGTCAAGCCGATCCCCAGCGACAGGCCGGCAAATGCCGCGATCCAGGGCAGGATCCGCCCGGAAAGCCGCATAAAATTTCTCGGATTTGCGAATTCCCAAATCGACATATCGGCCCGTCTGTTCTGCCTCACCAGTGCTTTGTAGCGCGCGAGACCCTGTTATAGACTGATTCAGCGCAAGTTAACCCGAATTGCGGCGGCTGCGGCGAAGGGCAGCAGCGCCAGCGAACCGGCCGTAATCGCGGCAAGGAGCGCAAGCGGTGTCGCCAGCGCGAGCCCCGCCGCGCCGCGCCGCACGACCTCTGCCCCGAAAACCAGCGTTGGCACGTAAAGCGGCAATACGAGGAGCGAGAGCAAAAGCCCGCCGCGCCTGAGGCCGATGGTCAGACTGGCGCCAAAGGCCCCGATCACCGAAAGCGCCGGCGTGCCAACCGCGAGCGAGAGCAGAAGCCAGGGGTATCCTGCGGCAGGCAGGTTCAGCAAAACCGCGAGCAGCGGCGAGGCCAGCGTCAGCGCAAGCCCCGTGACCAGCCAATGCGCCAGCGCCTTGACCGCCACGACCCCTTCAAGCGGCAGGGGGGCGGTGGCAAGAAGGTCAAGGCTGCCATCCTCATGATCCAGCGCAAAAATCCGGTCAAGGCTGAGGAGCGAGGCAAGAAGCGCCCCCACCCAGAGCACGCCTGGCGCGATGGTGGCAAGAATGGCGCTGTCCGGCCCGACGCCCAAAGGCACCAGCACCACAACAAGCAGGAAAAAGGCAAGACCAAGGCCAAAGCCCCCCCCGGCGCGAAAGGCAAGCGACAGGTCGCGGGTCAGGAGCGCAATCATCCCGGACCTCCGAAGGTCTCGCCGAACGCATCGTCGAAACCACCCGCGACGGCACGCTGGCGCTTTGGCCGGAAGGGCGTGAGATCAAGCCCCCCCGCCTCATCGAGGCCAAGGTCAATATGGGTGGCAATCAGCGCCGCGCCTCCGTCTTTGAGATGGGCACGCAGGACGCCGGCGAAAAGCGCAACGGCGGCCTGATCAAGCGAGACGGTCGGCTCATCCAGCAGCCAGATCGGCCGGCCGGTGACCAGAAGCCGCGCAAGGCCGAGGCGGCGTTTCTGCCCGGCGGAAAGCTGGCCGGCGGCGCGGTGGCGCAATGCGGTCAGATCCAGCCGTTCCAGCGCAGCCCCCGCAGCCGTCTGCCCCGTGCCGAATACCGAAGCCCAGAAGGAGATATTCGCGTCCACCGTCAGCGCGGATTTCAGCCCGTCGGCATGGCTGGCATAGGCGAGGCCATCCGTGGGGGTACTGACCTCGCCGGAAATGGCAGGTTGCAGCCCCGCGATGGTGCGCAGCAAAGTGGTCTTGCCGATACCGTTCGGGCCGCGCAGCACCAGGGCCTGACCGGCACGCAGGGTGAAACTGATCCCCTCCAGCACCACCAGACCGCCGCGGGCGACTGCAAGATTTTCGACCCTGAGTTCCATCGCACAGCCCTAGCCCGTTTCGCGCGCCGCGCCAATTCCTGTGAAGGAATTGGGCCGGAATTTTCAAAAATTCCGGGCTGCCTCAGCCGAGGGGTAAAAGGGCGGCCGAAATTCTGCGGCCCTCGGAGAGCAGGAGATTATAGGTACGGCAGGCGGCGGGCGAAGACATCGGCTCGACGCCGATCCCGGCAGCCTCCAATGTCTCGCGCAATGCGCGCGGTGGCCAGGCGATCTCGGCGCCCATACCCAGAAGCAGAACATCGATCCGCCCGGTCAGGTCCAGCAGGCTCTCCGTATCTCCGAGCCCGCCCCAGGGGCCGGCATCCCAGGGCGTGATCAGCGCAGGCCCGCGCAGCACATGATCATTCACCCGGAAAAAGCCGGGCCCGTAGCCGTCAATCGGCCGGGCCTCGGCATAGCTGATTTCGGTCAGGCGCATGCCCCGCCCTTACGCATCGACATCGGCGAATTCGCTCGACTTCTTCGGGGCTTTTGGCTTGTCACCGCGATCAACACCCAGATAAAGCACGATATTCTTCGCCATATAAAGCGTCGACCAGGTACCGAGCACCACGCCCAGCGTCATCGCGAAGACAAAGCCCCGGATCACATCGCCGCCCCAGATCAGCAGAACGATCAGAACCAGAAGCGTCGAGGTCGCCGTCATCACTGTCCGCGACAGCGTCTCATTGGTGGTGAGGTTCATCATCTCGCGCAGCGGCATCGCCTTGTATTTCGCAAGGTTCTCGCGCAGCCGGTCAAAGATCACCACGGTATCATTGACCGAATAGCCAAGGATCGTCAGCAGCGCCGCTACGATCGAGAGGTCGAACCGGATCTGGAACAGCGAGAAGATCCCCACCGTCACGATCACGTCATGCAAAAGCGCCGCCACCAGGCCAACCGCCATCTGCCATTCGAACCGCATCCAGATATAGACGAGGATCGCTGCCGATCCTGCAAAAATCGCGGCAACCGCTTTCCAGATCAGCTCGCCCGAGACCTTCGGGCCAACCGATTCCACCGACGGGAATGTGATCGCCGGATCGACGGCTTTCAGCGCCTCTTCGATTTCCTGGATCACTTCGGGCGTCACCGCCTCTTCGCCTTCGCGCGCACCGATGCGGATCTGGGCGACATGCTGATCGGGGCGGAAGGACGGGTCCTTCACTTCCGAGATCGAGACATCGCCCAGCTGCAGGGCGGCCAGCGCCTCGCGATATTCCGCCACTTCGACCGCTGCGGTCGATTCGGTGCGGATCGTGGTGCCCCCTTTGAAATCGACCCCGAAATTCAGCCCCATCACCGCCACGCAGACAAGCGAGGCGACAATCATCCCGATCGAAAGCGAGAAGGTGATCCACTGATGTTTGAAGAAGTCGAAATTCGTCTTTGCGGGGACGAGTTTAAGACGCCATGCCATAACCGTATCCTCCCCTTAAACCACGAGTGTTTTCGGGCGTTTGTTGTTGATATACAGCTCGACCACCAGCCGCGTCACATAGACGGCCGTGAACATCGAGGTGATCACGCCCAGCGTGAAGGTCACCGCAAAGCCCCTGACCGGACCCGAACCGATCCAGAACATGATGAAACCGGTCATCAATGCGGTGATATTGGCGTCCATAATGGCCGAGAAAGCGCGTTCAAACCCGACCTGACAGGCGCGCTGCGGATTGGCGCCGTCGCGCAATTCGTCGCGGATCCTCTCGAAGATCAGCACGTTCTGGTCAATGGCCATACCCATGGTCAGCACGATCCCCGCGATCCCGGGCAATGTCAGGGTCGCCCCGATCGCCGATAACAGCGCCACAAGAATGATCACGTTCAGAACCAGCGCCACATTGGCGAACCAGCCGAACAGGCCGTAGGAGGCGACCACATAGATCAGCACCGCAGCAAGGCCGATGATCGCCGCCGTCTTGCCGGCCTCTATGGAATCGGCGCCAAGCTCCGGCCCGATGGTGCGCTCTTCCAGAAAGTCCATCTTGGCCGGCAGGGCGCCGGCGCGCAGAAGAACCGCAAGTTCCGTGGTTTCCTCGACCGAGAAACGGCCGGTGATGATCCCTGCCCCGCCCGAGATATGGGCCTGGATTGTCGGCGCCGAGATCACCTGATTGTCGAGCACGATGGCAAAGGGTTTGCCGATATTATTGGCGGTGTAATCGCCGAACCGGCGCCCGCCTGCCGTGTCAAAGCGGAAGCTCACCGCCGGGCGCTGCATGTCATCCTGGGCCGGGCGGCTGTCGACAAGGTTCTCGCCCGAGACCACCGGGGTCTCCTCGACGATGTAGTAAAGGCCGGGCTGGTCTTTCGACGGCAGCAACATATTGCGCGGCCCCGGATTGGCACCGGCATCCGAGGTGCTGCCAACCACGGCGTTGAAGGTCAGTTTCGCGGTGGTGCCGATCAGCGATTTCAGCTCGGCCGCCGACCCGATGCCCGGCACCTGGATCAGGATCCGGTCAGAGCCCTGGCGCAGAATCGTCGGCTCGCGCGTCCCAGCCTGGTCGACACGGTTGCGGATGATCTCGAGGCTTTGCTGCATCGTGCGGTCATCGGTCGCGGTCTTTTCGCTCGCGGTCAGCTGGATCACGATATCCGCACCCTGCGAGGTGATGGTGATATCAGAGGCCTGCGAACCGGTCAGCGTCATCACCGGTGAAGCGAGCTTTTGCACCGCCGCCATGGCTTTCGCCATATTCTCGGGGCGCGAGATGGTGATGCGCAATGTATCTTCGGGCGACGGCGCGCGGCGCACGGCCCCGACATCATCGCGCACATCGCGCAACGCATCGCGCGCTTCGGGCCAGAGCCCGTCGATCCGCGCCTTGTAAACATCCTCGACCTGGACCTGCGCCAGAAGATGCGCGCCGCCCCTGAGATCAAGCCCCAGCGGCATCAGCGCCGAAGGCGCCCAGTTCGGCCAGAGCGCCAGATCCGCGGCCTCTTCTGTCGTGGCCACACCATCGGCTTTCGCGATATCGGCTGCCGCATCATTATGCCGCTCCACACGGTCGTAAAACGCATTGGGCAGCGCAGCGATGATCCCCCAGGCACATACCAGCAGGATCAGAACTCTTTTCCAGGTCTCGGTCGGCGTCATGTCAGCCTCAGAACTCACATATCATATACCGGACCGGGAGGCGGACCGGCATCAGGTGCGGCCCCGGGCAAAGCCCGGGATTGCGCGGGGTCTCAGGACGCCGCAGCTTCGGTGCGATTCAGGACCTGGGTGATGGTCTGACGCACCACCTTGACCTTGACGCCCTCGGCGATCTCGACCTCGACCATGCCGTCTTCCTGCACTTTGACCACTTTGCCGACGATACCGCCCTGGGTGACCACCTGGTCGCCCCGGCGCAGCGCCTCGACCATGGCACGATGCTCTTTCATCTTCTTTTGCTGCGGGCGGATCATGAGGAAATACATGATGCCGAAAATTAGGATCAGCGGAACAAAGGAAGCTAGGGCGGAACCTGCTCCGGGCGCGGCGGCCTGGGCGAAAGCGGGGGTCACGAACATTGTGGCTATGTCTCCGGCATCTGTCGGTTGGCAGTGAGAAGGCAGGTCGCACCATCCGGCGCGTGCCCCGCCTCCCTGATCACCGGCCCATGTAAGCGGTTTTTGCCGCTTGCGCCAGAGGAACCGCACCATGACAGGCACAGGCGTGATGGCAGCCCTGTCTGGCAGCAGAAGGGGGCTGCTCGCCCCCTCGCGGCAAAGCCGCTCACCCCCCGGGATATTTAAGGACAGATGAATAACCAGTGCGGATTTCATCTGTCTCTAAATATCCCCGCCGGAGGCATCCGCCCACAGCCAGGGGCGCGCGCCTCGCCCTCTTTCCCCGCCCGCAGGCATCTGCCATAAACAGCGCCGCAATTCCTGCAAGCCAGCGAGGCCAGTTCCATGCATGATATCCGCATGATCCGCGAAAACCCTGCCGCTTTTGATGCGGCGCTCTCCCGTCGCGGGTTGGCCGCTCTTTCGCCTGCCTTGCTGGCGCTGGATGAGGCCCGCCGCGCGAAGATCCTCGCGGCCGAAACCGCTCAGGCAGATCAGAACCGCGCCTCGAAAGAGGTTGGCGCCGCAAAAGCGCGTGGCGATGATGCCGAATTCGAGCGGCTGCGCGCTTTGGTGGCGGAGAAAAAGGCCGAGATCGCCCGCCTGACCTCTGAGGCAGAGGCCGAAGACAAAGCCCTGCGCGACCGGTTGGCCACGATCCCGAACCTGCCGCTCGCCGAAGTGCCCGAAGGGGCCGATGAGACAGACAATGTCGAGATCCGCCGCTGGGGCACACCGCAAACCTTCGATTTCACACCGGTCGAGCATTTCGAGATTGCCGGTGTCAGACCGGGCATGGATTTCGCCACCGCCGCCAAACTCTCCGGCGCACGCTTTGTGGTGTTGAAAGGCGCGGTGATCCGGCTGCACCGCGCGCTGTCGCAGTTCATGATCGACACGCATGTTGACGAACATGGGCTGACTGAAATGTGGACCCCGGTTCTGGTGAAGTCGGAAGCGATGTTCGGCACCAACCAGCTGCCGAAATTCGCCGAAGACAGCTATGAGACCACCAATGGCTGGTGGCTGATCCCGACCTCGGAAGTCACGCTCACCAACTCGGCCGCCGGCGAGATTATCGACGAGGCAGCGCTGCCGACCCGCATGACCGCTCATACACAATGTTTCCGCTCGGAAGCCGGCTCGGCCGGCAAGGACACCACTGGTATGCTGCGCCAGCACCAGTTCGAAAAGGTCGAGATGGTGACACTTTGCACGCCGGAAACCGCGCTGGCGGAACATGAGCGTATGACGGCACAGGCCGAGGCGATTTTGCAAAAGCTGGGCCTGCCCTATCGTACCGTGGTGCTTTGCACCGGGGATATGGGCTTTGGCGCACAGAAAACCCATGATATCGAGGTCTGGCTCCCAGGGCAGAACCGGTATCGCGAAATCTCTTCGATCTCGACCTGTGGCCAGTTCCAGGCGCGGCGCATGAACGCACGCTACCGCCCTTCCGAAGGGGGCAAGCCCGATTTCATCGCGACGCTCAACGGATCCGGCCTTGCGGTCGGGCGCTGCCTGATCGCGGTCCTGGAAAACGGCCAGCAGGCGGATGGCTCGGTCGAGATTCCTGATGTGCTGCACCGCTATCTCGGTGACAAAACCCGCATCGGCGCGGATGGGGTCCTCGTCTGAAACAAAACAGGGGCCCTCGCGGGCCCCTTGCCTCCGGCGGGGATATTTTCATCTGTCTGAAAATATCCCGGGGGTGAGCGGCAAAGCCGCGAGGGGGCTGGCCCCCTCTCTTACTTCTTCACCTGTTTGCCCTGGTGTTTCCGCAGCCGCGACGGTGTGTGGAATTTCTTCTCACGGAACGGGTTCTGCTCCCCCTGGCCACGCAAGAAGAGACGGATCGGCGTGCCCGGCATCTCAAAATGATCCCGCAACCCGTTAATCAGATAGCGCTTATAGCTCTCCGGCACTTCATCCTGCCGCGAGCACTTGATCACGAAGCCCGGCGGCCGTGTCTTGGCCTGGGTGATGTAACGCATCTTGATCCGGTGGCCGCCCGGCGCGGGCGGCGGATGCGCTTCGGTCATAGCCGAGAGCCAGGAGTTCAGCCGCGCTGTCGCCACCCTGCGGTTCCAGACCGCATGGGCGCGCAGAATCGCGTCATGAAGCCGGTCCATGCCGCGCCCGGTCTTGCCCGAGATTGTCACCAAAGGCGCGCCGCGCAGCTGCGGCAGCAGGCGCTCGAACATCTCTTTCAGCTCGGCCAGCTTGTCCTGGCGATCCGTTTCCAGATCCCATTTGTTGATTGCAACCACGACCGCCCTGCCCTCGGTCTCGGCAAAATCCGCGATCCGCAGATCCTGGGTCTCGAAGGGGATCTCATTATCCAGCAAGACCACCACGACCTCGGCAAAGCGCACCGCGCGCAACCCGTCCGAGACGGAGAGCTTTTCTAGCTTTTCGACCACCCGCGCCTTTTTGCGCATACCGGCCGTGTCCCAGATCCGGATCGGCGTGCCCATCCAGTCGGTCTTGATCGAGATCGCATCGCGGGTGATCCCGGCTTCGGGGCCGGTCAGCATCCGGTCCTCGCCAAGGATCTTGTTTACCAGCGTCGATTTTCCGGCATTCGGGCGCCCGATCACTGCAATCTGCAATGGCTTGGTGAGCGAGGGCCGCCAGCTCTCATCGGCGCCCTCGTCATCGCTGTCGAACTCGCTGTCTTCGGGCAGGTCGAGATCGGTTTGCGGCGTGATCTCGGCCTCGCGTTCCGCGAATTCGGCCTCAAAGGGGCGCAGGATGTGATAGAGATCATCCATGCCCTCGCCATGTTCGGCGGACATGCGGACCGGCTCGCCAAGGCCCAGCGAATAGGCCTCCAGCGCGCCGGAATCGCCGGCCTTGCCCTCGGCCTTGTTGACGCCAAGGATCACGCGGGCATTTTTCTTCCTGAGGATCTCGGCAAAGGTTTCATCAGTCGCCGTGACCCCTGCCCGTCCGTCAATCACGAAAAGGCAGACATCGGCCATCTCGACCGCGCGTTCGGTCAGGCGGCGCATCCGGCCCTGAAGGCTGTCATCGGTGACCTCCTCAAGCCCCGCCGTATCGATCACGGTAAAGCGCAGATCAAACAGCTTTGCATCGCCCTCGCGCAGGTCGCGCGTGACGCCGGGCTGGTCATCGACCAGCGCAAGCTTGCGGCCCACCAGCCGGTTGAACAGCGTGGATTTGCCCACATTCGGGCGGCCAACAATGGCGAGGGTGAAGCTCATGACACGGTTCTCCTGAAGCTCGCCCTGTTACACGGCAATCGCCTCAGCGGAAAGCCAGAAGTTCACCGCTGTTCGAGACCACGTAAAGTGTTCCGCCCGCGACCGCCGGCTGTGTGGCCGCACCGCCGGGGATCTCGACATTCGCAACCAGCGCGCCATCGACCGGCGAGAAGCCGCGCAGCACGCCATCCGACGAGGCCACCCAAATCCGGCCACCGGCCAGAACCGGTCCGTAATGGGCGGTGATCGCCTTGTGCTTTTTCACCTTCTCGGCGGTGAAATAGGGCAGTGCCACCGCCCAGATCACCTCGCCCGTCGCGGCGTTAAGCCGCGCCAGCCGCGCCTCGTCTGAAACGATAAAGACCGAGCCGCCGCCCATCGCAAGGGGCCCGAGCGCGCCCTCTTCGGCCTCCCAGATCCGCTCGCCCGAGCTGACATCCATCGCAACCGTGCGACCAGCTGCGGTGCCGGTGTAAAGCGTGCCGCCCACCAGGGCCGCGTCGCCGGTCACGTCCTGCGCCTCGCCATAGGCGATGCCCGGGCGGCGCCCCGCGATGGATTTCTGCCAGATTTTTGAGCCGCCGCCGATTTTCATCACGGCCAGCAGGTCACCCGCGCCCGAAGGGAAGATCACCGCGCGGTCCGCAACCGTCGGTGCGGCCGAGCCCATATAGCCCGCAGCGCCCGGCGTTCCGATCACCTGCCATTGCACCTTGCCGTCAGCGGCATTGATCGCCCAGGCCGCGCCATCACGCCCCGCGACATAGACCACGCCATCCGCCACCGCAGGTGCACCCTGGATCGGGCTGTCGACGCGCTGCCGCCAGAGCATCTGGCCCGTGGCCGCATCCATGGCGATCACTTCGCCATAAGCGGTCGAGGCATAAAGCCGGCCACCATCCGCCGCGAGACCGCCGCCCGAGACCCGGCCACCGCGATCGGTAGCGGGCGTCAGATTGGCCTGCCACAACAGCGCGCCATTGGTGGAAACTGCCGAGGCGACCATGGCCGCGTCGATGGTGAAAACCCGCCCTCCCGCAACAACCGGCGCGGCTGCAATGCGGTGACGGCGCGAAGAGCCCTCGCCGATCGAGGTCGCGAAAGCCAGTTGCGGCGTGGCCCGCAGCGCCGCATGCGGCGCGTCATGGCGGGCATTGCCGCCGCGCTGCGCCCAGTCGGCATTGTTTTGCTGTGCAGGCAGGCTGATCGGGGCGGAACGTGCCACGGGGCCTGCATCGCGCGACGAAGAGCCGGCCAGCACATCGCGCACATCGATCCGCTCACCGGAGAGGATCAGTTCACGTTCCCCGCAGGCACCCAGAAGTGCCAGCCCCGCCACCGCGCCCATCAGCCAGCCGATCCGCCGTTTCATGCTCACGCCCTGCCTCATCATTCCAGTTTCTCTGTTCTGCCGGCGGCACTCTGGCCTCTCCCGCAGCACGTGGTCTGTGCCGTTTATTCGTTGCCCGCCGGCGCTGCGCCAGAAGCTGCCGCCGCGTCAGACGGAGCCACATCGCTCACCACTTCGGCCGGATTGCCGCCCAGCACCGTGACGATCTGCCCTGCCCTGCCCCGCAAGGCCGCGCTGGCCTCCTGATCGGTCGAGAGGCTGTTCAGTGCCGCAATCGCCGCCGTGGCATTGCCCTCTTCGATCAGCAGCCAGGCCAGCTGTTCGGCCGCCAGCAACCGGTAGGGCCGGCCCGGGACCGCAATGCCCTCAAGCGCCGCACGACGCTCGGCCACGGGCTGATCGGCCCCTGCAACGATCACGCGCCGCAAGATCGCAAGATCGCGCCAGGCCGGGTCAAGGGTCTGATCGGCGATCACCTTATCCAGTGCCGCCAGCGTTGCCGGCTTGTCTTCCTGCGGATCCGAGGCTTCGATCATGTCGCGGATCACCGCCTGGGAGCCGGTGGCGGGAATCGCCGCCAGCGCCTCGCGCCGCGCCTCGGGCGAGCCGGTATCCAGCGCCTCAAGAAGCGCATCGCCAAAAAGCTCGGCCCGCGCTTCGTCCCGCGCCTGTGACCATTGCTGCCAACCCGACCCGGCCACGATCACCAGGATCAGGACGCCGCCGACCCAGCCCCAGCGGCGGAAAGCCCGTGTCAGCTTTTCGCGGCGAAGTTCGTCGGTGACTTCGTCAATGAAACTGTTGGTGTCGCTCACTTGCCCCAGGCCTTCCTGCCGTCAGTCCTTGTTCCGCCACGTCTTACAGGGATTCCGGCAAACTTGCCAAGTCCCGCGCGCCCCTTTAGGCCCCTATCCGCCCCCATGACCTGTGCCGGTACCCGCCTCTGCCCCCCGCGCCTTCGCCCTGCCGGGTCAGGGCACCGGCGCGGCATCCGCCCCCGTCCCGGCCCGCAACGCCTCGAGCCGTTCGCCGTAAATCGTGATCCAGTCGCGGAACGGCCCCTCCGGCAGCCGCCCCGCCGCCTCGAGCCCGCGCAAAAGCGCCACCGACTCGGTGATATAGACCGACCCATCGCGGTAATAGAAACTCGCGCGATAAAGGCTTTGTGCGAGATCGGTCACATTATAGGGGTTTTCCGCCTCGACCCCGGCAATCCAGCGCAGGATCGCCAGCGCCTCTTCCTCATTGCCGCGCCCGGCTTCGAGTTCCGTTAGAAAATAGTTCGCGTCTGACAGAAAGCGCAGCGCATAGGCCAGAGCACGCTGATCGGCGACAGAGGCCGGCTTTTGCCCCGCGATCCATTTCCGCAGCGCCACCGCCGCCTCGTAATCCTGTTTTGCGGCGGTGAAACTCTCCTGCGCCATCAGCACCCGGCCCGCATTTTCCAGCGCCGTGGCGTAATCCTGGGCCGCGATCACATTCCAGGGATCAGCCGAGGACGCCGCGAAAGCATAGCCCGCCGCCTCGCGATAGGCCGCAAGTGCCGCCGCCAGATCACCAGAGGCTTCCAGCGCGCCCCCCAGCCGGTTGGCAGCGAACATCCGGTCCAGATGCAAAGTGGGATCATTCGGGCGCAGCACCGCCACCCGGTCCATCCGTTCAACAGACTGGCGAGCCAGATCGATTGCGCGGGGAATGTCCTGCAAGGCCAGCAGAACCTGGACCTGGATGTTCAGACCAATGCTCAGCTCGCGCAGAAGCGAGACATCCTCAGGCCGGTCTGCGGGTGCTGCGGCCCTCACCGCCTCGCGGATCTCGCGGCCTTCATCCAGCAGCGGCAGCGCCGCCGCCGGCTCGTTATTGCGCCAGAGCGCCTCGCCCATCGAGACGAGGGTAAAGGCGACATCCAGCTGATAAAGCTGCACCGTCGGCGCGGTCGCGGCCAGCCAGCGGCGGATCTCAAGCGAGCGGGTATAAAACTCGCGCGCGGTGGTCGTATCGCCCAGCTCGCCGTAAATCCGTGCCAGCCGCTCCAGCGAGATCGTCAGATCGCGTTGCGGCGGCAGATTTTGCGGGTCGATATCCACCACCGCCTGCCGCAGGATCAGCGCCTCATTCGCCGCCTCGAGCGCCTCGTCAAGCGCGCCCTCGCCCAGATAGAGCCCACCGATCCGTTCATAGGAAATCGACAAATCGCGCAACCAGATCGCGTTTTGCGGGTCAAGATCGACCAGCTCGCGCCGGAGCCCGAGCGCATGCTGCCAGTTCATCAGGGCAGAGCCGGTATCGCCCATCGCCAGCAGCACATCACCGATCCGCGAAAGGGTCACCGCGCTGTCGCGCTTATGCACGACATTGCCCGGATCCTTCGCCTGCTGCTCATCGCGGATCTTCTGCGCCTCCATCAGCACGGCCAGCGCCGAATCATATTGCTGCTCGCCCATCAGCATCTCGCCCAGCCGCTCATAGCCGACGGCCAGATCAAGCTGGTAGCCCGCAATGCCGGGATATCTGTTCACGAGGTCCTGGCTGATCCCGAGCGCGATGTCATAGGCCGCGCGGGCGCGCTCATAATCACCAAGCGCCGACCAGACATCGCCAAGCTTTTCCTGGGTGAACGAGACATCGCGCGCATGGGTCACGCTGTCGGGCGACAGATCATAAAGCGCCAGCGCAATTTCCAGCGCCGCCTGATGCGCGGCAAGCGCGCCCTGGAAATCCGACAATGTCAGCCGGATCGAGCCACGGCTGTTCAGGATCACCTCGCGCTCGCGACGCAGATCCTGGTCATCTGGCCATGCCGCAATCAGCGCGGCGGTCAGCTCGTCGGCGCGGACGTAATCGGCATCGGCCTCGGCAAGAAACCCCTGCTGCGCCTTGATCTCGCCCGATCCTTTCAGCGCCCACATCAACTGGCGGCGCCAGCCGATATCATCCGGTTCGGCGCGGGTCAGGCTGTCAAGATAATCCACCTGGCTGAGCGTGATGCTCAGCGCGGACGAGCTGTTGCCCGCAACAAGATAGAGCCAGGCCAGATCGCTGAGGGCAAGCGCATAGGCCTCTTTCGCATCACGGTCGGGCAGACCGGCGCGGACCCGGTTGTAAAGCTCGGTCGCATGGGTGAGGTCGCTGATCGCCAGATCATAGCGCAGGCCGGCCCGCGCCGCATTGGCATTGAGCACATGGGTCGCCGCCTGCGACAGGGTGCGCGCCACAAGATTATCGCGGATCGAGCTTTCCGATTTCGCATCGATTGCCGCCGCCTCGGCCATCAGAACACGGCCTGCCTCCGAGGCCCCAAGCGCGAATTGCTCCTCAGCCTTCCTCCTCAGTTCCGAGACCCGCGGATCATCCGAGGCCAGCCGGAGCAGATCGGATTCAAAGGCGGTATAAGACCGGGCGGCCTCTTCCAGCTTGATCAGGCGCTCCCCGGCCGAGAGCTTTTCCAGATCACCCGTCACCACCGCGCGGTAAAGCGGCGCCAGCGGCATGTCATTTTGCGCCGCCACCGCCTCGAGCTCGCCGCGCAGCTCGGGCGGGTATTTCTCCATCGCGACCAGAAGAAGCTCGCGTTCCGGCAGATCCCCCTCGCCCGAGAGATAGACAAGACGCGGCAAGCCGCTTTCGATATAGGGCATCTGGCGCCCGCGCGAGCGGTCATAGACATCTTGCTGCACAAGGGTCAGTGAAAGGCGCAGCTCGGTGCCTTCGCGGCCGAAATGACGCAAAAGCGCCTCGGTGAAGGGCGAATTTTTGCCATTGCCATCGGCGGCGGTCTCGCCCGGGGCGGCGGCAAAAGCGATCAGCGCCCCATCGGCCCGCCCTATGCGACCAAGCCCCGGCACCGTCTTTGGCGCATCACCGCTGTCATCCGCCAGAGCCACCGCGCCGCGCCCGTCCGGGTCCGAGGCGCCATTGCCGGCAAAAGGATCGTCGCGACAGGCATCGAGCAGGAAGACCGCATTGGGCGAAATGGCGGCAAGCGCCTCCTGTACCTCTGACAGCGGCAGGGATGTGGCCGCGAGCCCTGCGGCGCTTTTCGCTTCAGCATCGACCGGCAGCAGGTAATTCACCCCGTCAATCGCCACGCCATGCCCGGCATAAAACACCAGCGCCAGATCGGCACCGGCACCATCCGCGCGAAAATCCTCCAGCGCCCGGCGCATCCGCCTCAGATCGCGGTCGGTCTCGGTCCAGACCTCAAACCCCAGCCCCTTGAGCATATCCTCAATCGCACGGGCATCATTCACCGGGTTCGAGAGCGGGCGCAAATGGCGATAGTCCTGCGCGGCAAGCACAAGCGCCACACGCCGTTCGGCCAGAGCCGGCGTGGCGAGGCCGAATATCAGAAGGAGAACAAAGAGAAAGCGGCGCAGCATCTGGGTGATCCGGAACTGCCGCCAGTCTCACCCTGCCGCGCGCCGGGGTCAAAGGGAAAATCCCCGCATCCGGATGCGGTAATCCTGACCGGGCAGGAAAGGGGGCCCTGCCCCCTCGCGGCTTCGCCGCTCACCCCCGGGATATTTAGAGACAGATGAAAAGGGAAAGTATTATTCATCTGTCTCTTAAATATCCCCGCCGGAGGCATCCGGGCTGCAAAGCCCGGAGAAAGGTCACGCCGCCGCATCCTCTTCTTCGGCGCGCTGCTGCGCCCACATCGCGGCATAGCGGCCACCTTTGGCCAGAAGCGCCTCATGGCGGCCCTGTTCGATCACACGGCCCGCCTCCATCACCAGGATGCAATCCGCATCTGCAATGGTCGAGAGCCGGTGCGCGATGGTGATCACCGAGCGGCCCTCGCCCATCTCATGCAGGCTCTCCTGGATCGAACGCTCGGTCTGGGTGTCCAGCGCCGAAGTGGCCTCGTCCAGGATCAGGATCGGCGGGTTCTTCAGGATGGTACGCGCAATGCCGACCCTTTGCTTTTCGCCGCCCGAAAGCTTCAGCCCGCGTTCGCCGACGGTGGTGTCATAGCCGTCCGGCAGGCTTTCGATGAAGTCATGGATCTTTGCCGCCCGCGCCGCCGCGATGATCTCTGCCTCGGTCGCATTGGCGCGGCCATAGCCGATATTATAGCGGATCGTGTCATTGAAGAGCACCGTATCCTGCGGCACGACGCCAATCGCCTCATGCAGCGAGCTTTGCGTCACATCGCGGATATCCTGACCGTCGATCCGGATCGCGCCCCCGGTCACGTCATAGAAGCGGAACATCAGCCGCGCGATGGTCGACTTGCCCGACCCCGAATGTCCGACAAGCGCGAGCGTCTCGCCCGGGGCCACGCGCAGGCTCACGCCTTTCAGGATCTCGCGCGAGGGATCATAGGAGAAGGACACATTGTCGAAGGTAATCTCGCAGCCGCTTACCGCGATCGGCTTTGCATCGGGCGCGTCCACCACTTCTGCCGGCTGCGACAGGAGGCCGAACATCGCCCCCATATCGACCAGCGCCTGGCGGATCTCGCGGTAGACCGTACCGAGAAAGCCCAGCGGCAGGGTGATCTGGATCATATAGGCATTGACCATGACGAAATCGCCGACCGTCAGCTGCCCCTGCTGCACCCCGAGCGCCGCCATAACCATCACCGCGATCAGCCCCGCCGTGATCAGGAATGTCTGGCCGACATTGAGGAGCGAGAGCGAGAGCCCGGTCTTCACCGCTGCCGTCTCATAAAGCCGCATGGCGCCGTCATAGCGCTCGGCCTCGCGAGCCTCCGCGTTGAAATACTTCACGGTTTCATAGTTCAGGAGGCTGTCCACCGCCTTTTGATTGGCATCGGTATCCTGATCATTCATCTCCTGACGAATTTTCACCCGCCATTCTGTCACCGCGAAGGTGAACCAGACGTAAAGCGTGATCGTCACCGCCACCACGGCGGCATAGCTCCAGCCAAAGGCGAAGGCGAAGATCAGCGTGACCAGCACCAGTTCAAGGATCAGCGGCCCGATCGAGAACAGGAGGAACCGCAAGAGGAACTCGACCCCTTTCACACCGCGCTCGATAATCCGCGACAGGCCGCCGGTACGGCGCGAGATATGGTAGCGCATCGACAGGCGGTGGATATGGCTGAAGGTCTCAAGCGCCAGCCGCCTGAGCGCCCTCTGGGCGACCCGCACGAAGACCGCATCGCGCAATTCCTGGAACAGCACCGCGCCAAGCCGCGCCAGCCCGTAAGCCACCACCAGCCCCACCGCGCCAAGCGCCATGATCCGCGCCGGATCCGCCGCGCCCTCTCCGGCGAGACCGTCCACCGCCAGTTTGTAAAACCAGGGTGTGATCACCGAAATCACTTTGGACACCAGCAGGAAGGCCAGCGCGATCATTACCCGGCGCCGGACCCAGAGCTGGTCTTTCGGCCACAGATGCGGTGCAACCCGCAGGATGGTCTGCCAGCCGGAGGCCGGCGCATCGGGCGATGCGGAGGGAATTGGGTCGGGAGCGGACATGGATGGCCTTCGCGAAGAGCTGCCATTGCGGGCTTTACAGGCTGTGGCCGCAAATTCTGCGGCCCGGCGCAATGATGGCTTGAGTTATTTCAAGGATTCATGAATAGTTGAATTATGGATCAGAGTAAAGACCCCGATCAACTGGCCACACCGGATCTTCCGGCCCCGGCAGCTCCGAACGCGGATTTAGGCGCGGCGCCCTCCGGCGAGACCGGGCTGGCCGCGCCCTTTGATCCGCTTCAGCGCGGGCAGGCCCTGCGCGCCTTCTCGGCTCTGTCGCATGGCGACCGGCTTGACCTCATCCGCCTGCTGGTTCCCGCTGGGCCTGACGGGCTGGCTGCGGGAGAGATCGCGCGACGGCTCGGGCTTTCGGCCTCGCGGCTCTCTTTTCACCTGTCGCAACTGGAACAGGCCGGGTTGCTCACCGCGCGTAAAGTGGCGCGGAATGTGTTCTATGCGGTCGACCCCAGCGGCCTCGGAGCCGCGATTTCCCATTTGCTGAATGATTGCTGTGCCGATCATCCCGAAGTGATTGCCTGCTGCCAGGGCAATATGACCAGAGCCGGGCCGCCATAAAGCGGCAGGCCCGGCGCGATCCGGCCCGTCTCAGATCAGCCCGTCAGTGGCCCGGATCAGCGTCCCGGAATCGTAAAGACCTGGCCGGGATAGATCAGATCCGGATCGAGAATACGGTCGCGATTGGCCTCGAAAAGCTGGACATACAAGACCCCTTCCCCGAATTCCTCGCGCGCGATGGCCCAGAGCGTATGGCCGGGCTGCACCGTAACCGAAATAGCCGGCGTCACCGGCAAGGCGGCCTGCTCCGGGCTCCCCGGCAAGGCCGGTGCGGGCGTTTCGCCGACGGCGGGAGCCGCTGACGCGAGCGGCTGCTCTGATGTTTGCGGCAAAGCGGGTTCCGCTCCGGTCAGCGCGGCAAGCTCTGCGGGCGCCGTCTCGCCTGCGGTCTGAGCCCCGGGCTCCGGCTCTGGCCCCGCCGCCACGACAGGATGGGTCGCAACTGACGGCTGCAGCGCGATTTCGGCCGGCGCCTCACCGGTGCCTGCCGCATCCGCCCCGCCCCCGGCCAGTGTGGCCAGCGCCTCGGGTGTTTCACGGCGGAACGGGATCTCGACCCGCGAGGTCACCTTGCCCCCGGCATCCAGCTGGTCGACCCGCAACGTGTAAAGCCCCGCCGCAATGCCCGGGATCTCTGCCTGCCAGCCACCCGCCGCTTCGACCCCGACCTCTGCCGGCCCCACCGGCTGGTCATCGAGATAGAGACGGATATAGGCCCCGGGCGCGCCACTGCCGCCAATCTGCACGATCCCGGGCGACAGATAAGAGATGGTCTGGACCAGAACCGGGGGCATCTGATTTGTGTTCGCCGGGTTTGAGGGCTGGAGGAGCACGACCCCTTCCTCGCTGATCTTCAGAGCCACCGGAGCACCCTCTGCGCCTGCTTCCAAAGTCGCAACCTGTGCGATATCGGGAAGCTGCTCTGCCGTGCCGGCCGCTTCTGGTGCGGCCTCTCCCGTTGCGGTCTCCGCCGCAGTAGTCTGCGCAGGCGGAACAACGACGCCAGTCACTGGCCCCATCGCGATCACTTCGGCCGAAGGGATCCGCCTGCCATCCTCCAGCACCATGACAAGGCTGAGGATCGCGGGCGCCGGATTGGGCGCGAGCGTGGTCACCAGCGCGAATTCGCCGCCACGGGTCGCCCGCGTCGCGCCGATCTCTGCCCCGTCTACAAGAACCAGCACCTGCGCATCCGGCTCGCCAAGCCCGCCGATGGTCGCATGACCGCCCGGAGCCACCGCCCAGGTGGTGATGACCGGCGCCGCAATATCTGCAGCCGCAGAGGGCGCATCGGCGGCTGCAACCGCCCCCTCCTGCCCTGCCTGCACGGCGCTGGTCTCAATCTGCCCATCCTGCGGAAGCTGCGCGATCTGCGTGGCAGGCTCTGTCCCCTCGCCTCCGCCCGTGCCACCACCGGCTTCTGGCCGCCAGCCCGATACCATCACCCCCAGAGCAAGAACCGCACCCGCACCCGCAACCGATACCACCGTACGCGCGCCCGCGCCCAAGTCACTCCAGGCCTTCATCCGTTCCCCTCTCCGTCACCGTCGCGCGATCCGCGCGGTCTCAGCTCCCTTCCGGCCGGACAGGTTTCCCCGACGCTTCTTCGTCAGGTTTCCCATCGCATCCCGGCAGGTTTTCCCCTAAAGCAAACCCCGATATCGCCCCCGCTGGCAATCGAATTCAGGAGTCTCCATGCAGCTTCCCTCAATCTGCGTCTTCTGCGGCTCGCGCCCCGGATCCAATCCCGCACATGTCGCCACTGCCCAGAGCTTTGGCCGCGAAATCGCCGCGCAAAAATGGCGTCTCGTCTACGGCGCCGGCGATGTCGGCCTGATGGGCGAGGTCGCCCGCGCCGCCCAGGGGGCGGGCGCCACCACGCTGGGCGTGATTCCGGTGCATCTGCTCGGGCTTGAAAAAGGCAAACGCGATCTGACCACTTTTGTGATCACCGAAGATATGCATGAGCGCAAAAAGGTCATGTTCATGAATTCGGATGCGATTGTGGTGCTGCCGGGCGGCGCCGGCAGCCTGGACGAATTTTTCGAAGTGCTGACCTGGGCGCAGATCGGGCTGCATAAGAAACCGATCTTCCTGCTCGATACCGATGGGTACTGGCAGCCGCTCCTCGCGCTGATCGACCATATCATCCGCGAAGGGTTCGCCGATGCCTCGCTGAAGACCCAGTTCAGCGCCGTCCCCGATGTGCCCGCGCTGACAGAGGCGCTCACTGCCGCGCTCCAGGCCCGCCTCACGGCCTGAGCCATTTGCCCTGATCCGGATATCCCCGCCGGAGGCACCCCCGGCGGGCCACAGCCGGGCCTCCGCGACCGGGCTCAGGGCATCTCGCCCGGCAGCGCCACCCGCTCAACCTGGTAGCCTGCATCGCGGATCATGCTCACCAGCCCCAGATCTCCCGGCAGATGCGAGGCCCCGACCGCAATCACCGCATTGCCCTGATCGGCCAGCATCCGGATCTTTTCCATCCAGATCGCATTGCGTTCGACCAGCAGATAGCTTTCGGCAAGATCCACCACCTCACGCCCGCGCGCAGCCCCCAGCACCTGCCCGGTCCAGGCATCCGACCAAGCATCCATCAACCCGATCCGCCCTTCGAGATAAAGCGCAAAACCGGTCTCCCGCAGCCCGGCGCGCGCGGAGTCGGGACCGAGATAAAGCCCGTAAAGCAGCAGCGCCGCCCGTGCCGCCGCCGCGCGCTCCGGCGCCGTCAGCTCTGCGCCCAGCTCCCATGGTTCTTGCAGCCCCGTAATCCGCGCGCCCGCAAGCCAGCCGGTCTGGGCGATGAAATAGTCCTGGGCCGGCATGAATGGGGTGAAATCCGAACAGGGGTCTGACAGCAACAGGCTGAACAGACCGGCATCGGTCATCATCGACATATAGCCAGGATCCCAGGCGTAGGTCTCAAGCCGCAGCGCGATATGGTCCAGGATCTGTGGCGGGAAATCCGCGCGGTCATCCGGCGGTGCTCCCGGGCTAATGAACATCCAGGCCTGGTCATTGGCGCGGCGGATATCAGCGCGGGTGTCAGGCTGCGGATTGAACTCCAGCGCGACCACATCGGCAGTTTCAAGCACCTGGCGCAGCTCTTGTGGCAAAGCAAGCAGGCGGCGCTCAGAGACATGATAGGTGCCCCAGAGCCAGGAGGTCTGGCCGCCCGGCGCGGTGATCTTCCAGAACCGGCCCAGGCTGTTCGGCACGCCCCCGGCAATGGCGGAATAGCGCGCCTCATCCGCCCCGGAGAGAACCTCGCGCCAGACCCGGATCTCACCCGTGGTACAGGCCTCACGCGTGAACCAGTCCTGGGCCGCTGCCGGTTCTGGCAGCGCGCCCGCTGCACCGAGCGCCAGGCAAAGCGCAGGCACCGTCTTTCTCCATCCCATGCCGCCGGCTCCTGCCCTTAACCATTTTCTGACCACGACCTTCACCCCGGGCCGGGGGAAAGGAAAGATGCGTTCCTCACAGGTCCGGAACTTCCGCGCCGCGCCGGGGTGATACAGGCCAAGCGGCGCAAGGCCAGGATCTGGTGCGCAGGATCACATGGCAAAGCCGCGCCAAAAAAAGAGGCCCCGCCAGCGCGATGCGGCGGGGCCCTTTTGCTGTCCGTCAGTGGCGGATCAGAGTTTCGCGGCGACCGCTTCCCAGTTCACCAGCTTTTCGAGGAAGTTCGACAGGTAAGCCGGACGCTTGTTGCGGAAGTCGATATAGTAGGAATGCTCCCACACGTCGCAGCCCAGAAGCGCGGTCTGACCAAAGACCAGCGGGTTGACGCCATTCTCGGTCTTGGTGACCTTGAGCGCGCCATCTTTGTCTTTCACCAGCCAGGCCCAGCCCGAACCGAACTGACCGGCGCCGGCTGCGGCGAAATCTTCCTTGAATTTCGCGACCGAGCCGAAGCTTTCGGTCAGCGCTTTTTCCAGCGCGCCCGGGATGCCGACCTGGTCAGGCCCCATGATTTCCCAGAACAGGTTGTGGTTCCAGTGCTGCGAGGCATTGTTGAAAATGCCGTTCTGCGCCACGGCGCCAGCCTGATAGGTGCCGACGACGATCTCGTCGAGCGACTTCTTCTCCCATTCGGTGCCGGCGATCAGCTTGTTGCCATTGTCGACATAGGCCTTGTGATGCAGGTCATGGTGGAATTCCAGCGTTTCCATCGACATGCCAAGCGGCTCAAGGGCGTTGTATTTATAGGGCAGATCGGGAAGATGAAACGTCATCGGACTCACTCCTGTTCGGATGGGGCGTTACGTCTGGAATAAGGGCGTATCCGCCCCGAAGGTCAAGCCCTGCGGGCAAGACAAAGCGAAACAACGCCCTGTAAGGTCACCTGATCGCGCGCCGCAAAACGCGCGGGTTTTGCCTTATGCCTTAACGCAGGGGCCCGAAACTGTGGCTGCGGGCGGGTCGCGCCAGCCCTCAACCCAGCCGGTTGCGGTAAGGCTGCGCCCGGTCGCATCAAATTGCGCCTTATAGGCAAAGCGTACGATTTTTTCGCCCAGATGCTGCGCCAGTCTGAGCTTCCAGCGCAGAACGACCTCGCCTGCGCTGTTCGTGACCTTTGCCGGGATAAAGCCCTTATCTATCCCGGCAATCCCGACATCATTGACCCAAAGCTGCGTCGTTTCGGTGTCATAGGCAATCAGAAGATTCCCCGAAAAAAAGGGGGTCCGGTCAGTGACAGGTCCGAGCGTACAGCGCCAGACGCCGATCTCGGCCCTGGCCAGGGAGGATGTTACAATGAAGACGAAAAAAGCCAGAAGGGTTAATCTCGGCATCTGCAAAATCTCCGGATCAGTACGCAATACAAGGCGAGATTAGCCGATCCGTCTTTATGTGCAATCATTCGCCCCGATTGCGGAAACGGGGGCGTCTCTGGCTAACGCCAATGTGCTTTCGCGGTTCAAAAGCAATTCAGGACAGACCCGTCAGAAACGGGTCTGCGCAATATTAATCCAGGCCCAAAAGCGCCGCCGGTCAGAGTTCGCTGCCCGCCTGCGCCGCATGTGTCAGAAGGCCCATGACATAGCCCGCAACCGAGCGGAAACAGACCAGCGTATAGCCACCATCTGCCCCCTCTGCTGCGACCGGCCAGAAGGCCGCTGCGACCTGGGCAAAGCGCGAGCGACGGATCTCATCCGCCTCCACCTTATCCAGATCGGCCGGGGTCAGCTTGCGCAGCACCTGATCGGCCTGCGGCCCGGTCACGCGGAACACCGCCCGCGCATCCGAGACATCAACCGCCAGATGATGCGCGCCCGCCATCGCCGCAGCAATCGCGGCAAGGGCCTTCGCCACATCGCCGTATGGCAGCACGAGAAGGTATTCGTCATTGCTCATCCAGCCGCAGCTGTTCGTGCCGGCATGGGTGATCCTGCGCGCACCGGGCAGGTCGCAGCCGGTTGCGGCTTTGACCGCCGCCGCAAGACCCTCGGTGCCGGGTTTGGCGCGCAATGTGATCATGCCCAGTGGGCCGATCTCTTCCACATGGGCGAACCCATGGGCAACCGCGCCTTTCAGGGCAGAAACCGGATCAGACATTCTGCTTCTCCCCTTCCTTGTCATAGAAAACCGGGTCAACCACCTTTGCCGCGACCGAAACGCCGCCGGTCATGGCGGTGAATTCGACCACCTCGCCCATCCGTGCCGGGCCGTCTTTCAGAAGCCCCATCGCGATGCCTCTTTTCAGCGTCGGCGAATGATAGGTCGAGGTGATGCGGCCCTGGGAATTACGGAACCCGTATTCATTGGTGCCCGCAGCAATGACATAGGCGCCATCCGGGATCACCGACCCGTCCAGGCTTTCAAAGCCCACCAGCTTCCAGCGGTCTTTTGCCGCGAGGAAGGTGCGCTGCTGGCCGCGTTTGCCGAGGAAGTCTTCTTTCTTCTTCGAAATCGCCCAGTCGAGGTTGAGATCCTGCGGGATCACCGTCCCGTCGGTCTCGTCCCCGATCATGATAAAGCCCTTTTCGGCGCGCAATACATGCAGGCCTTCGGTGCCATAGGTCTGGAGGCCGAACTCCTCGCCCTCGGCATATAAAAGCTCCCAGAAGGCGAGCGCATGACTCGCGGGCACCGCGATCTCGTAGCTCAGCTCGCCCGAGAAAGAGATCCGGTGAACGCGGACGGGGAAACCCGCCAGTTCACCATCTCTGAAAGTCATGAAGGGCAGCGCCTCTTTCGAGACATCCATCCCGCCAAGTTTTTCCAGCAGTTTCCGGGCATTGGGGCCGACAACCGCGATCTGGCCATATTGCTCGGTCAGATTGGCGGTATAGACCTGCCAGTCCCACCATTCGCATTGCAGCCAGTCTTCCATCCACCCATGGATCCGGTCCGCCCCACCCGAGGTGGTGTGGCAAAGCCAGGTGTCTTCGGCGATGCGGATCACCACACCGTCATCCGACAGGAAGCCCTGTTCGTTGCACATCAGCCCGTAGCGGCATTTGCCGATCCCGAGATTAGACATGACATTCGTGTAGAGCATATCGAGGAATTTCCCCGCATCCGGCCCTTTCACAAGGATCTTGCCCAGCGTCGAGGCATCGAGCAGACCCAGACGCTCGCGGGTGTTGACCACCTCGCGGTTGACCGCCTGTTCATGCGTTTCGCCCGCGCGCGGATAGGTATAGGGCCGCTGCCAGAGGCCGACGGGCTCCATATAGGCGCCATGGGCCAGGTGCCAGTCATGCATCGGCGTCTTGCGCAGCGGCTGGAAGATGTCGCCGCGTGCCTCACCCGTCAGCGCACCGATGGTCACGGGCGCGTAAGGCGGACGGAAGGTGGTGGTGCCAACCCGGGGAATCTGTTCGCCCAAAGCCTCAGCAAGCACTGCCAGGCCATTGATATTCGAGAGTTTTCCCTGATCTGTCGCCATGCCCAGCGTGGTGTAGCGCTTGGTATGTTCGACCGAGACATAGCCTTCGCGCGCGGCAAGCTGCACGTCAGAGACCTTCACGTCATTCTGGAAATCGAGCCACATCTTCGATTTCAGATCGATCCCGGCCGAGGCCGGCATGATCCAGACCGGCAGCATCGCGCCCTCTTCGACCACATCCGCCGAAGCCGTCGCTGCCGCGTCCGTCTTATGGCCGACAGCCTCAACCGCCAGCGCGGCCTGCGAGGCCGCATCGCTCAGCGCCTCTGCCGCCGCCAGCGCACCATTGGCCGCACCTGCCGGATAGACCATGGCGGTGCCATCCTCGCCCAGCGGCGGGCGGGTGGCATCGGGGCGGAACAGCGCACGCGCCTCGTCCCAGATCAGCTTGCCGCCGCAATGGGACCACAGATGCACGACCGGCGACCAGCCGCCCGACATCGCAACCGCATCGCAGGCGATCTCTTCAACCGCACCGCCCTCACCGGCCTGGAGGCCGATGGCGACACCGGTGACGCGCTTGCCGCCTTTCACCTTGACGATGCCGCGCCCGGTCTCGATCCGGATGCCCATGGCGCGGGCACGGGACGGCAGCTCGCCGGAGGTCGAGGCACGCGCATCGACTATGGTGACATCAAGCCCCGCCTCTTTCAGCGTGATCGCGGTGCGGTAGGCATCGTCATTATTGGTGACGACAACCGTGCGCTCGCCCGGCGATACCGCAAAATTCACCGCATAATCGCGGGTGGCAGAGGCCAGCATGACGCCGGGAATATCATTTCCCGCGAAAGACAGCGGGCGTTCCAGCGCACCGGTCGCGGCGATGACTTTCGCAGCCCGGATACGCCAGAGGCGTTTGCGGGGCCGTCCGTCGCCGGGGGTATGGTCGGCGATGCGTTCTTCGGCCAGCACATAGCCGTGATCATAGACGCCCGAAACCATCGTGCGTGCGCGGAAGCTGACATTTTCCATCGCGCCAAGGGTCTGGAGCGCCTGGGCGATCCAGGCTTCGGCCGGTTTGCCGTCGATGATATCGCCATCGACCGGCGCGCGGCCGCCCCAATGTGCGGTCTGCTCGAGGAGCAGTACTTTCGCGCCCGAAGCCCCCGCAACCAGCGCGGCCTGAAGCCCGGCAATGCCGCCGCCGGCAATCAGGATATCGGCATGGCCATAGGTATATTCGTAACGGTCGGCATCTGCCTCTTCCGGTGGTTTGCCGAGGCCTGCCGAGCGACGGATGACCGGCTCGAACAGGTGCTTCCAGGCCGAACGCGGATGGATGAAGGTCTTGTAATAAAAGCCCGCCGGCAGGAAGCGCGCGAGTTTGTTGTTCACCGCGCCGATGTCAAATTCCAGAGACGGCCAGTGGTTCTGGCTGGCGCTGGTCAGCCCGTCAAAAAGCTCGGTCGTGGTGACGCGCTGATTGGGTTCAAACCTTGCGCCCTCGCCCAGGGCGACCAGCGCATTGGGTTCTTCCGGACCCGAGGCCATGATGCCGCGCGGGCGGTGATATTTGAACGAGCGCCCGACCAGCAGCTGGTCATTGGCCAGAAGCGCCGAGGCCAGCGTGTCGCCGGCAAGCCCGTTCAGCCTTTTGCCGTTGAAGGTGAATTCCATCCGGGCCGATCTGTTGATCAGGCGCCCGCCATTTTGCAGCCTCGCGCTCATTTCCAGCCCTTCCAACCCGGCCGTTTCGCCTGGATCTTTGCTATCAGTTCTGCAGGGGGTTCCGTGGTCTGGGCCGGATAGGTCCCGAAGACCTCGAGGGTCGCGGTGTCGCGCGCGGCGAGGAACCATTTGCCGCAGCCATAGGCATGGCGCCAGCGTTCGAAATGCACGCCTTTGGGGTTCTTGCGCGCAAACATATAGGTCTCGAATTCCTCATCCGAGGAGCCGGGGCCGAAGCGTTTCAGATGCGCCTCGCCACCCGGGGCGAGTTCGGTTTCCTCGGCTTTGACACCGCAGCAGGGACATTCAAGGATCAGCATTGGGGTGCCCCCGGGCTGGCCAGGAGCCGGGGGCGCTGCCCCCGGACCCCCGGGATATTTCTGGACAGATGAATGAGCAGGCGCATCAATGGGCAACGCCTGCGGCGACGGATTCGTCGATGAAGCGGCCTTCCTTGAAGCGCCACATATCGAATTCCCGGGCCAAAGCGCCCGGCTCGCCTTTGGCGATCAGCTCGGCCATCGCCCAGCCTGAGCCGGGAATCGCCTTGAAGCCACCGGTGCCCCAGCCGCAATTGATGAAGCAGTTTCCGAGCGGGGTTTTCGATATGATCGGCGAGCGGTCGCCGGTCATATCGACGATGCCGCCCCATTGGCGCAGCATCTTGAGCCGCGAGATGATCGGGAAGGTCTCAACCAGGGCGCGCAGCGTTTCCTCGACATGATGGAAGGAGCCACGCTGGGTATAGTTGTTAAAGCCGTCGGTGCCGCCGCCGATCACCAGCTCGCCCTTGTCGGACTGGCTGATATAGCCGTGGACGGTATTGGCCATCACGACGATATCGAGCACCGGCTTGATCGGTTCCGAGACCAGCGCCTGAAGCGCGATTGATTCGATCGGCAGCCGGAAGCCCGCCATTTCCGCGAGCACGCCGGAATGGCCGGCCACGACGATGCCGAGCTTTTTGCAGGAGATCTCGCCACGCGTGGTTTCGACCCCTGTTACGACACCGTTTTCCTGACGCACGGCGGTGACTTCGCAATTCTGGATAATGTCCATGCCCATGTCGGAACAGGCCCGCGCATAGCCCCAGGCCACGGCATCATGGCGCGCTGTGCCGCCCCGCGCCTGCCACTGGCCGCCCAGAACCGGATAGCGCGGCCCGTGCAGATTGATGATCGGCACGACCTTTTTGACCTGCGCGGGTTCCAGCCATTCGGTGGTGACGCCCTGCAGCTGGTTCGCGTGGACCGTGCGCTTATAGCCCCGGACCTCATGATGGGTCTGCGCCAGCATCAGAAGACCGCGCGGGGAGAACATGATATTGTAGTTCAGATCCTGGCTCAGGTTCTCGTAAAGCGCGCGCGCCTTTTCGAAGATGGCCGAGGAAGGATCCTGCAGATAGTTCGAGCGGATGATGGTCGTATTGCGGCCGGTATTGCCGCCGCCGAGCCAGCCCTTCTCGATCACCGCGACATTCCTGATGCCGTGGTTTTTGCCAAGATAATAAGCCGTTGCGAGACCATGACCGCCAGCACCGATGATGATGGCATCATATTGCTTCTTCGGCTCGGGCGAGGCCCAGGCCTTTCCCCAGCCGGAATGGTAGCGCAACGCCTCGCGGGCAAGGGCAAAGACCGAATAACGCCTCATCTGGTGAACCTCCGCCGCGCGTTTCGCATGTCGCTTTCATAGCCTCCGATTTCCGTCCCGCCCCCTGCCCGGCCTAGTATTGGGGCCCATTGTCGTGGCCGTGGCGGACGGGGACTGCAGGGCCGGAATCCGGCCTCCTATCTTCTGCCCGACAGCTGGAAAACGCCACCGCCTTCACGCGGCACAATCGGGAAAATTACGACACAGCGACCTGGCGCTGGCCTCGTGGCGCCGCTGGCCAGCACCTGCCCGCCGGGCTGCGTCGATTGGCCCGGCAGGGCGGGCTTTTGCAAAGCGGCTAAAACCATTACATCACCATCAGGGTTGATGCGCGGATGATGGGGCGGATGATGGATGGACTGGGCGATGCCACCGGGTTCTGGATGGTGGCGGCGATGCTTGCGGGCGGGATTGCGATCCTCCTGACCCTCAGCCTGTTCTTTGCCCGCCGCACCCCGCCGGAACCGGAACTCGCACGGGATGTCAGCCTTTATCGCCAGCAGCTTGCCGGGATCGGAAAGGATGAGGCGCGCGGGGCGCTTGCCGGGGCCGAGGCACAGCGGCTCAGGGCGGAAATCGGGCGCCGGCTCCTGGAGGCAGACCGTCAGAACCGGCGCGCTGTTTCGGATGCCGGCTCGCCGCGCGATCTGGTGCTGGCGGCCGCGGTTATCGTAATTGCGGTGGCCGGGGCGGTATTTCTCTATCTGCAGCTCGGGCGGCCCGGGCAGCCTGATCTGCCAATGGCGACGCGGTTGGCCGAGGCCGAAGCCCGCATGGCAACCCGACCCTCGCAGGCGGTCTATGTCGCAAATCTGCCCCCGATCATCCCGGCCGAGCCGGAGCCGGACATGGTCGAGCCGCTGCAAAAGCTGCGCGAAACGGTGGATCCGGCGGTGACTGACAACCTCCAGGGCCTCGGGCTGCGCGCGACCATCGAGGCGCGGCTGGGGAATTACGCCGATGCGATCCGCGCGCAGCGGCGTCTGATCGAGGTGCGCGGGGCTGAGGCCAGCGCAACTGATTACAGCTTTCTGACGCTTTTGCTGGTGGAACAGGCCTCGGGCTATGTCTCGCCCGAGGCCGAGGCCGAGGTGGTCCGGGGCCTTGGCCTTGACGGGCGCGCCGGGCTTGACCGGGTGGCGGATCTTTTGCTGGCCGCAGCCCAGGGCTTCCAGCCCCGGGGCGAGGACCGCGCGGTGCTGACGGCGCTGCCGCCGGTCAGCGAGGCCACCGGCCCCCTCTTTCTCTTTGCCGGCGAGCTTTATGCCCAGGGCGGGCGGCCGGACCGGGCCTTCGCGCTCTGGCGGCCGCTGATCGAACAGGGGCCGCTGGATGGGTTCTGGGTGCCGCGCCTGCGTGATCAGATCCGGGCTGCGGCCTGGTTCGCCGGGGCCTGGGATTATCAGCTGCCCGAGGCAGAAGCGGCAGCCGGAGACCAGGCGCTGCGCGGGCCTGGTGCCGAAGACATCGCGGCCGCCGCCGGTAAAAGCGAGGCCGAGATCAGCGAGATGGCGGCGGGAATGGTTGCGGGCCTCGGCGCGCGGCTGCAAAGCGAGGGCGGCTCGGGCGCGGAATGGGCACAGCTGATCCGCGGCCTTGTGGTGCTGGGACGGATGGACGAGGCGCGGGACATGCTGACGCGCGCCCGCAGCGCCTGGCCGGAGGAGCCAGGGGAATCCGGGGCCGCTGAGCGCGCGCTGATCGAAGCCGCCGCCAAAGCCATCCCCGCGGCCGAGGTCACGCCATGATCCTTGATGATATCTCGGAGCTTATAGCCGAACTGCCGCCTTCCGGCGCGATTATCGGTCTGGATCTGGGCACCAAAACCATCGGCGTCGCGATCTCGGACCTGCGCCGCTCGGTCGCCACGCCGACCCTGGTGATCCGGCGCGAGAAATTCACCCTCGATGCGGCGAAGCTGCTGGATCTGATAAAGGCGCGCGAGGGGAAGGCGATCGTGCTGGGCCTGCCGCTGAATATGGATGGCAGCGAGGGGCCGCGGGCACAATCCACCCGCGCCTTCGCCCGCAATCTGGAAAAGCTGACGCCACTGCCGATCACCTGGTGGGATGAGCGGTTGTCAACCGTTGCGGCAGAAAGGGCGCTTCTTGAGGCGGATGCGTCGAGAAAGCGTCGGAAAGAGGTGATCGACGCGGTGGCGGCGGGCTATATTCTGCAAGGCGCACTGGACCGGCTGGACCAGATCGCGCGCCATGGATGAGCGCGGTCCCGATGATCGGGTCTCTGAGGATCCAGGCACCGGTGACAGCCGGACCGGTGAGCGGATGACCAAAGATCCGGGGCCGAAGCCAGAAAGGCAGATCGTGAAGGACGACATCTGGGCCCGCAACGAAATCGAGAGCCCCTGCGTGAAGATCTGTGTGATCCATTCCGAGGCGAAGATCTGCGTCGGGTGCTACCGCACGCTTTCAGAGATCGGCGCCTGGTCCTCGATCACCGCACCCGAGCGCCGGCGTATCATGGATGAGCTGCCCTCGCGCGCGGCCTCGCTGGTCAAGCGTCGGGGCGGTCGCGCGGCCCGGCTCGGCCGGGGAGAGGAGTGAGGGCGCCAGTCGGGGGCCCTGCCCCCGCGCGGCTTTGCCGCGTCCCCCGGGATATTTAAGGACAGATGAAGGGGAATGGAGGCGATGTCATCTGCCTCTTGTCTTTCCCGTGGATGGGTAGAGAGGGGCGGCCCCAAAGCGTGCCCGCCGGATCCACGCCTGCGGCGCGCGGTGTTGCACCTTTTTTGCGAGAGAGGATGCGTCGGGATCATCGCGCATTGCCGCTCCTGCGACGCATTCTGATCCCGGCCCGGGATGTCTGTCTGCCATTGTGCCTTCGCCTCTATGTCCGGCGGGACAGCCGTATGACGGGGCGGCGCGGGCGCCCGGGTCGAGAAGGTCCAGGAGCAATGTCTCAGCCATAGCAGGATCAGTGAAAGGGCCATCAGCCCAGCAAGCCGCAAAGCAAACCTCATCAAATGAAAAAGGGGGCGGTATCGCCCCCTTTCCACTGTAAAAATGCCGGTATCAGGCGCGTGTCGCCCGGATCAGGTCGAGGATCTCTTTCGCCGCATCGGGGATATTGGTGCCGGGCCCGAAGATCGCCTTCACGCCGGCCGTCTTCAGGTATTCGTAATCCTGTTGCGGGATCACGCCGCCGCAGATCACCATGATATCCCCCGCACCGGCCTTGTTCAGCGCCGCGATCAGCAGGGGCGCGAGTGTCTTATGCCCCGCCGCCTGGGACGAGATACCGATGATATGGACGTCATTGTCGATGGCATCCTGCGCGGCCTCTTCCGGGGTCTGGAACAAAGGCCCCACATCCACGTCAAAGCCGATATCGGCAAAGGCGGTCGCGATCACCTTGGCACCGCGATCATGTCCGTCCTGGCCCATTTTCACGACCAGCATCCGGGGCCGGCGGCCCTCTTCTTCCGCGAAAGCCTCGACGTCTTTCTGGATCGCCTCGAATCCCGCATCGCCCTCATAGGCGGCTCCGTAAACCCCTGCCAAAGTCTTCACCTCCGCCCTGTGACGCCCGAATGTACCTTCCATCGCGAGGCTGATTTCCCCAAGGGAAGCCCGCATCCGCGCGCATTCGACGGCCGCTTCCAGCAGATTGCCGCCCTCGACAGTGCGTCGCCCCAGTTCCAGGAGCGCCGCATCACAGGCCACCTGGTCACGGGTCGCGCGGATCTGATCAAGCCGCGCGATCTGGGCATCGCGCACTTTCATATTGTCGATCTCGAGAATGTCGATCGGGTCTTCTTTCGCCTTGCGGTATTTGTTGACGCCGACCACGACCTCTTCGCCGCGATCGATCATCGCCTGACGCCGGGCCGCGGTTTCCTCGATCCTCAGCTTCGGCATGCCCGAGGCAACCGCCTTGGTCATGCCCCCCATCGCCTCGACCTCTTCAATCAGCTTCCAGGCCTCTTCTGCCAGTTGCGCGGTCAGGCTTTCGACATAGTAAGACCCTGCCAGCGGATCGACGACATGGGTGATGCCGGTCTCTTCCTGCAAGATCAGCTGGGTGTTCCTTGCGATCCGGGCCGAGAATTCGGTCGGCAGCGCAATCGCCTCGTCGAGCGCATTGGTATGAAGGCTCTGCGTCCCCCCAAGAGCCGCCGACATCGCCTCATAGGCGGTGCGGACCACGTTGTTATAGGGATCGGCCTCTTGCAGGCTGACGCCGGATGTCTGGCAATGAGTGCGCAGCATCAGCGAGGACAGCTTCCTGGGTTCAAACTCCTGCATGATGCGGGTCCAGAGCATCCGCGCCGCCCTGAGTTTCGCAATTTCCATGAAGAAATTCATGCCGATGGCAAAAAAGAATGACAGCCGCCCGGCGAAATCATCGACATTCATCCCGGCCGCCAGCGCGGCCCGGACATATTCGCGCCCGTCGGCCAGCGTATAGGCCAGCTCCTGGACGAGATTCGCCCCCGCCTCCTGCATGTGATAGCCGGAGATCGAGATCGAATTGAATTTCGGCATCTCTTTCGAGGTATATTCGATGATATCCGCGATGATCCGCATGCTTGGCTCAGGCGGATAGATATAGGTATTGCGGACCATGAACTCTTTCAGAATGTCATTCTGAATGGTGCCCGAAAGAAGGCTGCGCGAATGGCCCTGCTCTTCGCCCGCCACGATGAACGAGGCGAGGATCGGGATCACCGCGCCATTCATCGTCATGGAAACCGAGACTTTATCCAAGGGAATGCCGTCGAACAGGATCTTCATATCCTCGACGGAATCGATTGCCACACCGGCCTTGCCCACATCCCCCACCACGCGCGGGTGATCGCTGTCATAGCCCCGATGCGTGGCCAGATCGAAAGCGACCGAGACGCCCTGCTGCCCCGCTGCAAGGTTCTTGCGGTAAAAGGCATTGCTCTCTTCAGCGGTCGAAAACCCCGCATATTGCCGGATCGTCCAGGGCCTGCCCGCATACATCGTCGCGCGCGGACCACGGGTGAAGGGCGCCACACCCGGAAGCTCGCCCAGTTGCGGCAGCCCCTCCAGATCGGCCGCCGTATAGAGTGGCTTGACCTCGATCCCCTCCAGCGTCTGCCAGTTCAGGCTGGAGGCAGGTTTGCCCTTCAGCTCCTTCGAGGCCAGAGCCTCCCAGGAGGCCAGGTCAGGGGTGTTCTGATCGCTCATTCTCGTCACTCCGTTCGCCAGACTGGCCCGATCTGTCGATCAGACGCATCTCGCCGCTTGGGGTTTCGCCCGATCCACTCTATATCCGGAGCATGGATCATAAGCTCGACCGCCGTTCCCTCGTTCTCATGGCCGCAATTGCGGGCCTTGTTCCCTCCCTCCTGCAGGCGCAGGAGGCCTCGTCTGAAGAGCCGACAGCAGAGTTGCCCGATCTGGGCGTCCCGTTCGGCCCGGTGCCTGCCTCAGAGATTTCCGAAGCAGACGAATTGTTCGTTCGGCGCCCTGTGATCGTCTTTGCCGACAATCCGCACGACCCGAATTTCATCCGGCAGATGGAGATCCTGCCCGACCTTTACCCGCAGCTGACGGCGCGGGATGTGGTGCTGATCACCGATACCGACCCCGCAACCCCGTCCGAGATCCGCCGCAAACTGCGCCCGCGTGGGTTTTCTCTGGTGATGATGGACAAGGACTGGCGCTCGCCGGTCCGCCGCCCTTCGCCCCGCGCGGCACGCGAGATCATCAACACCATCGACAAAATGCCCATCGCCCGCACCGAGGCGCTTGAGAAGAACCCGGCGGGGCGGTAACGCTCCGCCTCATTTTGCTGCCCGCTCAACTGATGTCCCCGCGCGAACGCGAGGCCTCGGACAGCACAACGGTGAGACCAGCTATCAGCGTCAGGGCAAGCGAAACCAAGGCGATCACCGCCGCATGTTGCACCATGTCAATGAAGGCGTGGCCATAACCGTCCAGGTCATTGATACGCGGCCCCTCGTCCAGCGGCGTCAGGGAAAGCAACCAGCCCCCCCCGAGCGCGATTGCCAGAACCAGAGGCGCAACCAGCCGATAAAGCAGACCGCGCCCATTTCCCGTCATCAGCCCGAACGCCAGCTGAAACACCGCCAGTACCCCCAGCACAAGCAGCACGCCGAACCCGAGATCTGATACGGGATTGGCGCCGTCCCCGCTCAGCATGTTGAGTGCCGGGAGCGCCATGAAGCCAAAACCTGCCCCCGCCGCCAACACGGCGGAGATCACACAGGCGACACAGAGTCTGACGGCGGAGGGTGACATCATTCAAACTCCATAATGACGTCGTCAACGCGCAGGCTTTCGCCGGCCTTGGCCTTGATCAGCTTCACCACGCCCTTCTTCTCGGCCTTCAGGATGTTCTCCATCTTCATCGCCTCGACAGTGGCGAGCGCCTGGCCTTCCTGGACCTCCTGGCCTTCCTCGACCTGGATCTTCACCACCAGCCCGGGCATCGGGCACAGAAGGAAACGCGAGGTGTCCGGCGGCAGTTTCTCGGGCATCAGCCTGGCAAGTTCTGCCGCGCGGGGGCTGCGCACATGTGTTTTCAGATCAGCGCCACGGCTGCGCAGGCGGAACCCCATCGGGATCTTGTCGACCTTCATCACCAGATCCGAACCATCGACCGCGATCCGCGCCAGCGGCTGGCCCGGCACCCAGTCTGAACTCACGCGCAGGCTGCTGCCATCTGCAAAGCCCACGGTCGAGCCCTCGCGATCCGCCGCAATCGTCACCGCGAAATCATGGCCGCCAAGGCTCACGACCCAGTCATCCCCCACCCTGCGCTGGTGATTGTCCATCGTGCCGGAAATCTTCGTCCGCCGGATCTCGGCCACGCGGTTCATCGCTGCCGCCGCCGCCGCCATCCGCTTCAGCTCCGTCTCGGGCAGCGTCGCGCCCTGGAAGCCCTCGGGATACTCTTCGGCGATAAAGGCGGTGGTGATGTCACCTGCGACGAATTTCGGGTGATCCATCACCGCCGCGACGAAGGGCAGGTTATGGCCGATCCCCTCGACCTCGAATGTGTCCAGCGCCAGGCGCATCTCGCCAATCGCGGCCTCACGGGTCGGCGCCCAGGTGCAGAGCTTCGCGATCATCGGGTCGTAATACATCGAGATCTCGCCGCCCTCATAGACGCCGGTATCATTGCGCACGATGCCACCGCGCGCGGTCTGCCCCTCAGCGGGCGGGCGGTAACGGGTCAGGCGACCGATCGAAGGCAGGAAGTTGCGATAGGGGTCTTCGGCGTAAAGCCGGCTTTCCATCGCCCAGCCGTTGATCTTCAGATCCGATTGCACGAAGGGCAGTTTCTCGCCCGCTGCCACACGGATCATCTGCTCGACAAGGTCGATACCTGTGATCAGTTCGGTCACGGGATGTTCCACCTGCAACCGGGTGTTCATCTCGAGGAAGTAGAAATTCCGCGCGCCATCGACGATGAATTCCACCGTCCCCGCACTGGTGTAACCCACCGCTTTCGCCAGCGCACAGGCCTGTTCGCCCATCGCCTTGCGGGTCGCCTCGTCAAGGAAGGGCGACGGCGCCTCTTCAATGACCTTCTGGTTCCGGCGCTGGATCGAACATTCGCGCTCATGCAGATAGACGGTATTGCCGTGTTTGTCGGCCAGCACCTGGATCTCGATATGGCGCGGCTGCGTCACGAATTTTTCAATGAAAATGCGGTCATCGCCGAAGCTGTTCGCCGCCTCGCTCTTTGACGACTCGAACCCTTCGCGCGCCTCATCGGCCGACCAGGCGATCCGCATCCCTTTGCCGCCACCGCCCGCAGAGGCCTTGATCATCACCGGATAGCCGATCTGGTCCGAGATGCGCGCAGCCTCTTCCGCGTCGGCAATCAGCCCCATATAGCCCGGCACCGTCGAGACCCCGGCCTCCTGCGCCAGTTTCTTTGAGGTGATCTTATCGCCCATCTTCTCGATCGCCGGAGAGGGCGGCCCGATGAACACCACGCCCATTTCCTCAAGGGCGGCGGCGAAATCCATCCGCTCAGACAGGAAGCCATAGCCCGGATGCACCGCCTCGGCGCCGGTCTGGCGGATGGCGTCAAGGATCTTCCCGATCACGATGTAGGACTGGTTCGCCGGGGCCGGGCCGATATGCACGGCCTCATCCGCCATCTGCACATGCAGCGCGTTGCGGTCGGCATCGGAATAGACGGCGACCGTCTTAATGCCCATCTTCCGCGCGGTCTTTATGACACGGCAGGCGATCTCACCCCGGTTCGCGATCAGGATCTTCTTGAACATGGCTCTCCCTCAGTCCCGGCCCGGGCCAAACGGGCCGAAATGCAAAAGGGTCCTCCGGCATGTGCTGCCGGAAGACCCCGTTTCAGATTGTCGAAAATAAGATCAGACCCCGCGGCTGCGGGTGACGGATCAGTTACAGTTGTTGAGGCCGGGCACCATGCAGGAGCCCCCGCCGGCAACGGCGCCGATGAGGGCACCCTGGGTTTTCGAACCACCGGTTGCGCTTGCAACCAGCGCGCCGGCCGCAGCGCCGCCAACGGTGCGCACAGCGGCGCTGTCCATCGGCGAAGAGCTGCCATAGCCGTTGTTATAGCCGCCGCCATTATTGACGCAGCCAGCCAGCGGCAGGGCGAGAATCGGGAGGAGCAGGACAAGTTTACGCATGAGAGACTGCCTCGGTTTGTTATGGTTGAGGCCGATTCTAGCGCATTCTTTTGCGTTGCAAAAGATATGCCGGCAGTTTTCACGTAAATGCGACCGCCAAAGCGGCTGAAACCCGCCAGGCCGGCGTTTATGGCCGGGGCTGCCGGGGGCATGTTACGCGAAAAGACTGCCGGCAGGAGGATCATTCCCAATCCTCCCCGTCATCCTCATCAAAGCTGACTGCCGGCGCATCCGGCGCGAAGACCGCCGGAAAGGCCGCCTCGGCACGCTTGACGTCGATCTTCAGCAGGGCCTCATAGCTGGCCGGGTTGAAGGGATCCTCTGCGGGCACGACCTCGCGGCCAAACAGCCAGGACAGACGCCCGGCATCAAGATTGCCACGCTCGAAAACCTCTTCGCCGAAACAGGCCCAGAGTGCCGCCATAAAGGCCTCGTCAGCCTTGCGGTCGACGAATTTGCGATCCCTGAACCGCTCGCGGCGGATGATCTTTGCAGGCCCATCCTTGAGATTGGCACGACGGATGGTGAACTGGAAATCGGTTCCGGTAAGACGCCCCGGAAAGCCCCTGTGCTTTAACATGGCGCGGTTCCTTTCTTTGCGGAACCGGCTTTAGCAGGCTGGGCAGGCGTGGCGCCAGCGGCGCGGGAAACATTCGACAGAAAACCCGGAATAAATCCGGTCAGGCAAGAAAGCCGGGCGGCCGATCCGTCAGGGATCAACCGCCCTGCGAAATCACTTGTACTTGCCGGTGTAGGTCGGCTCGACCGAAACGGGCTCAGCAACAACAACGGTCTCGGTTTTCTTGGCGCAAGCGGCCAGGGTCGAGAGAGCGATAAGGGCGACGATAGCAGTGGTCCGCATGACAACCTCCAGTGCGAATCAGGGTGATGTGCCGCACCATATGGTGTGCGCTCGCAGAAGGGAATCGGAGATTTCACAGAATTTGCAAAAGCCTGCGCAACGAATGCGGCAACAGCTCTGACATGCTTTGAGACTGGCCCAAAACAAGCGGCGCCGGCCAGTGCCACGCGCCGCAGAAACGGCTCAGCCCGTCCGAATCTTCGTCCGGGCTGAGCGGTCGTCTTACTTGTATTTACCGGTATAGACCGGCTCGACCGAAACCGGCTGGTCGATATACACCACTTCTTCTTCAACTTTCTTTGCGCAGGCAGCAATGGTGCCCACGAAAGCCAGTGCAACGACAATACGGATAGTGCTCGACATCTTCTGCTCCATTCATTCAGGGATCTTGAGGCCAGCACTATGCCGGCCCTGTCCCTTTGCGAGGTAAAGGCCGCTTGGGGTCGGCCTGAGGTGAAGATAGCGGAATCCGGGGCCGAAAAACACGCGCGCGTGAGTAAGTTGCCACCCTGTGACTCCATTACATCAGAAGCGGGTGTTTTACCCCTGTTTTCAACCAGATGTAGTGCCATCTTCAGAACATCTCCCAGATGCAGGCAGCGTTTTCGAGGCGATACGCCTCGAAAAGCTGCACGGCTTCGGGATCGGTTGCGCCGAAAGGCACCGGGCGATCGGCCAGAGTGATCACGATCTGGCGCGGCGCGGGCACCATGGCCGCAACCCGCTCACGCGCGAATGTGTCACAAAGGCTCTGCATATCTTCGCTGCGGTCCTCGCCCGGCTTCAGGCTCTTGTCGATGAAACGAAAGCGCGCGGTCGCGCCCTCAACTCCGGCTGTATCGCTCTGCACGTCGAGCCATTCGGCGGCTTTGCCCGAAGGCAGCGCGATTACCCCCTCGCCCGTCGCGGCGGCCTCCCCATCGTCGCAGCGCCCCGCCGCAAGGCAAAGCGCCAGAGAACTGGCAATAAAAAGACGGCTGAACAGAGAAGACATATCCCGACCTCACCTCATGGGGGTTTCAGAGCGGGATATTGTCGTGCTTCTTCCACGGGTTCGAGAGCTTCTTGTTGCGAAGGCTCGCAAAAGCGCGCGCCACACGCCGCCGGGTGGATCTGGGCTGGATCACCTCATCGATAAAGCCCTTCTCGGCCGCGACGAAAGGATTGGCGAAACGGTCCTCATAATCCTTCGTGCGTTCGGCGATCCTGTCCTTATCGCCCAGCTCCGAGCGGTACAGGATCTCGACCGCGCCCTTCGCCCCCATCACCGCGATCTCGGCGGTGGGCCAGGCATAGTTGAAATCGCCGCGCAGATGTTTCGAGGACATCACATCATAGGCGCCGCCATAAGCCTTGCGGGTGATCACCGTGACCTTGGGCACCGTCGCCTCGCCGTAAGCGAACAGCAGTTTCGCGCCATGCTTGATCACGCCGCCATATTCCTGGCTTGTGCCCGGCAGAAAGCCCGGCACGTCAACCAGCGTCAGGATCGGGATCTCGAACGCATCGGAAAAGCGCACGAACCGTGCCGCCTTGCGACTGGAATCGATATCGAGGCACCCCGCCAGCACCATCGGCTGGTTCGCGACCACGCCCACCGTCTGCCCCTCGATCCGGATGAAACCAGTGATGATATTGCCGGCGTAATCCTTCTGGATCTCGTAAAAATCACCTTCATCGGCGATCTTATGGATCAGCTCTTTCATGTCATAGGGCTGGTTCGGATTGTCAGGGATCAGCGTGTCAAGGCTCTGCTCGATCCGGCCCGGCTCGTCAAAGAAGGGCCGCACCGGTGCTTTTTCGCGATTGTTGAGCGGCAGGAAGTCAAACAGCCGGCGGATCTCGGCCAGCGCCTCGACGTCGTTTTCAAAGGCACCATCCGCCACCGAAGATTTCTTCGTATGGGTCGAGGCGCCACCGAGCTCCTCGGCCGTCACCACCTCATTCGTGACGGTTTTCACCACATCCGGGCCGGTGACGAACATGTAAGAGCTGTCTTTCACCATGAAGATGAAGTCTGTCATCGCCGGCGAATAGACCGCGCCCCCTGCGCAGGGCCCCATGATGAGCGAGATCTGCGGCACCACGCCCGAGGCCAGAACATTCCTCTGGAACACATCGGCATAGCCGGCAAGCGAAGCCACGCCCTCCTGGATCCGCGCCCCGCCGGAATCGTTAATCCCGATCACCGGCGCCCCATTCTGGATCGCCATATCCATGATTTTGCAGATCTTCTGCGCATGGGTCTCGGAGAGCGAGCCGCCGAACACGGTGAAATCCTGGCTGAAGACATAGACCATGCGGCCATTGATCGTGCCCCAGCCGGTGACGACCCCATCCCCCGGAGGCCGGTCCTGCTCCATCCCGAAATCGGTGCAGCGATGGGCGACGAACATGTCGAATTCCTCAAACGAGCCCTCATCGAGCAAAAGCCCGATCCGCTCGCGCGCGGTGAGTTTCCCCTTGGCATGCTGCGCATCGATACGCCGCTGCCCGCCCCCTGCCCGCGCCACCGCGCGACGGTCTTCAAGCTCTTGCAGGATATCTTTCATGGCGCACCTCCCCGGGAATCGAGAGGACAATAATATTGCGCGACAGGAAAAGAAAACGAAACTTCGGAAATTTGCAAACTATTGCCATCACAATTTTCGCAAAATGCAAATAAGCAAACAAACTCACTTTCTAGGACCTCACCAGGCCTGGGCAGCTTTGTAGTTGTGAATTACCAGCCGATTAAGGCCCAGTTCCGGGTTTTCGGCGACCATAAACAAGGTGATTAACGACCATCTTTGGCTAAACTTGAATTATATCATTATATTTCAATACCCTAACAAAATCCACCCTCCAGCACTTCATCCATGATCGCCGTGAGACGCGTCCCCAATGTCTTAGGCGGCGTCGCTTGACGCTGCATTGCCCGCTCGCCAACCTGACGCTCACCCGCTGAAGTTCAGGCCGGCTTTCTCAAGCACGACTGTCCCAGCCTCCAACATTCATCATTCACCCGAACCGATAAGCGCCCGCTTTTCGAACCAGTGAACTTTATACCGAAAGGAGCTTACCGCCGTGCCGAAGCTCAAGCCTTACACTCGCCCCCTCTGGTCCGGCATTGCCTCCGATGTGCTCGAGCGTCTGAATGAAACCTGGCACATCCATTCCTGGGAACGGCCGCGCAGTGAGGCGTTTGCAGCGCCGGTTGTTCTGCCCGGGGTTGCCGGAATGGTGCCGGCGGCGTCCTGAAACAGCATCGTCATAACCTCACTGACTTTGGACCAATGCCCGGCCTGCCCTGCGGCAAAGAGCGCGGCAGACGTACAGAGGGCCGCGCCTCCCGCCAGCCGGAAGGTCTCAAAGGGCTTAAACATGGCTGACAGAGACCTCGCCCCCAGACGGAGACCAGACCCAGACATGAGCCGCGCCGGTCACGCCGGGGAAGAGTTGCGCCAGCGGCCGGTCGGGCAGGATCGCCTCCTGATAGCCAAGGCTCAGCGCGCCCATCGCATTGGCAGGCTCGACTGTGCCGGCGGTGGCCTGCACCTCGAGCGGATCGAGGCCCCGGTTTTGCAGTCGTAGCGCGGTGACGGCGGCGCTGGTGACGCGGGTCCAGGCGCGCGGCTGGATCTGCATTGTGGCATGTTGCGGCATGTCAGACCTCCTCAGTTGCTGAGCTTGTTCAGGATTTTGACCGAGGTGAGCAGCTGCTCGAGCTGGATCAGCGCGGTCTGCCGGGTCTGGGTGAGATCGATGCCGTCGACCTCGGAGGGCAGCGCCTCTATCCCGCTGCGCAGCAGGTCGAGCGCAGCCGTGTCGAGTGCGGTTTGAATGTCGTCATTGGGCATGGAAGGTCTCCTGAAGGGGTTGGGGGTCAGTCGAGCGCGAAGGTGATTCCGGCGGCGATCACCGCATCTGCGGCTTTGCCATCGCCGGACAGGATCTGGACGAACAGCTGGCGGTGGCGGATCTGGAACCCCGCCAGCGGCACCAGATCGCCGGCATGGACCGCGAAGCGGCACCCGTCTCCGGGATAAAGCGCCACCCCGGCCAGCACCGAAGCCTCACCGCCCTCCCAGCGGATCAGCGGCAGCGCGGCCGTCACGGCGGCCGAGGCGCGGCCATAGCTGTTGCGGTAAATCCCGGCCGAGATGTCCAGCCCGAGCGCGCCGCGCTGCTCCCAGGTCAGAAAGACTCCCGGATTGCGGCTGTCGAAATACCCGCCATCGCCGGGATGCGCCGATCCGATCAGGAGCGATACCCGATCAGGATCGGCAGCGGCCGGTGTGGAAAAAACCGTGGCGCAAAGCCCTGCGACGGTGAGAATTGCCCGGATCATCTGTTGAGCTGCTCCACTTTCATGGCGGTCATGAGGAACTGACAGCGCCGGTTTGCGGCCGCCGGCATAGATGCCTTGACGCGGAATTCGGTGAAGGGACCGCCGATGCCGGCAGAGGTCACATCGCCGTCCCGATCCGTCAGAAGGAAGGTGAACGGGATATCGAGCCCGGCGAAGTTCGCGGGCCAGGAGATGGTTCGGGTGAGATAGAGGGCATCAAGCGCGATCCAGTTGCCCGCCTGGCCGCCGCTGGTGGCCAGACCCTCGACCGCAATCGTCGCGGTACCCGCAACTGTGCCCTGTATCGCAAGGGTGCCGGTGACCGTGAAGGCGAGCCGGTTGCGCGCTCTCAGACCATAGGGGATGTAGTCCAGCTGAACCGGGCCATTGATCCCGGTGCCGCCGCCGATGATCACCAGCGAGGTCACGGTATTGTCCAGAACCCCCGGCGAGACCGACATCTCGCTGAAGGCCACCCGCGTCACCGCATCGTTGACGATCATCGCGCCGGTGACCTTGAAACTGCCGTCGACCAGCACATCGCCATCAAGACGGATATGGCGGGCGGCGATCCGGGCGATGCTCGTGCTGCCGGTTGGATCAGACAGCGCGGCCAGTTCCAGCAGCGCGCCGGCGGATCCCGCCACCGCCCGCAGCCCGACCACGGAAGACTGTATCCCGGCCAGATCCACAACCGCGCGCTGGTAGATCGAGGTCTGGCTGTTGGCCAGCACCTCCTCGAAATCCAGCCGGTGCAGGCGCAGGGTCACCCCCGCCCGGGTCGCGCCGGACAGGGTCGAGCTGCCGAGGAAATCCAGCATGAAATTCGTGGCACTGCCCGCGCTGCGAGGACACGCGGTTTATGGATAGCCACGTGATCCTTGAGCAGTGCCCGGACTGCAATCCGGAGATCCCAAAATGACCCGGGCGAACTGCGCCCATCTGATGGTGAGGGAGGAAGCGGCATAATGGGGAAGCGATTTGCCATCAGCGAAGCCGCCTCCCTCAAGGCAATAGCCATCGCCCAGAAGGCCGGCCTCAATATCCACGGGCTGGAATTTCCACGCGACGGGTCAATTCGGATCCTCACTGCCGAAGTGGACAAGGCGGACGCGGACGCTAAGGATGAACGGAAACCAGATCCGTGGACGTGATGCGTCTGCCATATGTGACTGAAGAAAATCTGCCTTCTGGCGCGATCCGCTACCGGTATCGACGCGGCAAGGTAAAAGTCACCCTCAAGGGTGAACCGGGAAGCCGGGAGTTTCTGGATCACTATTCGAGCTTGAGGGATGACGTCCCTGTCCTGGTGTCGAGGGCAGTACGTGGCAGTGTCGAATGGCTGGTAGGGCTATACCTTGCCGATCTGGAGCAGCGCGCCGCGACAAACCTTGCCTCTCCACTGACCCTGAAAGGCCACCGGCATCATCTTGGCCGCCTGGTCGAGGAGTATGGGTCCAAGGACGCCAATATGCCGCGCAGCGCAGTCATCAAACTGCATGACAAATTCATGTCTACGCCCGGCGCAGCAGACAATCTTCTGAAGGCAATTTCTGCCCTCTATAAATGGGCAATCCGACGCGATCACGTGACATGCGGAAACCCCACAAGGGACGTCTCCCGAAACCGCAAGAAGACAGATGGGTTTCAGGCGTGGACTGCCGAGGATATCGCCGCGTTCCTTGCTCATCACGGACCCGGCACGATGGCGCGGCGCGCCCTTATCCTCGCAATGGCAACGACTGCACGGCGTGGTGATCTCTGCCGCCTCGGGCGCCAGAATGAGTATCTGCGCGACGGCCGGTCATGGCTTCGCTGGAAGCAGGACAAGGCCCCACACGGCCTGGTCGAGATGCCAATGTCCAGCGCGCTCACCGACGAACTGTCCGGCCATGGCAATATGACTTACCTGCTGAACGGCTACGGCGCCGCGTTCTCCGCCGCTGGCCTGGGGAATAAGTTTCGCGACTGGTCTGTTTCTGCCGGCCTGAAGAACCGGAGCCTGCACGGGGTGCGGAAAGGACTGTCTGCGATTCTCACCGCCGGAGGTGCCAGCAGCGGTGAGATTGACGTGCTGCTCGGACACGAACTCGGCAGCTCAGAGACGAAGATTTACATCCGGTCCGCAGAGCGCGCGCGGCTCGCCGCGCATGCAGTCGACAGGCTTGATCAGATCATTCCCAGAACGGCCGACTGACCCACGCGCTGCCCAAAAGTGACCCACGCGCACATTAACGTTTTATTTTCAACACACTACCGGAATAATGGTAGGCCCGGAGGGACTCGAACCCCCAACCAAGGCGTTATGAGCGCCCTGCTCTGACCATTGAGCTACAGGCCCGGCAGGAGCGTATGACGCGGGGGTGCCCCCTGTGCCATATGCCTCCCGGAAAGTGCAACCTGCCTAAGCAGATGATGGCCGGGGGTCAAGGATTCGAAACCGCTGCCTTTGTCTTACCTCCCGGGGCGCGTTGCGCTTTGCAAGGCTTTGGGCTAAGCGGGCCGGATATTGAACGGGCGACCAGCGGGCCGGGAGACGGGCGAATGACCACGAGCGAGAATGCCGGGAAACAAGGGCTGACCTATGCGGGCGCGGGCGTCGATATCGACGCCGGAAACCGGCTGGTCGACCGGATCAAACCGGCCGCAAAGGCCACGTCGCGCAAGGGCGTGATGGGGGGGCTTGGCGGCTTTGGCGCGCTTTTCGACCTCAGGGATGCGGGTTATAAGGATCCGATCCTGGTGGCGGCGACCGACGGGGTTGGCACCAAGCTTCGGATCGCGATCGATACCGGCAATGTCGATACGATCGGCGTCGATCTGGTCGCAATGTGCGTCAATGACCTCGTCTGCCAGGGCGCGGAGCCTCTGTTCTTCCTCGACTATTTCGCCACCGGCAAGCTTGATGTCGATCAGGCGACCCGGATCATCGAAGGCATCGCAAAGGGCTGCGCCGATTCCGGCTGTGCCCTGATCGGGGGCGAAACCGCCGAGATGCCGGGCATGTATCACAAGGGCGATTTCGACCTCGCAGGTTTTGCGGTCGGCGCGATGGAGCGGGGAACCCACCTGCCCGCCGGGGTCGCCGAGGGCGATATCCTGATCGGGCTGAAGTCGAGCGGCGTCCATTCCAACGGCTATAGCTTTGTGCGCAAAGTGGTCGAGATTTCCGGCCTTGGCTGGTCCGATCCCTGCCCCTGGGCGCAATCGACGCTGGGTGAGGCGCTGCTCGCCCCGACCCGGCTTTACGTCAAACAGGCGCTGGCGGCGGCGAAACTGGGCGGCGTGCATGGGCTTGCGCATATCACCGGCGGCGGCATCACCGAAAATCCGCCGCGCGTGCTGCCCGCCCCGGACGAAAATGGCGGCCTCGCCTGCGAGATCGACCTTGGCGCCTGGGATCTGCCGGCTGTCTTCCGCTGGCTGGCCGAGACTGCCGGCATGTCGGAGCCGGAACTGCTGAAAACCTTCAATTGCGGCATCGGCATGATGCTGGTGGTTGACGCCGGCCAGGCTGATGCAATCGAGGCCAGCCTGAAAGCCGCCGGCGAAGAGCCGGTGCGGATGGGCCGGATCGTGGCGCAGGATGCTTCGGGCGAAGGCGTGATCTATAAAGGGCGCCTGCTGTGAAACGGGTTGCCATCCTGATTTCGGGGGGTGGCTCGAATATGGTGGCGCTGGTCAGGTCGATGACCGGCGACCATCCGGCCCGCGCGGTGCTGGTGGCATCGAATGATCCCACGGCCTCGGGGCTGGAAAAAGCGCGCGCGGCCGGCATTGCCACGGCCGCCGTCGATCACCGCCCGTTCAAAGGCGACCGCGCGGCCTTCGAGGCCGAACTGATCGCCCATATCGAGGCGGCACAGCCGGACATCCTTTGCCTTGCCGGGTTCATGCGCGTGCTGACGCCGGGCTTTGTCGCGCGGTTTCAGGGCCGGATGCTGAACATCCACCCATCCCTCCTGCCGAAATATCCCGGGCTGCACACCCATCAGCGCGCGCTTGATGCGGGCGACCAGGAGGCGGGCTGCACGGTGCATGAGGTGACGGCGGTGTTGGATGACGGGCCAGTGCTGGGTCAGGCACGGGTGCCGGTCCTGGCAGGGGATACAGCCGAAACCCTCGCCGCGCGGGTTCTGCGCGAGGAACATCGTCTCTACCCGGAAGTGCTGCGCCGCTATGCGGCAGGCGATCACAGCCCGGTTGTCACCACCGGCTGAGTGGCGTCTGGGTCGCGTATCCGGTCCCTGTTCAGATCAATCGCGGTTATGGCCAGAGACCGCCTCAGGCCAGATGCAGCAGCTGCGCCTCGCGCCGGGTCAGGCATTGGCGCGTCGTCTGCGGCCCCCCCCGCGCGCGCGCGCCGAAATAGTCCGGGAACAGCGCCAGCAATTCTTCCCGCGCGGCAGGCGAAAGCGAGGCAAGCGCCATCGGGCCGGGGAAGAGGCTCTCGGCCAGCATACCTTCGGCACAAATGATCTCATGCTGCGCGAAAGCGATATGCCAGTATTCGACCCGTGGCCGGCTCTCGATCCGGACCCGCTCGCCATCCACCAGATGCAGCGCAGCGACGAGGACCTCCTCTGCGCCGAAATTCAGCTCCGCCTGCCAGCCGCTGATCAGCACGCGATGCTGTTGCGACAGAAAGACCGGACGGTCATTGCCAAGGATGCCGGTGTCAAAACGCACCGGCGCCAGATGCGCGATACCGGCCGCAGACGCTGATCCGATCCAGCGGATCCGCTGCATCCCATGGCCGCGGGTCCAGACCCGGTCGCCGGGCTGCAACTGTTCTACCGCAATGGGGCCACGCTTTGTCAGGATCCGGGTTCCGCTGACGAAACAAGGGATTGGCGGAAACAGATCCTGCGGGTCTTTAGCAAATCCGGTGAAGGGGAGCTGCGCATTCAGCGCCTCGTTCTGTTCGACGCCATAGGTGGCAGTGCCGTTCGCAACGCCGCGCAGGTCAATCACCAGGTTGGAACTGTAGCTGAAAATCTGGTAATTCGCGCCCGAAGCCCGGCCCTGGAACATATCGTCCTGCGGGTTCAGCTGGCTGTAGACCAATGTGCCGGAGGGGTTGCTTTCCGACCAGGAGTAGATCGACACCCATTGGCCGTTATGCAAAGTGGTGTCGTTGCTGTTGGCCTGGGAGACAACGATCCGGTAAATATCGGTGGAACCGCCGATCGCATGGACATTGGTCAGGGTGACGACCATCTCCATCCCATTGCCCTGCCCGCTGGCCGCGCCATAGGTGCCGATCTGATCGCCGGTCGCGTAAAATTCAAAGGTTGCCAAGCCAGTCATCCATTCAGAGCAGCGCCCTGCCGGGCGCATATTTCCGGGTCGCAATCCCTGTCGCGACAGGTCTGGCAACAGATAGAATTCTGGCGCAGGAATTAAACGCCTGGCACGCAAAGTTTACTGTGCAATACAGGATTCACATGGTGCGATAATGCAGCATCAGACCCCGATCCGCCGCAGAACCTGCGGTCCGGGGGTGCTGCCGCTCAGTCTGACAGTGCTGGCCGCGACAGGGTGCCACCACCGATATTGGCTGCAACGCCGGTGGTTGTCCGGCATGAGGTCGGCAGCCCCTTCGCCACCCGCACCGCGAGGAAGGCGAAGGCCTGGGCTTCGAGCATATCCCCGTCAAGGCCGACCGCCTCGACCGGATCGACCGGACAGCCGAGCCGCTTTGCGAGGCCTTTCATCATCACCGGATTATGCCGCCCGCCGCCGGTGACCAGCAGCCGTGAGACCGGGCGCGGGAAATGTTTCGCGCCTTCAACCACTGCCGCAACCGCCGCTGCGGTCAGCGTCGCCGCCGCCGCCGCCGTGTCGAGCTTTCTGACCGCAGCGACCAGCCCCGCGAAAGCGTCACGATCCAGCGATTTCGGCGGCATTTTCAGGAAATAGGGATGGGCAAGGAACTGATCCAGCACGGGCTTTTTCACCCGTCCCTTTGCCGCCACCGCGCCCCCCTCGTCATGGCTTTTCCCCAGTCGGGCCTGCATCAGGTCATTGACCGGGGCATTGGCCGGGCCGGTGTCAAAGGCCAGCAGCGCGCCTTCGGATTGTGGATGCGGCAGTGCGGGATCGACCCAGGTCAGATTGCCAACGCCGCCCAGGTTGAGAAACGCGACCGGCGCGGTCGCGCCGATCCGACGCGCCAGCGCGAAATGGTAGAACGGCGCAAGCGGCGCGCCCTGCCCGCCCATCTGCACATCTGCGGTGCGGAAATCCCACAACACCGGCAGGCCAAGCGTATCGGCCAGCAGCTGGCCATTCCCCGCCTGATGCGTGCCACGCCCGCCCGGATCATGCGCCAGAGTCTGGCCGTGGAAGCCCGCGATCTGCACACCGTCAAAGCGCGCCATCACCTCGGCATGGGCGGTCTCGACAATCTCAGTCGCCTCAGCCACGCCGGGCTCGCCGGGCCAGCGCCCGAGGGCTGCACGCAGGACCGCCTGCTCGGCCGGGGTATAGGGGCGAAAGGCCGAGGGGCCGAATTCCAGCACCTCATGGCCGTTGGTCAGCACCATCGCCGCATCGACCCCATCAAGCGAGGTCCCCGACATGGTGCCAAGCGCCCAGACCGCCGGCCCCTGATCGCCTTTATGGTCGCCATGTTTAGCGGAGGCACTTTTCCAGGGATCTTTTTCCGCCATGCTGCCCATCTTTTCCTTTACCCCCCGCCCGGCTATACCCGCCTGACTATATGCAAGCGAAAGCGCGGAGCGCGACCCATGACCTACCATCCGAAATCAGAATTCCTGCGTGTGATGTTCGAGCGCGGCTTTGTGGCCGATTGCACCGATTATCAGGCGCTGGACGAGGCCCTGATCAAGGGGGTGGTGCCCGCCTATATCGGCTATGACGCGACCGCGGCAAGCCTGCATGTCGGCCATCTGATGAACATCATGGTGCTGCGCTGGCTGCAAAAAACCGGCCATAAACCGATCACGCTGATGGGCGGCGGCACGACCAAAGTGGGCGATCCCTCGTTCCGATCGGAAGAGCGCCCGCTGCTGACCCCGGAAAAGATCGACGAGAATATCGCCGGTATGGGCCGCGTTTTCGCGAAATATCTCGATTACTCGGATGCGCCCAATGGGGCCATCATGCTCAATAATGCCGAATGGCTGGATCATCTGAATTACCTCGATTTCCTGCGCGATATCGGGCGGCATTTCTCGGTCAACCGGATGCTGTCTTTTGAAAGCGTTAAGTCGCGGCTGGATCGCGAGCAATCGCTCTCTTTCCTCGAATTCAACTACATGATCCTGCAAGCCTATGATTTCGTTGAAATCAACCGCCGTTACGGCTGCCTGCTGCAGATGGGTGGATCAGACCAGTGGGGCAATATCGTCAACGGGATCGACCTTGCGCGCCGCGTCGCGGAGAAAGAGATTTACGGGCTGACGACACCGCTTCTGACCACGTCTGACGGGCGCAAGATGGGCAAGTCCGCCAATGGCGCGGTCTGGCTGAATGACCAGATGCTCTCGGCTTATGAATTCTGGCAGTTCTGGCGCAATACGACCGATGCCGATGTGGCGCGGTTCCTGAAGATCTTCACTGAACTGCCGGTTGCAGAATGCGACCGGCTGGGCGCGCTGCAGGGGTCTGAAATCAACGAGGCGAAGATCATTCTCGCCAATCTCGCCACCGCGCTTTTGCATGGCGAAGAAGCGGCCAAGGCGGCTCAGGCGACCGCGCGCGAGGTGTTTGAAAAGGGCGGTATCGGCGATGACCTGCCGACCGTGGCGCTGACCGCGGACGAAGTGGCCGATGGTATCGGCATCGTGCAACTGCTGGTCCGCGCCGGGCTTTCGGGTTCGGGCAAAGATGCGAAACGGCTGATCGCCGAAGGGGGCGCGAAGATGAATGACGAGATCATTCTTGATGCGGGCCTGCGCCTTGGCGCGGGCGAGCTGGCCGATCCGGTGAAACTCACCGCCGGTAAAAAGCGCCACGCGCTCGTGGTGCTGGAGTGATCCGCCGCCTTTTCAGCCGCGCGGGCCTCGCCCTCGCGCTGACATCAACTGTGGCGCCCGCAATCGCGGACGTCGCCTGCCCGGTGACCCAATCCGTCTATACCGACAAAGAAACCGGCTTCCGCCTCAGCTTCCGCCCGCTGCAAAGCTGGGAACAAAGCGGCATGGTGCTTGCGATCTTTGACATCGAGACCCGGGACGGGCACGAGCTCTGGGGCGAGATCCGCACCAATATGGGCACCAGCCGCGATACCGGTGTGATCTATGACGGCTGCCCTCCCCCCGGCCCCGAAGATGCGCCTTCGGAAGACCAGCTGGAAGCCTGTCGCGTCTGGGAGGGTCTGGTGTATTCGGTCGAGGGCAACCAGATCGGCGCCTTCCCCATCGAAGGCGACAAGGCTCCGCCGAGTCTTCTCTTCACCGATCTCGGGCGCCAGCTGCGCTATGCCATTTTCTCCAGCCCGGGGGATGAGCCCTGGGACCAGCTCTGGCTGACCTCCTGCCCGCCCGGCTGAAACTGTGGCAGCTCCTTTGACAGCAGGCCCGGCAAGGGTCTGCTGTCAGTCCCGGTGTTCCGGCTTTTTCCCCGATGGCGCGATATAGGGTTTCGTCACATCGGTCAGCACCACTTCCAGGGCTTCCAGCCGCAGCTCGATCAGCCCGTCTCCGGCAAGGATCAGCGTCAGCGCCCCGGTGCCGTCCTCGCCCGGCGCATAGGCCAGATCCAGAACGGACAGTACCTGATCGGCGTCGCCCGGGCTGATGCCCTGGCTGCGTACCTCAAGCACATCTTCAACCGTCAACAGGCTGCGCACCCGTTCATAGGCACGTCCGGAACGTTCGGCAAAACCGCTGTCTTCCCAGCGGAAGCGATTGACAAGCGCCGCAAAACGGCGGCGCTGGCGATCATATTTCATCTCGGTGGCTGGCAGAACCGCGTCCTGGATCAGGCTGGCGATCACCGTCAGATCCTCTGGCTCCAGAGCCACCAGCTTCAGCGGTGCCTCATCGCCATCCTCAAAACGCGCATCTGCCATATCCGCCCCCTCAGACGCCACTGATCCGTTCGATATGCGCCCCACAGGCGAGAAGCTTCTCCTCGACCCGCTCATAGCCGCGATCAAGGTGATAGACCCGGCTCACCACCGTCTCCCCCTCGGCCGCGAGGCCGGCGAGAATCAGCGACACGCTCGCGCGCAGATCGGTCGCCATCACCGGCGCGCCACGCAGCTTTTCGACGCCATGCACGGTGGCATGACCGCCATGAACCTCGATTCTGGCGCCCATCCGCATCAGTTCCGGCGCATGCATGAAGCGATTCTCGAAGATCTTCTCTTCCAGAACGCTGGTGCCCTCGGCGGTGCACAAAAGCGCCATCATCTGCGCCTGAAGATCGGTCGGGAAGCCCGGGAAAGGCTCGGTCACCACATCGACCGCCCTCACGCGGCCATTCTTGCGCGCGACTTTCAGGCCCTTTTCGGTCTCGGTGACGGAAATCCCCGCCGCGTCAAGTTTCTCACAAAACGCCGCCAGCAGGTCGATCCGCCCGCCCAGACATTCCACCTCGCCGCCGCAGATCGCGGGTGCGAGCATATAGGTGCCCAGCTCAATCCGGTCAGTCACCACCGGATGCGTAGCGCCGCGCAGGCTGGTCACGCCCTGAATGGTGATGGTCGAGGTGCCCTCGCCGTCAATTTCCGCGCCCATGCGGCGCAGGCAATGAACAAGATCAACGATTTCGGGCTCGCGCGCGGCGTTTTTCAGGACCGAGGTGCCCTTGGCGAGCGTCGCCGCCATGACGAAATTCTCGGTCGCACCGACCGAGGCAAAGCGCATCTCATGCACCGCGCCCTTCAGCCCGCCCTGCGTTTTCGCATGAAGATAGCCGTCCCGCAGATCGATCTCGGCCCCAAGTGCCGAAAGCGCATCGATATGAATATCCATCGGCCGCGCCCCGATCGCACAGCCTCCGGGCAGCGAGACCACTGCATGACCCAGCCGCGCCAGCAGCGGGCCAAGGACCAGATTGGACGCCCGCATCTTGCGCACAATGTCATAATCCGCCGTCGGGTTCAGCGTGCCATGCGACGACATGGTGATGACCTTGCCATCCTGCAGCGCCGAAACCTCAACGCCGAGCGATTCCAGCAGGCTCGTCATCGTCCGGATATCCGAAAGACGCGGTGCATTGGTCAGCGTCAGCGGCTCTTCCGACAAAAGCGTCGCAGGCATCAGTGTCAGACAGGCATTCTTGGCGCCCGCGATGGGAATCACACCGTTGAGTGCGCCGTTGCCCTTAACCAGAATCGAATCCATGCCCGCCTCTTACCCTTTATCCTTGTTATGACCGCCACTCTCGGGCCCGGTCACAGCCCTTGTTACGCATCGCCCCGACAGATCCGCGCCGGTTCCTGGATCTGTCGGCGACCTTGCCGTCTGTCAGATGCCACGGACCTGATCCCCTCAGACCAGATCCCGGGGTCACGGCTTAACTGCCTTCTTCCGAACCGATATTTCCGCCCGACTGGCCATGGGCGCCATCCTCGGGCCCGGGGCCTTCCGCCCGCCCCCGCGCCTGCGCCTTTCGCCTTGCCATATTGGCTTTCAGCGCCGCCTTGAGCCGCCCTTCCCGCGTGGCCGCCGCGCTCACAACCGGGGCTCCGGCCACCTTGCGCGCGGGTCTGTCCGCAGGTCTCTCCACGGGTCTGTCCTGGGGGGGATTTTTCTCGAACTGGTCCATGCCCTGAAGAAATAGCCTCTCCCCCCGGCACGGTCCAGAGCCCGCCGGAAGGAACCTGTCACAAGAGCAAGAAAAGGGGCTTGCGGTCGGGAATGATTATGTTTATTCCCCCGCTCACCGAGACGGCGCTGTGGTAGCTCAGTGGTAGAGCACTCCCTTGGTAAGGGAGAGGTCGAGAGTTCAATCCTCTCTCACAGCACCATAAAAACCCCCAAGTTTTGTTGGATAACGAGGCCTTAGATGGCCTTGGGACGTCCCCTTCAACGGGAGTGGTCTTGCGTTCGGATGGACGCTGCCCTCCCCCACCATGAGTATAGTCGGTCACCCTCTGTCGCACTTCGATGAGGCTCGTCGATTCATGAAAACTCCGACAGCAGGAGGTCAGACAAGGTCCTCCGATCGTCTACGCGCAGGACCTGGCCGGCGGCGTCATAAACAGGAAGGCAGATGCTCCCGTTTTCCCGGTTCATGATCGGAGCGACCTGGTAAGCCCCCTGCAGCCCTACGCGTTCACATGACATCTGATAGGTGCCATCGTCAGCTTCGACCAGGACCCCGGCGCCGATGGTTTCCGGACGTGGTTCACGGTGCTTCTGCACATCCTGCTTCGCGATCATCATGCGAACCGCGCCGAACCGATTCACAAGATCGGTCATCTTCTGGCAAAGTTCTGAACCCTTTTCAGTCCGGTTTCGGGTCGCCCGAAGCATCTCGCCGACGCTGACGATCCAGTAGCGGGTCAGCTGGATCTGGATACGGGTCCGGCCATCGGGATGGACCTGACCTGCAGCCCGCATGTGCTGGGCATGCTCATCCTCCATCTGGCGCAGGACCAGATCGAAATACACATCGCCCTCGGCCTTTGGCTTTGCACCGGTGATCCTGCCCCTCGGGGCGGGTTTCGTATTCGCCATAGCTTTCGTTCCTCTGGCAGGTTTCGGTTTGGATGATTTCGGGGTGGTGCCAGTCATCATGGCGAACACCTCGGCCGTGGGCCGCTGACGCTGGATAGCGCCCGCAGCGGTCAGCAGGCGCTCAGGCGCATGCTGGTAAATCCGGTAATCGAATGCGGCGGGCTCTGCCTCGTCGCTGTCATCGTCAGGATCCGTCGCAAAGCCAGAGTCAAGCGCACCCTGCGGGTCGTAATAGGTCTCCTCTTTCATGATCGCCCGGGCACCCTCGACGCTGAGACCAGCCCGTTTTGCGTAAATACCGGCATAGGCGTTCGCGATGACACCCAAGGATTTCGCAGCCTTCAGGTGATCATCTTCGGTGCCGCGACCGTCCACATACCAACTGGCGGGATCATGGATCATCAGGAACGCGCCAGGCGTCATGGTGATAGTCTCGCCGGCCATGACGATCAGGCTGGCGGCAGATGCTGCAACGCCCTCGACCCCGATATTCACCTGACCCTCATACCCGCGCAGCGCAGCATAGATGGCGCGGGCTTCGCGCCCCATGACGATGTTGCGCAGTGCAACGCCATCGAAATTAAGGAGCCTGGCCTTGTGACCCGCTCTCTGCGAACCGCCTTGAATGACGGCCACATCAATCCCGCAGGTGATACTTTGCGGGCGGGGCAGATACTCGGTGCCTCGTTGAGCAACGGCTGGTGACCCCCTGCTGCTGGCTGGTCCCGTCGATCCTCGGCGGGGCCGTTATGTGGGCGACGGTAATCGCCGCAAATCTCCGATGCGCAGGAGGCGCTTTTGACTGACATACCGCCGCCCGATCCCGGCCTGATTGTAACCATCAACCAATTTATCGGCGGGGCAGTGACTGCAATGCTCGCCGCGTTCTCCGGTCGCGCGATGTATCACGCGGGTGAGGTCCGGGCCCGCCGCCGGCCAATCATGTCCTATGATCTGAAATGGGAGATCCCGACCGCTGTTGGCATGGCCATCGCGGGGGATGCCCTTGGCGCCTACATGGGGCCTGTCGCGTGAGGTCACGGTCGGGCTGATTGCCGTCCTGTCCTATCTGGGCCCGCGTGGTGCCGGGGCGATGGTGGAGCGGTGGGCCAGCCGGAAGGGGTGATCAGCAGCGGGCGCAACCGGATCGCTGCGCCCGCCCTAAGCGTACCGTCGTCGCGCACTGCGCAAGTTCGGGACCATTAGGGATGTCGAGGTAATCAAGCGAGGGCCGACGACGGCCTGACCATACCACAAAAACCGATTCGACCCAACACCCGCCCGCTGGCGGGCTTTTTTATGGAGCATCGACATGATGAACCGCATCATCGCCCATCACACGGGCGGGGCTTATTTCCCTAATGCGACCGACCTCGCAGCCTGTCACCGACTGTTGGATGGTGACGGCCAGCCGCATGACGGCAAGCACCCAATCTCGGCCAATGCCCCCGGTCGCGCGCTGACCGCAGGAACCTATGCGGCCCACTGTCTCAATCTCAACTCGGGCAGCATCGGCGTCTCGATATGCGCCATGGCAAACGCGGCATGGGGCGCGCCTGCCTCTTGGACCCATCCGCTCAAGCCGGCTCAGGTGGATGCGCTGGTGATCGAGATTGCCCGGCTCTGCCGGATCTACGGCATCCCGGTCACGCGGCAAATGGTGCTGAGCCATGCCGGGGTCGAGATCACCCTGGGCGTCAAGCAGAAGAACAAGTGGGATTTCGATTATCCCCTGCGCGGCACCGGCGCCCGCGATCCCATCGTCATCGGTGATGAGCTGAGGTGTGAGGTTTTAATCGCCCTGCTGGGTAAGCCCGCACCGACACCGTCGCACGGCGCCCGCCCGACGATCCGGCAGGGTTCAACCGGCCCGCATGTGCGCGAGCTGCAAGCCAGCCTTGGTGTCGCTGCTGACGGCATTTTCGGGCCGAAAACCCGCGCCGCCCTGATCGCCTTCCAATCCCGCCGGCAGCTTCTGCCGGATGGGATCTGCGGTCCCATGACCTGGGCCGCTCTCACCGCAAAAGGAGCCTGAACCATGGATTTTCTGAAATCCCTTCTCTCGCCCGAGGTGACCGCCTCGCTGGCCGGGCTGCTGGTCGCCATGATCGGGCTGATCCTGACCGTGGCTCCGCCGATCCTCATAGGCCGCATCTATCGCTGGACCGGCGTCCGGATCGAGGAAAAGCATACCAATCTCGCCGGCCACCTCAATCATTCGGTCAAGCCGCCTGTCGATCTCTCTCTTCCGTCGCCCCCGTGCCCGCCCGCCACCGGTAAAGTTCCCGTAAAGCTCTAATCGCGAGCGACAGACGCGACCGGGTCTACCGAAGGCTGCGGAGCGTTAAGGATTTCACGGGGATCACTCTGGGCTAAGCCCACCGCCGTCACCCGGCCAGAGCTTCACGAATTGGAGGGTGTATGACGGTACGACCATGTCGTGACGGATTTTCGCTCGGCGCAGCCCTCAGGTGGAACCGTTACAATCCTCGGGCGTTTTCTCGATGACAATCATCATGGAGTCTCGTCATGAAAACCGTAATGATCTTCCTTGCGCTCACAGCACTTGCTGCGTGCGAGACTGTCAAAGGCGCTGGCCGCGACATGCAGGGCGCCGGCCACGCGATCACCAGTGAAGCAAACAAGGTCCAGAACGACCTCTGAACCGACGTCCGTCTTTCCGAACCAAGGCCTCGCTTCGGCGGGGCCTTTTTCACCGCCCCTTGCCCGAATCCCGGCGCAGGCTGGTGGCAGGAGGATCGAGCCATAATTCGGCAATCCTCCCCTTGGTTAAGGGGCTGGATAAGTAGAGTTTTCTCGTAGCGTGAGCTGAGGAGATTCGAATGAGAAAGAGCCGTTTCACCGAGCCGCAGATCATGGCTGTGCTTCGTCAGGCCGAGAGCGGCGTGGCCGTGCCTGAACTTTGCCGGGGTTGGAGCGTTCACAATCGATCCGGGGGATCGATTGTAGCGAACAACGGGATCAGCACAGCGAGCTTTTACAAATGGCGCTCTAAGTATGGCGGCATGGATGTCGAGCCATGATTGCGCCATTGGTTCGAGCAACCATGGCGAGGGATGATGAGCCAGATGAAGGCGCTTGAAGACGAGAACCGGCGGCTGAAGCGCATGTTTGCCGACCTGAGCATGCAGGCCGAACTGCTCAAGGAAGCGCTTGGAAAAAAATGACGCGGCCAGCTCAACGCCGGGAGCTGGCCGAGAAGGCTGTGGCGACGAAGGGGGTGAGCATCGCGCTGGCCTGTCGGGCATTTGGCGTCAGCGAGACCTGCTTTCGCTACAGCCCGAAGCGCGATGCCGAGAACGAGTTCATCGCAGGCCTTCTTGAAGGGCTGACAAAGGCCCACCGGACCTGGGGCTTTGGGCTATGTTTCCTGCATATGCGCAACGTCCAGGGGCACCCGTGGAATCACAAGCGCATCCATCGGATCTATTGCGCGCTGGAACTGAACCTGCGGATCAAGCCCCGCCGGAGGATCAAGCGCGACAAACCCGATGCGCTCAGTGTCCCAAAGGCCCCGAATACCGTCTGGTCAATGGACTTCATGGCTGATCGCTTGGCCGACGGCCGCCAGTTCCGGCTTCTGAACGTGCTGGACGACTTCAACCGTGAGGGGCTGGGCATTGAGGTCGACTTCTCGCTCCCGGCTGAGCGGGTGGTCCGGTCCCTCAATCAGATCATCGAGTGGCGCGGAAAGCCCCTGGTCATCAGGGTCGACAATGGCCCTGAATACATCAGCTCCACGCTGATGATCTGGGCCGAGAAGCAGGGCATCGCCCTGAACCACATCCAGCCCGGGCAGCCCCAGCAGAACCATCTCGCCCTCACTCGAACGCATGGCGTTCGGGCTCGATATATGTCGAGCGTTACAACAGAACGGTCCGGCATGAATGGCTGGGCCTCTGCGTCTTTGAAGCCATCGAGGAGGCGCAACAGATCGCAACTGACTGGCTATGGACTCACAACAATGGGCGCCCAACATGGGTATCGGCGGTATCACACCCGCTCGAGACAACTGAAGATGGCTGCCTGAAGTCTGCTTCTGCACCCCTTTAAAACGGGGAGGATTACCAGTCCACGGGACAGTTTACCCAGCCAGAGCCCCACCATGTTCAGCGCGGTCAAAGCGAACGCAAAGAAAACCGCAAGTACGGGGAAGCTGTTGGCCGGGTCGCAAACCTGGGCGAGCCTTGCCAGGGCCCGCCCATCAGGTCGGGCCGCTATGCCTCCGCCACCTCGGAGAGCAGCTTGGCGTTACCGCCCGATGCCGTGGTATCGATGCAGACATGGCGCTCGAGCGTGACATGGGCGCGGTCGGGTGCGCCGGTGATCAGCGGCAGGATGGCGCCTTGGCGGGCGGATAATGCGAGGGCGCGGCTGCGTGCCCCGGCCTCTTCGCCCCAGAACAGCGCGCCGCTGAAGCCCTGCAGCCTGGTCAGCGCCTCAGGGTCAAGACCGTCAGCCGCAACCGCCACGCCGCCGAGCGCGGTGACCGCATTGGCCTGGGCCGCCACCGCCGCAGCTCCTGGCCCGAGGCACAGGACCGGCGGGCGGGCGAAATGGCCAAGCCGGTTCGATTCCCCGGTCGGGCCGGGCAGGTCGAGCGGCTCTGACGGTGCGACCTCAGCTGCCCTGGCAAGTGCTGCGGCGACCTCGGCCTCGCTGGTGGCCGCGCCGGCGGCCCCTTGCAGCGGCGCTGCCTGGCGGGTGAAGCGGGTCAGGTAATCCGGGCCGCCGGCCTTTGGTCCGGTGCCCGAAAGCCCCTCGCCACCGAAGGGCTGGCTGCCCACCACCGCGCCGATCTGGTTGCGGTTGACATAGATATTGCCGGAATGGATGCGCTCGACGAAATGCTGCACGCGGTCATCGATGCGGGTATGGAGGCCGAAGGTCAGACCATAGCCGGTGGCATTGATCTCATTGATAACCTTGTCGATCTCACCGGCCCTGAAGGTCGCGACATGCAGGACCGGGCCGAAAATCTCACGCTCCATCGCAGCGATCCCCGGCACGCGGATCACCGCAGGCGGCGCGAATGTCCCCTGCCCCGGCACAGCGCGTTCCTTGACCAGCCGCCCCTCGACCCGCGCCTGATCGAGATGGGCGCGGATGGTTGCAAGTGCCTCGGCATCGATCACTGGCCCGACATCGGTGGTCAGAAGACCCGGATTGCCGATCGACAGCTCGTCCATCGCGCCTTCCAGCATCTCGAGGATTGGGGCCGCGATGTCTTCCTGCACGTAAAGGCAGCGCAAGGCCGAACAGCGCTGTCCCGCCGACTGGAAGGACGAGGCCACAATATCGCGCACCGCCTGTTCCGGCAGCGCGGTGGAATCAACCACCATCGCATTCATCCCGCCGGTCTCGGCGATCAGCGGCGCGCCGGGGGCAAGGTTTTCCGCCATCGCACGGCGGATCAGCAGCGCCACTTCGGTCGAGCCGGTAAAGGCGACCCCATCCACGCGCGGATCCGATGTGAGCCAGGCGCCCACATCGCCCTCGCCCGGCAAAAGCTGCAGCGCGGTGACCGGCACCCCGGCCTGATGCAAAAGATCGACGGCCAGCGCGGCGATCAGCGGCGTCTGTTCCGCCGGTTTCGCCAGCACGGCATTGCCAGCCGCGAGCGCCGCCGCGATCTGGCCCGAAAAGATCGCCAGCGGGAAGTTCCACGGGCTGATACAGGTGAAACGACCCCGGGCGGGGGCGGTCAGGGCCTCGGCGCCGTTGGCGTAGTAGCGCAGGAAATCAACCGCTTCGCGCAGTTCGCCGACCATATCGGGGGCGTTTTTGCCGGCCTCACGCGTGAGCAGCGCAAAGATCTGGCCGAAATTTGCCTCATAGGCGTCGGCTGCGCGGCGCAGGACGGTGGCCCGGGTGGCAGCATCGGCGGCCCAGGGCTCGGCCAGACGCAAGGCGGTATCAACATCGGCGCGGGAGGCGGCGAGGACATGGCCCACCCTCTCGCCCGTCGCGGGGTTCACCACATCCGTGCGCAAAGCACCGGCGGCGCGGCCCGCGATGATCGGCCCGGCGTTGTAAGTCTGGGTCAGATGCGGCTGCATCGCGGCCTCGATCTCGCGCAGATCGGCGCGCGAGGTCAGATCAAAACCTTTCGAATTGACCCGGCCCGGGAAGATCTGCGGTGCCGGCGGCACAGCCGGGTTCTCGACCGGCGAGACGCTTTCCATATAGGCCAGCGGGCAGGCGGCGACCTGTTCCGGGGTCACATCCTCATCAACGATCTGGTTGACAAAGGACGAATTCGCCCCGTTTTCCAGCAGCCGCCGCACGAGATAGGCGAGCAGATCGCGATGCGCGCCGACCGGCGCATAGATGCGGCAGCGCGTGTTCTGATCGGCATGAACGATCTCATGCAGCCTTTCGCCCATGCCATGCAGGCGCTGGAACTCATATTGTTCGGGTTTCACGCCCGCCGCCGCCGCCATGTCGAGCACCGCCGCCACGGTATGGGCGTTATGACCCGCAAATTGCGGGTAGATGCGGTCGGTCATGCCCAGCAGCTTTTGCGCATTGCTGATGTAAGACACATCCGTCGCCTGTTTGCGGGTAAAGACCGGGAAACTTTCCAGCCCCATCACCTGGGCGCGTTTGATCTCGTAATCCCAATAGGCGCCCTTCACCAGGCGCACCATGATGCGGCGGTTCAGCCGGGTCGCAAGATCGTAAAGCACATCGATCGCCGCACCGCAGCGCCGGCCATATGCCTGCACAACCACGCCAAAGCCGTCCCAGCCCGCCAGCGACGGGTCTTCCAGCGTGGCCGCAATCACCTTCAGCGACAGATCGAGCCTGTCCGCCTCCTCCGCATCGACATTCAACCCGATCCCGGCCGATTTCGCGAGCCCCGCCAAAGCCCGCAATCTCGGCACAAGTTCGTCCATCACGCGCGCCTCATGGGCCACTTCATAACGCGGATGGATTGCGGAAAGCTTAACGGAAACGCCCGGATTGGCGCCGATGTCGCGGCCCTTTACCGCCCCGGCAATTGCGGTGATCGCGCGGGTATAGGCGAGGTGATAGCTGCGGGCATCGGCCTCGGTCTTCGCGCCTTCGCCCAGCATATCATAGGAATAGGTATAGCCCTTCCCTTCCAGCTCGGTCGCGCGTTTCATGGCCTTTTCAATGGTTTCGCCCAGCACGAACTGGCGGCCCATCTCTTTCATCGCGCGCGTGGTGGCCGAACGGATCACCGGCTCGCCCAGCCGCCGGATCGCGCCGCGAAGGCTGCCTGCGATGCCCGGGCCACGCTCGTCCAGCACTTTGCCGGTCAGCATCAATGCCCAGGTCGAGGCGTTGACAAGCGACGAGGCCGACTGGCCCAGATGCCTGCCCCAGTCCGAGGGCGCGATCTTGTCCTCGATCAGAGCATCCATCGTCGGCGCATCCGGCACCCGCAAAAGCGCCTCGGCCAGACACATCAGCGCGATACCCTCATCGGTCGAGAGCCCGTATTCGGCGAGGAAAACCTCCATCAGCCCCGGCTTCGCACCCGAGCGGATGCGGCGCACGAGATCGGCACCCGCCGCCGCGATCCGGTCACGGTCCGCCTGATCCAAACCGCTTTGCGCGATCAGATCCCGCACCAGCTCCCCCTCGGGGGCAAGACTTCCATCAGCGACCAGATCAAGCGAATTTGTCATGCAGACCTCCTGCGTTTTGACTATGATACACCTGATCTGCCAGTCAGTATTCCTGATCTTTCCGCAAACGCTGGCCATTATGGCCAGAAAAGGTTGATTTTACATGCCAAATCCCCTTGTTGATCTTGATCGATTTGATCATGCGATTCTGCGCATTCTGGCCGTCGAGGGCCGGGTTTCAGCGGTGGAACTTGCGCGCCGGGTCGGTCTGTCGAAAAGCCCGGTCCAGGCGCGGATGAAACGGCTTGAGGAAGACGGGGTGATCGCGGGGTATCGCGCCATTCTCGACCCGGTGAAAATGGGGCTGGCGCATGTGGCCTTTGTCGAGGTGCGGCTGGCCGATACGCGCGAGGCAGCGCTTCAGGCCTTCAACCGCGCCGTTCTGACCGTGCCCGAGGTCGAGCAATGCCATATGATTGCCAGCCGCTTCGATTACCTTCTTAAGGTGCGCACCGCCGATATCGCCGATTACCGCCGGGTGCTGGCCGAACGGATCTCGGCGCTGCCGCATGTGGCGCAGACCTCGACCTATGTCGCGATGGAGGCGGTGAAAGAGGCGCTTTAACGCCAGACCGCTCCGCATGGTCAGGCCAGACGGACGACAGGCTTGCGGCAGGCAACCGGCCTGCGCCAGCATCGGTGCAGCAAACCGGAGGTCACCATGTCTGAACACCCGCCCGCATCTGAACCCCGGGCCCCGAAACCCCAGGCCGAACCCGTCACCCATATTGACGACGAGCGTTTTCGCGTCACCGAATGGCGTTTCGTGCCGGGGGCCGAAACTGGCTGGCACCGCCATGGCCATGACTATGTGATCGTGCCGCTGACGGATGGTGTGCTGGGCCTTGATCTCTCCGGTGGCGGGCGGGCAGAGGCGGCATTGAGCCAGGGCGTGCCCTACTCGCGCCGGGTGGGGGTTGAACACAATGTGACCAATGCCGGCACCGCGCCGCTGTCTTTCCTCGAGGTTGAGGTGGTTGATGATGCCCGGGATGAGGCACGCCTCGCAACTATGGCGCGGCTGATGGACTGTTTCAATGCGCGCGATCTTGACGGCCTGATGGGCTGTATGTCAGCCGATCCTGCCTTTCACGGCGCGGCCGGGCCCGAGGCCGAAGGCGTGATCCATCAGGGTCAGGCGGCAGTGCGGGCGGCCTATGCGGCGCTGTTCGCGGCCTTCCCTGACGCCGCCTGGCTTGAGGGCGCGCATCACATCACCGGCGAGACCGGGTTGTCGACCTGGCGCTTTCGCGGCACTTCGGCGGCGGGGGCCAGCGTCGATATGCGGGGCTGCGATATTTTCAGCTTTGACGGCGTGCTGATCGCGGTGAAAGACAGCTACCGCAAGGCGCGCAGCTGAGCCACGCCTGTCAGCGGGTGACGCGGCGTGACGCCTCAGCCGCGCTGCTTTGTCAGCCGCAGATCGCCATCCCCCACCGGCGTATCGCCGCCCCAGCCAAGGCGGCGATAAAAGCCCTCGGCCCGGCTGCCTGCCGCCGTTTCCAGCCAGATCTCCGCATGATCGGCAAAAAGTGCAGCTTCGGCGGCGCTGGTCAGCGCGCGTCCGATGCCCCTGCCCTCGGCCTCCGGCGCCACGAAAGCGGCAAAGAGACAGCCTTCCTCGCGGTCGATCATCGAAAAGCCAAGAATCTTGCCTGCCTCTTGCGCCACCCAGGCGGTGCCAGGCGCCTCAACCAGCTCTGCCACCGTCTCGCGCGTGATCCCCAGCGCGGCCAGTTCCGCCTCGCTCAGCGCGTTTTCCCGCACCGCAAGACGGATGCGAAAGATCGCCGGCACATCGGCGCGCAGGGCCGGGCGGATCATTACCATCTGCTCAGTCGACATCCAGCATCGCCGTAACAGGCGCCAGTTCGACACTGGCGGCGCGGCCCTCGACGGCCCATTCAAGAAGCGCAGTCACCGTTGCCGCATGGCTGGCCCGGCCAAAGACCGTCACGCCGCCATCCTGCGCCGCCTTGAAGGCAGCACGGTCGAGATAGCGGCGGATCACCGGCGCCTCCTCGCCCTCGGCATCAAGATCGCGGAAGATCACGGCTGCCGGAACATCCTCGCGCTTTGCCACCTGGTCAGCCGCGTTGAGGCCGATATTCCAGGTGATGAGCCCGCGCCCCTGAGCGGCGATCTCGGGCACGACAAGGCTGGCCAGCGGGCGGTCGGCCTGAAAGCTGCGCCCCGGCGCGTCCATTGTCGCCACCGCTTCGGGCAATACCTGCGCCATGGCACCAAAGGCCACCGCGACATCGCTCGCCACGGCGCCCTTCGGCAGGCCGGACGCGACCATGATCACCTCCTGGCCGGCGGCGCGGTACAGCGCGGCGATCTCAGCGGCATTGGGCAATTGCGGATCGATCGCGAAACTGACCGCGAAAGGCAGATCGGCAAGGGCGGCACGATCCAGCTCCGGCGAGCCGTCATCCAGCAGGATCACCGCAAAACGTGGCTTGTTGGCGGGGTTTTCAAAGTCGCGCGCAAAAAGGAGGCGCGGCGCGTCAGACCCGATTGCAGCGCCTTCCGCCGTCACTTCTTGCGGCGTTTCGCCGATCCGCGGCAGGCGGTTGCTGCCATCACCGGTTTCGCGGCTGATCGCGCCATTGCCGGGCAATGACGAGTTACCGTCCAGAGTGAGCATTTTAACCGCCGCCGGGTCCGATGCCGCTCCGGTCTCTGGCCCTTCGCTGCCGGCAGAAAGCTCCGCGCTATCTGGTGCAGGGTCGCGATCCGCAGGCAGGTCTTCGACGGCGCCCTGCCCGCCTGCAGCATCTGCCAGAGCGGTATCGGCTGCAGCCTCTGCCGGTGTCGTTGCGGACGGGGGCATGTCTTCAATGATCACAAAACCATCGCCCGCCGGCAGCTCAGGTGCGTCTTTGGCCGGCGCTGTGCCCTCCGACAGCTGATCGGCCGCCATCTGCGCCAGCATCCGCTCTTCCTCAACCGTCAGGGGCGGTGGCTCGGGCGCCGCTGCGAGCGCCGGCGCGCTGTCCTCGGCAGGATCTGCCGGACGCGATACCGTCGCTCCGGCGGCGGTGCCCCCGGTTTCGCCATTCGCGAGACCGTCTTGCGGCAGAGCCGGCGTTTCAGGCAGCCCCGCGAGGTCAGCCGGCGGCGTCGCGTCAGCATCCGGGCCCTCCGTTACGCCTGCGACCAGCGGCGCGGCTTCAGGCGCGACCGGGGCCTGCGGCACCGCGTCATTTGCGGCATCGGCAAGATCCGCCGGCTGATCCGGGACGAGGCCCGGCGCCGTATCACCCGCGTCAAACGCAGCCTCCAGCGCAGCGGCCAGCGCCGGGTCCGAAGAATGTTCCAGCGCCAGTTCGGGAAGGTCGATCAGTTTCGGCGCAGCAGCGAATTCGGGATCCGCCCGCTCCTCGGGCGCGGTCTGCTTTGCGGTCTCTGTGACCTCCGGCGCTTCCGCAGCATTGAGGGGCGGTACTGTCGGGGTCCCGGCCACAGGATTGGTTGCAGGATCAACCACTGCGGCAGCCTCGCCGGCGGTCTTTTCGGTCAGGGTTTTGGCGTCAGGGTCTTCGATACTGGCTTCGGTGCGGACAGTGCTGGCGGTGGAGTTTTGCGGAAACGGCCCGGAAAGCGATACCGACACCAGCGCAAGCACGCCGGTCCCGACCAGACCACCCAGCCCCGCTCCAAGAAGGAATCTGCCGAACACTTGTTTCTCCCTGCCGCTCAACCGCACACGCCGGACATTTATGCAGAACTGCCTGCTGTCCCTTATACTGATCTCTGATCCGGCCCGTTACGGCCGCCCGGATCCCAACCAGGCCCGGCGGGCCCGGACCCGCATTGGGATAAGATTATCCAACTGATTGCATCTTTATAGCCCGCGCATCGGCGTGCTTCATCCATTTTCAGCATCCGTGAGTGAAAAGCCGCTGCGTGGCCTGGCGCGACGGGGCTGCAGGCGCCGCTGATCACCACCGGCGCCATCCCCGCCTCAGATATCGAGTTCCCAGCCATCGGGATAGAAATCAAAGCGGATCGCGATCTTTGTCGCGGCCTCTTCATATTTCCAGATTTCCTCGGCACTGATCGGGATCGGCCCGGTCGAGGCGATCAGTTCTTCGCCTTCCTCCCCCTCTACATCGGGGCGGCTGACACGGTAGCCCGCCGCTTCGAGCGCGCGGGAAATACCCGTCCAGTCGGGCTTTTCCAGCTCGGGGAAAAAGGCGAAATCCACCACGGCGCGGGCCGGCAGCTTCACCCCTTTCGACTCGCGGAAGGTGTCAAAGGTCTCACGGCGCTGGAAATTGAAATCATGGCTCATGGCGCCAGTGATAGCCGAGCCGGGCCGCCGGCTCAATCGCCCGAATGCAGGCCCCGAATGCAGGCAAAGAAAAACGCGCCGGGACAGGCCGATCCCTGTGCCGTAAGTCAGCAAAATCGCGCCCATCCGGGCAAAACCGTCCTGGAATAGCCCCATAAGCGCCGCCGCCCCGCCGGCTCTCTGCCCGGCCTTCGACATCCCGATCTTTATGCTTGACCACAAAGCGATGGCCGGATCACATCCATCACATCGCCGTGAACCGCCGGCAGGGCCGCATATCGCCTGGCCGCCGGACAGTCAGTATCGGAGCCTTGATTTGCGTGCCCTTTCTATACTTTCCGCCATTGCCATTCTGGTCAGCCTTTTCCTGTCCTGGACCGGCCCTGCCCTTCCCATCCCCGCGGTCACGCCCTGGGATCTGATCAGCGCGCTGAAACCCGATGTCGCGGCGCTGCGCAGTTTCGTCGCCAGCTCACCCGGGGAACTGGTGGCTTTCCTTGCGACCTTTGTGCTGGCGGCGGTGTTTCTGGTGCTTGTTCTGTTCAACCTGCCCTCGCGTCTGATTGGCCTTCTGGGCGGGGGCCTTGGTGTGGGCCTGACCGGCTGGACGGTGTGGAAGATCAGCAAGGGCGCCTCAGACCTTCCGGTGCCGGTCAATGTCGATATCGGGAAGGCCAATGACGTCGTCCGGGCCGTCACCGACCTTGCCGGGCCAGGCGCCTGGGCCTGGGTTGCCGGCTCGGCCTTGTTGCTGCTCGCCGCGCTGATCGGCTGGGACCGGAGGTAATCCGGGCGCAAAGCAGCTGCCAGATCGTCTGAAGCAGAAAAGGGCGGTGCCGGCAGGCACCGCCCTTTTTCATGTCGGAACCCGATACCAGATCAGGCGGTCGCGTTCAGAAGCTCCAGCGCCGCCGCGTGGATCCCGGGATTGGCCGCCGCCAGAACCCGGCCGCCCTCTGCGCAGTCGCCCCCATCCCAGGAGGTCACAATCCCCCCCGCCGCCCGGATCACCGCCATCGGCGCCTGGATGTCATAGGCCTGCAGACCGGCCTCGATCACAAGATCGATCTGCCCAGCCGCCAGCAAAGCATAGGCGTAGCAATCCATGCCATAGCGGACCAGCTTGGCCTTTTGTGACACGCGGCGGAAAGCGGCATATTCCGCTTCGCTGCCGATCTCAGGGAAGGTGGTATAGAGAAAAGCCTCCTCCAGACCCCGCTCCGGGCGTGTCGCAAGCGGATGCGTGCCATGCGGCCCGGCGACGCGGGAGAGACCGAAGCCGCCCTCGAAACGCTCACCGATATGGGGCTGGTCGATGATGCCGTAAACCGGGCCGGTCTCGTCACGCAGAGAGATCAGCACACCCCAGGTCGGGCTTCCGGTCAGAAAGCCACGGGTGCCGTCGATCGGGTCGAGCACCCAGGTCAGGCCCGAAGTGCCGGTGGTTGTGCCGAATTCTTCACCAAGGATCGCATCCTGCGGCCGCTGCTGCGCGAGGATCTCGCGCATCCGCTGCTCTGAGAGGCGGTCCCCCATGGTGACCGGATCAAAGCGCGCAGTCTCTTTGTTGTCGGCTGCAAGGCCGGGGCGGCGGAAATAGTCCAGCGTCGCCACCCGCGCCGCATCGGCAAGCGCATGGGCGGTGGCGATCAGCGCGTTGATCTCGGTCAGCGGCAGCGCAGCGGCAAGGCCCGAGGGCGGGCGGCGCAGCGTGCTGTCGGAAAGCGTCAGGGAATCAGATGTCATCGTCTCACCTTACATGTCCCTCCGGCGCTAACCGCCCCGGGTCATGAGGTCAAGAAACCCCGGTGGCCAGGATGGGGCGCGGCTGCGCCCACATCCCGGCCATCCCCGTCGCCCGAACATAACGAGCTGGCCTGTCAGGGCCAATAACGCGGGAAACTTCGCGTCAGGCGATCAGGCGGCGGAAAGAACCCGGGCGAGATCAAAGAGGCGACGACGCTGCGCCTCGGGGATGGAATAATAGGAGCGCACCAGTTCCAGCGCCTCTTTATCGGCCATCATATCACCCTGCCCGGAATGAGCCTCGACACCCTCGGCGAGCCCTTCGAAGAAGAAGGCAATCTGCACCCCCAGAGCATCGGCAATATCCCAGAGCCGCGACGCGCTGACCCGGTTCATGCCGGTTTCATATTTCTGAATTTGCTGGAATTTGATGCCAACCTTGTCGGCCAGCTGTTGTTGAGTCATCCCCACCATCCAGCGACGGTGGCGGATACGTTTGCCCACATGGGCGTCAACAGGGTGCTTCATTCTTAACTCCGTACGACTTCTACCAGGAACTAAACCGCAAGTGAGCCTTCTCAACGGGCTCCTCCCATAAGGATACAAGCATATTTCATGCCATTTGCACAGCGGCACCGAGATTTTTTAGCACCATCCGACAAACGACCATAAAACAGGCTGGTTTTGGCCCGATGAAATTTCCGGCCACGTAATTTACTCCGAACGCCCTAGGCAACTTCACCTATAGATGCTTTGCACAGGCGCCTACTCGCCCATTGCGATACCTCCATTATGCGTCTCAAAATGATAATATTGTGCAAATTGCACAAGCCCCTGAGAACGATGCTGGTGAACCTGCACGACATCTGTGAGAAAACCATTTGCTTTCTGGCAGTTGTGCGGGAAGTCTTCGCCAGAGGCTGGAGGGGATCAGGCAGATGACGCGGATGAAAGCATGGCAGACGCTGGCCCCAGGGGCGCCGATGCAGCTTTGCGAGGTGGATATCCCCATCCCCGGCCCGGGCGAGGCTCTGGTGCAGGTTGCAGCGGCAGGGCTGAATTTTGCCGATCTGCTGATGAACGAGGGGCGTTATCAGGTGCGCCATACACTGCCGGTGACCGGCGGGCTGGAGCTTTCCGGCAGCCTGGTCGCCCTCGGACCCGGACACGCTGAAACCGGCGGGCCCGCAATCGGCGCGCGCGTGGCGGCGCTGGTCTCAAAGGGCGGATTTGCGGAATATGCGGTCGCGCCGGCGGCGGCGCTGGTCGAGCTGCCCGAGGGTATGGATTTCGCCACCGCCGCCGGGTTCCAGATCGCCTGGGGCACTTCGCATCTCGCGCTTGCGGGCAAGGCCATGCTGCGGGCGGGCGAGACGCTGTTCGTCACCGGCGCGGCGGGCGGGGTCGGGCTGACGGCGGTCGCAATCGGGCATCTCCTCGGCGCGCGGGTGATTGCCTCAGTCCGGGGGGCAGAGAAAGCGGCCATCGCCCGCGCGGCCGGCGCCGATAAGGTGATCGACAGCGATGCGCCCGATCTGAAGGACCGGTTGCGCGCGCTTGGCGGCATCGACGTGACCTATGACACGGTGGGCGGTCCGGGATTTGATGCCGCAATGCGGGCGACAAGGCCAGGCGGGCGGATGCTCGCCATCGGTTTCGCCGGCGGCGAGGTGCCGCAGGTGCCGCTCAATCAGTTGCTCGTGCGCAATATTACGGTGATCGGCTTCTGGTATGGCGGCTATTCCGATTTCGCGCCCGGCGAGCTTGCGGCGAGCCTGCGCCAGCTCTTCGCCTGGTGGCAGGAGGGGCGCATTCATCCGCTGATCTCGCAACAGCTGCCCTTCACGCAGCTGGAAGCAGGGCTGGAGACCATCCGCAGCCGCCAGGCGACCGGCAAGCTGGTTCTGCTGACCACCCCCGGCTGAGGCGACCGCCCCTACCCGCCATAGGCGCAGCGCAATTCGGACAGAAGCGCCGCCGCCACTTCACCCCCGGCATCGCCGCGCATCGTGTCCAGCGCATAGAGCCCGATCTTCGTCCGCCCGAGGGCGGGCAGCGCATTCTCGCCGCTGATCGGCTGGGTCGCTTCGGGCAGGCCATCTGCGATGCGCACCGTCACCGCAAGATCCGCCGCGACCGAGGCATCCACCACCTGGTCGCTTTCGCCATCCACCGCCAGCTCCCAGGGGATGCCGGCCTGATCCAGCGCGGTCATCGCCAGCGGCCGGAAGATACAGCTTTGCTTGAAGCCAAGCCGCAGCGGCCGGCGCTGCCAGGCGGTGCCATCAATCGCCCCGATCCATTGCAACTGCCGTAATGACAGCACCTCGGCGCCGGCATCGGGCTGGTCTTCGGTGGTCACGATCACATCGAATTTGCCGCGCGCGAAATCCTCTTTCAGGTGCAGCGTGAACGAGGACACCAGGTTGATCCGCATCAGTGGCCAGCTTTGCCCCAGCCGTTTCAGGATCTGTGGAATCGCGGGATAAACAATGTCATAGGGCACACCCAGCCGGATCTCGCCCTGGTATTTCGCGCCCCCCAGCCGCGACAGCGCCTCGTCATTGATCTCGAGGAGGCGCCGGCCATAAGAGACCAGCATCTCTCCCTCGGGCGAGAGCGCCAGCTTGCGCGCCGCCCGCAGGAACAAGGGCAGCCCAAGCGCCTCTTCAAGCCGCTTGATCTGCATCGAAACCGCCGATTGCGTCAGATTGAGAAAGCCCGCCGCCCGCGTCACACCGCCGACATCGGCCACGGTGACGAAAGAGCGCAAAGCGGTCATGTCGAGGTTGCGCGGCATATCACAGATCCTGATGATTAACCCAACAATCATTCATTTCCATTATGGAAGGATTTCGGCGAAACATCAACATGCCTGATGCAACCAAAGGTCCGCATCACAAAATCAGATCACAAGGATTCCGGTGATGCGCGCCCTCAGCCTGCCTTTCCTCTCGCGCCTGCCCCGCAAAAACGCGCGCTCCGGCTTCTGGCGCCGCATCGCGCTTGCCTATGCCCTCCGGCGCCACCGCCGACAGCTCGCGCGGCTGGACAGCCGGCTGTTGCTGGATATCGGCCTGAGCCATCGCGAGGCCGAAGCCGAGGCCGCGCGCCCGTTCTGGGATGCGCCGGGCCATTGGTATCACTGAGAGATATCACTGCGGGCCGCGCGGGCATTCACGGCGCAACTCCGCCCCGCGCGCCTGCCCGATCCGGGGCCGGATACAACAATTCGCAACAGATGACATGATTTTTAACCCTGGCGAGGGCGGAAATCCTTGAAATCACGCCGATCCTTTCCGATATTCGGGCAGTGAGGTGCGCCGGACTCCCCGGCGTTGCCCTTAGGGACAACATCGGAGGCTTAAATGGCTCAATATGAAACGATCCGCGGCGTAGGCGTTGGCGCCCGCGCTCAGATCGACGAAGGGCTTCGCGCCCATATGAACAAGGTCTACGGGCTGATGTCCGTAGCGATGCTGATCACGGCTGCTGTGGCCTGGGGGATTTCGGGCCTGACCACGACCACCGATCCGTCGCTGGCTGTGGCTGAAATCCGCAGCGGCACCTATCTGACCCAGTTTGGTTACACCCTCTTCGCCTCGCCGCTGAAATGGGTGATCATGTTCCTGCCGCTGGTGATGGTTTTCGCCTTTGGTGCACTGGTCAACCGCCTCTCGGTCGCGTCGGCCCAGCTGTTCTTCTACGTCTATGCGGCGGCCATGGGCCTTTCGCTGTCCTGGATCTTCATCGTCTTCACCGGCGGATCGATCGCTTCGACCTTCCTCGTGACCTCGATCTCGTTCCTCGCGCTGTCGCTCTATGGCTATCTGACCAAGCGCGACCTGTCGGGCATGGGCACCTTCCTGATGATGGGCCTCGTTGGTCTGATCGTCGCGATGATCGTGAACATGTTCCTGCAATCGGAAGGTCTTGCTTTCGCGATCCCGGTGATCGGCGTGCTGATCTTCGCCGGCCTGACCGCCTATGACACGCAGAACATCAAGAACACCTATATCCAGCACGCAGTGTCGGGTGATCAGGAATGGCTCGGCAAGGCCGCCATCATGGGCGCGCTGAGCCTCTATCTCGACTTCATCAACCTCTTCATGTTCCTGCTGCAATTCATGGGCAACCGCGAATAAGCAGAACGTCCGGGCCAGACCTGGCCTGGTAAGAACAGAAGCCCCGCGCAGCCTTCCGGCAGCGCGGGGTTTTCTTTTTCCGCCCCTGTTCCTTATCGCAGCTCAGCGTCGCCAGGCCCGTTCCTGCGCCCACATTCCTGCGCCTGCAACCATGCCGCCACCTCGCGACGCGCGCGCAGATGGATCAGCTTGCCCCTTGCCGCTTCCGATCCGGCAAGCCGCGCCATCCCCTGGCGCGCCGAATGGCGCGTGTTCCAGATCCAGGCCCAGAATGCCAGGCTCTCGCGCCCCAGACGCTCGGGGCAGCCCTCGGGCAGATCAGGGCGGCTGCGGCCATAATGGCGAACAAGCCGCCAGAGCACGCGCCACATCCTGAGCCCCAGCGGCAGATCCAGCCAGATCAGCAGATCTGCCCGCCGGATACGATTGTCCCAGGTGGCAGAATGCCCGCCTTCGAAAATCCAGGCCTCCCCCGCTTCTGCCTCATGACACAGCCGGGTCTTTTCCGCACGCGAGCGCTCCACCCAGCCCGATTGCCAGTGAATGCGGTCGATATGGATGACCGGCAGCCCGGTGATCTGCGACAAAGCCCGCGCCAGTGTCGATTTCCCCGAGCCAGGCTGACCGATGATCATGATGCGCTGCATGCCAGGCTCCCCGGATTCTCTGTGCCGCAAAAACGAAAAGGCCGCGCCCGGAGGGCACGGCCTTACATCCCGAATGGGAGGCAGATCTTACTTGATCTTGCCTTCTTTATATTCGACATGCTCCCGCTTGACGGGGTCGTATTTCTTAACAACCATCTTCTCGGTCATGGTGCGGGCATTCTTTTTGGTCACGTAGAAGTGCCCGGTGCCCGCCGTCGAGTTCAGACGGATCTTGATCGTCGTCGGCTTCGCCATAGTCGTCTCTCCTGCATCGGGAAAGATGGCTTCCCCGCGAAATCTCTGAGCCAGCCTTTTAAGGGCATCCCTGCTGGTGTCAACAGTCAAAAACGCTCTGATGGGCGAGTTTCCGCAGCTGCGCCGCCTTCCTGTCAGCTGCCGCCAGGGAAGGCTGCGGCGGAAAGGCCGGCATGGCGCAGGACGCCCCTGGCGGGTACCTGCCGGAGACCTGCCGCCCCCGGGGATCGGTGGCAAAGACATGCCTGACCTGCCTGCGCCGGATCCTTTTGGGATGAAGCCCCGTGATTCCGGCCTCTCAGACCGTCGTCTGATGAAAGGCCCCTGCCCGGCGCAAACCGAAGCGGGGAGACGCCCCTCCCGTCGCGCCGGAGTTCATCTGCCTCAGATCTCCACGGGTAAGATTTTCGGGAGGCGGGCCTTAACGGGTGGCCTGCGTGCCCGGGTCGCGCAGCTTCCGCGCGCGCCAGGCCATCCATTCCGCGCCTGCCTGCGCCACCGCCTTGCGCACGGCGGCGCCCACCGCTTCGCCTGCCGCGGTATGGAGCCCGGCATAGCGCCCCTCGCCCGGCAGGCAGGCCAGCGCCAGGCAATCGGTGCCGGTCCCTGTGGCGCGGCCGGTGGTGAGATCCAGCCCCAGATCCATGATCGCGGCGGTGCGGGCCTCGACGGCAATGGTCAGCGCCTCGATCTGTGCGGTCTTCGACAGCGCGGCATCGGTGCTGACGAGGATATTCACCGTCCCAAATCCCGATCCATCGGCGCTGTGCCAGGGCAGGCGCCGCCCGACGGATTCGGCATTTGAGAGGCCCAGCGTCACCAGCGCCGCCGCCCGGACACCTTCCGCCTCAGCCTCGGCCAGCACCCGGCTCGATACATCGCGCGAGGTCATCATGCCAACCGTCGCTTGCATCGGGGCGCGGGCCATTTCGGCCCCGAACCAGACTTCCACCGGGAAATCCGGCTTCAGATCCTGGTCGCGCACCTCACGCCAGGCGATGGTGTCGCCGGTCACGAACCCCGCGCCAAAGGGCGCATGGGACAGGATGCGCATCGGGCCCGGCAATTGCGCGAACAGCCAGGGCCGCGCGAGATGGTCGCGGATCACCGGATCACCCCGAGCGGCTGGAAAATCAGCCCCTCCGCGCTTTCCGAAAGATGGGCGCGGATGCCGAATGTAACCGCAAGCCGCGCCTCAGTCAGCACCTCGCGCGGCGGGCCATCGGCGACCAGACGCCCGCGATCCATCAGCAAAAGCCGGGTGCAATGGCGGGCGGCAAGGCCCAGATCATGGACGGAGGCCATCACCCCATGCCCCTCGCGCGCCAGATCGGCGAAGATCGTCATCATGCGGATCTGCGCCTCCGGGTCGAGACCGGCGCCCGGCTCATCGGCGATCAGCAGCGGCGTCTCCTGCGCCAGCGCGCGGGCAATCAGCGCCCGCGCCTGTTCGCCGCCCGAAAGCTCGGTCGCGGGCCGGGTCGCGAAATGCTCTATGCCGAGACGTCTGAGTGCCCGCGCCACTGCCGGATCGGCAGGATCGGCATGGCCCCAGGGCGCACGGCCCAGAGCCACCAGATCCGCGACCGAGACGGGCCAGGCGATCTCGCGCCCCTGCGGCAGGAAGGCGACTGTCCGCGCCCGGGCCCGGGCCGGCATCAGGGCAAGGCTCGATCGCCCCTCATGCGGCAAAAGCCCCAGAGCGGCGCGCATCAGAGTGGTCTTGCCGGCGCCGTTCGGGCCGATCAGCCCGACGAATTCTCCCTCGCACACCGTCAGCGAAACACCTTCGACCACTGCGCGGGCGCCGCGCCGCACGGTCACCCTGTCCAGCGTCAGCAATGTCATGCCTCGACCCTCCGCATCTTCCAGATCAGATGCAGGAAGAAAGGCGCCCCGACCAGAGCCGTCAGCACGCCGAGCTTCAGGTCGCGATCCGGCGCGATCAGCCGGGTCGCGATATCGGCGGCAAGCAGCACCGCGGCGCCGCCAAGGGCCGCCGCCGGCAAAAGCCGCGAGGGACTGGCGCCAACCAGCGGGCGCAGCACATGCGGCACCACAAGCCCGACAAAGCCAATCGCCCCCGCAACCGCGACCGAGGCACCCACCGCCGCCGAACACCCGAGGATCAGCACAAGGCGCAGCCTTGCCGGGCGGATGCCGAGGCTCTCGGCCGCATCCTCGCCCAGCGTCATCGCATCAAGGCCCCTCCCGAGGCTCAGGAGCGCCACAACGCCCACAAGGATAAACGGCGCCGCCAGCCAGACATGGGTGAAAGACCGGTCCGCGAGCGAACCCATCATCCAATAGACGATCTCGGCCGCGGCAAAGGGGTTGGGCGAGAGGTTCAGGACCAGCGAGGTCGCCGCGCCGGCCAGCGCGGAAATCGCGATCCCGGCAAGGATCAGCGCCAGCGCACCGCCGCGCGGGCCGGCAAGCCCCAGGATCAGCAGCGAGGCCAGCCCCGCCCCCGCCAGCGCCGCCAGCGGCAAGGCCAGCGAAAAAGCCGCCGCAAGCCCGGTCTGCAGGGTCAGAACTGCGCCAAGGGCCGCAGAGGCCGAAACGCCGATCAGCCCCGGCTCGGCCAGGGGGTTGCGCAGATAGCCCTGCATCGCAGCGCCGGAAATCCCGAGCGCCGCGCCGATCAGCAGCCCGAGGAGCGCGCGCGGCAGGCGGATCTCCTGCATCACCAGCATGACCGGCCCGCCCTCGCCGCCCAAAAGCGCGCGCAGGCTTTCGCCAAGGCCCAGCCCTGCCGGCCCGATCAGTAGCGAGGCCGCAAACAGCGCCGCCACCAGCGCCAGCAACAGCGGGATCAGCATTTTCATTCCGCGCGCTCCCCCGCGTCTTTTGTGGCCGATGCGGCCTCCAGCCCCAGCCGCGCCGCACGCATCGCCGCGACGGCGCGCAGGATATGCGGTGTGCCGCAGATCCAGTCGGCATCGCTGAAGGCCACCACCCCGGCCTCAGCCTGTAAAAGCGCCAGCGCGGGGTGGTCAAGGATCTCTTCCGAACGCGAGGCGCCGGGATAGGGTTTCGAGGTCACGACCAGGTCGGGCTGCGCCATCACGAGCAGCTCCATCGGCAGGACACCTCCGCCAGTGACGCCCGCGACCGCGCCGATATTGGCGAAACCGGTATGTGCGAGGACATCATCCGACAGGGTGCCCTTCCCCGTCGTATAGCCATTGGGATAATAAAGTGCCGCCGGTTTCAGGGCGAGATCAGTCGCCAGCGCCGCAAGACCGGCCTCGAATTCAGCGACCAGCGCCTCGCCCGCCGCCTCGCGCCCGAGATACCCCGCCACCTCGCGGATCTGCGCGCTGACGCCCTCCAGCGAGGTGACCGGCGTCACCTGTTCCACCCGGATGCCAAGCCTGCGCAGCAGATCGACACTGGCACGGGCAGTATAGGTGCCGGCCAGCACGAGACCGGGCGTCATGAGAAATACCTGCTCGGCGCCGCCCCGGTTTGCGGTATAGGCGGCGGCCTCCTCCGGCATGGAGGAGGCCAGCGGGTCCGAGGCCAGATGGCTGACCGAAACCAGTTGCCCCGGCGCCGCCAGCATCATCGCCAGCTGATCGGTGCACAGGTTGATCGAGACCACCCGCCCCGGAGAGGGAAGAGGGTCGGCCGCCACCGGCAAGGCCCCAAAGAGCAGGACAAGGGTGGCGGCGCGCAGCATCAGAACCGTGCCTGCAGCCCGAGCCAGGCCGTGCGACCCGGCGTGCCATAGCCATGCGACGACTGCCAGTGTTCATCGGTCAGGTTCTCAATGCGCAATGTGGCGCCGATACTGTCACTAATCTGATAGCTGAAAGCGGCGTCCAGCAAGGTGACATCGGGCATGTCGAGGGCGGCAAAGCTGTTCACATGCCTGTCGCGGCGTCCGGCCAGATGGCTGAGGGTAAAGCGCGCCGAGACCCGCTCGCTGATCTGTGCATCCAGCGCGAGCGCCAGATTATGGCGCGGCACCGCCGTCAGGCGCGCCCCATTCGGGTCATGCGCATCGGTATAGGTATAGGCGAGCGTGAGGCTCAGCGTATCGTTCAGCCTGGTTTTCGCGGCCAGCTCGACCCCTTTCGACACCGAACTTCCCGCCAGATTGCCGAGCGTTGACCAGAAGGTCGCGGGATCGGCGGCGATACGGTCTTCGACCTCGATGCGGAAAGCCGTGAAAGACAGCGACGCACCTGTCCCGAAGGCATAATCTGCACCCAGCTCGTATGAGACGCTGGTTTCGGGATCGAGATCGGGATTACCGGTGAAGAACAGCCCCGGATAATCACCGTACAGCTCGTCAAGCGAGGGCGCGCGGAAGCCCCGCGCGACGGCACCGCGCAGGGTCAGCCCCTCGGCAGCCGCCCAGGCAAAGGAAAGCCGCCCGGTGCCAAAACCGCCAAAGGCCGAATGGTCATCATACCGCAGTGCCGCAGTCACATCGAAGCCTTCGCGCGGCGACCAGGCAAGCTGGCCCCAGATGCCTTTGGTATCGGTATTACCCGAGCCACCGGGCATGGCCGAGGTTTTCGCCTCTTCACGGTTGAAATCCGCACCATAAGACAGGGTCAGCTGGTCAGACAGCGTGCTGGTCGCCTGCCAGTCCAGCGTCAGACGCTCGCCGGTAAAGGCGCTTTTGCCGTTCTCGTCATCCATATCGCGCTTGTTGCGTGAAAAGCCGATGCCCAGCACATGCAGCGTATTGCCGGTCTCCAGCTCTGCGAAGAGCCGAAGGCCAAGGTCCTGGCGGCGCATCACATTGGGCAGATCGGTGAAAGTATCGGTATAGCCATCGCCATCCGTATCGATATAGCCGTCATAATCGCTGCGGGTTTTTTGCCAGAAAGCGGCGCCCCCCAGCGTCACCAGATCCGAGACCCGGTAGCGCGCCGAAAACGACAGCCGGCTGGCCTCGGCGCCATCCGCCTCGGTGCCCCCGTCAAAGGCCGATATCCCGTCGGTGCGGAAATGGCTGGTATTCAGGGCCAGTTCAAGCTGGTCATCCTTTTGGGTCAGGCCCCAGGCAAGGCGGACCGAATTATGGCTGCCCCCTTCGACGCTCACCTTCTGATGCAGCCCCGGCTCTGCCCCGGACAATGTCGAGATATTGATCACCCCGGCCACGGCCGAGCCGCCCCACAGCGCCGATTGCGACCCGCGCAGCACCTCGATCCGGGCAATATCATCGGTCATCAGCGCGCCGAAATCGGTCGAGACCTGCACGCCGGACGGGTCGTCAATGCGGATCCCGTCGATATAGACCGCGATATGACGCCCGTCGAAGCCACGGATCCGCAAGGCGGTATTGGCACCAAAACCACCCTGGCTGATCACCGAGACCCCCGGCAATGTGCCAAGAAAATCCGCGAGCCGCAGATCGGCGCTTTTGTCCAGCTCGGCGCGGTCAACCACACTGACCGAGACGCCGGAGCGCGCAATATCGGCCCCGTAACGCAGGGCCGAGAGCGTGATCGTGCCCAGGTCAACAGGGTCTTCGTCCTGTGTCTGTGCGCGCGCATTGCCGGCCGCACCGGCAGCCAGCGCGGCAATCACTGCAAGATGGGAAACCCTGTGAAACATCTCTCAGCCCTTTCTTCGGAGCCGCCGGTCCCTGACCGCCGCCCTGATGCGTTTTCGCTTCGGGGGAAAGCCCGCCCGATGCGCGTGAACGTCACCTCTGGCGGCACTCCGCCCTCCGCCGCACGCCCCGTGCGAGGGAAAGGGTGATCAGCAGCGGCAGGTCTCCTGGCTCGCGGGTCCGGGCGGACGGCTGGCCTTCCCGGAACTGCCCCCCTGAGGGGGCTCCAGTGGCATCATCAACCGCCGCTCGCCGCTTACAGTTGCGGGGGCAGCTGTGGTCCCGGATCCCTGTGCAGAAAGGACCGGCCACATTCCCTTTTCTCCGGAAAACCGCGCTTTGCGGGCGCGGTGCCGGAACCGTTGCTCTGTCCTCCATGCGATCCGCCCTTGCCCTCTGTCAAGCGGCTGACGGGGCGCAGGGTTGCGGCAGTCGCCGCTTTGGTCGCCCGGGTCACATGGTTGCGGTAACAGCCTGATGCGCGGCGCCTCTGGACCTTTCCCGGGCGCCGCGTCCAGACTGGCATCGGGATGAATAACGGGGAATCGCAGATGATCGGGGATCTGGGCGCACGGGATGCGACCGAACTTGCGGGGCTGGTGGCAAAGGGCGAGGTCAGCCCGGATGAGCTGCTGGATGCGGCGCTGGCCGCGGTCGGCGCCCGAAATCCGGCAATCAACGCCGTGGTGCTGGTGCAGGAAGAGGTCGCGCGCGCTGAAATCCGCGCAGGCCTGCCGCGCGGACCGTTTCGCGGCGTGCCCTTTCTGATCAAGGATCTGGGGCTCGAGGCAAAGGGGCTGCCGTCCCTTAACGGCACGCGGCTTGGTCCGGCCAGGACCTATGCCGCCGATTGCAATATGATGGCCCGGATGCGGGCGACCGGGGTGGTGACATTCGGGCGCACGACAAGCCCCGAAGGCGGGGTCGGCATCGCAACCGAGGCCGCCGTCTATGGCGGGCCAACCCGCAACCCCTGGAACACTGACCATACCGCCGGCGGCTCGTCGGGCGGCGCGGCGGCGGCGGTCGCGGCAGGGATCGTCGCTTTCGCGCATGGATCAGACGGTGGTGGCTCGGTCCGGGTTCCGGCCTCGAATTGCGGGCTTTTCGGCTTCAAGCCGACCCGCGCGCGGCTGCCCGACGGGCCATGGTCCGGCGAGGGCTGGGCCGGCATGGCGATTGACGGGTTCCTGACACGTTCGGTCCGCGACACGGCGGTGATGCTGGATGCCTGCGAGGGGCCCGACCTCGGTGCCCCCTATTGCGCGCCGCCGCTGGCAAAGGGCTACGGCCAGGCGATCTCGGCCCCGCCCCGGCGGCTGCGCGTGGCGATCTGCGACACGACCTTTACCGGCGCCGCGATTGACCCGGAGGTCGCAGCCGCGGTGCAGGAGGCCGGGCGGCTGCTGGAAGGCCTTGGGCACCATGTGGAGCCGGCGCGGCCAAAGGCGGATATCGGGGCGATGATGCGGGCCTGGACCGATATCGTTGCGGTCGGCACCGCGCTTACGATCCGGCAGAAGCTGAAGGGCAGCGCGCTGACGGAGGATCTGGTCGAGGGTGTCGGGCGCGGCGCGGTGAAACATGCCGAAGCGCTCGGGCCGCTGCGCTATCTGGAAGCGGTCGAGGATATCCATGATTTCGGCCGTGAAATGGCATCCTTCTTCCGGCCTGAAACCGGCCCCGGTTACGACATCCTGCTCTCGGCTACCCTGGCCGAACCACCGGCCAAAGTCGGGCGGTTCAGCCATGAGACCGAGGATTACGTCGATTACCGCCTCGGGCCGGGGCGCTGTTTCGACTATTCGCCTTTTGCCGCCGTGTTCAACGCAAGCGGCCAGCCGGCGGCGTCGTTGCCTCTCGGCTGGTCGGCCTCGGGCCTGCCGATCGGCGTGCATCTGGCCGCGCCCTTTGGTGCGGATGAGGAGCTGATCGCGCTTTGCGCCGAGGTGGAGGCGGCCGTGTATTGGAACCGGCGCGCAGCCGTGGCGGGGTGAGGCCTGACGGATCGGGCAACGGGGGGCTGTCTGCCCCCCGCGCGCGGTGCCCGCGCTCCCCCCGAGGATATTTTCGGACAGATGAAAAGGGCTGTTCGGCGCTGCAGGTTCATGCGATGCCGGACAGAGAAAGCGGAGGCTGGCGATGGTGGTGAAGGTTCTGGTGGTGGGTGCGGGCTCGATCGGGCGGCGCCATCATGACAACCTGCAGACGCTTGGGGCGGTGGCGAGCCTGCGCGGCTGGAGGGGATACGGCGCGGCCGGATTGCAGGCGGATCTGCGCGACCATGATGCGGTGGTGGTGGCGACCGCGACCGATATCCGAAAGGAAGTGATCTGTGCGGCGGCGGACCAGGGGCTGCCGGTCTATGTAGAAAAACCGCTGTCCTTTACGACAGAAGAAGTGGAGCAGATCAGCACCTGCACTGCGCCGGTCGCAGAGCGGTCGATGGTTGGCTATATGATGCGCTGGCATCCGGCGTTTCGCGAACTCGCGCGCCGCGATCTGTCGGATATTTTTCGGTTTTCCTTTGCGATTGGCCATGATGTCACCCGATGGCGGCAGAACTGGTCCTTTGCGGAAAGCTATGCTGCGCGGGAGAAAGGCGGCGGCGTGCTGCTGGATCTGTGCCATGAGCTTGATATGGCGCAATGCCTGTTCCCCGGGCTGCAGCCAGACGAGGTGCTGTCACAGGGCCATGCCGATTACCCGGGTGTTGATCTGGCGAGTTTCGTAACACTCCGCCAGCGCGAGGGAGAGGCGGCGGGCTCGGTCGCAATGGATTACCTGACGCCGCGCCTGCATCGGCGGACGGTGTTGCACGGCACCCGCCAGAGCTTTGACTTTGATTTCGCGGCCCAGATCTACCGGATCCAGGACCTGGCGGGCGAGCGGCTGCTTGACCTGCCGCTGGAGCGCAATGCGATGTTCCTGGATGCGATGCGGGCTTTTCTGGCGCTGGTGGCCGGGCAAAGCCCCGATCCGGTCGAACGTCTGCCACGGCTGGATCGCGTCATCGCATCAGCGAAACTCATCAGCGAGGCCTGGCAGAATCGCCGGTTCATTGGCCTGATCGATAAGGAGCTCACATGATTTTGGGTCATATCGGCGCGCGCAAAGGGTCCAAGGGCGTGCCGCGCAAGAATTTCCGTGAAATCTGCGGCAAGCCGCTGATCGACTGGTCTCTGGATCAGCTTTTCGCGCATCCCGGCGTCGATGCCGTTGTGGTCTCGACCGATGATGAAGAGATCTATGACCATGCCGTGGCAAAGGGCGCGCTGCAAATCGGGCTGCGGCCTGCGCATCTGGCGACCGATCAGGCGGGGAAATGGGGGGTCTGGGCGCATGCGCTTGACGCTTCGCAGGCTTTGCTTGACCGCACGGTGACGGCGTTTCTCGACCTTGACTGCACCTCGCCTTTGCGGCTGCCCGAGGATATCACCGGCGCGCTGGATCTCTTTGCGAGTGAGAGGCCGGACATGGTCATGTCCTGCTGCGAGGCGCGCAAGAACCCCTATTTCAACCTTGTGGAACCCGATGCGACCGGCGCATTGCATGTCTCAAAACCCCTGCCCGGCGGCGTGGTCGCGCGTCAGCAGGCGCCGGTGGTCTATGAACATGCGGCCTCGACCTATGTCGTTGCGCCCGATTACCTGCATCGCTCGAAAGGTCTCTGGGAGGGGCGCGTGATCCCTTACCTCATGCCGCCCGAGCGCTGCGTCGATATCGACAGCCCGTTCGATTTCCGGCTGGTCGAATTTTTGCTGAAAGAAGCACAGGAAGGGGAGCATCATGGCTGATCAACTGAAAGGCCGCACGGTTTTCATCACCGGCTCGGGCGGCGTGCTCGGCAGCACCTATGTGCGCCGCATGCTGGCCGAAGGCGCGCGGGTGGTAAGTTCCGACCTTGCCGGGCACCGGGCCGAGGCGCTGAAAGAGGCCCATGCCGGAAACGAGAATTTCCGCTTTTACGACCTTGATGTGTCGGATGAAGATCAGGTCGTAACCATCTTCAAGCGCATCGAAAAAGACGGATGGGAGCCCAATGTCGTTCTCAACAATGCCGCCATTACCGGCGAGCTGTTGATGGGCGCCGGCAAGGGGTTCCCCGATTTCGCCGATCTCGAAGTGGCGGATTGGGAAAAGACCATGCGCACCAATCTGACCGCGCCTTTCATGATCGCGCGGCAGATGGATCGTGACATTGTCGGGCGTCGCCCCTGCACACTGGTCAATGTCGCCTCGATGTATGCTCTGAACGGCGCGCATCACCGGATCTATGACGGGATGCCCTTCAAGAATTTCTCGGCCTACGGCGTCTCGAAAGCCGGGGTGCATGGGCTGACGGTCTGGCTTGCCGGCTATTGGGCCGGGCGTGGCGCGACCGTGAACACCATCGCGCCAGGCGCGGTGTTCAATGGCCATTCCGAGGAATTCCAGAAACGCGTGGGCGAGCTGATCATGCTCGACCGTATGGCAAAACCCGATGAGATTGCCGATGCGATGCTGTTCCTTGCAAGCCCGCAATCCGGCTATATCACCGGGCAGCTGATCAATGTGGATGGCGGTTTCTCGGGCTGGTAACGGCCCGCCCCCCGCGGCGCCTCAATCGTGAAACGCCTTTTGCAAAGGCCGGTCCCAGAAGGCGGGGTCGGCCAGCACTTCGACAAAACGATCCGCCGCAGCGCCTTCGCCAAAACCGGCATCGCGGGGCGCTTTGTTCCCCCAGGCCGTGGTGAGGAAGCCAAGGATCGCCGCGCGGTCAAAAGCCGACACCGCCGTGACCGAGGCCGCATCTGACCGGTTGGTCTGCCGCGTGCCGACATCAAGCGAAGGCACGCCCAGAAACGGCGCCTCGCGCACCCCGGCCGAGGAATTGCCGACGATACAGGCGGCATTGCGCATCAGTTCGGAAAAATGCGCAAAACGCATCGAGGGCAGCACCCGGAACCGCGCCTTCGGCAGGCTGTCGAGCACCCGGAAAATCGCCTCGGACCCCGGGTCATTATTCGGCGCAATCACCACGAAATCGCGCTGGCTCTCGACCAGAGCCGCGAAGAGCGCCTCGGCCTGGGCACCCATCGTTGCCTGTTCCGAGGTCACCGGATGGAAGGTCGCGATACCGTATTCCTCGAAGGGGATCGCGTAGCGTGCCCGCACCTCGTCCAGCGTCACGCCCGAGGCACGCGCATGGAAATCGAGTTCCGGCGAGCCGATCACATGGATCACATCCTCGGGCTCACCAAGCGCCATCACCCGGCGTTTCGCGGTCTCAGATGACACGAAATGATGGGTGCAAAGCTTGGTATTGCAGTGGCGGAACACCTCGTCGATGGTCCCGGAAACCTCGCCCCCCTCGATATGGGCCGAGCGGATGTAATTCGTGGCCGAAACCAGCGCGCCCGCCATTGCCTCGATCCGGTCGCCATGGAGGACGATCAGATCCGGGCGGCTTTCGGTGACAAAATCCGAAAAGCCGGTGACGGTTTTCGCCAGCACGATATCCTGCGGATCGCCGGGGCGCTGGTTCAGAAATTCATGCGTCGCAATACCGGGCTGGCGGCGCACCTCATGCGCGGTCAGCCCGTAGCGGGTCATCATATGCATGCCGGTCACGAAAAACGTGACCTCATGCCCCGCCTCACGCGCCGCCGCCGCAAGCGGCTCCAGCTTGCCGAAATCGGCGCGGGTGCCGGTGAGGAAGAGGATCCTGCGCGGCACCGACGTCACGCCAGATCGCTCCATTTCAGCTGGGTATTGCGCGTAACCGCGCGCGTCAGACGCTTGCCGATCAGCTTGTCGAACTCATAGGCCGGGATTTCGCCCGAGCCCGGACGCCGCGCCCAGATATCGATCTCATGGATCACATGGCCTTCCGGCAGGTCACGATCCGCCACGACCGAGCCGCGCGCGAAACGGTAGACATCCTCTTCCGGCGCCGAGCGTTGTTTCGGGTTATTCGCCGCGATCCAGATCTCTTTCGAACGGTCTACCAGGAAACGCAGTTCGGCCGGGTCCATCGAATTGATGATGTCGGGGCCCTTGCGGTAGCGCGAGTCCGTATAGTGGCGCTCAAGGATCGTGGCACCAAGCGCGACCGAGGCCAGCGCCATTTCCGGCCCGATGGAATGGTCGGAAAAACCGACAACAGCGTTCGGGAAGGCGTCCTTCAGCTCGGTCACGCCGCGCAGGGATACGATCTCTGGCGGGCTCGGGTAAAGATTGGTGCATTCCAGCAGCGCATAGGGCACGCCCGAGGCATCGAGAATATCCACGCTCGCGCGGATCGTGTCGATGGTCTGCATACCGGTCGACATGATCACCGGCTTGCCCTTTTTCGCGATATGGCGAATGAGCGGCAGGTTATCGGCCTCTCCAGACCCGATCTTATAGGCCGGCACGTCGAGGGTTTCGAGGAAATCAGCCGCCGCGCGCGAAAACGGCGTCGAGATCCAGATCATCCCGAGGCTTTCAGTATAGCGCTTAAGCTCGGCCTCATCGCTCTGGCTCAGAGCACAGCGCGCCATCACCTCCCAGATAGAGACATCGGCATTCGGCGGAAAGATCTGCTTTGCCTCCTCCGTCATCTCGTCTTCAAGGATATGGGTCTGATGCTTGATCATCTCGCAGCCGGCCCCGGCGGCAAGGCGCACCATCTCTTTCGCGACATCCAGATCGCCGCCGTGATTGATGCCGATTTCGGCGATGACCAGCGGCGGATGGGCGGGGCCGATCTCGCGGCCGGCAATGGTGATGGAACGGGTCATCGGCAGGTCTGCTTTCTGTCCTGGACTGATCGTGTAAAGCTCTGCCCGTGCTGCACCCCTGCCCCGGACTTGTCAAGGAAGCGGTCAGGGATCGCGCGGCGGGCGGCGATGCTGCGCAAACGGATAGCGGGCAAGCGCGCTATAGCGGGGGCCGCCCGCGGTCAGCACGCTTTGCCAGAGCACAATCTCATCGACATGCCATTCGTCGCTGACAAAGCCCGCCCCGGCCGCGACGCCGCGTTCCAGCCGCATCAGCGTGGCTGGATCAGGGCGGCTGAAACGACCCAGCGTCACATGTGGCATGAAACGGCGATGCGGAAGATCAAGCCCCGCACGCCGCCCGGCGGCCTCGACCGCAGCCTGCAGCGCGGCAAGCGGCGCAGAGGGCGCAACCCCGGCCCAGGCGCTGTGGGGTTTCGTGCCGCCAAAAAGCCCGAGCCCCGCCAGCGACAGCGCAAACCCCGGCAGCTGCAGATCGGACAGCGCGAGATGCAATGCATCCGCGAGGTCATCGGCGAGATCCTCACAAAAGAGCAGCGTCAGATGCATGTCCTCTGCCGCAACCCTGCGCTGCAGCGGCAGAAGGAATTGCTGCAGGACAAGCGCCTCGCGCACAGATCCCGGCATTTCCAGCCCGATGAATACCCGCATCAGCCCACCCCACATCCCGCACGGGCGGGGATTTCGATCCGGCACACCGTCACAATCTTGTGCATATTAGTCTCACAGGCAGAAAATCTTGTTAAATCTCTATATAGCAATAGGCCGGACGATGCGCGTCAGGCAGAATGAACCATATGTATAACAGACTCCCGGGCCCGCAGGGTTTTGCTGCGACGGCCGAACGGGTGCGAAGGTAGCTGGTAAAGAATATGAACAAAGAGGTCAGGGTAACATATCGGGATTCCGACTTGGATGTCAGGGTTCAGCTTGCGGCATTGTGCTGGAATGAAAGCAAGGACGGGACGCGGATCCTTTTGATCACCAGCCGTGACACCGGCCGCTGGGTGCTGCCCAAAGGCTGGCCGATGGCGGATCGCAGCCATGCCGATGCGGCGCTGACCGAGGCCTGGGAAGAGGCCGGGGTGACCGGGGCAACCGACGGGTTTCCAGTCGGAAATTACAGCTATGACAAGGTTCTGTGCCGCGACACCGATCTGGCGCTGCGCTGCGATGTCGAAGTCTATCCGGTGCGGGTCGCCAGCCTTGCCCGCAAATATCCCGAATATCGTCAGCGCCGCCGCAAATGGTTCAGCCCGGAGAAAGCGGCCCGCAAGGTTGACGAGCCGGATCTGCAACAGCTGATCCTGGCCTTCGCGGCAGGCAATGCGAAACAGACCGGCACAGAGGAAAGCGGTTCAGTGCAGGGCGTGGCCCGGGTCTGACTTCCGGCCTTTCACCGGCCCCGACAGGAACCGGCGGCTGTGGTCTTGACCCGCGCCCGCGAAACACTAGCTTCCGCGCTATGTGGTCCGGCATCAAAGGCCCGGGCCAGCAGGAGATTACGAAGAATGATCCGCTACACGCTGCAATGCGAAGCAGGCCATGGGTTTGAGAGCTGGTTTGCCGATGGCCAGGCCTTTGACAACCTTTCGCGCGCCGGCCACCTCGCCTGCCCGGTCTGTGGCAGCGCGCGTGTTGAAAAGGCGCTGATGACGCCTTCGCTCGGCCCCGCCCGCAAGGCGGCAGCCACCGGGGAATTGCCGGCTTCGGCCACGCCTGAAGCCTCCCCTGCTGCGTCACCGCCCCCCTCGCGCGCCGAGATCGAGAATGCCCTGGCTGTTTTGCGCCGCGAGGTCGAAAAGAACTCGGAATATGTCGGGGTGAACTTCGCATCCGAGGCGCGCCGCATCCATGACGGCGATGCACCCGAGCGCTCGATCTATGGCGAGGCCAGGCCGGAAGAGGCACGGAAACTGCTCGAAGATGGCGTGCGTGTGATGCCTTTGCCCTTCCTGCCGCGCCGCAAGGCCAACTGAGCGCACCTTCCGGCGGGAGGCGACACGGCCAGAGATCGGTTTGGTAAGGCGGTCAAGGTACGAGACGAGCCTGACATGGCCCTGTTTCAGGACTGTCCGGGGAATGTCCGGACGGCGCTGACTGCTCCCTGATCGCCAGGAAAGTGCGTTATCGCGCAGAAACGGGCGAGGACGCTGTGTAATCGTATATCGCCCCGATGAAATCTGCGCCTGCTGCAGGGTGTAAAACCTGGCGAAGGGGGCATCACCTGATGGTCGCCGCAGCGGAGACCCGCGCTGGTCGTCGGGATCAGCAAAGGCGCAAAACCACGGTGGCAAAGACCGGCCAGAGCTTTGTCCTGACTCGGTCCGGGATCGAAGACTGGTCTGATGATCCCCTGCGGGAAACACCTCCGGATAGCCGGCAGAAGGAACGAGAGGCGCGACCTGCGAGGCAGGCCACCCCTGAACAGCAGACCTGCCACGCGATGATTTCAGCGACCTGTCAAAGGCTGCGTTCCCGGCCAGAACCATCCGAAAAGGCCAATTGCCGGGAAACGCCGCCCTCGGATCGGATGCCAGATCAGGCATCCAGCGGCGCAGCCGCGCCCTGCGACAGCGCGGTCGCGCCTGGCCTGTGCCACACAGCGACACCCAGATCTCGCAATGGCCCCACAGCCTCGGCTGTGACCTTGAATAGCGTGATCTGCACGATGCGGCGCCCTCGTGATGATCTTATTTGCCTGTGCGACATTGCGGCTGCACGCCACATTCCCTCACGGCCACTAAACAGCACCCAGCGCGAATGTGCGCCCCTTCAGGCCGTTGAGATAAGCGGCCGCGCGACCGCTTTCACGGCCATATGCCCGCGCTGGTCCGGGAGCACCATCCCCGGGGGCAAGGCAATATCTCAGTAGATATAGCGGATCTGTTCGGTCCAGAACCGCTCCATACGGCGCAGCGAAGTATTGATCTCATCCATGCCGCTGACATCGATCACGCCGCGTTTTTCGAGGCCTTCGGCATGGCGCAGAAACAGATCCGAGACCTGATGGCGCAGGATCCGGCCCTTTTCCGTCAGCCGCACCCGTACCGAACGGCGGTCGATTTCCGACCGCTGATGGTGCATATAGCCAAGATCGACCAGCTTTTTGAGATTGTAGCTGACATTCGAGCCCTGATAGTAACCGCGGCTTTTCAGCTCGCCCGCGGTCACCTCGTTTTCGCCGATGTTGAACAGGAGCAGGGCCTGGACCGGGTTCACCTCCAGCACGCGCAGGCGCTCGAACTCGTCCTTGATGACATCAAGCAGCAATCTGTGCAGGCGTTCTACCAGGCCCAGATTGTCGAGATAGCAGGAGAGGAACGCTTTCTGCGATCCATCGAGGACGGATTGATGGAGGGACATTTGTACTTTGCTCCGCACGTAACAGACGGATACAGAATCGGCACAAAGCACAAACATTCCGTAAACTCGCGACGATTTTGCCGCGAGTTGTCGCGAAGAGATCAGCGCGCGAGCCGCGCCCCGGCGAAATCCGCGATCCGGGGCAGCAAAGGCGCTGTCCAGTCCGGGGCGGCAACCGTGCCCAGAACCCAGGTCAGCAGGTCCTGATCATTCTCGGATAAAAGCCGGTCATAAAGATCCAGTTCTTCCGCCGTCAGCGCCGCCAGCCCGGCATCGGCAAAGGGGCCGAAGACAAGGTCCATCTCTTTGATGCCACGGCGCCAGCTGCGCATCCGCATCCGGCGGAGCCGGGCGTCATGGCTTTCCCCCGGCACCGCCCCCTCTTTCGCAACCATCGCTCACTCCTGCCGCAAAGCCTGTCTGAGCCGCTTTTCCACCGTTGCGATCTCCTGCACAAGCCCCGCCGCCTTTGCCCTGAGCCGCGTCAGGTCGGCCAGGGCATCGCTCAGCGCTGCCGGCATAGCCTCTGCCTCCGGCAGGCCCAACCCGTCGCCTTCGGCCGTCAGGAGCCAGGCGAGCGAGACATTCAGCATCCCCGCCAGCGTCGAAAGCCGGTTGCCCCTCGGCTCTGCCATATCGTCTTCCCAGGCCTGCAGCGTTGTCAGCCGCACCCCCAGCCGCTGCGCCAGATCTTCCTGGCTCAGCCCGGCCGCCTCACGCGCACCGGCAAGCCGGTCGCCAAAGGTCGCCACATCCGCCGAGAACCAGTCCTCGGGTGCCAGATCCACGCCCGGCTCACGTCCTGTGCTGCTTTCCGCCATCATGCCTCTCCTTTGCTGATATCGCTTGTATGAACGGGGGGGCGAACTTAAGACCCGAGACCGGAAAATGCAAACAATCCCACCGGAGACCCGGAAATGGCCTTTCTGTCCGATACGCTTGCCCGCGTGAAACCCTCGGCCACGATCGCGGTCACAAACAAAGCGCGAGAACTGGCGGCAGCCGGCAAGGATGTGATCGGCCTTGGTGCCGGCGAGCCGGATTTCGACACGCCGGAACATATCCGCGATGCCGCAAAGCGCGCGATTGATGCGGGCAAGACCCGCTATACCGCCGTCGATGGCATCCCCGAACTCAAGGCCGCGATCTGCGCAAAATTCCTGCGCGAGAACGGCCTTACCTATACCCCGAACCAGGTGACAGTGGGCACCGGCGGCAAGCAGATCCTCTTCAACGCGCTGATCGCCACGCTGAACAAAGGCGATGAGGTGATCATCCCGGCGCCTTACTGGGTGAGCTATCCGGATATGGTGCAGCTCGCCGGTGGCACCCCGGTCGAAGTGGTGGCGACGCTTGAGAATAATTTCCGCATCACCCCCGCACAGCTTGAAGCTGCGATCACGCCAAAGACCAAATGGCTGATCTTCAACTCGCCCTCGAACCCGACCGGTGCGGGCTATTCGCGCGAAGAGCTGAAGGGCCTGACCGATGTCCTGATGCGCCACCCGCATGTGTGGGTGATGTCGGATGACATGTATGAACACCTGGTGTTCGATGATTTCGAATTCACCACCCCGGCCCAGATCGAGCCGGGGCTTTATGACCGCACCCTGACCTGCAATGGCGTCTCGAAGGCCTATGCAATGACCGGCTGGCGGATCGGCTATGCGGCAGGCCCCGTGGCGCTGATCAGGGCGATGGGGACGATCCAGTCGCAATCGACCTCGAACACCTGCTCGGTCAGCCAATGGGCCGCGCTGGAGGCGCTGAGCGGGCCGCAGGACTTCCTCGCCGACTGGCGCCGCGTGTTCCAGGGGCGCCGCGATCTGGTGGTTTCGATGCTGAACAAGGCGACCGGCATCACCTGCCCGAAACCGGAAGGCGCCTTCTATGTCTATCCGGACATTTCTGGCTGTATCGGCAAGGCGACACCCGCAGGCGTGGTGATCACCAATGACGAGGTCTTTGCGACGGCACTTCTGGAAGAGACCGGAGTTGCGGTCGTCTTTGGATCGGCGTTCGGTCTCAGCCCGAATTTCCGCGTGAGCTATGCCACTTCGGACGAGGTGCTGCGCGATGCCTGTGCCCGGATCCAGAACTTTTGCGCGAGCCTTGTCTGAGCGGAAACCTGACGTCATGATCAGACAGGGAACCGCCGGGAACAACCATGTCGCATGACCGGATCACTGCCAATCTGCCGTCGCGCGACATGCGGGCGACGGCAGAATTCTATGCCCGGCTCGGCTTTGCCACGCGCTATTTCAGCGAGGGCTGGATGATCCTCGGGCGCGGCGCGCTGGAGCTGGAGTTTTTCGCCTGGCCCGATTTTGATCCGGCACAGAGCAGTTTCTCGGCCTGTATCCGGGTGGATGACCCGGATATTCTACTTGGGGAATGGCAAAAGCTAGGCCTCCCCGCCGAGGGGATCCCGCGCCTCACCGGTTTCTTCCGCCCGGATGATGCGCCGAGAATGTTCGCGCTGATTGATCCGGAGGGATCTTTGCTGCGGGTGATTGACAATCGTGACTGAGATGGGCGGGCGTCAGCGGGGGTTGGTTTTCGCGGGAATTTACGCTTAAATCAGCCGGGTTGACGATTTTTGCCCATAGCGCCTGGAATAGTCCCGACATGTCCGACAGCTTGCCCCCCTATTACTTTCGTATCCGGGAAAACGGGGCCACGGTCTGCCGGGTGGATACGGAAAACCGCCAGCGCCGCATCGAGCTGGACGAGATCGCCAGCGTCAATGTGAAGAACGGCACCATCCGGCCGCATGGCGATCGCGAACTGTCAGAGGCGGATCTTGAGGCGATCCGCACTTGGCTTGAAAAGCGCCGCGCGCTGCTCGACGGTCGCGAGACGGATGACATCCTGCGCACGGTGGATCATCTGAACATGACCTCGCAATGGGTGCAGTCAAAGGCCAGTGATGCGCAGCTTGACGAGGTCACCGATGCCCTGCTGCTTGCCATGCATGACCTGCGCAGCGTCCTGGTGCGCAGAAAGGCCGCGCGGCTGACCTCCTGAGGTGCAACGATAGCGAGCAGCGCCGGAATTCAAAGAATTCCGGTCAAATTTCTTTTAAGAAATTTTCTGAGATTTTTTCTGAAAAATCTCAGCCCGCCCGGAGCGACCGCTGGCCGACGGTCAGATCTGCTTCTCGGGCATATGCACGATCAACCCATCCATTGCCGGCGTGACCTTCAGCTGACAGGTCAGGCGCGAGCGCAGCGGATCCGGGTTCCAGGCGAAATCCAGCATATCCTCTTCCATCGCATCCTTGGCCGGGATCTTATCCACCCAGGCAGGATCGACATAGACATGGCAGGTCGAGCAGGCGCAGGCGCCACCGCAATCGGCCTCGATGCCGGGAATGCCGTTGTCGCGGGCCCCTTCCATGACCGTCAGGCCAGAGGCGACCTCGACCTCATGCTGTTTGCCGCCAAATTCTATATAGGTGATCTTCGCCATTGCCGTCCCCGGTTTCCGTCTGTTTTCTGGGGCCCGTAAGCCGGGCCCGGCGCTGAATTCCCTGTCTTGCCCATGACATATGTCATCCCGTGCCGCTGTGCCAGAGCAGTCACCACACAGGCGAATTGCGACAAATGGGGGGCTCCCTGCTTTTGCCCCCCGCAGGATCGCCACATGCAGAATGACCATGTCTTTTCCTTGTCCGGCGCCTGCCGCTTGTTGCCACCCTCTCCCGATGCGGATAGCCTTACAGCCTGAGCGGGTGCCCGCAGCAGCGCCGGACAGGAAAAGACCCCCAGGAACCGATCGGGCCTGCCGGTGACCGGAAAACAAGAGCAGAAGCCGATGACCCCCTCTGACCTGCCCTGCCTCGCTGCGCCGCATCAGGGGTTCGCCCGTGACAGGACAAACGCATATCGCAAGCGGCGTCTCGCCTGCTTTATCCCTTTCGTGCTGATCCTCGCCGCCTGCACCGGCGCGGGCATTCCTAAAGGCCCGGCCCGCGCTGATTTCTCGGCCGAGCTGGTGGATCTGAAGGGAAAACCCGGTCCGCCCAAGGGGCCGAAGGGCGCCTGCTGGCAATCCGACATCCGCCCGGCCGTCATCGAGACGGTCACGGAACAGGTGCTGATCTCACCCGAGACCCGGAACGAGGCCGGTACGCTCCTTACCCCGGCGCGCTTTGCGTCTGAAGCCCGGCAGCGCATTGTCACGGATCGCAGCACTGTCTGGTTCCGCGTGCCCTGCCCCGAGGTTATGACGCCCGAATTCATCGCCACCCTGCAACGGGCGCTGAAGGCGCGCGGCCTATATCTTCTGCCGCTGACCGGAGTGACAGACGCGCCGACCCGCAAGGCGCTGCGAAGCTGGCAGCAAAGCCGGGGGCTCGATTCGGATCACCTTTCGCTCGCGGCCGCGCGCGAGCTGGGACTTGTGGTCGGGGATTTCTGACCGCTTTGCGCAGCTCCCCCCGAAATCCTACGCCCCGTACGAACAAAAAAGGCGGCGAGGTTTCCCCCGCCGCCCCGATGTCAGGCCTGGTTCTGGGACCGGCTCACTTCACCAGCAGGGCCACAAAGCGCTGATCGCCACCGCGGCTGAAGCGCAGCAGCACCGATTTGCGGCCCGCCTTTTTCGCCTCCTCGATCCGGTCCTTCATATCCTGCACCCGCGCGATCTTCTGCTGGCCAACCTCGGTGATCACATCGCCCTCGCGCAATCCCTTGGTCCAGGCTTCCGAGGTCTGGTCGATGCCGGCAACCACCAGCCCTTCGGCCGAGCCCGGCAGGCCAAGCTGATCGCGCAGACCATCTGTCACCAGTTCCAGCTGCATCCCGAGGATCTCAAGCTGCCCCTGCGGCACCTCCTGCGGGTCTGCCGAGGCCGGATAGGTCTTCGGCTCCGCCTCTTCACGCCGCCCCAGCGTCACGTTCAGCGTCTCGGAACCGCCGTCGCGAATGACCACGACCGGAACCGCCTCGCCCACCGGCGCATCGGCGACGCGGCGCGTCAGATCGCCGGCGTTTTTCACATCCTGACCATTGAAAAGCCGGATCACATCGCCTGCGATCATGCCCGCCTCTCTGGCCGGGCCCTCCGGAACATCCGTCACCAGCGCGCCGGTTGCACTGGCCAGCCCCATCGCCTCGGCAATATCCGGGGTGACGTCCTGAATACGCACCCCGAGCCAGCCGCGCCGCGTCTCGCCATATTGTTTCAGCTGATCGACAACCTTGGTCACCACATTCGAGGCCATCGAGAACCCGATCCCGATCGAGCCACCGGTCGGCGACAGGATCGCGGTATTCACCCCGATCACCTGGCCGTCGAGATTGAACAAAGGCCCGCCCGAATTGCCGCGGTTGATCGCAGCATCGGTTTGCAGATAGTCGTCATAAGTACCCGAAAGCTCACGGTTTCTGGCGGAAACAATCCCGGCCGAGACCGAGAAGCCCTGGCCAAGCGGGTTGCCCATCGCGACCACCCAGTCGCCCACCCGCGCCAGATCGGAATTGCCGAAGGACACAAAGGCCAGCGGCTTATCAGCCTCGACCTTCAACAGCGCGATATCTGTCTGCGGGTCGGTGCCGATCAGTTTCGCCGGCAGTTTCTCGCCGCCGAAAAATTCGATGGTGATCTCGTCCGCGCCTTTGATGACGTGGTCATTGGTGACGATATAGCCATCTTCCGAGACCACGAAACCCGATCCGAGCGCTTCTGAGCGTTGCGGGCCGGAATTGCCCCTGCCCCCGAAATCCTTGAAGAAATCCTCAAGCGGGCTGCCTTCGGGCACAACCGGGCCACCATCCGAAGGGCGCGAGACCACGGAAGAGGTCGTGATATTGACCACTGCAGGGCTGATCTTTTCGGCAAGATCGGCGAAAGTATCAGGGGCGCCGAAGGCCAGCACCGGGGCCGGCGCGGTAAAGGCAAGCCCCGCGCTGAGCGCGAGCGCCAGCATCGTGCTGTTGCGCAATCCGGTCAGGACGGAGGACCGGATGGACGAGCGGGCGGGCCGCAGGGAAACGGTGTGGGGGCGGGACAAATCTGGTCTCCTTTGGACGTGCAGCCGGATCGTCGCGGGTTGGAGTCGCCTGAGGCCGGTCCGGATAAGTGCATAAGAAACTCTGAGCCAAAGCGGCGCGCAATGCAAACCCTGTCGCGCCCTGTCAAAGCCGCGTGAACAGGCCGGATCGGCGCGTAACCGAACCCTGACGCAAGCGTTCGTTCCTTCAGGGGCAACCCCGCCTGCGGGCGGGAAAATCGCCCTGCCCGCGTCTCGCTCAGATTATCACGAAAGACCGCAGAGCTCTTGATCCACAAGCCGGGACTGTACCTGCCCGCGATCCCCGTCTGCGAAAATCAAAAGGGCCGGCAAAAGCCAGCCCTTCTGTAGTTGACGCGCATTTGCGCGGGGTCTGCCTTACTCCACCGGAGCCGGGACCGGTTGCGGTGCCGGAGCGGCCTCTGGCGCAACCGGCGGCGCGGGCAGGTTTTCCGGCGTCTCGACCGGCGTATAGGCCGTGCTTCCCGGCGAGCGCAGATAGGCGAAGAAATCGCTGTCCGGCTCCATCACGATCGAGGAATTCTGCCCCTTCAGCGCCTGCTCATAAGCCGTGAGCGAGCGGATGAAGGCAAAGAATTCCGGGTCCGCGCCATACGCATCGGCAAGGATCGCGTTGCGCTCTGCATCGGCCTCACCGCGGATCACCTCGGCGCTGCGACGGGCGAAGGAGGTTTCCTCGACCACGGTCCGGTCAGCCGCAGCGCGAACACGCTGCGCGGCTTCGCCGCCCCGTGCGATCTCATCAGCAGCCTCACGGTCACGTTCCGACCGCATCCGGTCGAAGGTGGCCTTGAGGTTGGCATCCGGCAGGTCGGTGCGGGTCAGCCGCACGTCGATCACCTGAACGCCCATCGACTGCGCTTCGCGCCGCGCGATGGTCAGGATCTCGTTCATCAGCGCGTTACGGTCCTGGCTGAGCACGCGGTCCTGGGTGGTATTACCCAGCACCTCGGGAATCGCCTGTTGCAGGATGTTGTTCAGCAGCGCCTGGGCGCGGTCTTCAGCACCGGCCCCGACCGCCTGGCGGAATGCCTGGAGATCGCTGATCCGCCAGCGCGCGAAAGCATCCACCACCAGCCGGCGATCCGACAGCAGCGTGACCTCGATCGGAGCGGTTTTCAGGCCCAGAATACGGTCCTCGTAATAGACCACTTCCTGGATGAAGGGCATCTTGAAGCCAAGACCCGCATCTTCCTTGATCTGCTTGACCTGACCGAATTGCAGCACCAGCGCCTTTTTGCGTTCATCAACGATGAAAACCGAAGACAGCGCGGTTGCGACAAGGGCGACGATCACGGGAACAATGATGACAGAGCGCATCAGTTGGCCCCCCCTGCTGCCGCAGGTGCGGCGGCTGTTGCGGAAGACCCGCGTCCAAGTTCATTAAGCGGCAGGAAAGGCAACACGCCCTGACCATTCGCCCCACCGGCAACCCCGTCAAGGATCACCTTGTTCATGCCCGCGTAAACACGCTCCATCGTCTCGAGATAAAGACGGCGGCGGGTGATTTCCGGCGCTTTGACATATTCGGTATAGACCGAGACGAAGCGCGCGGCCTCACCTTCGGCCGAGTTCACCGCATTGGCGCGGTAGGCTTCGGCCTCTTCGGTCAGGCGCGCGGCCTCACCCCTTGCGCCGGCGGTCACGCGGTTGGCGTAGCCGTCAGCCTCGTTCTCCAGCCGCGAGCGTTCTGCCTGGGCCGATTGCACCGCGCGGAACGCATCCGCCACATCCGCCGGCGGCTGCGCACGACGAAGGTTGACACGGATGACCTGGATCCCGGCGTTATAGGTGTCGAGCGTGGATTGCACCGCCACCCGCAGATCGGAGGCAATCGCACCCCGGTCGCGGTTGAGGATCGGCGACAGTTCCGAACGCGCAATGATGTCGCGCATCGCGGATTCCGACACAGCGCGGATGGTTTCCTCGGGATCAGCCAGGCTGAAGAGATAGGCCTGCGGATCGGTGATGTTCCACACGACCTGGAAGCCGATATCGACGACATTCTGGTCGCGGGTCAGCATCAGCTCGCCGGCATTGCCGTCGGCAGCACCGATATCGGTGGTGCGCTCGCCCGTCACCTGGACCTTTTCATAGGTCACAACCGGCCAGGCCGCAAAGTTCAGACCAGGATTGCCGATGCCCGACGCCTCACCGAGGAACAGCTCGACCGAGCGTTCTTCCGGGCGCACCGTATAGAAGGACATGAAGGCCCAGGCCGCCACCGCCGCGAGGGCGCCAAAGACAAGCCCCTGTTTGGTAAAGATCGGGCCAAGGCCCGGTCCCTGCGGACCACGGGGCCCGCCGCCGCCATTGCCACGCTGGCCGCCGCGCCCGCCCATCAGGACACGCAGCTGCTCCTGCCCCTTGCGCAGAAGATCATCGACTTCCGGCACCCCGCCTTCCGGACGCCGGCCACCATTGGGGCCGCCGTTCTGGCCCCCATTCGGACCCCCGTTCGGGCCGCGGCGCCCGTCGTCGTCAGAACCACGATTCCCGCCGCGACCATCATCGCCGCCGCCTCCGCCCCAGGGACCTCCTGCCATCGATACGTCCTTTTCCTTCACAATATCATGATCTCAATTGTGCATCCCGCCCCGGAATTCAAGCCACAGCAGGGTCGCTGCGGTCCGATCTCGCGGGAAAGTCAGGATTTTCGCAATTGTTACCGGCGTACAGGGTTGCGCATCGTCACCAGTTCCTCGGCCATGGTGGGATGCACCGCACAGGTGCGGTCGAAATCTTCCTTGGTCGCGCCCATCTTTACCGCGATGGCAGCAAGCTGGATCATCTCGCCCGCCTCGGGCGCGACGATATGGCAGCCCAGCACGCGGCGCGTGTCGGCGCAGACGATCAGCTTCATCAGAACCCGCGCATCCGAGCCGGCAAAGGCGGTGCGCATCGGGCGGAAGCTGGTCGCATAGACCTCGATCGGGCCCAGATCGCGCGCCGCCTCTTCGGTCAGCCCGACCGAGCCGAGCTCCGGCTGGGTAAAGACCGCCATCGGGATCAGGTCGTGATCGACCGGCGTGGGCCGGCCATGGAACACGGTATCAACAAAGGCCATGCCTTCGCGGATCGCGACCGGGGTCAGGTTCACGCGGTCGGTGACATCACCAATGGCATAGACCGAAGGCACGGCGGTCTGGCTGTATTCATTCACCTCGATCTGGCCGCGCCGCCCGATACTGATCCCCAGTTCTTCCAGCCCGAGGCCATCACTGTTCGGCCGCCGTCCGGTTGCGAAGAGCACATGGTCAACCTCGCACAATTCGCCCGTGGTCGAACGGACAGCACAGGGCCCGCCCGTTGCACCCCCCCGGCGCGTATCGAGTTGCAGTTCCGAAACCGGTGCGTCGAACCCATCTTCGAACACGCCCTTCGGCCCCATCGCCGCGATATTGGTGCCGACGCGCAGGTTGATGCCCGAGGCGCGCATCGCCTCGGCCACAAGGCCCCGCGCCTCTTCGTCAAAGCCGCGCAGGATCTGGGCGCCGCGGTAGAATTGTGTGACCCGGACGCCGAGGCCCTGAAGGATACAGGCCATCTCGCAGGCGATGAAACCGCCACCGACGATCAGCAGCCGCTCGGGCAGCTTTTCAAAATTGAACACATCATCCGAGACGATCCCCATTCCCGCTCCGGGCAGATCGGGGCGCTCGGGGCGCCCGCCGGTGGCGATCAGGATATGTTTCGCCGAAATCCGGCGCCCGTCGGCCAGCTCGACCTCATGCGGGTCAACCAGCTTCGCGCGGCTGTCATGGATGGTGACGCCAGACCCATCCAGGAGCCGGCGATAGACGCCTTCCAGCCGGTCAAGCTCGGTATGAAGGCGGGTGCGGAAGGCCTGCCAGTCGAAATGGCCCTCCGGAATATCCCAGCCATAGGCGCGGGCCTGCGAGGGCAATTCGCGGAAAGACGAGGCGAAAACCATCAGCTTTTTCGGCACACAGCCCCGGATGACGCAGGTGCCCCCCATCCGGCTTTCCTCGGCCAGCTGAACGCTTGCGCCGGTGGCCGCAGCCATCCTTGCGGCGCGCACGCCGCCCGAGCCGCCGCCGATAACAAAGAGATCGCAGTCAAAAGCCATCAGTCGAGATCCGCAAAAATATTATCGGTGGGTGCAAACACGATCTGATCATCAGTGACCGAGCCCGTATTGATGTCGCGCACCGAGACTTTGCCATCCGGCGCCCCGATCACCACGATATCGCAGATATCGATGAAAAGACCGTTTTCCACCACGCCGGGGATCTGGTTGAGCACCAGCGCCAGCTGGCGAGGATTGCCGATCCGGCCCAGATGCAGGTCGAGAATATGGTTGGCCTCATCGGTGACAAGAGCCCGCTCGCCGGTCATCCGCAGGCTCACATCGCGCGTCATCACATCCATCGCGACAAGGGTTTCCTCGATCAGCGCCCTGGTGGTCTGCCAGCCAAAGGGAATCACCTCGACCGGCAGCGGGAAAGCGCCAAGCCGCGCGACCTCTTTCGCGGCATCGGCGATGACGATCATCTGATCCGAGGCCGTGGCGACGATCTTCTCCTGCAAAAGCGCGGCGCCGCCACCCTTGATCAGGTTGAGATCCGGGTCGAATTCGTCGGCGCCGTCAATCGTCAGATCGAGCCAGCGCACCTCATCAAGGCTGCGAACACTCAGCCCGAGGCTGGTGGCAAGCTCAGCCGTGCGGCTGGAGGTCGCAACCGAGGTGACCCGCAGCCCCTCTTCGCGCACGCGCTCTGCCAGACAGCGCACCATCCAGGCCGCGGTCGATCCGGTACCGAGCCCGAGTTTCATCCCGTCCTCGACGAATTCCACCGCCCGTTTGGCGGCAACGAATTTGGCTTTGTCGATGGGGTTCAGATCGGCAGGCATGGGGGGGTCTCCGGGCTGTGACAGCGGCGCGCGGCCTGGGCCCGGGCTTACCTCAATCGCAGCCGGAGGGCAAAAGGCTTTTGGCCGCAGAGAGAGGGGGCCCTGCCCCCTCGGCTCCTGTGGAGCCTCACCCCCGGGATATTTAAGGACAGATGAAAGAAGCTGCCCCTTTCATCTGTCTCTTAAATATCCCCGCCGGAGGCTTCCGGAGCCGGCAAGTGGCGCGGCGGTCAGCAATTGGGCACGTTGACCGCCAGCCCCCCCAGCGAGGTTTCCTTGTATTTCTCATGCATGTCATGTCCGGTCTGACGCATGGTCTCGATACAGGCGTCGAGGCTGACGAGGTGCTGACCGTCCCCGCGCAGGGAGAGGGAAGCGGCTGAGACCGCCTTGATCGCGCCGAGGCCGTTGCGCTCGATACAGGGGACCTGGACGAGGCCTTTGACCGGGTCGCAGGTCATGCCGAGATGGTGTTCGAGCGCGATTTCGGCTGCGTTTTCCACCTGTTCCGGAGTGCCACCCATCACCGCGCAAAGCCCGGCTGCGGCCATGGCGGCGGCAGAGCCCACCTCGGCCTGGCAGCCGCATTCTGCGCCCGAGATCGACGCATTATGTTTGCACAGCCCCCCGATGGCGGCTGCGGTCAGCAGGAAATCGCCCACTTTCGACGCGGAGGCCCCCGGTACATGGTCAAGCCAGTAACGGATCACTGCCGGCACCACGCCGGCGGCGCCATTCGTGGGCGCGGTCACCACCTGCCCTCCTGCGGCGTTTTCCTCATTCACCGCCATCGCGTAAAGCGACATCCAGTCATTGATCGTATGCGGCGCCACCAGGTTCAGCCCGCGCTCGGTCTGGAGCGCATCATAAATGCCTTTTGCCCGCCTGCGCACCTTCAGCCCGCCGGGCAGGATGCCATCGACCTCGATGCCGCGGTCGATGCAGTTGTTCATCACCTCCCAGATCCGCGCCATGCCGCGATCCAGATCCGGGGCCGAACGATATTTCAGCTCGTTCTGCCGTTTCATCGCCGCGACCGTAAGGCCGGATTTCTTCGACATCTCAAGCATTTCAGCCGCAGATTCAAAGGGCCAGGGCACATCTGCCTTGGCCCGGGCACCACCCCCGGCCTGATCTGCAAGCTCTTCGGCGGTCAGGACGAAACCGCCACCGATCGAGTAATAGATCTCTTCGAATATCACATCACCCTCGGCATCGGTCGCTTTCAGCACCATGCCATTGGCGTGACCCGGCAAAGACGGGCCGAAATCAAAGCTGAGATCGGTGGCCGGATCAAAGGCCAGCGGCGGCAGACCCGGCGGCGTCACCGTTTTCGTCGCGCGGATCGCGGCCAGTGCCGCCTCGGCCTTGTCGTTATCATAGCTTTCCGGCACGAATCCTGCGAGGCCCAGCACGGTCGCGCGATCGGTCGCATGGCCTACCCCGGTAAAGGCCAGCGAGCCATGCAGCACCGCCCGCACCCCTTTCACCTGGAAAGGCGAATTGCGCAGCCGGTCCAGAAAGCGGGCACCCGCCACCATCGGGCCCATCGTATGGCTCGACGAGGGGCCGATCCCCACTTTGAACATATCAAAGACCGAAAGGAACATTCGCGCGAATCCTGGCTTGTTTTCTCGCGCCAGAATGACCGGGCGCGGCTTTACAGGTAAGCGCTAAAACGACAGAAGCAATCCTGCGAGCGGCTTTCATTGAGCTGCATGGGTTTGTGCGGGCGCAGGCAGGTTTGGCGTGTCACCGGTTTTTCCTGTTTCCCCCGGACGACACAGCCGCTATAGCTCAGCCGCATTTTTTCTTTCGCAAAGGCAGGCTGCTCAATGGCCAATGTGGTTGTCGTAGGCGCCCAATGGGGTGACGAGGGTAAAGGCAAGATCGTCGACTGGCTCTCGGAGCGGGCCGATATCGTTGCCCGGTTCCAGGGCGGCCATAATGCCGGCCATACGCTGGTGATCGACGGCAATGTCTATAAGCTTTCGCTGTTACCCTCGGGCATTGTGCGGGGCGGCAAGCTGTCGGTGATCGGCAATGGTGTGGTGCTTGACCCCTGGGCGCTGCTGGCCGAGATCGAAAACCTCTCAGCGCAGGGGGTTGAGATCAACCCTGACAACCTGATCATCGCGGAAAACACGCCGCTGATCCTGTCGATCCATGGCGAGCTGGACCGCGCCCGCGAGGCGCAGAATTCGGTCGGCAAGATCGGCACCACCGGGCGCGGCATCGGGCCGGCCTATGAGGATAAGGTCGGCCGCCGCTCGATCCGCGTGGCGGATCTGGCCGATGAGGCAACGCTGGATACCCGTATCGACCGGCTGCTGACCCATCACAACGCCCTGCGCAACGGCCTCGGGCTGGAGCCGGTTGATGTGAGCGCCCTCAAAGCCGCGCTGCAAGAGGTTGCGGGCAAGATCCTGCCCTATGCGAAACCGGTCTGGAAGCATCTGACCGAGGCGCGCCGCGCCGGCAAGCGTATCCTGTTTGAAGGCGCCCAGGGCTCGCTGCTGGATGTCGATTTCGGAACCTATCCCTATGTGACCTCGTCGAACACCCTTGCGGGCATGGCCGCGACCGGTGTGGGCCTCGGGCCGACCTCGATTGATTTCGTGCTGGGGATCGTCAAGGCCTATACCACCCGCGTCGGCGAAGGCCCCTTCCCGACCGAACTGTTCGATGAAGACGGCGAGCGTCTGGGCCAGCGCGGCCATGAATTCGGCACCGTCACCGGCAGGAAGCGCCGCTGTGGCTGGTTCGATGCGACCCTGGTGCGCCAGACCTGCGCGACCTCGGGCGTATCGGGCATCGCGCTCACCAAGCTCGATGTGCTTGACGGGTTCAAAACGCTGAAAATCTGCGTCGGCTATGATCTTGATGGCGAACGTTACGACTATCTGCCGACGGCTGCGAACCTTCAGGCCAGGGTGAAGCCGATCTATGAAGAGATGGAAGGCTGGAGCGAATCGACGCAAGGTGCCAGGTCCTGGAATGACCTTCCCGGGGCTGCGGTGAAATATGTCCGCCGCATTGAAGAGTTGATCCAATGCCCGGTCGCCCTGCTGTCGACCAGCCCGGAACGCGACGACACCATCCTCGTCACCGACCCTTTCGCGGACTGAGCTGATGGCGCTCAGCTACCGCAAACGCAAAAATCTGGCGCTCCTGATCCTCGTGATCGGGGTGCCGGTCTATTGCTTTGTCACGCTGGTGCTGATCGGGCTGGCGAATGATGCCTGGTGGTCAGAGCCTGGCGAGCGGATGCCCCTGTTCCTGGAAGCGATGATCTTCATCGGCCTCGGCCTTGCCTGGGCGCTGCCTTTGCGCAGGATTTTCCTCGGGATCGGCCAGCCCGACCCCGGGGCGCCAAAGGGGCCCTGACATGCTGAAAGTCATCGCGCAGGATTTCATCCGCCCGGAGGCGCTTGCCGAAGTGCGTCCGCTTTATGAGGAACTGGTGCGGCTGAGCCAGGCCGAAGCCCTGTGCATCAGCTATGATCTGTTCACCAATCAGAAAGATCCCGGTCATTTCATCTTTGTCGAGACCTGGCCGGATCGTGCCGCCCTGGATCTGCATTGCGACACCGAGCATTTCCGCCGCCTGGTGCCGCAAATTGACGCGCTGCGCCGGCAGGAGGGAACCTTCCTTCTGATGGATGCGTTCTGATCCGATCCACAGCTCATGAAAAAAGGCGCGCAAGGGATATCCCCTGCGCGCCTTCTTCATATCTGATCGCAGATCAGAGGGTGAAATACATGTTCGAGGCCGCCGCCACCGCGATACCCGCAGCCAGCACCAGATAGGGCAGGATCCCGGCCTTCTTCACCAGCAGATCGCGCGACGAGACGCCAAGATCTTCGAGCATCCGGTCGGGGAATTTGCCCTTGTCGGTGACATAATGGCGCCAGGCAAAGACCGGGATGATCAAAGCCGCCGCCACGATGCCCGACATCAGCGTTCCTGCCCCCCAGACGTTCGCCCCGGCGCCAAGCAGCACCATATTGACGAAGCTGAGCGCCACACCCGCCGCCATCAGGATCGTCGGGCAGCGCCAGGGGCGCGGCACGTCCGCATTGTCGATGCGGTGGATCCAGCCGGAATTGAGGTTGAGGAAGTTGAAGATCAGGTAGCAGCAGTTGGAAACCGCGAGCACGAACAGGTAATCCGACATCATCAGCAGGATCAGGTTAAAGGCGAGATCCGTCCACATGGCGGTGACCGGTGCCCCGTGTTCATTGACGCGGGACAGGTATTTCGGCAGCCAGCCATCAACCGAACCCTGATAGAGCGTCCGCGACGAGCCCGCCATCGAGGTCATGATCGCCAGCATGGTCGCAAGGATCAGCAAAACCACCATCAGCTTGGTGATGAATGCGCCGCCTCCGACCATCTCGCCCATCACACCGGCGACCGCCGTGCCATCGACGATGCCCGGCTGCAGGATACCGTCAACGCCCAGATACCCCTGGAAGGCCAGCGGCACGAGCGTGAAGATCACCACGCAAAGCAGGCCCGAAAAAAGGATGGCCCGCACGGTGTCATGCTCCGGACGACGGAACTCGGACGTGTAGCAGATCGATGTTTCGAACGCATAGGTCGACCAGGCCGCGATAAAGAGGCCACCGAGGAACAGCGTGATGCCATGGCGGTCCCAGATCCCGTCGACAACATTCCCGGCCTCGTCGGTCGCCATCGGCACCAGCGGGAAGAGGTTCTCGGAATGGACATTGCCCGAGAGCAGCGGCACGAGACCCACCACCAGCAATGGCACGATCACTGCAATGCCGAAAATTGTCTGGATCCGCGCAGTTGAAAGGATACCGCGATGCTGGATCGCAAATACCGCCAGCAACACCGCCGCCCCGATGAAGAAGGTGGCGTTGATCCTCAGTGTGATCCCCTCTTTCAGAAAGCCCAGATCCGCCAGCGTGATCTGCCAGGACAGCAGCGCCGAATCGGCCGGGGCGAAGGCGTTCAGCATATAGCCCGCCGCCAGACCCGACCCGATCGCCAGCACCGGCGTCCAGGCCAGCCAGTTGCACCAGACTGACAAGGGCGCGATCACCTTGGAATAACGCACCCAGGCCGAAGCCCCATAAACCGAGGCGCCGCCGCTTTTCGACGGGAAAAGACCCGCGATCTCGGCATAGGTATGCGCCTGGATAAAGCCAAAGGCGACCGAGATGATCCAGATCACCCAGCTTGGCGTACCGACGGTTGCCGCGATCCCGCCAATGGAAAACAAGACCAGCGCGGGGACGCCGGCCGCCACCCAAAAGGCCGCAGGCCAGCCAATCACCCGATGAAGCGTGTTCTCCTCACGCCCCGTTCCCGCATCATTCATGCTCAAATCCCCCTCCTGTTGGTCAGAGTTGATGGGCCCGCGGCTTTTATTTTGCGGTGCCCTTTTGGAAAGTGGCGCTCAGGGGCCACCTTTTTTCCGGCCCGGATCTTTCCGGTGCCGCCGGAAGTGTTGCGTGCTGTCCGGCGCAATTCCGGACCGAAGGACCTGCGGCACAAAAGGCCGCTGCACGCTATTGAAAAAGGCTGAATGGGCAGCCACCGGCCCAAAGACCTGAGCAGAGGAATTCGCCGAAATCACGACCCTGGACCTCCCCGACACCCAAGACTGCCCGACGCCCGAACCAGCCAGGCGCTCGGTGCGCCAGGCCAAGGCTGCGAAATACCAGCCGGACGATGCGGCCTCAGGTCCGATTCGGGAAGCTTAATTTTATTCTCAGGAAATTAATTCCCAGGAGAAGAAACCCCATTCCCGCTCTGATTGCGAAAAATCCGGGCGGGACCGGCCGCGGAATTCTGGGATTGTCGGGTAAGCCGTGCCGAAGAGCGGCCACAAAGACAAAGGCCGGCACCCAGCGGCACCGGCCTTTCATCAGATTTCAATGGCCACAGGACCGGCCCCGGCCCCGGCTTCAGGCCGGGATCCGGTCAGCCGAGACTGCGGCGCGCTTCGGCGAGGATCACCGAGGTTTCAGCGATGGCAAATTGACCACGGTGCATCTTCACCAGACGCCCCTCGCGCAGGAGGGTCCCAAAGGCGCGCAAACCTTCCTCGCGGGTGAAGATCTCCCCCAGCTCGCCCGCAATGACACGGCTCATAAGATAGGGACGGGTGAAATACTCGCGCTTGTCGACACAGGCGGCCCAGGCAGCGGCGGCCTCCATCAGATCGGGCAGGCTGCGGGCGCCCACCTCTTCGGTAAAGGCCGCGAATGCCCCGTTGGTTGCGAAGATATTGCCGTCATCCGCGATCTCGTCTTCCTCCGCACCATCTTCTGCGGCCAGATCATCCAGGGTCAGATCTGCGGCATTGGCATCGGAAGAACTGACAAACTCCCGGATTTCCTGCGTCGCGCCGGGCGCGGTTGCCGCCTCTTCCGGCTCGGCCTCAAAACTGCCAAGCGGCGTTGCCACTGCGGCAGAGCCATGCACCAGATGCGGACGCGGGCCGGTATCGCGCAGATCGCTGCGCTTCGACTGATCAATCCGCTGCTCCGAGACCAGTACCAGCGGCGCCGGGCGCGCGGCGCCGGGCGGCGTCTGAGGCTGCGACTGCGCCACAGCCCCGGCCTCCTGTGCCATGCCCGCAGCTTTGAGCGTGCCCGTGGCCGGAGCGGTCTCGCCGCCCTCACGCATCGGGCGCACCGGCCGGACCGGACGCACGGGGCGCGGCGCATGCGGCATGGACGGGGTGATCGACTGGGTCACCGACTGCGCGAGGTCATCGCGGTAGGCGCCTTCGCGCTGGCCGGGATCTGCCGGCGTCACGCCGGCGCGGCGATCCGCGATGGCAGCCGCCACAGCCGCCTTCAGATGCTGGATCGAGGCGATGCGGCGCTTGTTTTCCGGCCCGGCCATTTCGTCATCGGCCTGTTTCATCAGCCGGGCGAGATCGTCATCCGACCGCGTGGAAACGGCTTCCGGGGCCGGAGCCGGGGCTTCAACCGGACTGGTCACCTCGGCCGGTGCAGCGGCTTCGGTGCCGGGCGCAGCGGCCTCGGGGCTGGTCACAACTGCATCGACGCGGCGGATCCGGATCACCCTGGCGCGGGCGCGCTCCAGCCGGGCAGCGGCGGCCGGTTCAAGCGGCGGCGCCTCCGGCGCGGGGCCTGCGGCGTCATCTGCGGGCAGACCGGCGCCGGGGCGGGCTTCCATATCCAGGCCTGCAGGCGCTGCAGAGGCGTCCGGCACCACCGTTTGATGCGTTTCGAAGCCTGCACCCTCTGTGTTCCGGGCAATGTCGCCAGCAGACTGCGCCGGCAGATCTTCGGCCACGGTCCCGACCCGGCTTTCCGCCGCAGCGCTGCGCGCGGCATCAGCGTCACCAGGGGTTTTTGCCTTCGCCGCTTTATCCGCAGGATCACGCGCCGCCACCGGTGCATCCGCCATCAGCGCTGCTGCGAGATCGCTTTCAAAACCGCTGTCGGCCACGACTTCGCCACGCGGCGCGCCAAGCTCGCTTTCGATTTGTTCCAGTTCGGCGCGCAGATCCTGGTCCAGCCCGGCAACCGCGTCCTCGGATGAAAGATCCTCAGCCGTGCCCGCAGCTATCGCCGCACCAGCTTCCGGCGGGGTCTCTTCCAGTGCGGCCGCCCAGGCCGCTTCGCTTTCGTCATATTCAGGGTCATCGGCAAAGGCGTCGCCCGGGATCCCCGCGGCTTTCGCCTTCGCCTTCTGCGCGGCCTCTTCCGCATCAGCTTCTGCCTGCGCCGCTGCCGCAGCGGCCGAGGCGGCCTCTTCGGGCGATGCTTCACGCGAGAGGCTGGCAATCAGGCTGCCGATGTCGACCTCACCCGCAGTTGCGGTATGCGCAACGGCCTCTTCCGCCACTGCGGAGGCGGTGTGAGCAGCCTCGCTTTGCCCTGTGCCAGGCGCGCTGGTGAGTTCCGCCGCCAGTTCCCGCAGCTCGGCCAAAGCGGCAGCACTCGTGCCCTCCGCACGCGGCGAGGACGCAAAGGGAGCCTGCGCAAGATCGTCCTCAGGGCTTTCGTTCAGGGCCTCAACCGGGATGTCCAGCGCAACGGGCGTCGCCGCAATCTTTTCAATCCCGGCGGGCGTTTCGGAGGACGCTTCCTGCACGATTTTGGCAAGCCCGAATTCGGCCAGGTCCGCCGCGCCCTCTTCCGGCGCCGCCGGAGTTTCGGCCGCTTCGCTTACCTCGGTAAAGGCCGCGCGCAGATCGTCATCGACCGCCGCGAGAGTGGCATCGTCTGAGATATCGCCCAGTTCAGGCTCGAAATCCTCATCTGTGCCAAATTCCGGCTTACCCATTTCCGGCACAAATGCGGCAGCTTCCCCCAGGTCGGACGCAACCCGTTCCGGCTCTGCGAGATCAGCATCTTCCGCGATATCGGCAAATGCCGCCGCAGCAGCTGCCAGTGGTGCCGCCGCAGCTTCCTCAACGCGCGAGGCCGGCTCGATGGCGCGGCGCAGACGGGCGAGTTTTGCGGCCACCCCTTCCGGGACCGTATCACGAAGCGCGGGAGCAGCCGTGCCCACCGGATCGTCGCGCCGCGCTTTCGCCGCCTGGGGTGGTGCAGCCTGTGCCGGATCTTCTGCCGTCAGTGCGGGGTTCTCAGGCGTGGCGCGCATAACAGAATTGCGCGCAGCCTTGCGGTCGCCAGCCGTGGCGGGCGCGGATGCCTCTGCCGGAGCCGCTTCTGCAGCCCTTTCAATAACCTCCTCCGCCACCGGCTTAAGCACCCCAGCCGGGAGGTTCCTTTCTTCCTGGGCAACCGATGCCGGCGCCACAGCGGCAACAGGCGCAACCGTCAGCGGCGCAGGCGCATCCGCGGCGGGAACGCCGTCTTGCTGGTCGCCGGCACGCAGCACCACTCTGTTGTCGGTAATCTTCGCCTCTACCCGGCGCTGGATCTCGCGTTCGGCAATCCGGTGCAACATGGCCGCATCGGGCTGCGGCGGCTCCGCGCCGAAATAGCGGTCCTCGGCGGCGAGATCGCGGAAATATTCGGCAATCGCCCGCATCGTGGTAAAGGGCTCATCAAAGCCTTCGAGCGTGCAGCTAAAGGTCCCATAAGAGACAGTCAGGATCTTGCTGGCATCATTCATCGACGCGGACCTCATACTTTCCATCACGGAAACATTGCTGACGCTCTGTTCGAATCCATGGACAGACCGGGGTAATTTGAAGGATTGATTGTGTTCCCCCGCCCCGGGTTTTGCCTTAATTCGAACAGTATCCGCATGAAATTGCCACTTGATCAATGCCCGAACCTTCACTTCTCCGCTGGGATTACGCTTGTCGGCGGTGGCCCGGTGCCTGCTCGCGATCTGGCGCTGGCACTGCGGCTCGCACCGGTCGCAATTGCGGCAGATGGCGGCGCCGACCGGCTGATTGCGGCGGGAATCACCCCCGAGGCGGTGATCGGCGACCTTGATTCGATTTCGCCCACAGCACTGGCGCAGATCCCTTCCGACCGGCTGCACCGGATTGCGGAACAGGACAGCACCGATTTTGACAAGGCGCTGCGGCGGATTGCGGCGCCCTTCATCCTCGGGCTGGGCTTTACCGGGGCCAGGATGGATCACGGGCTTGCCGTCTTGAACAGCCTCGTGCGCCATCCCGAACGGCCCTGCCTGGTGCTTGGCCCGCAGGATGTGGCCTTTGCGCTGCCCGCGGGCGAGACAAGGCTGCGGCTGAAGGCCGGGGACAGGGTGTCGCTCTATCCCTTCGCGCGCGTGACGGGCACAAGCGAGGGGCTGGAATGGCCGCTGGACGGCCATGTCTTTCAGCCCGACGGCTTTATCGCCACCTCGAACCGCGCCTCAGTTGCGGATGTGGTGCTCAGGCCCGATCAGCCGGGCATGATCGCAATTCTGCCGCGCCGCCGGCTGCGTCAGGTGATCCGGGCACTTTGCCCGGCGGCGGCGGTCTGAAGCGCCCGCTCGCGGATCGCCACCCGCTCACGATGCACCAGATAGAGGCCCGAGGCGATGATGATGGCTATGCCGGCGAAACTCAGGCCATTCGGCAGATCGTTGAAAACGAGATAACCCAGAATCACCGCGATCACGATTTCGAAGTAATGCAGCGGCCCCAGTGTGGCCGAAGGCGCATAGCTCAGCGCCATGGTCATGCACATATGGCTGATGCAGGCCCAGAAGCCGACGCCGACCAGCCAGAGCCATGTAATCCCCTCGGGCATGACAAAGGCGAATTGCGGCAGGGGGCCGTTCCACAGCACCGCCAGAACCGGCAGACAAAGCACCACCCCCGCCCAGCTGGTGTGGAACTGCATCGCAACCGGATGCATGAAAGACGACATGCCGCGCGTGACCAGCATATAAAGCGCGAAGCCAAATGCGGTCCCGAGCGGCCAGAGCGCCATCAGCCCGAAAACGGTGATCGAGGGCTGGATGATCAGAAGCGACCCCGCAAAGCCAACAATACAGGCGGCGATCCGGCGCGGTCCTACCTCGTCGCCAAAGATCCAGCTGCCGAGGAGCAGCAGGATAAAGGGCTCGAGAAAGGCGACGGCAAGGGCATCGGCGATCGGCATCACCGTCAGGCCCGAGACAAAGGAAAAGGTCGAAAAGACCAGGAGGAAGGCGCGCAGGAACACAAGGCCAAGCGCACGCAGGTTCAGCGCAGGCGAGATCCCCATCACGAGGATGATCGGCGCCATCATCAGCCCCTGGACGATGAACCGCGCCGCGGTGATCCAGCCGACCGGCACGCCCGCCTCGGCTGCAAGCTTCGACGACACATCCAGCAGCGGCGCCAGGGTACAAAAGGCCAGCATCAGAATGATGCCCGGCAGGATGCGGTCGGTGGCACGGGCACCGGCTGAGGCGGCACGGGCGCCAGTCGGACGGGAAGTGGAAATGGCCTGGGTCATAGATCCTGGCTACCCTGCCCCGCCGGTCACTGCCATGCTGAAAGCGACAGCACGCAGCCCGTTTTCACAGCAAAGGCCGCACGCGAAGCGCTCCGGATACTGACACGAGATATGACGACGCGGGCGCGGGTCCGGCGGCGCGCCCCTCACCCCTGCCTTACCCCTGGCGGCTCCGCCCCGCCCCGGCCGGCACCACGGCCCGCACCACCCGTTCCCGAAGCCTTTGGCACCGGTAAGACCGCCTTGCCCTTGCGCAGGCGCGATCTTGTGAATAGATAGCCGCATCCGCTGATGGAGCCTCTGCCCGATGGAAACCTTTGTCCTTACGATCCACCTGATCCTTGCCTTGCTGCTGATCGGAGTGGTGCTGGTCCAGAAGAGCGAAGGCTCCGCCCTGCTGTCCGGCGGCGGCAATATGCAGGCGCGCGCCAAGCCCAATGGCCTGACACGCGTGACCTGGATCCTTGCAGGCGCCTTCATCGTGACCTCGCTGGCGCTGACCGTTCTGGCTACGCGCGGAGCAAGCACCGGCTCGGTGATTGACGGGCTGATGCCCCCGGCCGCGCAGACGAACAGCAACAGCCCGGACATCTCGGGCATGATGCCGCCTCCGGCCTCGAGCAGCACCGATCCGGCAGCACCGCCTGCTGCTGTGGACCCCGCCGCACCCCCTGCCGCGCCTGCCCCTGCGGAAACCGCACCGGCTGAAACCGCGCCCGAAGCGGCCCCGGAAACCACACCGGCCCAACCGGCCAACTGATCTACAATCCATTGACGGGTTTCGACTGCCGCAAACATGATCTTGCGGCAGGCGGTTGCGTTCTTACGCGCATCAGGCTATTTGCCGACTCCCGTGGTGATGCGATTCCACCTGTCCGAATCGCCTGTTTCCAGAACTACGGGAGTCCCCAATGGCGCGTTATGTCTTCATCACCGGTGGCGTGGTATCGTCACTCGGGAAAGGTCTCGCGTCTGCGGCTCTGGGCGCGCTGTTGCAGGCCCGGGGCTATACGGTGCGGCTCAGAAAGCTTGACCCCTATCTGAATGTCGATCCCGGCACGATGTCGCCCTTTGAACATGGCGAAGTCTTTGTGACCGATGACGGCGCCGAGACCGATCTCGACCTCGGCCATTATGAACGTTTCACCGGCGTCTCGGCGCGGATGACGGATTCGATCTCTTCGGGACGGATCTATTCCAATGTGCTAGAAAAGGAACGGCGCGGCGATTACCTTGGCAAAACGATCCAGGTGATCCCGCATGTGACCAATGAGATCAAAGACTTCCTGCGCGTCGGCGAGGATGAGGTCGATTTCATGCTCTGCGAGATCGGCGGCACCGTGGGCGATATAGAAGGCCTCCCCTTCTTCGAGGCCATCCGCCAGTTCATCCATGAACGCCCGCGTGGCGAATGCATTCTGATGCACCTTACCCTCCTGCCCTATCTGGCGGCATCGGGCGAGCTGAAGACCAAACCGACCCAGCATTCCGTCAAGGAACTGCAATCGATCGGCCTTGCGCCAGATGTGCTCGTCTGCCGCTCGGAACATCCGATCCCGGACCGCGAGCGGGAAAAGATCGCCCTCTTTTGCAATGTGCGTCAGGAACATGTGGTCCCGGCCTATGACCTGAAATCGATCTATGAGGCGCCGCTGGCCTATCACCGCGCTGGCCTCGACCAGGCGGTGCTGGATTGTTTTGATATCTCGCCCGCACCCCGCCCCAATCTGGAGCGGTGGGAAGATGTGATGGACCGGCTTGACCATGCCGAGGGCGAGGTCCGCGTCGCGGTGGTCGGCAAATATACCCAGCTCGAAGATGCCTATAAGTCGATTGCCGAGGCGCTGACCCATGGCGGCATGGCAAACCGGGTGCGGGTGCGCGCGGAATGGATCGACTCGACCCTGTTCGAGAAAGAAGACCCTGCTGCCTGGCTCGATGGCTATGACGCCATCCTCGTCCCCGGCGGCTTTGGCGAACGCGGCACCGAAGGCAAGATCCGCGCCGCGCAATTCGCCCGCGAAAAGGGCGTGCCCTATCTCGGCATCTGCCTTGGCATGCAGATGGCGGTGATCGAATCCGCACGCCACCTTGCCGGGATCGAAGGCGCCGGCTCGGAAGAGTTTGACCATGAGGCGGGCGGGAATCGCTTCGTCCCGGTGGTCTATCACCTGAAAGAATGGGTGCAGGGCAATCACAAGGTCCGTCGCAAAGCCTCCGACGACAAAGGCGGCACCATGCGTCTGGGCGCCTATACCGCACAGCTGAAAGAAGGCTCGCGCGTCGCCGAAGTCTATGGCGGCACTGTGATCGAGGAACGCCACCGCCACCGCTACGAGGTCGACATTCAGTACCGTGAGCAGCTTGAAGCCTGCGGCCTGACCTTCTCGGGCATGTCGCCCGATGGCAAACTCCCGGAAATCGTCGAGATCAAAGACCATCCCTGGTTCATCGGGGTCCAGTTTCACCCGGAACTGAAGTCGAAACCCTTCTCGCCGCACCCGCTCTTTGCCGATTTCGTCCGCGCCGCGAAAGACAGCGGCCGCCTGGTCTGACCCGGGATCTGAGGCGCAACCCGCCCCTTTCATCTGTCTCAAAATATCCCGGGGGAGTCTGCGCCACAGGCGCAGACGGGGGCAGAGCCCCCTTCCCGCCCGCCATAATGCAAAAGGGCGACCCGGTCGGGTCGCCCTTTTGCATTGCCTCAGAAACCGCTCAGCCTCGGCCTCAATTCCGCTTCAGGCCTCAGCGCTCCGGGACAAGCGGCACCACTGCCAGGTCCCCAGCCGGTTCCGAGACCCAGGCCGAAACCGGCACCGCCAGCAAAAGCCCGGCCGCCACCGGCAGGAACCAGACGCTCAGGATGCCAAGCGCGATCATCCCGCTCAGCAGCACGCCAAGCCCGGTCTCGCCCGCATGGAACTTCAGCAGCGCCTTCAGGGGGATCCGTCCCGACATGTGCTGGGGCCAGCCGGTATCTGCACCGGTCAGCGCCCGGAAGATGATCTTCGCATGGTGCAGCATCATCACAGGCGCCGACAGCACCGCCACCACGGTCTCGATCAGCAAGAGCTTCACAAAGCCAAGCCGCCGCCCCTTCGCCACGCCCACACGGCGCAGGTAATCCAGCACTCCGAAGGCCCGGGGCGCGAACAGAAGAAAGATCACCGTGGTGGCCAGCCAGATCTCCAGCCGGTCCGTCGTCTGGCCCGTCCGGCCCTGATCGGCCATCGCCCAGAGCACCAGCATCACCAAAAGCAGAACCGAACCGATATAGGCCATCGCCCCCGAGAGGAAATGCAGCCGCGAGACCCAGTGCAGCCCCGGCACTTTCAACAGCCGCATATGTTGCAGATTGCCCTGGCACCAGCGCGCATCCCGCTTGATATGGGCCAGCAGGTTCGACGGCGCCTCTTCATGGCTGTCGGCGGCTTCGGGGATGATCCGCACGCCCCAGCCGGCCCGGCGCAGCAAGGCCGCTTCGACAAAGTCATGGCTCTGGATCACGCCCCCCATCGGGCGCGGGCCCGGAAGATGCGGCAAGCCGCAATTGGTGGCAAAAGCCCTCATCCGCACCATCGCATTATGGCCGAGGAAATTACCGTCAGACCCGGTCCATATCGCAAAGCCACGACCATGCGGGCCGCCGTAAACCCGGCTCGCGAAGCTCTGCATACGCTGCCAGCGGCTTTCGCCCGCGCCGGTGATCGGCAGGGTCTGCGCCAGCGCGCAACCCGGATCGGCGACCAGCGTATCGGCAAGCGTCAGCACCGTCCCGCGCCCCATCACCGAATCCGCATCAAGGATCAGCGCTGCATCATAGGCCGCGCCCTGACGGGTGATCCAGTCCCGCACATTGCCTTGTTTGTAATCGGTATTCTTAAGCCGGTGGCGATAAGTGATCGCCAGATCCGGGCGGCTCGCGGTCAGTTTCGCAACCATAGCCGCCTCGTCCAGTGCCGCCCGCCCGTTGCGGGTATCCGACAGAACATGCAGCGAAAAGCGATGCGCATGGCCCGGCGCCCGCAGGCTGTCGAGCAGCGCCACCGACGGCGCCAGCGTCGCTTCGGGATCCTCGCCATACATCGGCAAAAGGATCGCGATCCGAAGGCCGGGGGCCGCCGCATTGGCCTTTGCCGGCGCGCGCCAGAAGAGGCCGAAGAAAGACGACACGACCGACATCGCCATCCAGAACACCGCAAAGCCCGACAAAGCCGCCAGCAGCAGATCGGCCGGCGTAAAGATGCCATCCGCCGCCAGCACCGTGCCGGTCATATAGCCAAAGCCGATCGCAAAGGGCGGCGGCACCAGCAGCACAGCCGCGCGGGCCAGCCGCGAATGGCTGCGGATCGGCCCGCCTGCCCGCGCGGCCGGGTCATGCGCGGGCCGGTCGAGCAGCTGGTCAGGCATCGACAGAGGCGCCGGCAGCGTGACCGGGCGGAAGCCATATTGCGGACGAAAGGCACGAGACATGTTCAGGCCACCCAACGATAAAGCCAGACTTCACCAACCATGGTCACACCACCGCGCCACAGCTCTACCCGCAGCTCCACCGGTCGGTCCTCCGGCAGGATCAGCGTCACATCGACCCGCATTCCGCCGGTCGCGTCATTCCTGTGGATCAGCGTGCCGGTCACGTCTCCGGCCGAGGCCGTGACCCGCGCCTCAAGCGCGCCCGGATCAGAGCCGAGCGCCGGATGCGCCTCATAATCAATCGCGAACATACGACCCGCTTCGAAGACCCGGTCCCCCTGACGGGACGCAATCACGCGGGCCTTTTCACCATCGACCGGCGGCGCGCCATCGGCCCAGTAAAGGCGATAAGCGAAGCGGTTTTCCGATCCGGCCTCCATCGGCGCCTCGGGGCGCCAGAAGGCGACGATATTGTCATAGATTTCCTTATCCGCCGGGATCTCGACCAGCACGACCGAGCCCCTGCCCCAGTCGCCTCTGGGTTCGACCCACAAAGACGGGCGGCGCTCATAATGCGCGGCAAAGTCATTATAGCTGCCCGGATCGCGCGCGCGCTGCATCAGGCCAAATCCGCGCGGGTTCTCATCGCTGAACCAGGATGTCTCGACCGATTTCGGGTTATTGAGCGGGCGCCACAACAGATCGCCCGAACCGGTCGCGACCAGCAGCCCGTCGCTGTCATGCACGCCTTCGCGGAAATCATCAAAGGCGATCCGGTTCATATCATTGAACAGGAACATCGACGTCCCCGCCGCCAGACCCGTCGCCGTCAGCGTGACGCGCGGGAAAACGACGGCTTCGATATCCATCGTGGTCACATCGCCCTTGCGGATCGCGAAACGGTAAGCGCCGGTCAAAGACGGGCTGTCCATCAACGCCCAGACCACCGCCTCTTCGTCATGCAGCTTGCCCTCTTCGATCCAGAAGCGGCGGAACTGCGGAAATTCTTCGGGTTGATCCGGCGCTGCGGTGTTCAGCGCGAAACCGCGTGCCGAAAGCCCGTATTGCTGACCTTTGGCCACCGCGCGGAAATAGGTTGCGCCCTGGAAGACGGCATATTCCTGGAAGGTGCCCCTGGTCTCGATCTCGCCCGTCAGGCGGAAGCCCGAAAACCCGGTACCGGTTTCGGGCAGTTCAGGGAAACGGTCGGTGCGGACAAAGAGATCGTAGTCGAACAGGATCTCGCGCGCTTCGCCCCGGGCGACGGCGAAAATCTCGACCGGGAAATGCTGGTACAGACCGGCCACAAACATTTCGGCCCGGACCGGGCTGTCAGTCGCACCGTAAAGCGCATGTTTGCCATCGAACCAGATCTCGCGGATCTGATCATAGGTCAGGCCCTTCCATTCCGGCGAAATCTCCGTCGGGGGGGCATAGGGCTGTTCGGCCATGGCGCGGGCCAGTGCCTCGACCATGCCATCGGCAAAGGGCTCGGCCGCACCGAGCTTCACGCCTTCGGGGGTGACGATCCCGCCTTCGGGCAGCTCTTCCGCCCGCCCTGCCCGCGGCAACACACCCGCCGCCGCCATGGCCAGCACGAGGCCAAGCGCGCCGCGCCGGTTCAGTGCGCCCGAGATGAGGAAATCGGAAACGGTCCTGGTCATGCCTTGGCTCCCTGAGGCGGCACGACGCGGCCGGCCTCATGTATGTGCGGCGCCTGGGCCGGCACCGGATCCGGTGCTGCACCAGCGCTCATATGACGTTTCCAGCCCTGCCCCTTGAACCAGGCGGCGATACGCGCCGTCAGCCAGATCAGCAGGAGACCGGTGAAATTGATGGCCGGGGTCACGATCACGCCCGGGCCGAAAAGCTTGAGGAATGCGCCCAGCACCCGCGCCAGCACCATCGACACCGCGAAAACCGCAAGCGATTGCCGCCCGATATCGGTGACCATGCCAATAAGGCGCGGCCAGTCGGTGGCGAGACCGCGCAGCCGCGCGCCCTTTTCGCCCGCCACTGCCCAGGCGAGATAGGCCAGTGCCAGGAAATGCACATAGCGCAGCAGGCCAAAGCCGGTCTTGTCGTAAAGCAGGCGCCATTCATTGCGCCAGTCCTGCAGGATCGTGGATTTGCCGATCACCACATGCCAGGCGAAGGGCACGGTCAGGATCACGATGGCCAACGCCATGACCACCAGCTCACGCCGCAGGGGGGGCGCCGGGATCCAGCCGGACATCAGCGCAAAACCGGTAAAAAAGACCAGCTGCCAGGCAAAGGGGTTGAAGAACCAGGGCCGGGTCGAATTGTTCACGAACCACCATTCCGCAGGCAGCCAGAGACTGCCTGTGGTGCCGCAAAGCCAGAGCACGACCGAGGCCGCCAGCGCGAGGCGCGGATCGATCCTTGCCAGCGCCATCATCACCGGAACCAGCGCCAGCAGCACCATATACATCGGCAGAATGTCGAAATAGTTCGGCACATAGGTCAGCGTCATCAGCCCGAAGAAATTCGACGCGGTGTTTTTCAGGAAGGGATAGAGGTTCAGCGAACCGACCTCATCGCGGGGAAAGGCCCCCGACATGTTCAGAGCGAGCATCGCGAAAACGGCGACGAGGAAGACACCGATATGGACCCAATAGACCTGCCAGATGCGGTAAAGAATACGCCCCGTCCCGATCAGCCAGCCGGCGCGGTGAAAGATCACGCCATAAGCCAGCGCCGAGGCCATGCCCGAGCAGAAAACGAAGATCTCAGTGGAATCCGAGAATCCGAACCGGCCCGGCATCCAGAGGGTCCAGGGGTTATCGGTGATATGGGCGATGAGGATGACGATCATCGCGAGGCCACGGAAAAAATCCAGCCTTATGTCGCGTTCACGCCGCTCACCGCCTTCGGCTCTGGCGGTCACTGGTTTGTCGCTCACGTCTCGCCTCTGAACCCTGTGCTGGCTGGCGGGCCTTGCGGATCAGGACGTCCTGACTGCCGGTTTCCGTCTTGCTGGGCGATCCTTACTGCCTCAGGGCGCGAATCGAGTATTTCGCACCTGCAGCATTGGGATCATCGGGCGATTCGATACTGCTGTGACACATTTCCTTCAACTGATAAGTGTTTGAAAACACCGGTTCGTGCGGGAAACCACGACCCCGGGGCACGTCTTTGTGCAGCTTTCCGCCGATGGGGTGGTTGCTGCCTCTGCAAAAAAGATGTGATGGAACCGTTTCCCGGGTCAGGTACCGCAAAAAGTCACATAGCGCCCGAAACCCTGCGGCGCGGGCAGCATGTAATATTCCACCTCTTCCCACGGATTCTGCACCGCAGCCAGCAGCGCCCGGAAGGGCACAAGATCGCCCTCTGTTGCAGCGGCGAGCGCTTCTTCGACCCGATGATTGCGTGGGATCACTGCCGGATTGGCAGCCCGAAGCTTTGCCGCCGCGTCGGGTGCAAGCCGCGCCTGCCAGCGCGGCAGCCAGACCTCCATCTTCGTGAAATCCTCGAACAGCGCTTTCAGCGGCACCGGATCGCCCTCGACCAGGGGTGCAAGGCGGCGGAAGGTCAGGGTCCAGTCTGCACCGGTCATCGCGGTCAGCAGATCGTCGATCAGCGCGCCATCTGCGTCATCTTCGCCCGAAAGCGCCAGTTTGCGCCGCATCACCCGCAGCCATTCGCGCCGGTAAAGCCCCGCGATCCCCTCAAGCCGGGTGTTCAGCAGGTCTACCCCCGCCGCCTCATCCTCCGCGATCAGCGGAAGCAGGCATTCCGCCAGCCGCGCCAGGTTCCAGGCAAGGATCAGTGGCTGGTTGGCCCAGGCATAACGCCCCTGGCGGTCGATCGAGGAAAACACCGTGCCGGGGGCGTAATCTTCCATGAATGCACAGGGGCCATAATCGATGGTCTCGCCCGAGATCGCCATATTGTCGGTATTCATCACGCCATGGATGAAACCAAGCCCCATCCATTCGGCAATCAGCGCGGCCTGGCGGGCACAAACCTGATCGAAGAACGCCAGATAACGCTCTGGCGTGTCTGGGATTTCCGGGTAATGGCGGCGGATCGCGTAATCGGCGAGCGCGCGCAGCCTTTCGCCGTCACCGCGCGCGGCGAAATACTGGAAAGTGCCGACCCGGATATGGCTCGCCGCCACCCGCGCCAGAACCGCGCCGGGCACCAACGCGCCATCCCGCGCAATGCGTTCACCCGTGGTCGTTACCGCCAGCGCCCTGGTCGTGGGAACGCCAAGCGCCGCCATCGCCTCGGATATCAGATATTCGCGCAGCATTGGCCCAAGGGCTGCCTTGCCATCCGCACCCCGCGAAAACGGTGTGCGGCCCGAACCTTTCAGCTGCAGATCCCAAAGCCGCCCGTCCGGCCCCCGGATCTCACCCAGAAGATGCGCCCGCCCGTCGCCCAGAGCGGGGGAAAAGCCGCCGAACTGATGCCCGGCATAGGCCAGCGCCGCAGGATCCGCCCCTTCCGGCACGGCACCCCCCGAAAACCATGCCGCGCCCTCGTCCCGCAACTCCGTCAGATCCAGACCCAGGGCCTCTGTCAGCGTTTCATTCAGCACGATCAGCGCAGGCGACGGCGCCATATCCGGCATATGACGCAGGAATGTGCCCGGAAGCTCGGTCAGATAGCTGTGGTGAAGCTGCATCGCACGGTCCCCTTAAAATCCCATACAAAAGATAGGGGTTTGGCGGGCAATGAAAAAGGCCCCCTGAGGGGGCCTTTGACATGCCGGGACCGCGTCACGATCCCGGAAGCAGTCGGGGCGATCAGCCGCCCATCTGGGCCGAAGCCGCAACGACAGCATCCGCCATCTGCTTGCACATATCGGCAATGCTGCTGCCCTGGGCTTCCGCCGCGGCCAGATCCTGCTCGACGCCGCCGACCGAGAGCTTGCCCTCTTTGCCTTTGGCATAGGCTTCGTCGCCTTTGGTGGCATCGGTCGCTGCCGGAAGCAGCGCCATCATCTTGGTCTGGGCCTCGACAGCCGCGCCATCGGTGTGACCCTCGGCCTGGCAGTATTCCAGCAAACCAAGCTGATTGCGCGCCGCAGCCACGGCATCATCCATCGTTTGCGCCATCAGCGGCGCAGCAAAAAGAGAAGCCACCAGAGCGGCCGAAGACAGAACCAGAGACTTACGCATATCAAACTCCACAATTGGGATCATTGCTGCGGCACAAGACAGGCGTGCCACGCAAAGAGCAAGTTCTCATCGTGAAGCGCCCGCATCAAGGCAAGAACCTGCTGAAATTCAATATGAAACGGCGGGATTTCGCTACTTGACCAATTCCGGAGTGACGACCCGACGGGTGTGGAAATCGCTTTGACCAAGGAAATCGACAAAGGCCCGGAGCGCGGCCCCCATATTGCGCGAGCTGGGCCAGATCACACTCACCGGCAGTTCCGGCAGGCCGTAATTCGTCAGGATCGGCACCAGCCGCCCCGCCGCCAGATCCGCCGCAACCTGAAAGCCGACCGTCAGCGCGACCCCCTGCCCCTCCAGCGCCGCCGTGCGGATCATATCGCCGTTATTGGTCGAAAAAGCCGGCGTCACCTTCTGATGGATCACCTCATTGCCGCGACGGAACGGCCAGGTGCCGGCACTTTTCGTATTGGTGTAATAAAGAATGCGATGCTCGCTCAGATCGGCCGGCTCTGTCGGCGTGCCATGTTCGGCAAGATATTCCGGTGAGGCGACCAGCACCGTATCGACCTCGCACAGATGTCGGGCCCGCATGCTGCTGTCATCCAGCACCCCCACCCGGATGGTAGCATCAAACCCCGCCGCAACCGGATCAACACAGCCATCATCAAGCGAGAGATCCAGCCGGACATCGGGATAGGCTTCCATAAAGCGCATCACATGCGGGTTCAGAACCTGCAATGTGAACGTGACCGGCGCGCCGATCCGCAGCTTGCCCGCCACCATTCCCACGCCCTGACGGACGGAATCATCGGCGTCATCCAGATGTTGCAGGATTTCGCGCACCTGTTCGAAATAGGAACGCCCCAGTTCTGTAGGGCTGAGCGAGCGGGTCGACCGGGTCAGGAGCTGCGCGCCAAGCCGCGCCTCAAGATCCGAGACATATTTGCTGACAAGACTGCGCGAGACCCCCATCCGCCTGGCAGCGCCCGCAAAGCTGCCTTCCTCGATAATATGAACATAAGTACGCAGAACTGCCGTATCCATAACACATACCCGGTTTCCGGTGATTTATATGTGCAGGATTTAGGCATGCGAAGGTCTTCCGACAACCGGAGACCACGCGTCACATCTGTGCGGCAGAGCGCGAATTTCACATCAATGTTACTGTTAAATGACAGAAGAACATGCGCGGTGCAGATACCGGCCCTTTTCTGTCGTCTTACTTAAAAAAGGACAGCCGCTGATGCAGCTGCCCCTTTTGCTATCCGGCCGCATTGCGCCCGGATCCTGGTTCAGCCACGGCCTTTGCTGGTGTCGCGCGGACCAGCCGGGATTTTGGTCACTTCAACCGGGGTGGAGCGTTCCAGACCCAGCTGATGCAGTTCTTTGCTGGATTTGATCTGGGCAGCCGGCACTTCAATGATTTCCGGAGCAGCGCGGGTGATTTTCGGAGCCGGCAGAGCGGCCAGAGCGAACTGGCTCGAAGCAGCGATGAGGGCGGCAGCGGTGGCGATGGTAGCGAAGCGTTTCATTTCATTGTCCTTTCGGGTTTTTCATGACGCTGTTTTGCGTCGGATGAGAGGGATATAGACCTGCACATCCGCTAACAGCAGGCCCGCTTTCTCGACATCTGTGTTCATATATGCTGATCAATGCCGCAGCGCAGAAGTTGCCCTGGCAGCGCGAGCCCTCGAGATCTGCGGGCCGGGAGACCAAAATCGTCATGTCTTTGTTACACAAATGCAGGATTGCCGTTACCGAACCCGCATATTCCGGCTGGCGAAGGCCGACTCGCCGGTCTGCACATCAGGAGTGATCCATGAACACCGTGAAACTCGCCGTCTCCGCCCTTGCGATGGCTGCTGCGGCTTCGGCCGCCTCTGCGCGCGACCAGATCCAGCTGTCGGGCTCGTCCACCGTTCTGCCCTATGCCACCATCGTCGCCGAGGCTTTCGGTGAGAATTTCGACCACCCGACCCCGGTTGTCGAAGGTGGTGGTTCGGGTGGCGGCCGCAAGAAACTCTGCGAAGGCGTTGGCGAAAACACCATCGATATCGCGAATTCGTCCTCGCGCATTTCGCAGTCGGATATCGACCTCTGCGCCAAAAACGGCGTGGCCGAGATCCTCGAAGTCCGCATCGGCTATGACGGCATCGTCTTTGCCTCGGCCGTGGACGGTCCGGAATTCGCTTTCGAGCCGGCTGACTGGTATAATGCGCTCGCCGCTCAGGTTGCCAAAGACGGCGCTCTGGTGGCCAACCCGAACAAAGCCTGGGCCGATGTGAAGGCCGATTTCCCGGCGCAAAACATCCTCGCCATGATCCCGGGCACCAAGCACGGCACCCGCGAAGTGTTCGACGTGAAAGTTCTGGAAGTCGGCTGCAAGGCCACCGGCGCCTATGACCTGTTCTTCGCCGCTGCCGAAGGCGACGACGATGCGAAGAAAAAAGCCGCTGTTTCGGGCTGCCACGCCCTGCGCACCGATGGCGTTTCGGTCGATATCGACGGCGACTATACCGAGACCCTCGCCCGCATCGACGCCGATAAGAACGCCATCGGCGTCTTCGGCCTGAGCTTCTACCAGAACAACACCGACAAACTGCGCGTCGCCACCATCGACGGTATCGTGCCTTCGGTGGAAACCATCGCGGCCGGCGAATACCCGATCTCGCGCCCGCTCTATATCTACGTCAAGAAAGCCCATTTCGGCGTGGTGCCTGGCCTGAAGGATTTCGTCCAGTTCTTCGTCTCGGATGAAGTGGCTGGCCCGGATGGCCCGCTCGCCGCTTACGGCCTCGTCTCGGATCCGGAACTGGCTGCGACCCAGGCTATGGTCGAGGCAGAAACCCCGATGGGCCCGCTGAACTGATCCCTGCCGGGACTGGTGACTTCACGAAAGACGAAAGGCGTCCGGAGAATATCCGGACGCCTTTTTCTGTCTTTCTGACGGTGCAAGGCGGCGCGGCCGCCCCCTCCCCCCGGGGCTGTGCGGATCAGAAGGAAGCCTGCTGTTCTTCCTGGCTTCTATCTTCCACCCGGAAGGGTCAGACCGGGATATTGTCGATCAGGCGCACGCCGTCGAGCCAGGCGGCGGCGAGCATCCGGCGCGGGCGTTTCGGGTCATCCGAGGGCATCAGTGTGCCTGCATCGCGCAATTCGATATATTCCACCCGCTCGAACCCGGCATTGCGCATGGTTTCAGCCGCTTCGCGGATCGCCATACGGTCGCTCTGGCCGTCACGGATTTCGTCGGCGGCGCGGCTGATCGCGGCATATAGCACAGGTGCAATGTTGCGGCCCGCCCCGGTCAGCTGGCGGTTGCGTGAGGACATGGCGAGGCCATCCGCTTCGCGCACCGTCTCGCAGCCGACGATCTGCACCGGCAGGTTGAGATCGGCCACCAGCCGCGTCACCACCTGCAATTGCTGCCAGTCCTTCTGACCGAAATAGCCGCGCTGCGCCTCGGTCATACCAAGAAGCTTGGTTACCACCGTCGCCACACCGTCGAAATGGCCCGGGCGCATACGTCCCTCAAGCGGCTCTGACACACCACCGACCGAGACCGTGGTGATGAAGCCATCGGGATAGACCTCATTGACATCCGGCGCGAAGACCACATCCACCGGCACCGATTTCAAAAGCGCCGCATCGGCGTCCAGCGTGCGGGGGTAGCGGCTCAGATCGTCAGGATTGTTGAACTGGCGCGGGTTGACGAAGATCGTGGTGATCACGCGCTCGCATTCCAGCCGCGCCCGCCGCGCAAGCGAAAGATGGCCCTCATGCAAAGCGCCCATCGTTGGCACCACGCCGGTCATATCGCCAGCCGCCCGCCAGGCCCGCACACGTTGGCGCAGCTCGGCTACAGTATGAATGATTTCAGTCATTTGGAGGTTTTTGGTCCTGGCATAGTGTCAGCAAAGGAATGGTCAGGGCCAGGAAAGGCGCGTGCGCGCACCTCGGCGGCATAGGTCGCGATGGCCTGATCGGCAGCCTCGCCCAGATTGCCATAGCGCTTGACGAATTTCGGGCGGAATTCGGTAAAAAGCCCCAGCATATCATCGACCACCAGAACCTGGCCGTCACAATCGACGCCCGCACCGATCCCGATGGTCGGGATCGCAAGAGCCCCGGTGATCTGCGCCGCGAGCCCTGCGGGCACCTTTTCCAGCACCACCGAATAGGCGCCCGCCGCCTCGACGGCCCGGGCGTCGGCCATCACCTTCTCGGCCTCACCGTCACGCCCGACGACCTTATAGCCGCCCAGCGTATTCACCGATTGCGGCGTCAGCCCGATATGCGCCATCACCGGCACGCCGCGCGCGGTCAGGAACGCAATCGTTTCCGCCATATGCGCGCCGCCTTCAAGCTTGACCGAGGTCGCACCGGTCTCGGCCATCAGCCGACCCGCATTGCGAAAGGCCTGGGCCGGGCTTTCCTCATAAGACCCGAAGGGCATATCGATCACCACCATGGCCTTTGACGCGCCCCGGACCACGGCGCGACCATGCAGGATCATCATCTCCATCGTCACGCCAATGGTCGAGGGCAGTCCGTGGATCACCATGCCAAGGCTGTCACCCACCAGGATCACATCGCAATGTGGATCAACCAGCCGTGCAACCGGCGTCGTATAGGCGGTGAGGGTGACAATCGGCGCCCCCCCTTTCATGGCCCTGATATCGGGCGGCAGAACCGCCCTGGCGGAGGAAGTGGCGCTCATGGGCGATGCAGGTCCCGGGCTTCGTTAACAGATTGCGCGGCATAAGGGCATAGCGCTGCAACTTGTGCAAGAATTAAGCGCCGCAGTGCAGCACCTGGCTTTTGCCCCTCCGGCTGCCCCCTCTTGACGCCGTGGCGCCTCCCGGCGCCAATGGGCCAAACCGGTTTGCGCCAGGGCTTACGCCCTGTGCAGCCCCTTTCAGCCACGGAGCAATTGATGACCCATCCCCTGATCCTGCGCGTCACCCGTGACGGCATCACGCCCGAAACGGACCGCCCTTCGCCCGAAAAGGTGATCGCGGGCGATCCGGTCCATACGACCTGGAGCCTTGAGGAAAAAGAGGGGCTTTATTCCGGCCTCTGGCAGGCGACCAAAGGCAAGTGGAAGGTCTCTTATGACGAATGGGAATATGTCTATATCCATGAGGGCCATTCGGTGGTGACCGACCAGAATGGCGCTGAGACCCATCTGAAAGCGGGCGACAGTTTCATCATCCGCCCCGGTTATGCCGGTACCTGGGAAGTGATCGAGACCACGCTCAAAGATTATGTGATCGTCGCCTGAACACCGCCTGAGGCCCCGAAAGGACCCGGTCGATGCCCCGAAACCGAGGCGCAATGATCAGGGGAAAGCCGCGATCACGGCAGACGCAAACCCCCTTCACATGAAAAAACCGCGCCATGTTCTGGCGCGGTTTTCATCAGGTCAGGGCGAAGGTGCTCAGCCAGCGGTGGCTTCGGTCTCTGGCAGCGGGCAATCCTCGGGCGCGATCTTCTTGCGCTTGCATTGCTTCAGGCGCTTTGCCTCGGCCTTTTCAGCCGCCACGCGGGCATCGGCCTCGGCTTTGGCGATGGCCGCCTCATCCGCCGCCTTTTTCGCGATATTCGCCTCGGTCTCCGGTACGGCACGGCCAAAGGCGTCATCCATATAGGGGCCCTCAAGCGCGACACTCTCGGCCTCGCTGCGGACCTTCACATGGGTGCCATTGCCGGCGCGGGTGTAGAGATCCATCACATCCTGGTTGTAAAGACGGATGCAGCCCGCGCTGGTCGCCAGCCCGACCGAGGCATTGTCGATGGTGCCATGGATGCGGAACATGGTGTCACGGCCGCCGCGATAAAGGTAAAGCGCGCGCGAACCCAGCGGGTTTTCAAGGCCTCCCGGCAGACCGCCGGCATATTCCGCGTAAAGATCGGGGCGGGTGCGGATCATATTGGCGGTCGGCGTCCAGGACGGCCATTCCGCCTTGCGCCCGATATAGCCATTGCCACGGAACGAGGTGCCCTCGCGGCCCACCGCGATGGCATAGCGCACCGCGCGCCCGTCGGGCAGCACCCAGTAGAGCTTGCGCGAATAGACATCGACCACGATCGAGCCGGGCGCATCATCGCCGTTATAGGCCACCTCTGCGCGGCGATGGTCCTCCATCAGATATTTCGGCGCAACGGCCGGAATATGGATCTTGCCGTCATCCACGGCCTCGTAGCCGGCGACCACGCCCGGCGTCTCTGCGATATGAGGTTTCGCGCCACAGGCAGCAAGGGCGGAAAGGGCAAGCACGGCAACAAGGCGGGGCAGTGTGAAAATCACGAAGGTCATCCCGGTGTGGTGAAAACGACTCAGGACGGCCGCCGCCGTCCCGCATAGAGTCCATGCGCCACGCCCTCTGCGCCACGTCAAGTCCCGAAGGGCCGCGCGCGTCGATTCAGGTGCCAGACGGGCCAATGCACGGGTTAAGTGTTGCGACTGTGGCAACAAATCAGACATCGCCCCGGGGCGGGCTTCATCCGGTCCGGACCGGGTGGTACAGGCGCAGGCACTGGATCAATGGCAGAAATGCGGGCAGTCTGCGCCTGGAACAGGGCAGAGCAGGCGATGCGGAAGGGATGCGGCAGATGCGGCCAGGACCAGGAAATCTGATCACCGATGTCGCGGGGTTTCGGGTCGGCAATGCCTCGGATCCGGTGCTGCGTTCGGGTGTTACCGTCCTGACGGCTGACCGCCCCTTCACGGCGGCGGTACATGTGATGGGCGGCGCCCCGGGCAGCCGCGAGACCGATCTTCTGGCGCCCGACAGGCTGGTGAACGAGGTGGATGCGCTGGTGCTGTCCGGCGGGTCGGCCTTTGGTCTTGACGCCTGTTCCGGCGTGATGGCGGGGCTGCGCGCGATGGGCCGTGGCTATGCGGTGGGCGACCAGCGGGTGCCGATCGTGCCGGGTGCCATCCTCTTCGACCTGCTCAATGGCGGCGACAAAGCCTGGGCCAAAGAGGCGGTGACCAGCCCCTACCCTGCCCTGGGTCGTGCCGCACTGGAGGCGGCGGCGGTGGATTTCACGCTCGGCAGCGTCGGGGCCGGCACCGGGGCAATGACCGGCACGCTGAAGGGCGGACTTGGCTCGGCCTCGGCCCTGCTGCCCTCGGGGATCACGGTCGGCGCACTGGTCGCGGTCAATGCGCTTGGTCAGGTGACGGCGGGCGATGGCCCCTGGTTTCTCGCAGCCCCGTTCGAAGAGGGGGCCGAATTCGGCGGCCTCGGGCCGGCCCCCGCGCTGCCCGCAGCGGCAGCCCCCCTGCCAATGAAGCGGATGGGCGAGGCCACCACCATCGCCATTGTCGCCACCGACGCCATATTGACCAAAGCCGAGGCGCATCGGGTCGCGGTGGCGGCACATGATGGCATGGCGCGGGCGATCTGCCCGTCGCACACATTGATCGACGGAGATCTGGTCTTCGCAGCCGCGAGCGGCGCACGGGTCTTGCATGATCCGCTGACCGATCTGTTCCAGATCGGCCATGCGGCGGCAGTCTGCCTGTCGCGCGCCATTGCCCGCGCGGTCTGGCTCGCCAGCCCTCAGCGCGGCGATCTGCAACCCTGCTGGTCTGAACGGTTCGGTCGAAAGGGCTAGCCGCGTCGGGGCAGATGCTTCAGCCCCAGCGGCCCAGCGCCTCTTCATCACTGTCTCTGGCGGCAACCCATTCGGCGCCCCCGGCTGTGAAGGCCTTTTTCCAGAACGGCGCGCGCGATTTGAGATAATCCATCAGGAACTCCGCCGCCTCGAAAGCCTCACGACGATGCAGGGCGGCGGTGGCGACCATCATGATCGCCTCGCCGGGAACCAGCCGCCCGAAACGGTGGATCACCAGTGTCGCGGTAAGCGACCAGCGGCGCGCGGCCTCTTCGGCAATGGCCTGGATCGCAACGGCGGTCATCGCAGGATAATGTTCGATTTCAAGTGCTTCGAGCATACCGCCCTCATCGCGCACGATGCCGGAAAAGCTGACCACCGCACCGGCCGGACCAGCGGCAGAGGAAAAGCGGTTCAGCTCTGCCCCCTGGTCAAACGCCGCAGCCTGCACCCGGATCTGTGGCGCGTTCACCGCTCAGCCCCCGGTCATTGGCGGGAAGAATGCCACTTCCCGCACCCCTGCAAGCGGGGCTTCAAAATCCGCAAGTTCCTGATCAAGTGCTACCCGCAGGCTGGTCAGATCGGCAAAGGCCAGAGCATAGGCCTCGCCGCGCAGCGCCAGCTCCTGCACGAGATCGGCGACCGTTGCCGCCCCGGTCTCGACCCTCTCGCGCGGCAGACCGATCTTTTCGCGCAGCCAGGCGAAATAGAGGATCTCGATCATGGATCATCCCGCAGATATGGTCTTGATTTCGCGAAATATTCCCAGCCGGTAAAGGCGGTGAGGATGGCCGCGATCCAGATCAGCACAAGGCCGACGGAATTGGCATAAGAAGCGCAGTTTTGGGTGACGCAGGCCCGGATAGGATCGGCCGTACCGGCACGGACAGCGTCGACATATTGCTCGACCGTCATGCCGCGCGCCGCGATTCCGTTTACGTAATCGAGCCCGGTCCCAAGGAAAAGCGCTGCAATCGCAACCATTTGCGCGGTGGTTTTCCATTTGGCGAGCTGCGTCACACGCAGCGTGCCGGCTTTTGCCCCAATAAATTCGCGAAGCCCCGAGACAAAAACCTCACGGAAGAGGATCACGGTGGCGGGCAGGATCAGCCAGGGGTTCATGCCGTTATAGCCGGTCAGAACCATGATCGCGATCACCACCATGGCCTTATCGGCAATCGGATCCAGCATGGCCCCGAATTTGGATTCCTGTTTCCACAACCGCGCAAGATAGCCGTCGAAATAGTCGGTCACCGCCGCGCCGATGAAAAGCGCGAGCGCAAGCCAGTCGGCCCAAGGCCTGTGGAAATAGAGAAACAACACAGCTACGCCGGGAGCCGCGAGCAGCCGCATGAAAGTGAGGGTATTTGGGATCGTCCAGCGCATGCCGCCATTCGTAGCCGAGGCTTCGGCCTCTGGAAAGGGGGACAAAGGATTTGACAAAGACCTGGCCCGACAGGGTGACCTTTATACCGCTGTCGACCGCCTGTTATCGCATACAGGCCAGACCTCTTTGCCGGCCGCCCGTTAGGAACAGGAGAAATGCGTCGTATTTTTCCGGATGCAGGCCGAAGCCGCTTTCTGATCCGGGTGAATCTGCGGCAGCTGAAATCCGCCCACCGGGTCTGACCTGTACATAACGGTTACCTCCTGCTGCCGGACGGTACCAGCACCAGTCTGGTGCCCGTGATGGCTGGCGTCAGCTGCGGCAGAGGCCTTGCCTTCTCACTGCCTCACCATTTCGACGCGGGCGGGATCTGGCGCGGCCCGCTGTCAGCCAGGTGATCCCGATGTCGCCAGAGACTCCACAAAAGCCTCCGCTTTCAGAAAGCCCTTCCTGCTGCCGGGAAACGGACAGATATCCCCTCGCCGGTTCCCTCAGCTCGCAGCCAGGGTCTTGCTGCGCTCAGGCGCGCGCAGCAGGGTCAGCGCCTGATCAATCGCGGCAGAGCGATCCATCAATGCCTTCAGGCTTTCCGAGACCGACGCCTGCACCTCGTCAATACGATCAATTGTGGCAGTCAGCGCGGTCTGGCTGTCCTGGGTCTTGCGGCTTTCCACCCGGGCCAGAATGCGGATCGTATCAAGGCCCAGGATCATCCGCCTGAGATCCATACTGGCCTCATTGAGGATCCCCGCCAGCTTGCCGGCCTCTTTCAGGGAAACCTGGGCCGTGGTACGGGAATCGCGGATCACCCCTTCCAGAACCTTGCCTTCGACCCGTCGCTCTTCGCCGTCTTTTTCGCGTTCAACCCTTTCGCCATTATTGTAGATCTCGACCAGCTCGCCCTGGAGCCGCGACGTGCCGGCAAGGATCAGGCTACGGCGCACGGCGCTGGCCATCTGTCCGCAAAGATTGCCCTTGCCCGACACGAATTCCGAAAGCCGGCGAGAGATCTCTTCCGAGGAGTTCTTGTAATTCACCGAAATCTGGCTGATCGGCCCGCCCTGGGGTTCCAGCCGGGCCGCAACCAGCCGCATATTCACCGGCAGCAGCACCAGATCGGAAAACTGCGACACCAGCCGCGCCTGTTCCGATAGTGTCTCGACAAGCAGGTTCAGGAGCGAGGCCAGCGTTTCGGTGCTGCGATCCACCGGCCGTTTCAGCTGCATATCCCGCGACCGGATTTCTGTCGCCAGCGCCTGGGCCGCAAAGGCATCATAGCTGGGGAACCCCAGCTCTGCGAGCCGGGCCAGCAGGATCTGCGACGAGGCCTCGGGCGTCAGTCCCTCGCTTTGTTCGCGCTCGCGCAAACCGGCATATTCCGACCGGATCTTTTCAAAAATCGGGCTTGAGGGGCGTAACCTCACCGAAAAGAACCCCCCTTCGCAGGGCATTGCAGCCGCGAGGACCCAGTAATAGCCGCCATCCGCCTTGCGGTTTTTGACATAGCCGACCGCAGGCTCGCCCGCTTTCAGCATCTGCCAGAACAGGTAGAAGAACCCTTTCGGCATATCGGGATGGCGAATAACCCGGTGCGGCGCCCCGATCAGATCGGCCCAGGGGATCCCGGCCATGCGTCGGAACACGGAATTCCCCGACCGGATCAGCCCGCGCGGACAGGTGCGCGAATAGATCAGTTCGGAAAAGGCGAACTCAGCCTCACAATTATCGGTCAGCTCGGTCGGGCGGGTCACATCGGCACCTGTCGATCAGAATCACCCTATGTTGCCGCCAGAGGTTTAAGGACTCCTTGCCAGCCGCCTCAGCCGCTTTCGCCCTCGCGCCGGCCCGGTCCCATACCCATACCACCGCCCCCCATGCCACCGCCGCCGCCCATACCGCCGCCACCTCCACCAGAGCCGCCGCCATCTCCGCCGCGCCCCCCGGATTTACCCGCCGCAGCGCCGCCCCGTGTCGGACCCTGAGCCGGGATCACCACATCCCCCGGCACCGGCTCCAGATCCAGCGCCGCGCGGATATAGGCGCGCAGGGAAATGACCAGCTCCGCCGTCGGCACCGGCCGCCCTGCCGCCATATCGGCCGCGGCCGCAGCTGCAAGCCGCACCTGTTCCTTTGTCCCGAGCAGGATGATGTCCGAAAGCGCCGCCTCGACCGCATCGCGCACCACCCATGTCCGTTCCAGCCGGCTGGCTGAAGAGTTGATCACTTCTGCCTCGGCGCCCTCGGCTTCCAGCCGGGCCCGCAGGTCACGCAAATGGGTCGGATCGACCGTCAGCGTGCCCGTGAATGATCCGCCCAGCACCTTGTAGGCCGCGATCAGCACTTTCAGCCGCTCATTGATCTGACGGTTCATCCGCTGCTGACGCTGCTGAATCGTCAGCATCATGACAATGCGGATCCCCACACCGATCAGCGTAACCAGCAGCAAACTGGCAACCGTCGCCAGCAATGTCTGCCATGAGGTGAAATCCAGAAACCGCATATTGCCCCCTGCTGCCTGAAGCTCCGCTCATTTTCTGCCAGAAAGTATCCCGCGGGGATCCGGGGGAGCGAAGCCCCCGGCGTCAGGCCCCTACTCGCGATGGAAGAAATTATAGACCGTCTCGGCCATCGCCTCGGAAATCCCCTCGACCGCCATCAGATCCGGCAGGGCGGCCCGGCTGACCGCCCTGGCCGAGCCGAAATGCGCCAGCAGGGCGCGTTTGCGCGCCGCCCCTACACCCGGGATCTCGTCGAGCGGCGTTGCACTGACCACTTTCGCGCGTTTCGCCCGATGCGCGCCATTGGCCCAGCGATGCGCTTCATCACGCAGGCGCTGGATGAAATAAAGTACCGGGTCATTGCGTTGCAGCGCGAAGGGACGCTGGCCCTTGCGGTGGAATTCTTCCTTGCCGTGATCGCGGTCAATGCCCTTCGCGACCCCGATCACCTGCATATCCTCGATCCCGAGATCGGCAAGGATCTCTTCGACCGCCGAAATCTGCCCGGCACCGCCGTCGATCAGCAGGAGATCCGGCCAGGCATCGGACTGGCGGTCCGGGTCTTCGCGCACCAGCCGTTCAAACCGCCGCGTCATCACCTCTCGCATCATGCCGAAATCGTCACCGGCCGCGCCCGCCTCGCCCTTGATATTGAACTTGCGATATTGCGATTTCAGAAAGCCCTCCGGCCCCGCCACCACCATACCGCCAATCGGATGCGCGCCCTGGATATGGGCGTTGTCATAGATTTCGATGCGGTCGGGCGGGCCTTCCAGCCCGAATGCCTCTGCCAGACCGTCAAGCAACCGCCGTTGCGTCGCCGATTCCGACATCCGCCGCGCAAGGCTTTCACGGGCATTCCTCGCGGCATTCTCGACCAGTTCGGCCTTCTCGCCCCGCTGCGGCACCGCAAGTTCGACCTTATGGCCGGCGCGCTCGCTCAGCGCCGCGCTGACCAGGTCCGGGTCGTCCGGCGCATGTGACAGCAACACGAGGCGCGGTGGTTCCTTATTGTCGTAAAACTGCGTCAGGAAGGCCTCGAGGATCTCGGCCTCCTCGGCCCCCGAGCCGGTTTTCGGGTAGAAATCCTGATTGCCCCAGGACTGATTCGCGCGGATGAAAAACACCTGCACACAGGCCTGGCCGTGATCGAGATGCAGCGCCACGATATCCGCCTCAGAGACCGTGCGCGGATTGATCCCCTGCGAAGACTGCACCGCCGTCAGCGCCTGGATCCGGTCGCGCAAAGCCGCTGCACGTTCGAATTCCAGCTCGTCCGAGGCTTTTTGCATCTGCCCCGCCAGTTCGGCCTGGATGGTCGAGGATTTCCCCGAAAGGAACCGCCCGGCATCCTGCACCAGCGCGTCATATTCCGCCTCTGACACCTTGCCCACGCAGGGCGCGGCACAGCGTTTGATCTGATATTGCAGGCAGGGCCGCGTCCGGCTGGCGAAAATGCTGTCGGTACAGTTCCGCAGCAGGAACACTTTCTGCAACTGGTTCAGGGTCCGGTTCACCGCGCCCGCGCTCGCAAACGGCCCGAAATAGCTGCCCTTTTCCTTCCGCGCGCCGCGGTGCTTTTTCAGCTGCGGGAAATCATGCGCGCCACCGATCAGGATATAGGGGAACGACTTGTCGTCCCGCATCAGCACATTGTAGCGTGGCTTCAGCTGCTTGATCAGGTTCTGTTCCAGCAGCAATGCCTCGACCTCGGTGCGGGTCGTCAGGAACATCATCGAATGCGTTTCCGCGATCATGCGCTGGATACGGTTCGAATTGCCGGTCGGGCGCGCATAATTCGACACCCGCGCTTTCAGATTACGCGCCTTGCCGACGTAAAGCACCTCGGAGGCGGCATTGAGCATGCGGTACACCCCCGGGCTGCCGTCAAGCAGCCGCAGATAGTCCTGGATCACCTCATATCCGCTGCGTGTCGCTGTGCTCATGGCCTGCCCCGTGGCGCATCCGCTGACATATCCGCTGCCGTCAAAAGACAAATGCAGAAGGTCACGATTCTGCCTCCGCGCTGCAATGAACCAGAGCCAGGAGCAAGAGGGAAGAAGTCCACCGTTTCTGTGGATAAGTATGAGGAGAAACTTTCGTGAAGCCGAAATTTTCCTTGTTTTCGGCAGGCCTCACCGGTTTGCCTAATTTTTGGGCATTTTCATAAAGCATTGAAAAACAGGAGAATATTTTCTCACTTACGACAAGGCGTTGAGAAATCAGGCCTTTTCGTAACAGGCTTGTGAAGCGAGGGGCGAAAGTGGACAAGTTAACGCCCCTGACCCGGCCGGAACGCACCCTGACCCCGGGCGCCGAAGTGCTGACCGGCATCGACCGCGATCATCTGGCCGGTCACGGCAGGGCTCTCGGTCAGGTAGCCAAGCGCGGAAGTGATGTCGTCCAGACCGACACCGCGCTGCAAAATCGTGCCGCTGCGTTCAGCGCCATAATCGGCCTCGGACTGGCTCTCTGCGATCAGGGTCGGCCCCGGCCCGATGGCATTGACGCGGATATCGGGCGCAAGCTCCTGCGCCGCCGTTTGCGTCAGCGCCCAGAGGCCCATCTTGGCAATCGTATAGGTCGAGAAATCCGGTCCGGGCGCCAGAACGCGCTGGTCGATCATATTGACCACCATCCCCTGCGCCAGCCGCTCGCCCATAGTATCGGTCAGCGCAGGCGGGCATTGGCGGGCAAAGCCCTGGATCAGCAGATAGGGCGCGCGCAGGTTCGATCCGATATGGCGATCCCAGCTGTCGCGTGTGGCAGAGCGGATCGTGTCCGGCTCGAATATCGAGGCATTATTCACCAGAAGTGTCAGCGGCCCAAGCGCGGCTACTGCCTGCGGGATCAGCGCCTCGCAGGCGGCCTCATCCAGCAGATCGGCCTTTAAGGCCACCGCGCGCCGGCCAAGCGCGGTGATCCCGGCCACCACCTCCTCCGCCGCCGTCCCGGATTTCTGGTAATGCACCGCCACATCCCAGCCGCGACCGGCCAGGTACAGCGCCATCGCACGGCCAAGCCTGCGACCGGCCCCGGTGACCAGCGCCGTCTTCACTTCTTCCCCTTGCGGCAGTCACAGGGCGAGCGCCCCAGCAACGGCCGGCCACAATGCCCGCATTTTGCGGCCTTTGCCGGGCGCCCGCGCAGCATTCGCGCATCGGGGAACAGGATCTTGCCGATCATCCCGACAAGAGCCATGGCGCAGAGAAAAACGAGGATGATTTTCCACACCATGTCAGAGCCCGTAACGTGCAAACATCGCTCGCTCCTCTGCGGCAGCCAGCGCCGCCTCGCCAAGGTTGAGGCCGAAACGGCTGAGCAGCCCGCGTTTGCGGGTGGTCACCGGCAGCAGGCGGACCTTGTCGCCGTAAATCTCGCGCAGCTTCGGTTTCAGATGCGCAACGCCATCGACAAGGCCCAGATCCACCGCCTGCTGGCCCAGCCAGATATCAGCGTTGAAGAGATCGGCCCCGGCCTCCAGCCTGGCGCCGCGCCGCGCCTTCACATGCGCGATGAAATTCTCGTGCAGCGGCGTCAGCAGCGCGCGGATGCGGGCGACATCCTCCTCGCTCTGGGGCCGGAACGGGTCGGCGAAGCTCTTCGACGTGCCGGCCGTATGGACCCGGCGTTCGATCCCGTGGCGGGCGATCAGATCGGTCAGGCCAAAGCCCGCCATGATCACCCCGATAGAGCCGATGATCGAGCTTGCATCGACCCAGATATCATCGGCGGCGGTCGCCAGCCAATAGCCGCCCGAAGCCGCCACATCCTCGACAAAGGCATGGACGGGGATCTTCTTTTCATCGGCGAGCCGCCGGATCCGCGTCGCGATCAGGCTTGATTGCACCGGCGAGCCGCCGGGCGAATTGATCGCCAGCGCCACAGCCGCAGGTTTGCCGCGCCAAAAGGCGCGCTCGATTGCCAGAGCAAGGCCGGCATCATTCAGCGCCCTGCCCCCCTGGCCGATCTGGCCCTCAAGACGGATCACCGGAACCAGCGGCGGCTTTTTCAGAAAGGGGATGAACTTTCGCATGAACCAGAGCTAAGGCCTCTGCCCCTTCGCGGCAAGTCCCCCACCGCCTGCGCATGGCTTTGCGCCCCTTTGCGCTGCGGGCTTTGCGCGGTCCGGTGCTGTCAGATGTCAACCTGCGGTATCCAGGCCGCAATTATGCACATCATTCAGCGCGTCAGACGGGTCTTTCAGGGCCACATAGCTTGAAGCAAAGCCCCGATCCGGCTAATCAGAAGTCCAGCCAGAGGATATCATGCGCATTCTGATCACCAATGACGACGGCATCAACGCCCAGGGGCTTGAAGTGCTGTACGAGATCGCAACCGAAATCGCCGGACCGGGCGGTGAGGTCTGGACTGTCGCCCCCGCTTTCGAGCAATCGGGCGTCGGCCATTGCATCAGCTATAACAAGCCCATGGCCATCGCAAAACTCGGCCATCGCCGCTATGCGGCCGAGGGCAGCCCCGCCGATTGCGTGCTGGCCGCGATCTATGATGTGCTTCAGGGCGCAAAACCCGATCTGGTGCTGTCGGGCGTGAACCGCGGCAATAACTCGGCCGAGAATGTGCTTTATTCCGGCACTATCGGCGCCGCGATGGAAGGCGCGCTGCAGGGCATTCCCGCCGTTGCGCTGTCGCAATATATGGGGCCCGAGACGGATGGCCTGTCTGACCAGTTCGAAAGCGCGCGCGTTCATGGCGCCGGGATCATCCGCCGCCTGCTGGAAAATGGCATCTGGACCGAAGATGATTACCGCATCTTCTATAATGTGAATTTCCCGCCGCTGCCCGCAGCTCAGACCAGGCCCCTGCGCGTGGCCGCCCAGGGCTTCCGCCGCGATACGTCTTTCTCGGCCGAAGGTCAGGTCTCGCCCAATGGGCGCCGGTTCCTCTGGATCAAGGGCGGGCCGCAGCACAGCCCCACCCTTCCCGGAACCGATGCCGAGGTGAACCTTGCCGGTCATATCTCGGTCACGCCTTTGCGCGCCGATCTGACCGCCCATGACCTGCTCGCCGATCTGGCGGCGCGCCTCGGATGAGCGCATGGCAGCCGGAGGATACCGAGGACGAGGCCTCCGGCAGCCATGCCGAACGAAAAATGCGTTTTCTCTTTGCCTTGCGCTCGCATGGGGTGACCGACAGCCGCGTGCTCTCGGCCATGGAAAAGGTGGATCGCGGCCGCTTTGTGAAAGGCGTCTTTGCCGCGCGCGCCTATGATGACATGCCGCTGCCGATCTCTTGCGGCCAGACGATCTCGCAGCCCTCGGTGGTGGGGCTGATGACCCAGGCCCTCCAGGTCGGCCCTCGCGATACCGTGCTCGAAATCGGCACCGGCTCGGGCTACCAGGCCGCGATCCTGTCTTCGCTGGCGCGAAGGGTCTATACGGTCGACCGCTGGCGACGCCTCTCGCGCGAGGCGCAGGAGATTTTCGCATCCATGGGCCTGACCAATGTGACGGCGCTGGCGCGGGACGGGTCTTTCGGCCTGCCCGATCAGGCGCCATTCGACCGCATTCTTGTGACGGCCGCCGCCGAAGACCCGCCGGGACCGCTGCTCGCGCAGCTGAAACCCGGGGGCATCATGGTGCTGCCGGTCGGGCAATCCGATACGGTGCAGCAGCTGATCCGGGTGAAACGGCTGCCAAATGGCTTTGATTACGAGGAACTTCGCCCGGTGCGGTTTGTCCCTCTGGTCGAAGGGCTCGGGAATGAGTAGAATCCCCTGAAACAGGCAGAACCGGGGGCAAATCCCGGAAGAATGAGGCGAAAAGGCAAAAGGCGGAGCAGATGACCCAGATTTCCCATGATCCCGTGAGGCGCAGCGTTTTGCCAGGCCAAGGCAGGGGACGGTCGAGGCTGGGGCTGGTTCTCATGTCCTGTGCCACGCTGGCGCTGACAGGCTGCGTGAACAACAATAATTTCGACTGGGATCTGCGCGGCGGCCCCGGCGGGACTTCGGAAGAGGCGCGCCAGGCGACAGCTTCGCGCCCGGTACCCGATGGCAATGGCGTACTGTCATATCCTGGCTATCAGATGGCCCAGGCGCGCCGCGGCGAAACGGTCGCCAGCATGTCCTCGCGGCTGGGGCTGAGTGCAACCGATGTGGCGCGCACCAACTCGCTGCAGATCAACGATCCGCTGCGCGAGGGCGAGCTTTTGCTGCTCCCCGGCCGGGTCGCCGCGGCGCCGCAACCGATGGTCGCAACTGCCCCAGTCGATATCACCGCAGGCGCAACGGCGGCGCTTGACCGGGTGGAAAGCTCGGCCCTGCCGCCTCCCGCCAGCACGAAACCGGCGGCCGTGACCACGCCGGGCGGCGGCAAAGAACCGACCCGCCACACGGTGAAACGCGGCGAGACCGCCTTCATCATCGCGCGCGCCTATAATGTTTCGGCGAAATCGCTGGCAGAATGGAACGGGCTGGGATCGGATATGGCGATCCGCGAAGGTCAGACGCTGATCATCCCGGTCGCAACCGGCGCCGCCCCGAATCCCGAGCCGAAACCCTCAGCCCCGGGCTCTGGCAGCGCGACCCCGGTGCCGCCCTCGGCCTCGAAACCCCTGCCCGATGAGAAGACGACGCCGACCGGCACGAAGCCCGCTGGCACTCCTTCCTCACCCGATATGGGGGCAAGCCGCACCGGCGCTTCGGCCTCGCGCATGACGATGCCGGCCTCGGGCAGCATCGTCAAAGGCTATGACCGAAAATCGAACCAGGGCATCAATATCGGCGCGGCAGCCGGCTCGGCGGTCAAGGCCGCAGATGGCGGCACAGTGGCCGCGATCACCCGCGATACCGAACAGGTGCAGATCGTGGTGATCCGGCATTCGAACGGGCTGATGACGGTCTATGCCGGGGTCGACCAGCTGAAGGTGAAAAAGGGCGACTCTGTCAGCCGCGGACAACAGATCGGTGTGGTGCGTTCGGGCAACCCGTCCTTCCTGCATTTCGAGGTCCGCAAGGGCGTCGACAGCCTGGATCCGATGCCCTATCTCCAGTGACACCTGCGGAAGGGGGCGCTGCCCCCGTCTGCTGACGCAGCCCCCCCGGGATATTTAAAGACAGATGAAAAGACGAAGAGCGGATTTCATCTGTCTCTTAAATATCCCCGCCGGAGGCATCTGAAGCCTGCCAGACGCGCCGGCATCAGAGCTTTGACACCAGCACCTTGTCGATCCTGAGCCCGTCGAGATCCACGACCTCGAAGCTTAGGGCCACGCCATCCGGGGCCTGCAGGGCAAAACGCTCGCCGAGGCTCGCCATATGGCCGAGCTGGTGCAGGACCAGACCCGCCACGGTGTCATATTCGCCGGCCGCATCGCGCGGCAGCCCCATACGGTCACAAAATTCATCGGCCGGCATCCAGCCCGCCACCAGGAGCGATCCGTCGGCCCGCTCGAAGACCGGCGGCTCGCGCGGGTCCGCCCCGGCCTCGGCGCCGGTGATCGCCTGCAACAGGTCGCTTTGCGTGATCAGCCCTTCGAAATTGCCATATTCGTCATAGACCAGCGCCAGGTGCTCGCCCGCGCGTTGCAGCACCGCGACCACGTCCAGCGCTTCCATCCGGTCCGAAATCACCGGCACATTGCGCAAAAGCCTGCGCAGATCCGGCAGATCGCCCCGCGCCAATACCCCATAGAGATCCGTGAGCCGGATCACCCCCAGCACATCCCCCGCCGCATCGGCGACAGGGATACGGCTCTGGCCGATCTCACTGACCCGCGCTGCCACCTCATCGGGTTCCAGATCCACCGGCAGCGTCGTCACCTCCTGGCGCGGCGTCATCAGCGCGCGTGCGGTGCGATCGGACAGCCGCATCACTCCCGAGATCATATTGCGCTCTTCTTCCTCGAGAACGCCGCCCTGCTGTGCCTCAGTCAGAAGCACATTGACCTCTTCCTCGGTGACCCTGTTGCCGCTCTCGCCGCGCTGCCCGAGAAGCCTCAGGATCAGCCGGCCGGAATTTTCCAGAAACCACACGACCGGCGCCGCCACGACCGACAAAAGCGCCATCAGCGGCGCGACCTTTGCTGCCACCGCCTCGGGATTGCGCAGCGCGATCTGTTTCGGGACCAGTTCGCCGATGATCAGTGAGACATAGGTGATCGCGATCACCGCACCGCCGACACCGATCCGCGAGGCCCAGGCATCGCTCATCCCGCCGGCGGCCAGCCAGGCAGCAAGGCGCCCGCCCAGCGTATCCCCCGCCAGCGCGCCTGAAAGCACCCCGACCCCGGTGATCCCGATCTGCACTGTCGAGAGGAACCGCCCCGGATTTTCAGACAGACGCAGCGCCTGGGCCGCGCCGCGCGATGTGGCGGCCATGCTTTTCAGCCGCGCCGGCCGCGACGATACCACCGCCAACTCTGACATTGAAAAAACGCCGTTCAACGCGATCAGCGCCAGAAGGATCAGGATTTCCGTCAGCATCGGGCCGCCCTTTCTCAGCGCAACGGGCGCAAAGTGGCCGGCCCGCGCCACCTTCAGTCTGTTGTCACACCGCCAGCGTCACGCCTTCGCGCGCGGCCAGATCGCAGAAAAACTGCCAGGCCACCCGGCCCGAGCGCGAACCGCGCGTCGCCTGCCATTCAATCGCTTCGGCGCGCAGCCGCTCGGGGCTGACGGTAACGCCATGCGCGTCGCAATAGCCCCGGATCATCGCCAGATATTCGTCCTGGCTGCAGGGATGGAAACCGAGCCAGAGCCCGAAACGGTCTGAGAGCGAGACCTTTTCCTCGACCGCCTCGCCGGGATTGATCGCCGAGGAACGCTCATTCTCGATCATATCACGTGGCATCAGATGGCGGCGGTTCGAGGTGGCGTAGAACAGCACATTTTCCGGCCGGCCCGAGATCCCGCCATCCAGCACCGCTTTCAGCGATTTGTAATGCTGGTCGTCATGGCTGAAGGAGAGATCGTCGCAGAACAGGAGGAAGCGCTGCTCCGGCGCCGCGCGCAGATGCGACAGGAGCCGCGCGACCGTCGGCAGGTCTTCCCGTGCGAGTTCGACGATCTTGAGGCTCAGCCCCTCTGCAAGGATCTGCGCATGGGCGGCTTTGACGAGGCTCGATTTCCCCATGCCGCGCGCGCCCCACAGAAGCGCGTTATTCGCGGGCAGCCCGCGCGCGAAATGGCGGGTGTTTTCCAGAAGCGTGTCGCGCGACCTGTCGACGCCCACCAGCAGCGAGATATCGACGCGCGACACATGCGGAACGGGGTCAAGCCGTTCAGGCCCGGTGGCCCAGACAAAGGCCTCGGCGGCAGTGAAATCAGGATCGGGCAAAGGCGCCGGAGCCATTCGCTCCAGCGCCGCTGCGATCCGGGTGAGTTGGGGGGCCAGATCGCCCCCGCTCAGCTTATCAGTCATGCTTCGTCTGCGTCCTCTTCCCATTCGCCATTCGCACGTGCCTCGGCTTCCTGTTTCTTCTCGAACCGGCGCACGAGGAAAATGGAAACCTCATAAAGCGGATAGACGGCGGCGAACAGGATCAGTTGCGACATGACATCGGGCGGGGTGACGACTGCGGCAACGATCAGGATGATCACAATGGCATAGCGACGCACCCCGGCCAGGCCTTTTGCCGTCACCAGCCCCGCGCGCCCCATCAGGGTCAGAAGCACCGGCAGCTGGAAACACAGGCCGAAGGCAAAGATCAGCTTGAGCGAGATATCAAGCGTTTCATTGACCTTACCCTGGAAGACGATGCCGATCCCGCTGCCGGTCGCGGCCGGCACCGCCGGTGCCGCGCCAGGAACCACCACCTGCGAGCTGTCATGCAGCGCCCCCGCAACCTGGCCGAAGACCGCGTTGAACATCGAAGTGACCGAGGCAAAGCCCAGGAAGAACTGCATCGCAATCGGGGTGACGACGAATTGCGCGAATGCCGCCCCGAGCAGGAACAGTGCCGGCGAGGCCAGCAGGAAAGGCAGGAAAGCGCGCTTTTCGCTTTTATAAAGCCCCGGCGCCACAAAGCGCCACATCTGATAGCCGATCACCGGAAAGCTGACGACCAGTCCCGCGATCACCGAGACATGGATCAGGGTAAAGAAATATTCTTGCGGCGCGGTATATTGCATCACCGGATTGGGGTTTCCGAGCGCGCGCATCGCATTTTCGATCGGCTTGAGCAGGAAGCCGAGAATGGGTTCTGCCACCACGAAACAGGCCAGCATCGCGACAAGGAAGGCCCCGACCGACCACAGAATGCGGTTCCTGAGCTCGATCAGATGTTCGATCAGAGGGGCGGAGCTGTCTTCGATCTCCTGGGTCATGCCTGATCCTCCGCCTTATCGAGGCCAGTTTTTGCAGCCGCTTTGACGGCGGGTTTTGCGGCAGTCTTGCGGGGCTTCGCGGCGGGTGTGCCGGTCTCTGCCTTTGCCGCTGCCGTCCTGGATTTTGTCACCGGCTTTTCGGCCTTCGGGGCCGGTGCCGCTTTGGTCTTTGCGGCGGTCCTGGGTTTGGCTTTGGGGCCGGGATCGCCAGCGGCTTCGGCCTTCGCCGCCGCGACCTTGCGCTTTGCGGCCGGCTTTGCGGCGGGTGCGGTGCCCAGCGGTGTGCTGGTCACCGGCGGCGTGATGATCGACGCCGGGATTGTCTCTGGCGCATCCTCGAAAGCGCTGGCAGTGCTTTGTGCCGGAGGCGGCGTATTGCGCAGCCGCTCTGCCGCTTCGCGGGCAATGGCCTCACGCTCGGCGCGTTTCATCGCGAGATCGGTGGTGTTCGGGCCAGCAGAGACTCCGGCAGCGACAGGCGCATTGGGATCCGGGATCGCGCCCGTCTCAGCCCCTGCGGGATCGGCCGCAACGGCGGATCCGAGCCCGACCGCCGCAGCAGGTGCCACAGCCCCGCCCGCTGCCGCCGTCGTGGCAGGCGTGCTGCCCCGCGCGGTCTTGAGCGGATCCCATTTCTCGAACTTATCCGCCGCCGATTTCACCGCATCGAGCCCCATGCTTTTGGGGCTCGTCACCTTGCGCAGGTCATTGGCGACATCCTGGACACCGCTTTCTTTCGCGGCATCTTCCATTGCGCGCGAGAATTCCCGCGCCATGGATCTGAGTTTCGCCGTGAACCGCCCCAAAGTGCGGAACATCTCGGGCAGGTCTTTCGGTCCGATGACGACCAGCGCCACCACACCAATGACCAGAAGCTCGGACCAGCCGACTTCCATCCGCGCCTCTCCTTAAACTGCGTGTTGTCCCCAGGATCAGCCCGCCTGCAAGACTTGCGGCCGGCCATCCGGCCAGCGGCATCGCCTGCAACAAGACTGCCTCACCCGTCTTTGCCCGGCCCGGTCAGGGGCAGCCAAAGGGGGCGATGACCCTTGCGGCTCAGACCTTGTCTTTTGCTGCCGTCTCGGCCGGGGTCACGTCCTTGGCAACCTCGGCGCGCTCTTTCTCGATCTCGGCAGTGCCATCGGACACGCCTTTCTTGAAGGCGGTGATGCCTTTGCCGACCTCGCCCATCAGCGAGGATACTTTGCCCTTGCCAAAGAGCACGAGAACAACAACGGCGATAAGCAGAAGGCCGGGAAGGCCGATATTCTGAAGCATGGAAACCTCCATCCAAACGGGGCCCCGGTGATTGACCGCCGGAGCGTGATTCACGTCTTCGCAGCCGCTGTGACCGCGATATGTCCCCAGGGTAGGGCCAATCGACGGGCGGATAAAAGAGCCATTCCGCTTGTGTCCTCTGGTCAACTGACAGTATTTTGTCAGTTGCCCTGACGGGGATGCCCGGCCCGGGCGACACCACAGGAGGCGCAGGGACAGGCGTCGCGGGAGAGGAGAGGTCCATAAGATGAAACGCGATGCCCGGCTTTACGACCTCGTGCAGATCCTGCGCGACGGCAAGCTGCACACGGCGGAAGAGCTGGCGGCCAGCCTTGGCGTCTCGACCCGCACGGTCTGGCGCGACATGGCGATGATGGCGGCGACCGGGCTGCCGGTGACAGGCGAACGCGGGCTGGGCTATATCCTGCGCTCGCCGCTGATGCTGCCGCCGACCGTTCTGACGCCCGACGAGCTGGAAGCCCTGGCCTGCGGACTCAAACATGTCGAGGCCAATGATCCCGGCCTCGCACGCGCCGCGCGCAATCTGCTTTACAAGATCACGACGCTGTTGCCTCAGGCCGGGATTGGACCCGACGATATGGACCCGGCGGATGAGTGACCCCGCCGGGGAGAGATGATCAGATCGTCAGATTGGTCGCCCCGCCATCCGCGAGGATATTCTGCCCGATGATGAACCCGGCATGGACGGAACAGAGGAAGGCACAGGTCGCCCCGAATTCCGCCGCCGTGCCATAGCGCTGCACCGGGATAGTGGCTTCGCGCTGGCGCTTTGCCTCTTCAGGGCTGAGCCCGGTTTTGTCCGCCAGGCCCTGATCCAGCGCGACAGCGCGGTCGGTGGCATGGATGCCGGGCAGAAGATTGTTGATTGCAACTCCCTTCCCCGCCACCTGGCGCGCAGTTCCGGCGACAAAACCGGTCAACCCGGTGCGCGCGGTGTTGGAAAGACCCAGCACATCCACCGGCGCCCGGACCGAAGCCGAGGTGATATTGACCACCCGGCCCCAGCCCCGCTCCATCATCCCCGGCACCGTCGCCTGCATCAGCGCGATCGGTGTCAGCATATTGGCATCAATTGCGCGGATGAAATCGTCGCGGTCCCAGTCGCTCCAGACACCGGGAGGCGGGCCGCCTGCATTGGTCACCAGAATATCCACCGCGCCGGCGGTCTCCAGCACCCGCGCCCGCGCCGTCGCATCGGTGATATCGGCCACCACCGGTGTCACCGAAACCCCATAGGTTTCAGACAATTCCGAAGCTGTCTTCACCAAAGCCGCCTCGCCGCGAGCGCAGATCACCAGATCGACCCCCGCCGCCGCCAGAGCCTCCGCACAGCCCCGGCCAAGCCCCTTAGACGCCGCCGTGACCAGCGCGGTCTTACCTCTGATGCCCAGATCCATATCGCTTCCTTTCGCGCGTTTACAGCGGCCAGCCTGACAATGCCCCTTCCGGGTTGCAAGCCCCCGTTCGAACCCAATACCCCCGTTATACGCCCCCTGTCATGCGTGACCGGGGCCGCATTCCCTCCGGGTGAAAACCGCCGGATTCGCGCAGGAAAGTCCAGGAAAATGCACCTCTTCCCGGATGTTTGTCACAAGCCGCGTTTGACCCCGCGCGACGCGAACTGTTATACATAAGCGTAATAACCAGTCGGAAATACCTTGCGGTCAAATTCGGGCCGCCAATGTCCAGGCCGTGGCCCGGACGATTTTGAGACCTGGTTTCAGAGCAACAGGTCTCGTTTTGATGGGCAAAGTTTCAGGACAGATCCGGCAAAATGACTTCTTTCCCCGACCAGAGCCCCAGCCAGGACCAGCGCGCCGCAACAGCGGCTGGCGCGGCGCCCGGGCAGGCCTGTCAGGTTTTCGCCGCCGGGGATATTTTCGTCTCTTCCGGTGTGAACAGCGGTGACGGGCTTGGCCTGCCCAATGAGGTTGAAAGCGGCGACATCTATCAGCTTGAGCTGGGCGCAGCCCCGTCGCGCCTGCTGCTTGAGGCCGCCGCTGACTGCGGCGCGCAGCGGGTTGCAGCCGGCTCTGCCGTCGGTCAGGCGGGCGATCTCGTGCAGCTGGTCGCGCGTTACACCCTGATGGCCGATGATGGCGACCGGGTGGAACTTTTGCTGATCCGGATCGGCCAAGACGGGGCGGACGCGCTTTGGGTACTGCCGCTGTCTCCGGTTTCGGACCGCGCGGAATATGCGCTTCTGGCGGTCGAGGTCTCGCCCCGCGATGCCCGGCTGACGGCGATGATGAGCCTCTCCTTCGCGCGCGGCACCAGGATCTCGCTCGCCAGCGGCCGCATGGTCGCGATCGAGACGCTGCGCCCGGGGATGAAGCTTCTGACCCGCGATCATGGCCCGCAGGAATTGCGCCATATCGGGCGGGCAAGCCTGCGCGCCATCGGGGCCTTCGCGCCGGTGGTGATCCTGGCCGGCACATTTGGGAATTCCGGCGATCTGTTCGTCGGCCAGCATCACAGGATGTTCCTCTATCAGCGTCATAAGCTGCCGGGGCTGGCCACGTCGGAACTGCTGGTCCAGGCCCGTCATCTTGTTGATGAAGAACATGTTTTCATCCGAGAAGCGGGTGTGACCGACTGGTTCAGCCTGATCTTCGACCAGCATGAGATCATCTATGCCGAGGGTATTCCGGTCGAAAGCCTGATGGTCAATGACGCCACCATCTCGCGTCTGCCACCGCAATTCGCCTCGGAGGTGCGGGCACAGTTTCCCGGCCTTGCGCATCTGCAGCATTTCGGGACCGAGGCCGGGCGGCAATTCCTCGATTCCATCGGCGGCCCGACACATTGGCGCAGCCGTGGCGCAGGCGGCAAAAGCCGGGCCGGTGCTGTCACAAACGATGCGGGCGCAGAACGGGACACAGCGCCCGGCGTCTCCGGACAAAGCAGCGAAGACCGCACCAGGCCCGGCTGAGCCGCGCGCAACTCAGCGCCAGAGGCCGCGCCAGCCATCTGGTTCCGGCAGGGATCGGGGGTCGAGTTTCGCCTGAATCCCCGCGCTTTGCGTGCCGATGTTCCACAACAGCGCACTTTTCGGAACCGGAATATCCGTGCCGATTGCCGGATCCATGATCCCGGTCACAATGCCCTGAAAGGTCAGCCGCCCGTCTTCCATCACCGCAATCAGCGAGGAACTTGCCCCGGGCGCGGCATCGCAGGTGAAATAGATCATGCCATTATCGGGCCGCGTCTTGCGCTGTTCACACCCCTGCCAGGAAAACTCCCAGCCGTTTTCCTGCTCGAACCGCCCGTCATAGCCGATCACCCAGACCGGCCCGGCCGGGTTCTGCCGCGCGGACCAGGGCATCGCCCCGCGCAGGCCCCCTGCCCCCCAGGCAAAATCGGGCATGATATCATCCGAGACGGTCTCGGTCAGCCGATAGGCGACCCAGTCTCCGACCCAGGGCATCCCCGCACCAGAGCGGGTGAAATTCACCGGATCCGGCTCCAGATCGACAATCCTGTTTTCGAATTCCATGCGGCGGACAGCCTCGTCGCCGGACTGGTACGAAATGTCAGGCAAGATGTAAGAGGCATTGGGCAGGAAAATCGCGTCAAGACCCGGGTCGCAATGCACCTGGCCCGGCCCCCTTCCGGTCAGAAGATGCAGTGAGGTCACCGCGTAATCCTGGCCCTCCACCGTGACCAGAACCGCATTCGAACCCCAGCCACAGTCAGGAACAGCAATCCAGCCGATGCGGTTCGCCGCCGTCAGGATCTCGCGTTCGGTCGGGCTGAGATCTGCGACAGGCTTCGCGCGCAGAACCGACATCGCTTCGCGCGTGCCATTATCGGTGAACCAGGCCGCCTGCACCGGAAGGGCCGGCAACAGCGCAAAAACAACAGACAGAAGACGCATCGACCAGATCCCCGTAACACACCTGAGCAAAAGGCAAACATGCAGGCCCAGCTTTGTCCAGCCGGCAACGCCTGACCGGTTTCAGGGGCGGATCTTTCCCCCGGCCCGCCTGCGCGATAGACGGCGACAGCGACAGGCGCTAAAAGCCCGGCCATGCTGGACAACGCCCCCACCCTTCCGCCCGAGATTTCCCGCCGCCGGACCTTCGCGATCATCGCGCATCCGGATGCGGGCAAAACCACACTGACCGAAAAGTTCCTCCTGTTCGGGGGGGCGATCCAGATGGCGGGCCAGGTGCGCGCCAAGGGCGAAGCCCGCCGCACGCGCTCGGACTTTCTCAAGATGGAACAGGACCGGGGCATCTCGGTCTCGGCCTCGGCAATGTCTTTTGAATATCGCGAGTTCCGGTTCAACCTGGTCGACACGCCCGGCCACTCGGACTTTTCCGAAGACACCTATCGCACGCTGACAGCCGTCGATGCCGCGATCATGGTGATCGACGGGGCGAAAGGCGTGGAAAGCCAGACGCGGAAACTGTTCGAGGTCTGCCGGCTGCGCGATCTGCCGATCCTGACCTTCTGTAACAAGATGGACCGCGAGGCGCGCGACACATTCGAGATCATTGACGAGATCCAGGAGAACCTGGCGATCGATGTGGCGCCGGCCTCCTGGCCGATCGGCTCTGGGCGCGATTTCCTCGGCGCCTATGACCTGCTGAATGACCGCCTTGAGCTGATGGACCGCGCCGACCGCAACAAGGTGGCGGAATCGGTCAAGCTCGACGGGCTGGATGACCCGCGCCTTGCCGACCATATCCCCGCAGACCAGCTGGCGCAGCTGCGCGAGGAAATCGCCATGGCGCGGGAATTGCTGCCCGCCTTTGACCGCGAGGCGTTTTTGCAGGGCGCGATGACGCCGATCTGGTTCGGCTCTGCGATCAACTCTTTCGGCGTGAAAGAGCTGATGGAAGGGATCGGCAATTTCGGCCCCGAACCGCAGCCGCAGAAATCCGCTGAACGCGCCGTCGGGGCAGACGAGCCGAAAGTCACCGGCTTTGTCTTCAAGGTCCAGGCCAATATGGACCCCAAACACCGCGACCGTGTGGCCTTTGTCCGCCTCGCCTCTGGCCATTTTGAACGCGGCATGAAGCTGACGCATGTGCGCTCGAAAAAGCTGATGGCGGTGACCAATCCTGTGCTGTTCCTTGCCGCTGACCGCGAGCTGGCCGATGAGGCCTGGGCCGGCGACATCATCGGCATCCCGAATCACGGCCAGCTGAGGATCGGCGACGCGCTGACCGAGGGCGAGACGCTGCGCTTTACCGGCATCCCGTCATTCGCGCCCGAGCTCTTGCAGAACATCCGCGCGACCGACCCGATGAAGGCCAAGCACCTGGAAAAGGCGCTGATGCAATTCGCCGAGGAAGGTGCCGCAAAGGTCTTCAAGCCCGCCATCGGATCCGGCTTTATCGTGGGCGTCGTGGGCGCGCTGCAATTCGACGTGCTCGCCTCGCGGATCGGGCTGGAATATCAGATCCCGGTGCGGTTCGAACCCTCGCAATTCACCTCGGCGCGCTGGATTTCGGGCGACAAGGCCGAGATCGAAAAGATGGTGAACCTGAACAAGCAGCATATCGCCACCGATAATGACGGCGACCTCGTGTTCCTGACCCGCCTGCAATGGGACATTGACCGGGTGGTGCGCGACTATCCGGCGCTGCGGCTGACGGCAACGAAAGAAATGATGGCCTGAGCGCGAGAACGCTTCATCACGGGCTCAGATCGGAACAGGCCGGGAGATCCCTCTCCCGGCCTTTTTTTATCAAAAATCAAATATATCGCCGAGGATACTGCCCATTCCGCGTTTGCGGCGCCCCCGGCCACGGTCATCATAATCATCGTCATCGTCATCATAGCGTTTGCGGCTGCGGTTGCCGGACATGTCCTGATCCCTCGGGTCCGGCACGGACGTGTGTCGCACGCTCTGGTCAAAGCCCCCGCGCTCTGGCGCACGGCCCCCGTGCGAGACAGAGCGGTCCTGCGCGTGGTGCGACCTGGCCGCTTCGCTGACCGGAGGCGGCGGCGGCGGGCTTGCGCGCTGCGGCTCGGCCTGGGTCACAGCCGGCATCGCCTTGCTGGCGGCAACCTCGATCAGCTTATCCAGCTCCCCCCTGTCGAGCCATATGCCCCGGCATTTCGGGCAGTAGTCGATCTCGACCCCCTGGCGCTCTGTCATAAGCAGCGTCTCGTTGTCGACCGGACATTTCATTCTCGTCTCCGAACTGGTTATCTTTTGCGCATGTCGGGATAGCAGCTCTCCCGCACAAGCCCCGCGCGTCCGCAATTTGCGGCCTGCCGGCGAAACAGGCGCAGATCCGCTGCCTGCCCCGGGGGCGCCCCTTTTTTTTGCGCCGCTGCCAGAGCGGAACCAATCCGCCGAAAACACGCCGCACTCGCAACCAGAAGGTCACAATCCGGCACAAAAAGGTGCCTCAGATTGACCATTGTACAAAATCGCGCTATCTCGCGCCGGAACCCGCAATCCGGCGGGCTGTTCCGATGGGGCGCCTGAAATCCTGCGTCCCGCCCCCACTCGCGGCCGGTCCTTATGACCCTTTCCGCCACTATTGGACGCATATGACCAAATTTTCCGACCTCGCCCTTGATCCCCGGGTTCTCCAGGCCGTTTCCGAAGCAGGGTATGAGACGCCCACGCCGATCCAGGCTGAAGCCATTCCCGAAGCTCTGAAGGGCCGCGATGTACTTGGGATCGCCCAGACCGGCACCGGCAAAACCGCCAGCTTCACGCTGCCAATGATCACGCTGCTCGGCCAGGGCCGGGCGCGCGCGCGGATGCCGCGCAGCCTCGTGCTGGCGCCGACGCGCGAACTCGCGGCCCAGGTGGCCGAGAATTTCGACATCTATGCCAAACATACCAAACTGACCAAGGCGCTGCTGATCGGCGGCGTGGCTTTTGGCGAACAGGACAAGCTGATCGATCGCGGCGTCGACGTGCTGATCGCAACGCCGGGCCGGCTGCTCGACCATTTTGAACGCGGCAAGCTCTTGCTGACCGGCGTGCAGATCATGGTGGTCGATGAGGCCGACCGGATGCTCGACATGGGCTTCATCCCCGATATCGAGCGCATCTTCCAGCTGACACCCTTCACCCGCCAGACCATGTTCTACTCGGCCACCATGGCGCCCGAGATTGAACGGATCACCAATACATTCCTGACCGCCCCCGCGCGGATCGAGGTTGCGCGTCAGGCAACCACCAATACGAATATCGACCAGAAGGTCGTGTATTTCACGCCGTCGCGCAAAGACCGGTCCTTCACCGAAAAGCGTGCCGTGCTGCGCGCGCTGATCGCGGCAGAAGGCGCCGCCTGCACCAATGGCATCGTGTTCTGCAACCGCAAGATGGATGTGGATGTTGTCGCCAAATCGCTGAAATCGCACGGTTTCAACGCGGCCCCCATCCATGGCGACCTTGACCAGTCGCAGCGGACGAAGACGCTCGACGCCTTCCGCGACGGCTCGCTGCATATCCTTGTGGCCTCCGATGTGGCGGCGCGCGGGCTGGATATTCCGGCGGTCAGCCATGTGTTCAACTTCGACGTGCCCGGCCATCCCGAGGATTACGTGCACCGCATCGGCCGCACCGGTCGCGCCGGCCGCCATGGCCGAGCCTTCACCCTGGCCACGCCGTCCGACGCCAAGCAGCTGGCGGCTGTGGAAAGCCTCGTGAAACAGGAAATCCCGCGCGCAGAGCTGCCCGAAGGGCTCGATCTTGAAAACGCCGGTTCGTCGCGCACGCGCAGCGAACCGCGTGGCGATCGGTCCGAACGTGGGGAACGCTCAGAGCGTGGCGAGCGTTCGCGCGGTGGCAAGGGCCGCGAACGTACCCGCGGCGGGCGCGAGCGCGCTCAGGACGAAGACCGTGCCGCCGCCCCCCCCCAGGCCGAACCCGTCGCGCCGAAGGCGCAGCCCGAGCGCAGCGAGGCCCCCCAGAAAGAGGCCAGGGCCAGCTCAGGGCGTGAGGGTGGCTCTCGCAGCTCCTCCTACAGTGAACCCCGCCGCGATCCGGTCGCCCGTGAAGCTGGCAGCCGTGATGCAGGTGGCCGCCGCAACGACCGCCGCGACCGCCGTGACGATGGCCCCGCTGTGATCGGCATGGGCGACCATGTCCCCGACTTCCTGCTGCGCAGCTTCCGGATCAGCACGCCCTCCCCCGCCGAAGACAGCGCAGCCGAGGATCATATCGCCCCGGACCACGGCCCGGAAGAGGACGCTGCACCCCTGGCTGCGGCTCCGGCCGCTGCCCGCGCCCCGGAAAGCATCCCGGTTTCCGCAGAGGCACCCGCTGTGGCTCCGGAGGCCGCAGATGAGTCTGGCGAAAGCGAAGAGCGGGCTCAGCCTGCCTGACCCCGTCTGCGCGCATCGGGCCTGGTATCCGATGCGCGCAGACAGACCTGACAGAGCAGGCCCCGATCTCCCGCAGGAGGACTGCCAGCCTTCGCAAAGGCAGAGATCGCACAGGCCCACCCACGACCCTCGATAAATCTCCGGCTGATCCTGATCCCAGCCATCACTGCAGCTTCGAAGGCGCCGCCGTCGCCGATGTAGGGCCGCTGTCCACGATCTGTCAGCGCAATCAGGCTATGATCACATGCCGCAGGACATGATCCGGGGCACAGGCTGTGATGAACGCAAAAGCTATTCTGGCTAGCCGGGTGCGCTCTCAGACGGCGATCCGGATCTTTCCGCCCGGGGCCGCTGCCCCAAAAGGCGCGACGGACTTTGCCGCGGCGCTGAGACAGGTGCTGTGATCTTTCCGGGTCAGCTCGTCCGGAGCGTGATCGCGACCAGGCCGGCAGGTTACGGAAAAGGGCATGTCGGGTATGCGCACGCCCCTGCCGCTATCTCCGAAGACAGAGATCATCGGCTGTTTTGGCGGGATCTGATTGCTGGCCGGGCTGACGCAGCAGCGGAGAACTATATACCTGCGATCCGGTATGACACGGCAGCGCGTCATCTGCCCCCGGGCCTGCTCCGATGGTGATGCCGCTCAGACGATCCGCCCGCTTGGTCATGAGCGTGACCCCAGGCACTGCCCCAGGATAATCGCAACCCGGGTGGCGAGGATTGCGCTTTGCTACAGCTTCCCGTCCGGGACACGCCTCGTGCAAAAACGCCCTATGTCCACTGCGCCGAGCAAAGCTGAGACACCCGCATTTCAGGACCGAAAACTCTGCCTTCTTCCGTCAAAATCTGCGCGAGAACTGCCATCAGGGCCGCAGCAGTCATAGCAAAGCCCGCCTGTGGCGGGCTTTGCTATGCTGCCAAAATCGCGCGGCCAAAGGCCGGGCTCCTCCGCTCCTCACCCGGGGGCCGGGCCTCTGGTCCGGCCCCCGGGTGAGGAGAACCCCGAAAAGCAAGATCGGACGCAGAAGGTCAGGGTCGAACCCTGCCCCGCCTGGCATCATTCAGGCAAAAGACGCGAAACCACCACGGTCACTTCCGGCTTCTTGCCGATTTCTTCCACCGCGACCTGGCGGATGATGCGGCGCATGTCATCCTCGACCTTATCATCGTTCTTCAGAACCTTGCGCCCGGCCCGGCCCATCCATTCATCAAGCTCGGCCTCCATCGTCTCGGCAAGATCGCGCCCGCCCTTGCCGGTCGGCGTCAGCCCCATGATCTCGACCCAGGGCTCGCCCAGCGGCTCGCCTGCCTCATCAAGAATGACCGTCGCCAGCACATGCCCGTTCAGCGCCATGCGGATCCGGTTGCGGATCACCCCGTCCAGCGCCCCGATCAGCACGGTCCCGTCCAGATAAAGCCGCCCGGTCTCGACATATTCGACAACCTTCGGATGCTCACCGGTCAGATCGACCATCATCCCGTTCACTGCCACCTGGGTCGCGATACCGCCTTCGGCCCCGATCCGTGCATGTTCGGTCAGATGCCGGTGTTCACCATGCATCGGGATCAGCATATCCGGCAGCAACAGCCGATGCACATGTTCCAGATCCGGACGGTTCGCATGGCCCGAAACATGGTACAGCCCGCCGGCATCATCGACGACCCGCACGCCCTTTTCGGAAAACTCGTTCCAGATCTTGTAGACGCCCTTTTCGTTCCCCGGGATCGTGCGCGAGGAAAACAGGAACGTATCGCCCTTCTTCAGCTCATGACCGAGATACTTGCCGCGTGACAAAGCCGCCGCCGCCGCCCGCCGCTCGCCCTGGCTGCCTGTGACCAGCAGCATCAGGTTACGGCGCGGCACTTCCAGCGCGTCTTCGGTCGAAACTACCCGCGGGAAGGAGGTCAGCACCCCGGTGGACTCGGCGACCGAAAGCATCCGCTTCATCGACCGGCCCATGACGCAGATCGTGCGATCCGCCGCCACAGCCGCCTCGGCGAGCGTCTTCAGCCGCGCCACGTTCGATCCGAAGGTGGTCGCAACGAACATCCCCTCGGAAGCCTTGATCAGCTCGGCCAAAGGCTCAGCCAAAGTCGCCTCGGATCGCCCCGGATGGGTCGAGAACACATTGGTACTGTCGCACATCAGCGCCCTGACCGGCGCTTCATCGGCCACCGATTGCCAGAGCGCATCATCCCAGGCCTCGCCCACGACCGGCGAACGGTCGAGTTTGAAATCCCCCGAATGCACCACGCGCCCTGCCGGGCTGTCGATGATCAAAGCCGCCGATTCCGGGATCGAATGCGAAAGCGGCACGAATTGCACGCGGAAGGGCCCCGCCTCGACCACATCAGGCCGTGCGCCCACGGTCACGATCGCATCGGCCGGATGTCCCTGTTCATCCATCTTCAGCTTGCCGATGGCGGCGGTGAATTTGCGCGCATAGACCTTTGCCTTCAGCTTCGGCCAGAGATGGCCAAGCGCGCCGATATGGTCCTCATGGGCGTGGGTGATGAATATCGCCTCAAGTCTGCTTGCGCGTTCTTCCAGCCAGGTGATGTCGGGCATGATCACCTCGACCCCCGGAGCCCCGTCCATATCGGGGAAAGTCACCCCCATATCCACGAGGATCAGCCTCTCCTTCCCGGGGGCGCCATAGCCATAGACATAGGCATTCATCCCGATTTCGCCGGCACCACCCAGCGGAAGGTAGATCAGCCGTTCACTCTTCATGCGTTTTCCTTGTTGTACTCATGGATCAGGACGAGGCCATGCATGGTCAGATCATCCTCAATCGACTCGAAAATTTCAGTGTCCTGGGCGAAGAGCGACGCGAGGCCGCCGGTGCCGATCACCTTCATCGGGCGGTCGCGTTCCTCGCGGATGGCGCGCACGATACCTTCGACAAGGCCGATATAGCCCCAATACACCCCTGACTGCATACAGGCCACAGTATTCGTGCCAATCGCCTGCGCGGGCCGCGTCACGTCGACATGGGGCAGCGCGGCCGCCGCCATATGCAGCGCCTCCAGGCTCAGATTCACCCCCGGGGCGATCACACCGCCGATATAAGCGCCATCGGTATCGACGACGTCAAAGGTGGTCGCGGTCCCGAAATCGACCACGATCAGATTACCGCCGTGCCGGTCAAAGGCGCCAGCGGTGTTCACCAGCCGGTCAGGGCCGACGGTCGTGCCCTGATCGACGCGCGGCTGATGCGGCAACAGGCATTCAGGCTTGCCCACCACCAGCGGGCGACAGTCGAAATAGCGGTTCGACAGCACGCGCAGATTGAACACGACCCTCGGCACGGTAGACGAGATGATCACCTCAGCGATTTCAATCTCAAGCCGGTTCAGCAACATCAGCGAGGACAGCCAGACGAAATATTCATCCGCCGTGCGCTTGTGATCGGTCGCAATGCGCCAGGTGGCAATGAACCTGGCCCCGTCCCAGATAGCAAAGACGGTATTGGTATTGCCGCAATCGATGGCGAGAAGCATCGGGGGCTCCCTGGGGTTCGTGTCAGAAAAACACATCCGCTGCCGGAATGGCAACGGTGCCAGAGGCCATGCGCAAGACCAGATTGCCGTCCTGGTCGATGGTCTCGAATATGCCCTCGCGGGTCTCGGAGCCGGTGCGGGCGATGATCTTCTCACCAATCCGCGCGGCGCGCGACAGCCAGGCGGTGCGGATAGGCGCAAACCCCTCGGCGCGGAAAATGGCTTCCCAATGCGCCATAGCGGGTGCCAGCGCATCGAGGAACCGCGCGGGCGTCACCCGCACCCCGGTTTCCCCAAGCAGTGAGACCGGTGCCACCGCGCCCGGCTCCACCGCCGATGCCGGCGGCGCATGGAGGAGGTTCACCCCCATCCCGATGACGAGCATCTGGCCGGAGGCCTCAAGCAGGATCCCCGTCAGCTTGCCGCCATTCAGGAGCACATCATTGGGCCATTTCAGCGCGAAACCCGTGCCATTCCCCACAACCGCGACAAAGGCGTCATAAAGCGCCAGCGCCGCGATGAAACTGCGCAGCCCCAGCCGCGCCGGGGGTTCATCCAGGCGTTGGGCAAGGCTGCCATAGAAATTGCCCGGCGGGCTGGTCCAGGGCCGCGCACGCCTGCCCTTCCCCGCCGTCTGCTCGCCTGCCAGAATCCACAGAGGCCCCCGAAGATCGGGGGCCCTGCGGAAGGCCTCGAGATTGGTGGAGTCGACCGAAGCCAGCTCCACCCGGGTGACGGGATCAGAGCACAAGCGCTTTTGCCGCCGTCAAAGCCGGCTCCTCGATACCGAAAAGGTTGATCGCCCCCAGCACAAGGATCGCGGCAACCGCCATCATCAGCACCCATTGCACCGCCGACATACGGCTTTCGGCCGGATCTTCGGTATCGCCGAAATAGATGAAATAGACGACGCGCAGATAGTAGAAGGCGCCGATGACCGAGGCGATCCCGCCCGCCACCGCGAGCCAGACCATGCCCGCATCCACCGCTGCCTTCAGCACCGCAAATTTGGCGTAGAAGCCGATAAAGGGCGGCACACCTGCAAGGCTGAAGAACAGCATCAGAAGCGCCAACGCCTTCAGGGGTTCCGATTTCGACAGCATCTTCAGGCTGGCAATATCGGTGACCGGGCGGCCATTGCGCTCCATCCCGAGAATGAAGGCGAAGGAGCCGACCCCCATGGTGACATAGATCACCATATAGATCAGCATAGCCTGGACGCCCTGCACGGCCTGGTCGGCAGTGCCAGTGGTCGCGGCGGCAAGACCGATCAGCGCATAGCCCATATGGGCGATCGAGGAATAGGCCATCAGGCGTTTGATGTCTTTCTGGCCGATGGCGGCAATCGCGCCGAGATACATCGACAGAACCGACATCGCCGCCAGCACCTGGCCCCATTGCGCCGGGATCGAGCCAAAGGCATCCCATGCGAGGCGTGCGATCAGCGCCATCGCGGCGACTTTCGGCGCGGTGGCGAAGAAGGCGGTCACCGGGGTGGGCGAGCCCTCATAGACGTCGGGCGTCCACATATGGAAGGGCGCGGCCGAGATCTTGAAGGCAAGGCCCGCCAGCATGAACACAAGGCCAAACAGCAGCCCCAGCGAGACATCGGCCTGAAGTGCTACGAAGATGCCGTCGAATTGCGTCGTGCCGGTAAAGCCGTAAACCAGCGAGGCGCCGAACAGCAGCATCCCGGAAGACAGCGAGCCGAGGACGAAGTATTTCAGCCCGGCTTCCGAGGATTTCGCGGAATCGCGGCGCATTGCGGCGGTCACGTAAAGCGCCAGCGACTGCAGCTCCAGCCCCATATAGAGCGCCATCAGATCACCGGCCGAGACCATCATCATCATGCCGGTCACGGCCAGCGTCACGATCACCGGATATTCAAAGCGCAGCATATTGTAGCGCTGCATATAGTCCTGGCTCATCACCAGCACCGCCGCCGAAGAGACCAGGATCACCACCTTGGCGAAACGCGCAAAGGGGTCATCGTTGAACATGCCGTGGAAAGCCGTCCGGCTGCCCTCACCCCCCAGGCCGATCCACAGCGCAAGCGCCACGAAAAGCCCCGCCGTGGCCCAGACCAGCGGCACCGCCACTTTGTCCTTGCCGGTGTACACACCGAACATGAGCGCGGCCATCGCGTAAAGCGCGAGGATCACCTCGGGCAGAACGGTGTTGAAATCAACTGCGGTCATTGTCGCGCTTCCTCAGTGCATTGCCGCCTGCTCAGCCAGAACGGGCAGAGCGGCACGGTAGTTCTCGATCAGATGGGTCACGGACGGGCCGATGATATCGGTGACCGCGCTCGGATAGATGCCGAGGAACAGGGTCATCGCCACCAGGGGCGCGAAGATCAGTTTCTCACGCGCGGTCATGTCGGTGATCAGCTTGAGGCTGTCTTTCGTAAGCGTGCCAAAGACCACCCGGCGGTACAGCCAGAGCGCGTAAGAGGCCGAGAAGATGACGCCCGAAGCCGCGAAGAAGGCGATCCAGGTGTTGACCTGATAGATGCCCATGATCGTCAGGAACTCGCCCACGAAACCAGAGGTGCCGGGAAGGCCGACATTGGCCATGGTGAAGAACATGAAGACCATCGCATAGGCCGGCATGCGGTTCACAAGACCGCCGTAAGCGTCGATCTCGCGGGTATGCATCCGGTCATAGATCACGCCGACACAGAGGAAGAGCGCGCCCGAAATGAAGCCGTGGCTGATCATCTGGAAGATCGCGCCATCAACGCCCTGCTGGTTCATCGCGAAGATCCCCATGGTCACGTACCCCATATGGGCGACCGAGGAATAGGCGATCAGCTTTTTCATATCCGACTGCACCAGCGCGACCAGCGAGGTGTAAACCACCGCAATCGCCGACATCCAGTAGACCAGGGGCGCCAGCAGATCCGAGGCCACCGGGAACATCGGCAGCGAGAACCGCAGGAAGCCATAGCCCCCCATCTTCAGCATCACCGCCGCCAGGATCACAGACCCCGCTGTCGGTGCCTGAACGTGGGCATCGGGCAGCCAGGTATGCACCGGCCACATCGGCATCTTGACCGCAAAGGAGGCAAAGAAGGCAAGGAACAGCATGGTCTGCACGCCGCCGACCACATGGATCCCCAGGAGATCAAAGCTCTCGAAGCTGAATACATGCGTCAGGAGCGAGACCTGGCCGTCGCCACAGGCGCCGATACAGGTGGTGCCCGCATCCATATACATGAAGATCATCGCCACCAGCATCAGCACAGAGCCGAGGAAGGTGTAGAGGAAGAATTTGAACGCGGCATAGATCCGGTTCACACCGCCCCAGACCCCGATGATCAGGAACATCGGGATCAGCCCTGCCTCGAAGAAGAGGTAGAACATCACCAGATCCAGCGCGCAGAACACGCCGATCATCAGCGTTTCAAGGATCAGAAACGCGATCATATATTCCTTGACGCGCTTCGTCACATCCCAGGCCGACCAGATCACCAGCGGCATGAGGAAGGTCGTCAGCATGACGAAGAGGATCGAGATCCCGTCGACGCCAAGCCGCCATTTCAGACCGAGGATCCAGTCACGTTCTGTGACGAACTGGAAATCCGTGTTCGACGGATCGAACTCGGCCAGCAGGAAGAGGCTGGCAAGGAAGGTCGCGATGGTCGCGAACAGCGCCAGATATTTGGCGTTGCCGCGTGCGGCCTCGTCATCGCCGCGCAGGAAAAGCGCCATGATCAGCGCCGCCACCAGCGGCAGGAAGAGGATGATATTGAGAAGTTGTTGTGCCATGGATCCCGGGCCCCTTTACCTGGCGCCACCGAAAAGCGTCATCCAGGTGACCAGGGCAACAATCCCGAGCACCATGGCGAAGGCATAGTGGAAGACAAAGCCCGATTGGGCACGATTTGCGAGGCGGGTGAAGAAGGGGATAATCCCCATCGCCACCCCGTTGATGGTTCCGTCAATGACCTTGACGTCATTCTTCCAGAACAGTCGGCCAAGGGCTTTCGAGCCTTTGACGAAGACGAAGGTATAGACCTCGTCAAAATACCATTTGTTCAGGAGGAACAGGTAGAGCGGGCGTTGCTGCTCTGCCAGACGGCGCGGCCAGGACGGGTTTCTGATGTAGAAGAGCCAGGACAGAACCAGACCGATCAGCATCGCGACAAAGGGCGAGACCTTGACCCAGGACGGTACCATATGGGCCGCCGCAATGATGGTGTTCGGCGCATGGCCCGAGGCTTCGACCTTTGCAGCATCGACACGGGTGTCGACCACGGCCTGCTCTTCCGCGCTGTAAGGCAGCATCAGAAGCGCGCCTTTGGCCGCCACACCGTGATCTGCGCCGTGATCTGCGGCTTCGACCGCTTCACCCGGATCGGTCACACCGGCATCAGCAGTGGCAAGCGCCCCGGCCTGCGCCGCTGCATTGGCCGCTTCCTCAGCGGTCGGCGCATCAGCTGCAGGTTCGGCGTGACCCGCCTCGCCCATTGCGGTCTCACCGGCTGTGGCGTGATCGGCGGCTGGCTCTGCGTGACCTTCTTCGATGTGATGGGCCGCAAGCTGCTCCATCCCGAACCAGGTCCGCATCTTTTCTTCATCTCCGAAGAAGACCTTGTACCAGATCATCCCCGAGAAAAGCGCACCAAGCGACAGGACCGCCAGCGGGATCAGCATGACCAGCGGGCTTTCATGCGGCTCGTGGTGATGGCCATGGCCGTGATCATCATGGCCATGGGAGTGACCATGGTCATGCCCGTGATCATGCGAATGGTCATCCTGCGGCTTCTGATCGGCGCGGCTGGTGCCGTAGAAGGTCAGGAACATCAGGCGCCAGGAATAGAAGCTGGTCATGCCGGCGGCGATGACAAGCAGCCAGAAAGCATAGTTCGACCCGATATAGGCGCTCTCGATCACGGCGTCTTTCGACAGGAAGCCTGCGAAACCGTAATAGGTCAGCGGAATACCGACACCGGTGATCGCCAGTGTCCCGATCATCATCATCCAGAAGGTGAACGGGATCTTTTTGCGCAGGCCACCATACCAGCGCATATCCTGTTCGTGATGGGTCGCATGGATCACCGAACCGGCGCCAAGGAACAGCATCGCCTTAAAGAATGCGTGGGTGAAGAGGTGGAACATCGCGACCGGATAGGCCCCGACGCCGGCGGCGACGAACATATAGCCCAGCTGCGAACAGGTCGAATAAGCGATCACGCGTTTGATGTCGTTTTGCACCAGACCCACGGTCGCGGCAAAGAAGGCGGTCGTTGCCCCCAACACCGTGATGAAGCCCGTCGCATAGGGCGCATATTCAAAGACAGGCGACATGCGGCAGACAAGGAAGACGCCTGCGGTCACCATGGTTGCGGCATGGATCAGCGCAGAGACGGGCGTCGGCCCTTCCATCGCGTCCGGCAGCCAGGTGTGCAGGAACAGCTGTGCCGATTTCCCCATCGCGCCGACAAACAGCAGGAAGGCGATCAGGTTCACCGCATTCCAGTCGGTCCAGAGGAAGCGCAGCGTCACTTCGGACTTGCCCGGGATCGCGGCGAAGACCTGGTCGAACTGGATCGAATCCGTCAGCAGGTAAAGACCGGCGATGCCAAGGATGAACCCGAAATCACCGACCCGGTTCGCGATGAAGGCCTTCATCGCGGCAGCACCGGCGGATTGTTTCTTCCAGTAGAAACCGATCAGCAGGTACGAGGCGACCCCCACCCCTTCCCAGCCGAAGAACATCTGCAGCAGGTTATCGGCGGTCACCAGCGTCAGCATGGTGAAAGTGAAGAACGAGAGATAGGCGAAGAAACGCGCGCGGTAAGGCTCGTCATCCGTCCAGTTCTCGTCATGGGCCATATAGCCGAACGAGTAGAGGTGAACGAGAGCCGAGACCGAGTTGACGACGACCAGCATGATCGCGGTCATCCGGTCGACACGGATCGCCCATTCGGTCGAAAGCGTGCCCGATTCCACCCAGCGGAGCAGCGTGACCTTATAGGTCTCGCCGTCAAAGCCGAGGAAGATGACCCAGCTCAAAGCCGCAGCAAGGAAAACCGCCGCCGTGGTCAGAACCTGTGCCGGTTTCTCACCGATGAACCGCCAGCCGAAGCCGCACAGAATGGCCCCGATCAGCGGAGCGAAAAAGACAATCTGAACCATTCTCTCAGCCCTTCATCACATTCACGTCTTCGACGTCGATCGTTCCGCGGTTGCGGAAGAAGACGACGAGGATGGCGAGGCCGATGGCGGCCTCAGCTGCGGCCACCGTCAGCACGAAGAGCGTGAAGATCTGCCCGGTCAGATCGCCGTTGAAAGACGAGAAAGACACAAAGCTGATATTGGCCGACAAGAGGATCAGCTCGATCGACATCAGGATTACGATCACGTTCTTCCGGTTGAGGAAGAGACCGAAGATCCCGATGACGAACAAAGTCGCCGCCACCATGATGTAATGTTCAATTCCGACTGCCATCTCATCCGTCCCTCAGGCGCTCTCGCCCGTTATTGCCCCAGATCGTTGCGCTCTTTGTAAGGGGTCATCCCTTTGGCGCGCAGTTCCGGAAAGTAAGTGTTGCAGGCGCAGGTCTCGGCGTTTTCACGCAGCTCGATCCCTTTGCCCAGAACGGCTTTCACCGCCTGTTTCATCCGTGCCGCTGTCGCGGGCTGTTTCCTGGCTGCCGCCTCGCGCAGGAAGGTCGTCGCGGCCAGCGCATCGGCGGTGTCATAGCTGCGCCCCTGCCCCGGAACTGCGACCATGCGACCACTTGCGCAATGGGTGATCCGCAGACCATTGAACCCAGAAAGCGCAGCTGCCGCAGGCGTATCGGCCTCGGCAAGATCGCCATGGCTCACGATATTGTGGCGATATTCCTCGACCACGATGCCGGTGCCTGAGATCTGCGCCGGAAACCCGGTCCGCATCCCGGCCTCAACGCCACCACAGGGCGGCAGCGGGGTCAGAGCCTGCGCGGAACCGGCCGCCAGCAGCATCATACCGGAAAGGCAAAGCTTCATCCCTTGCCCTCCATCTCAGGAAACAGCGTCTTGCAGCCACATTCAAAGCTGATGTTCCGCCCGCCGAAAGCAAAACTCGCGCCCTTCGCAACGGTCTGAAAATCGCTCACGCCGTGGCGCAGCGCAACTTTACGCAGCGCGGGAAGATCCACTGCTTTGCGGCCTGCAGCCCGGTAGAGCTTTTCTTCGAGCCGGCTGTCGCTCGCTGCGCGCTCAGGCGCGTAGAGATCATAGCCACGCGCCGCCATCACAAGACTTTCGCCCCGGGCACAGTCATGGATCACGTAAGAGGTCGCCCCCATACAGGCATTGCCGCGCCTCAGGCCTTGCAGCACCAGACCCGGTGCCAGCGCCCGGGCAGAAGAAACCCGCGCCTGGTCAGAAGGCGAGACAATCCATGAGGTCTCGCAAAGGTCACCGCGCAGCACACCCGCTTTGGGCTTCATTTCCGCAGGCTCACAGGCCCGCGCCGGCGAAACCGCCAGCGTGGCTGCGAAAGCCGCAAAGATGATGCCCGCGCGGATCATGGATCAGAGCCCCTGCCCCGGTTTGATGTCTTTCATTTCGATGGTCTGGGCCGGGTCGCGCCACATCTGATGCAGCACGTTCTGGCGCTTGATGCCGGTACGGTGGCGCAGGGTCAGAAGGATCGCACCGATCATCGCGACCAGCAGCACAAGGCCTGCGGCCTGGAAGAGGTAGATATAACGGTCATAGATCAGCAGACCGATAGCGCGCGCATTGTCGATATCCGTGGGCGTCGGGTTCGTGAGGCTCGCGCCCGAAGACACACGCCAGGAGCCGAAGGCGATCCCGATCTGCATCAGAAGCACAACGCCGATCAGGAGCGCCAGTGGCATGGCCCGCGCCATCTCGCCCTTCAGCGCCGCGAAATCCACATCAAGCATCATCACGACAAAGAGGAACAGCACCGCCACCGCGCCGACATAGACGATCAGCAGGAGCATCGCGATGAACTCGGCGCCGAGCAGCACGAAAAGCCCGGTCGCGCCGACAAAGGCCGAGATCAGCCAGAGCACCGCATGAACCGGATTGCGCGAGACCGTGACCATCAGGCCCGACCCCACCGTCACAACCGCAAAGACATAAAAGGCAAAAACCGCGACGGTCATTTGCTAGCTTCCTTCCTCTCGTCAAAGACGGACTGGGCAATGTCCAGCGCCTGTCTCATGGCGGGCAAACCGCCGAACATGCTCATTTGCCAGATCACCTCGGCGATCTCGCGTTCCGTGGCGCCGGCTTCCAGCGCATGCCGGACCGTCACCCTGATCTGCGGCTCAGCGATGCCTGCAGGCAGCAGCGCCCCCTGCACCGTCAGCCCGGCCAGCGTCACCAGAAGCCGCGTGCGGCTGTCGAGCCCCTCGCGGTTAAAGGTCTTGCCGAACCACATTTCCATCAGATCCGCCGGCATGGTCGGGAACAGCTTGTCAAAACCGCCCGCTTTCATGCCTTCGCTCATGCTTTCCGTCACCGATGCCAGGCCCGGGTTGAAGCTTTTCAGCATCTCCTGGCTGCTTTCCATCATCTGGCTCAGCATTTTGGTATAGGCTTCGTTCATTCCGCGCCCTCCCCATCGGACCCGCCGGCATTCCCCTGCTGGCAGAGGAAGAAATTGACATTGGCAAAGCCCGTTGTTGCCGAAGTCACGACCCCCGGGTTCGAGCGTTCCTGGTCAGCGCTGCCCGCATAATCGGGAGACGCGTTCAGCACAACCTCTCCTGCCGGGTTCCAGCCGGTGGGGCAACCGCCCACGCGGCGCACAAGAAGAAGTGCATCCGGGCCGGGATCACCTTCGCCCGCCACGCCCTGCGGGCCGGCAGGCCCCTGAACACCGATCTCGCCCTGTGGCCCCTGCGGGCCGGCGACACCTTCAACACCTTGCGGGCCGGCCGGACCAACGGGACCCTGTACGCCGCCGGGTCCCTGGGGGCCGGGCTGACCTTCCGCCCCTGCCGGGCCTGCGACACCGGCCGGGCCGGGAACCCCCTGATCACCTCTGAGCATCCCGCCAGCAAACAGAGCGACAAGGGCAAAGGTGATTGCCCCGCCCGCCGCTCCGGTAATTGCTGATTCAAGTCTGCTCATGGCCTGGCCGGGTCTCCGGTTGGGGTGGGTCTGGCTTAACGGTAAGGTGCGTCGAGTTCGAGATTGCGGGCAATCTCGGCTTCCCACCGCGCGCCATTCTCAAGGAGTTTATCCTTGTTGTAGAACAGCTCTTCGCGGGTCTCGGTCGAGAATTCGAAATTCGGGCCTTCAACGATGGCATCTACCGGGCAGGCTTCCTGGCAGAAGCCGCAATAGATGCATTTCGTCATATCGATATCGTAGCGCGTGGTGCGGCGCGAGCCGTCTTCGCGCGGTTCGGCATCGATGGTGATGGCCTGGGCCGGGCAGATCGCCTCACAAAGCTTGCAGGCGATGCAGCGTTCTTCGCCATTCGGGTAACGGCGCAAAGCGTGCTCACCGCGGAAACGGGGCGAAAGCGGCCCCTTTTCATGCGGGTAGTTGATGGTGGGCTTCGGCTTGAAGAAATAGCGCATCCCAAGCGCAAAGCCCTTGATGAAATCCATCATCAGGAAATAGCGCGTGGCGCGGTTCCAGTCGATATTGGCCATTTGCCTCAGCCCCCGATCGCCCAGCGGGCCCAGAAGCCGCCAAGCACTTCAAATTTTGCAAGGAATGCCACCAGAACGACCCAGCCAAGGGACAGCGGCAGGAAGACTTTCCAGCCGATCCGCATCAGCTGGTCGTAGCGGTAGCGCGGCACGATGGCCTTCACCATCGCGAACATGAAGAACCACATCCACATCTTGGCGACCATCCACCACCAGCCATCGGCGATGCCCGGGATCGGCGAGAGCCAGCCACCGAAGAAGAAGAGGCTGATCAGCGCGCACATCAGGAAGATGGCGATATACTCGCCCGCCATGAACAGAAGATAGGGCGTCGAGGAATATTCGACCATGAAGCCCGCGACGAGTTCGGATTCAGCTTCCGGCAGGTCGAAGGGCGGACGGTTGGTTTCCGCCAGCGACGAGACGAAGAACAGAACCAGCATCGGGAAATGCGGCAGCCAGTACCAGCCAAGAAGTCCGTAGCCGGTATCCTGCGCCCGCACGATGTCGGACATGTTCATAGAACCGGACGAAATGATCAGACCGATGATGATCAGGCCCAGCGAAACCTCGTAAGAGATCATCTGCGCAGCAGAGCGCAGGCCCCCGAGGAAGGCGTATTTCGAGTTCGACGCCCAGCCGCCCATGATCACGCCGTAAACCTCGAGCGAGGAGACGGCGAAGACGAACAGGATCGCGACGTTGATATCGGCCAGTACCCAGCCGTAATCGAACGGGATCACCGCGAAGGCCAGAAGCGCCAGCACGAAAGACAGGATCGGTGCAAGGAAATAGACCGGGCGGTCCACACCTGCCGGGACCACGATTTCCTTCAGCACATATTTCAGCGCATCAGCAAAGGTCTGCAGGATCCCCCAGGGGCCGACCACGTTCGGGCCGCGCCGCACCTGCACCGCCGCCCAGATCTTCCGGTCGCCATAGACCATGAAGATCAGCGAGATCATGACGAAGGCGACCACCGCAAGACACTGCGCGATCAGAATGACCGCCGTGCCAAGCCCCGTCGAGAAAAATCCGTCCATCTTCCTACCGTCCTCTCAGTCCGTTTTCCGGACCGCTGTCTTTATGCCTTTTGTCCGGGGGCTGCCCCTCAGACCGTCGGGATCCTCAATGCGCCGCAATCCTGCACCGTCACTTCGGCGTCAATCGTTTTCACGCCGCGGGGCAAGGCGGCTGAAACCAGCCAGACCGAGTCCCCCCGCAGCGTATCGCCGGATTTTGCAACATTCGTCCGCACATGGCGGGCGAAACCGGCGCCCCGGATCAATGCATATTGCGCGGCTGCGCAACGGGCATAATCCTCGATGTCCTTGCCATTCTGCGTCCCCTTCATGGCGACGCGGAAACTGACCATATCGCCATCCAGAAGCACGGTCTGGATGCCGTGATATTCCTTCTTGCCCGGCATGGGCGCGCCCTCTCCATCCCCCGCGCAGGCCCCCAGAGCCGCCAGGGCGGCCGGGAACAGCGTGAGGGTGGCGAGGTGACGCATCGGCTTACTCAGCCGCCAGCGGCGCGTTGGCACGCGCGAGCGCCTGAGCGGAAAGCTCGGCCATGACCTGGCTTGCACGGGCAATCGGGTTCGTCAGATAGAAATCCCGGATCGCATTGCGGAAGCCCGCACGCGCCGGCATCCGGAGCTCCAGCGGCTGCCATTCGTTTTCCACGACCTCATTCACCAGACCCAGATGCGGGTGATCGGCGATCAGCGCGGCACGAAGCCCCGCGAGGCTGTCCCAGGGCAGTTTCGCGCCCAGCTCACCCGAAAGCGCGCGCAGGATCGCCCAGTTCTCACGGGCCTCGCCCGGCGCAAAGCCCGCGCGGAACGCCAGTTGCGGCCGGCCTTCGGTATTGACGAACAGGCCGTTTTCCTCGGTGAAAGCAGCAGCCGGCAGGATGACATCGGCACGGTTCGCACCGCGGTCACCATGGCTGCCCTGATAGATCACGAAGGGCGGCGCGCCTGCATCGGTCCATTCGCGCGCGATCTCGACCTCATCCGCACCAAGGTTAAAGATCACCTCGGCGCCCAGAACCGCCGCCGCCATGCCGCCATCGGTCACGGCACCGACATCCAGCGCACCAACGCGGCTTGCTGCCGTATGCAGGATCAAAAGCTTAGAATTCGAGTTCTCGGCGAGCTTCATGGAATGGGCCAGAACCGCCTCGCCATCAGCCTCATTGATCGCACCCTGACCGACGATCACAATCGACGGCGCTTCACGGGTCGCATCCGAGATTTCCTTGCCCGACAGCTCGACCAGCGCCGCGCGGTCAGAGCCGACATGCACATAGTCATAGGTCAGATCGACCGCTTCACCGACCAGACCCACGGTCGCGCCATTGGTCCAGGCCTTGCGGATCCTTGCATTGAGAACCGGGCTTTCGACACGCGGATTGGTGCCGATCAGCTGGATCATCTTTGCGTTGTCGATGTCTTCAATCGTCGCGGTGCCGACATAGGCAGAACGATTGCCAATCGGCAGACGCGCGCCATCGGTGCGCGATTCCACTTTGCCGCCAAGGCCTTCAATCAGCTTTTTCAGGCTGTAAACCGCTTCGGTCGGGGCCAGATCACCCACCAGACCCACGATCTTCTTCCCCTTCATCGCCGCTGCAGCCGCCTCAAGCGCCTCGCCCCAGGTCGCCTTGCGCAGCTTGCCATCCACCCGCACATAAGGCGTGTCGAGGCGCTGACGGCGCAAGCCGTCCCAGATGAACCGGGTCTTGTCGGAAATCCATTCCTCATTCACCGCGTCATTGTTGCGCGGCAGGATGCGCATCACTTCACGGCCCTTGGTATCGACCCGGATATTGCTTCCGAGCGCATCCATCACATCGATGGTCTCGGTCTTGGTCAGCTCCCAGGGGCGGGCGGTAAAGGCATAGGGTTTCGAGGTCAGCGCACCAACCGGGCAGAGGTCGATGATATTGCCCTGAAGGTTACTGTCCAGCGTCAGGTTGAGATACGAGGTGATCTCGCTGTCTTCCCCGCGGCCGGTCTGGCCCATCTGGGTGATGCCCGCAACTTCCGAGGTGAACCGCACGCAGCGGGTGCAGGAGATGCAGCGCGTCATCGCGGTCTTGACCAGCGGGCCAAGGTCCAGCTCGTCAGAGGCGCGTTTCGGCTCGCGGTAGCGCGAGAAATCCACGCCATACGCCATGGCCTGGTCCTGCAGATCGCATTCGCCGCCCTGGTCGCAGATCGGGCAATCCAGCGGATGGTTGATCAGGAGGAACTCCATCACCCCTTCGCGGGCCTTCTTGACCATCGGTGACCTGGTTTTCACCACCGGCGCCTCGCCATTCGGGCCCGGGCGCAGGTCTTTCACCTGCATCGCGCAGGAGGCCGCCGGTTTCGGCGGGCCGCCCACGACTTCAACCAGACACATCCGGCAATTGCCCGCAATGGACAGCCGCTCGTGATAGCAGAAGCGCGGGATCTCGATCCCGGCCACTTCCGCCGCCTGGATGATCGTCATCGAGCCGTCAATCTCCAGCTCGGTCCCGTCGATGTTGATTTTTTTCAGATTCGACATCTGCGCCTACTCCGCCGCGATCCGGTCGCATGCATGGGCTGTCCATGTCGCGGCCTCTTCCAGATACGACCAGCCGAAGGCCTGGTCGCTGTCTCCAAATTCATTGCGATGCTGCCACCGCGCATAGCCCTCGGCCATGTCCGCCATACGCGGACTGCCCTCGGACGGCGAGGCCGGATCGGCCTGCGCCGCATCCATCGCCGCGTCATCGAGCCGCCAGACAAAGCCCGCTGCGCGTTCGGCGACCCCGTTCACCAGATCCAGTCCGGCCACGAAATCCACGACTTCGGGCGCGTCCCAATCGTGACGCAACAGGCCGAAATTGAGCGCGGCAAGGTGACAACCGTCACGCGTGTGCAAAGCTTTGCCATGGGCCATTCGGGCGGTCATCTGGTCGACCTCAGCAAATAGCCGATCAGGCTTTTCTTCGCGATTTCCGCCTCGCCCACGGCGCAATAGGCCTGGGTCTTGCCCGGTTCAGCCCCCGCCTTTTTCAGCCATGCCGCAGCCTCGGCCTTGCCGCGCTTCTTCTCGGTCTTGCTCTCGACGAAAGCGGTGACTTCCTTGCGGGTATAGCCCTGTTTCAGCGCGTAATCCCTGAGCTTGGTCAGCTCGTTCAGCGCGCGCAGCTTTCTCGGCCGCATCGTCGGGCAATTATCGGCAATCGCATCAGCGATGAAGCCCTGCCGCAGTGTGTCGTTGATATGCGCTTCCTGGTTGATCGGCGTGCGCGCCAAAGCGGCGCCGGCGCTCGCAGCAATCACCAGCGATACAGCAAGAATTTTCACGGATGTCATAACGGATGCTCCACAGGTTGCAGCGGTCATCTGACCGGCCCCCCATCCTGCCAGAGCGACAGGCGCATCAAAACGCACGGCTTCGTGGCGTTTCCGTGATCCGTGCCGGCTGAAACATCCCGTGATCATGCGCAGCCTCCGGCGAAAAGCCAGGCGCCTGCCCGATCATATTTCCCGATGGCCTTTTCACGGAACTGGCCGCCTGCGGCGGCACAGGTCGCGCGGGCGGCTTTCTTGGCCAGCGCGCCCTGATCATTGCGAAGGCCCCCGGCGGTGGTGACCCGGATCTCCTGGCCACCAATCGGCCGCGCGCCGACCACGGTCAGCTGCACCCCGGTCGGGCCGGGGCGAACCTCGCCCTGGATCGCATGGCCATCGACCTGTACCTGATGCAGGCCGGGTGTCACCGTTTCCGGCAGCGGCGTATGGATCACCGCACAGCCCGACAGGACAAGCGCCAGCGCCACGACCGAAAGGCCGCGGGCGGGTGCCGTCATGCTGAGGGTTGCGCGAAGGGCCATGATTACTCCGCAGCCAGCGCGGCCGAGATGCGGCCGGTGCGCTTTGCTTTGATACGGTCCTCGATTTCCTCGCGGAAATTGCGGATCAGACCCTGGATCGGCCAGGCGGCTGCGTCGCCAAGGGCGCAGATCGTGTGACCTTCGACCTGTTTGGTGACCTCGAACAGCATGTCGATCTCTTCGACCTCTGCATCGCCGGTCACCAGACGGTCCATGACCCGCATCATCCAGCCGGTGCCTTCGCGGCACGGCGTGCACTGACCGCAGCTTTCGTGCTTGAAGAATTTCGACAGGCGCCAGATCGCTTTGATCACGTCGGTCGACTGATCCATCACGATCATGCAGGCGGTGCCGAAAGACGATTTCAGCTCGCGCATACCATCATAATCCATGATGGCGTTTTCACACATATCGGCAGTCAGGATCGGGCAGGATGCGCCGCCCGGGATCACCGCTTTCAGGTTCTTCCAGCCGCCACGCACGCCGCCGCCATGTTTCTCGATCAGCTCGCGCATCGGGATCGACATCGATTCCTCGATCACGCAGGGCGCGTTCACATGACCCGACATCGCGAAAAGCTTCACGCCCGCATTGTTCGGACGGCCAAAGCCCGCGAACCATTCGCCGCCACGGCGCAGGATGGTCGGTGCCACAGCGATGGATTCGACATTGTTCACCGTGGTCGGGCAGCCATAAAGGCCCGCCCCCGCCGGGAAAGGCGGCTTCATCCGGGGCATACCCTTGCGGCCTTCAAGGCTTTCCAAGAGCGCGGTTTCTTCGCCACAGATATAGGCCCCTGCGCCGTGATGCAGGTAAACATCGAAATCATAACCGGATTTCGAGGCATTGCGGCCGATCAGACCGGCGTCATAGGCCTCGTCGATCGCAGCCTGCAGCGCCTCTTTCTCGCGGACATATTCGCCGCGGATATAGATATAGGCAGCAACCGCATTCATCGCGAAACCGGCGATCAGACAGCCTTCGATCAGCGTATGCGGATCATGGCGCATGATTTCGCGGTCTTTGCAGGTCGCAGGCTCGGATTCGTCGGCATTGACCACCAGATAGGCCGGACGCCCATCCGAGACCTTCGGCATGAAGGACCATTTCATCCCCGTCGGGAAGCCCGCACCGCCGCGCCCGCGCAGGCCCGACTTTTTCATCTCATCCACGATCCAGTCACGGCCTTTGGACATGATATCCGCCGTGCCATCCCAATGGCCGCGCGCCATTGCCCCTTTGAGGGAGCGGTCATGCATCCCGTAGAGGTTCGTGAAGATGCGGTCCTGATCCTTGAGCATCGCTCGCTCTCCTTACGCCCGGCGCCCGCGCCAGATCTGATACGTCACGGCCAGAGCCCAGATGAAACCGGCAATCGCTGCGAGATCGAAAAGGAAGACAAACCGCGTCTCCCAGCCGAAATGCCCGCCGAGCCATTGCCCGCCCATCCACAGGATCATCGTCGCCGCAATGACAACAGCCACAAGGCGCACCTGGCGCCCGCGCTTGATGTCATGTGCCGATGGCCCTGTCATGCCCCCGCCCTCAGTAATCGTTGGTCTTTGCCCGGATGCGGAATGCGTCCAGACCTTCAGCCATAATCAGTTTCGCCTGCGCCACCCATTTGTCACGGGTCACGCGGCCTTTGAAGCCCTTGAGATTCTGGTCAACCCAGGTGACTTCGTCTTCGCTCCAGCCGGCAATCTGGTCGAAATGGAAAAAGCCAAGCTCATGGCAGAGCCGTTCCAGCACCGGGCCGATACCTTCGATTTCCTTGAGGTCATCCGCCGCGCCGCCGCGCGGCCCCTGCAGCGCTTCGGGCTGTTTGCCCTCTGCCGCCACCGGCTCCTCCGTTTTCGCAGCCGGTTTTACGGCGGGCTTTTCGGCCAGCGCCATACCGCCCTCGCGATTGCGGATCCAGGACAGGTTCAGCGCCACTTCGGTGCCATCGATCCGCTTCACCGTCTCGCCGATATCCACCGCACGCTGCACCGAGCCATTGAGGCCCGCGCCCTTGCCCTTGTATTCGGCAAGCGAAGTCAGGCCGGTGACCGGTTCAGACGAATAGCGGCCGCTTTGCGAGCCGGGCTGCGGCACTTCACCATCGCGGAAGCGCGCGATCAGCCCGCGCAGCACCGTGGGCGTCAGGTCTTCGTAGTAATCCTTGCCGATCTGCGCCATCGGCGCATTGGCGCAGGCGCCGAGGCATTCGACCTCTTCCCAGCTGAACTTGCCATCGGCAGAAACCGTATGCGGCGCCGGTGCGATCAGCTCTTTGCAGACCTCGATCAGCTCTTCTGCGCCGCAGATCATGCAGGACGTGGTGCCACAGATCTGGATATTCGCAACAGAGCCAACCGGTTGCAGCTGGAACATGAAGTAGAAGGTCGCGACCTCAAGCACGCGGATATTCGCCATACCCAGCATGGTCGCGATATATTCGATTGCGGGCCTGGTCAGCCAGCCTTCCTGTTCCTGCGCCCGCCACAACAGCGGGATGACCGCCGAGGCCTGGCGCCCTTCGGGATATTTGCTGATCTGCCCCTCGGCCCAGGCCAGGTTGGCGGGCGTGAAGGCGAAACTCGCAGGTTGCTCGTGGTAAAGGCGGCGCAGCATGTCAGATGATCCCGACGAAAGAAAAAACGGCTTTGATGTACAGGAGCCCGAAGGGACCATGCACAAAGAAGGGGGTCAGGACCAAAACAGGGATGAGCCCGACCAGCAGCATCAGGGGCATTTCTCCGTTTTCACGGTCAGGGCCCAGGTATTCTCGTCCAGCTCCGCCGACCCGTCGGCAAGCATTTCCTCGACGACCACGGGGGTCCAGTCTTCGCTGAACCCAAGCGGCGGCAAGAGGGTTGCCGCTTCTTCTTCGGTCATCGTGCAGCCATGGGCTTCGAGCGTCTCGGTCAGAAGCGCCTTCCAGTCGGTGCCGGCGGGCGGCGCCTCCTGAGCAAACGCCGGGAGAAGCGCGGGCCCGGCCAGCAGCATCACGGCAAGGGGGGCAAGACGGTACAGCATCAGCAGCCAAGCCCCTTGAGGCGGAAGGCGCCCTGCCCCTCTTCCACAAGATATCCGCCAATGATCAGCTGAACCGAAGCGGCCATGGCGCTTTCGTCATTCATCCCCGTCAGGCGGTTCTGAACGGCGTCATTATTGGCCTGGGTCAGCACACAGCCCTCTGCCGCGATGGCGGCGGCAAGCTGCTTTGCTTCTTCCCCGAGTTCGCTGGTCTGGGCAAAGCCCGCCACCGGCAGAGCAAGGGCCAGAAGAGCCGTCGCGAAACGTGCCATCATCTGTCCACCTCACCAAACACGATATCCATCGTCGCGATGATCGCCGAGACATCGGCCAGCTGGTGGCCCTTGCCAAGGTAATCCATCGCCTGAAGATGGGCATAGCCCGGCGCCCGGATCTTGGCGCGGTAAGGCTTGTTCGTGCCATCCGCCACCAGGAAGACGCCAAACTCGCCCTTCGGGGCTTCAACCGCAGCATAGACCTCGCCCGCGGGGACGTGGAAGCCTTCGGTATAGAGTTTGAAATGGTGGATGAGCGCCTCCATCGAGGTCTTCATCTCACCACGTTTCGGCGGCGTCAGCTTGCCGCGCGCCAGCACATCGCCCTGCCCCGCCGGCTCACGCAGTTTCGCGATGGCCTGCTGGATGATCTTGACGGATTCCCGCATCTCCAGCATCCGGCAGAGATAGCGGTCATAGCAGTCGCCATTCTTGCCGACCGGTACCTGGAAGGTGAATTCGTCATAGCATTCGTAGGGTTGCGCACGACGAAGATCCCAGGCAAGGCCCGATCCGCGCACCATCACCCCGGAGAACCCCCAGTCCAGCGCGTCTTGCTCCGACACGGTCGCGATATCGACAGTGCGCTGTTTGAAGATGCGGTTTTCAGTGATCAGCGCGTCAAGGTCATCGACAAGTTTCGGGAAGGTCTGCGACCAGGCCTCGATATCGTCGATCAGCTTTGCCGGCAGATCCTGGTGGACGCCGCCCGGCCTGAAATAGGCCGCGTGCAGACGTGCACCGCAGGCGCGTTCATAGAACTGCATCAGTTCTTCGCGCGCGGTAAAGCCCCAGAGCGGCGGCGTCAGCGCACCAACGTCCATCGCGCCGGTGGTGACGTTCATCAGATGGTTCAGGATGCGGCCGATTTCCGAATAGAGCACCCGAATGAGGCTCGCACGGCGCGGCACCACAGTGCCGGTCAGCTTTTCAATCGCCAGACACCAGGCATGTTCCTGGTTCATCGGCGCCACATAGTCGAGGCGGTCGAAATAGGGCAGGTTCTGCAGGTAAGTCCTGCTTTCCATCAGCTTTTCGGTGCCGCGATGCAGAAGGCCGATATGCGGGTCGGCGCGTTCAACGATCTCGCCATCCAGCTCCAGCACCAGACGCAGCACGCCATGGGCCGCAGGGTGCTGCGGGCCGAAGTTGATGTTGAAATTACGTATCCGCTGCTCGGACGTCTCGATATCCATCGAGCCGTCATCATAGAAATTCCGGCGCATATCCTGCGAGTTGGAGCCGTCCATCATTTCGGTGCCTCCGCTTTCTGATCGCCCGGAAGGATATATTCCGCGCCTTCCCAGGGCGACATGAAGTCGAACTGGCGGTATTCCTGCACCAGTTTCACCGGCTCATAGACGACGCGCTTCTGCACTTCGTCATAGCGCACTTCGACATAGCCGGTGGTCGGGAAGTCTTTGCGCAGCGGATGGCCACGGAAGCCGTAATCGGTGAGGATGCGGCGCAGGTCAGGATGACCCTGGAAGATGATCCCGAACATATCGAAGGTTTCGCGCTCGAACCAGTTTGCACCGGGATGCAGGCTCACCAGCGAGGGGATCATTTCCTCTTCGCGCAGCGCAACCTTCACGCGGATGCGCTGGTTCCGGTACATCGACAGGAAGTGGTAGACCACATCGAACCGCGCCGGGCGTTCCGGGTAATCGACCGCCGTGATGTCGATCAGCGTCGAAAAGCGACAGGTCGCCTCGTCCCGCAGATATTCAATCAGCGCAAGAAGATGCGCCGGCGTCGCCAGCAGCGTCAGCTCGCCATGGGCCACGGCATGCGACAGCACCGCGTCGGGCTGGCGCAGGGCAATGGTGGCTCCGAGTTCGTTCAGCGCGTCAGACATCCTGTTCACCTCACCAGAGTGCCGGTGCGGCGGATCTTCCGCTGCAATTGCAACAAGCCATAGAGCAGCGCCTCGGCCGTGGGCGGGCAGCCCGGCACATAGACATCGACCGGCACCACGCGATCACAGCCGCGCACCACCGAATAGCTGTAATGGTAATAGCCGCCGCCATTGGCGCAGCTGCCCATCGACACGACATAGCGCGGCTCGGGCATCTGGTCATAGACCTTGCGAAGCGCGGGCGCCATCTTGTTCGTCAGCGTTCCGGCGACGATCATCAGATCCGACTGCCGGGGCGAAGCGCGCGGCGCCATGCCAAATCGTTCCACATCGTAATGCGGCATCGACATCTGGATCATCTCGACCGCGCAGCAGGCCAGACCAAAGGTCATCCAGTGCAAAGACCCGATCCGGGCCCAGTTGATCACATCCTCGGTCGAGGTCAGCAGGAAGCCTTTATCCTGCAGATCACGCGAGAAGGCCGCGACATCGCCGTCGCGGTCCAGCCCTACCGTATTGGAACCGGTCATCACTCCCATTCGAGAGCTCCCTTCTTCCACTCATAGGCGAAGCCGATGGTCAGCACGCCAAGGAACACCATCATAGACCAGAACGCTGTCATCGAGATCTCGCTGAACGCAAGCGCCCAGGGAAAGAGGAAAGCGACTTCAAGGTCAAAGATGATGAACAGGATCGACACGAGGTAGAACCGGACGTCGAATTTCATCCGCGCGTCATCGAATGCGTTAAATCCGCATTCATAGGCCGAAACCTTTTCAGGGTCCGGATTCCGGATTGCGATCACCGCAGCAGCGAGGATCAGGACGAGGCCGAGCCCCACCGCGATCACGAGCAGAATGACAATCGGAAGATACTCTCGGAGAAGCGTGTCCACGAGATGCTCCTTCAGCTGGCGTCAGCGAGCCTGCGGACCCTTTTTCGACCCGCTTGCACTCATTGGTTCGCTTTACCCCTGCCCCCGCCCGGGGTCAACCGAGGGAGAGGGGTTTTCCCACCCTTCCGAAGGGGGTTCCCCCTTGTTTTGCTGTGTTGCTTCAGGCCGCCTCTCAAAAAGAATCTCTGCCGGTGCTGCATCGCGGCGGGGTTGTCGTCCCCGGCGTCAGAAAGTCGCAGGCAAAGGAATCACAAAAGCAATTACCCCCTGTATTCCCATGAAAAACAGTAGGAAATTATCCGACGCTATTCCTGACCTTGACCGGAACGCCCCGGTCGCATTGGCTTGGTCCCGATCAACAGAGGAGCATCGCAATGTCTTCCCCTCTCCGGAACCGTCCCCTGCGGCTACATCGTGCCGCCCCCGTCATGGCCCTGCTGACAGGCTTTGCCCTCAGCCTCTCGCCGGCCCTCGCTCAGGGGATTTGCGGGATCAGCATCAGGGCGCTGCAGGAGAGCCTGGTGCTCTTTGGCGAAAGCTATCAGATCGCCCCCGATATTGATTGCGAGACCGAGGCTACGCTGCCCGCGCACCGGTTGATGTGCGACAGCCTCTATGAGGACGAGCAGGAGCTCTGGCTCATGGGCAATCTCGATGACGCGGCCTGGGTTTATGCGCTGGAAAACGCAACCGGCACCGAGACCGATCACGGCAATCCGTCGCGCGATGAGACCTTTATCGCCGCCCGCGATGCCTGCACCACCGAAGCCTGCCTGTGCGAGGCGCTGATCGGGCACACCAATGCCTCACTTGGCGGCGAGAGCCCCTACCTGCGGTAAGGCAGGGGCAACGGGACATGGGTCACCGGATCACTGGCGCCCCGATCAGCCGGGGCGGCTTTCGGCCCAGTCGCGGAATATCCCGAGAACCCGGCCGAGATCGAAGACGCCACAGGCGCCGCGAAATTCGCCGGAAGCGACCTGGCAGTCATGCCAGCGCGTCTTCGGGTCTCCATCGCCGCCCGTCTCGCCGGAACGGGTCGCTGTGAAGGCCCGCGCCTCCAGCTCTGTCCCCGTCAGGCTGACCGTCACCATCCAGCCGGGATTGTCGGGCGTCTCAATGCGAATGCCGTCCTGATGTTCCCAGTCGCCGTCACATTGCAACCCGTACCAGTTGGCAAGCCAGACGAGATGGTCAGGATCCCTCATTCGATGACCGGGGCCTCGCCTGCGTCGAGATGCCCGGCCTGGCCGGTGATCAGCACCTCTTCGCGGATGATGCGGGCGATAAGCGCCGCGTCCTCCACCGAAAAAGTCAGCGGCAGCCGCATATCCGCAAGGCCGGCAAGGATGCGGTCGGTATTCGGGCACTGCTGTTCGCCTGCATAGCGCCAATGCGGATAGCGCGAGGTGAAGGCGACCGGCTCTTCCACCCCGAACCATTTCAGCTCCACCCCCCGCGCGACGCAACGCGAAAGCAGCATCCCGATCCGCGCGGCCTCCCAGCCGGGCAGCGCGAACTGAAAGGATGATCCGACATGGCGCTCTGCCGCGGGGCGCCGGATCAGTCTGAGGCCGGGCGTATTGGCAAGGCCCCGCTCCATCGTCTCGTAAAGCGCGGTCCAGCGGGCGCGGCGTTCTGCCAGCAGCGCGACCTGGGGCCGCAGGATCGCTGCACGCAGATTGTCCATCCGCCCCGAGACATTCGGGATATCAAGCCTGATATCCTTGAACGCTTCGGGCCCGGGCGCGGCGCGGTGCCGGGCATAAAGCATGTAACTGCCTGACAGCAGGATCATTTTTGCCGCGATATCCGCGTCATCCGTGATCAGGAGCCCGCCTTCGCCGGAATTCATATGCTTATAGGTCTGGGTCGAATAGCAGCCGATCAGGCCATGCCGCCCCGAGGCGACCCCGTTCCATTCCGCCCCCATCGTATGGGCGCAATCCTCGATCACGATCAGGCCCAGTTCGCCACAAAGCGCCATCAGCGCCTCCATATCGCAGCTATGGCCACGCATATGCGACAAAAGCAGGATGCGCGCGCCGGTCGCCCGGGCCTTCGCAGCCAGATCGTCGAAGTCCAGCACCAGGTCTTCGGTGATCTCGACAAAAACCGGATGGCCCCCTGCCGCCTGAACAGCGCCTGGAACCGGCGCGAGCGTGAAGGCATTGGTCAGAACCGCCGCGCCCTGCTCCAGCCCCGCGGCGCGAAGCGCGCAGCCCATCGCATAGCCGCCGGACGCCACCCCGAGGCAATAACGCGCGCCGGTGAAAGCCGCGAATTCTTCCTCAAGCAGCGCGGCTTCGGCGATCTCATCGCCCAGCGTATTATAGCGATGCAGCCGCCCGTGGCGCAAAACCGCCAGCGCCGCTTCGATACCCGCCTCCGGGATCGGCTCTTGCTGGGTGAAACTGCCGCTGAACCGCTCGCTCATTTTTCCGCTGCCTTCCCTGTGGCACTCCGCACCGTTGTCCCTGTCAGCCATATGAACAGCACAAGCGCAAGCGAGAGGCAGCCGCCGGCCACCCAATAGGCCACATCCGGCGATTGCCATTCGCGGCCCCCGGCCATGAAATGTCCGAAGATCTGCGAGAAGAAAACCGTGCCGAAGAGCATGGCGATATTGGTGATGGCCGAAATCCCGCCCTGCAGTTCGCCCTGCGCGTTTTCGGGCACCTGGCGGGACATGATCGCCATGATCATCGGATGGACAAAGCCCTCGGGGCCATGGACGAACATCAGCACCACGACCACGCCCAGCCCGCCTGCAAGCCCATAGCCGGTCGCGGCGATGGTGGCGCAGACGAGGCCGATCAGCGCCGTGCGATGCTCGCCGAACCGGCGCACGAAGATCCCGGTCAGCCCGCCCTGGAACCCCGCCATCACAAGGCCGAACACCGCCAGGGTCAGCCCGACCATGCCCTCGGTCCAGCCGAATTTCGCCATGCCCCAGAAGGTCCAGATCGCGGGATAGACCGAAGAGGCGAAGAAGAAGACGAACAGCACCGCGCAAAGTGGCACAGCCCCCGGATAGGTGCGAAAGACCCGGAAGGCGCCAAAGGGATTGGCGCGCGCCAGCTCGAACCGGCGGCGTTTTTCCCGGCCGAGGCTTTCTGGCAGCACGAACCAGCCATAGGTGAAATTCAGGAACGAGACGCAGGCGGCCACGATAAAGGGAATGCGGGTGCCGATCTCTCCCAGCAGACCGCCGATCGCCGGCCCGATCACAAAGCCCACACCAAAGGCTGCGCCCATCAGCCCGAAGGCACGGGCGCGGTCTTCGGGCGCGGTCACATCGGCGATATAGGCATTGGCGATGACCCAGCTTGAGCCGCAGACCCCGGCAAGCACCCGCCCGACAAAGAGCCAGAACAGGGTCGGCGCCCAGGCCGAAAGCAGGAAATCGGCCCCCAGCCCGAACACCGCCAGCAACAGAAGCGGCCTTCGGCCAAAACGGTCGGACAGATTCCCCGCCAGCGGCGAGCAGATGAATTGCGAGACCGCAAAGGCCGCAAACATCCAGCCCCCGATCTCTGAGGCGCGGTCAAGGCCGACATGCCCCACCTCTTCGATCAGCCGCGGCAGAACCGGCATGATGATGCCAAAGCCGATCATGTCCAGAAAAACCGTGATCAGAACAAAGGTAACCGCATGTTTCGATGCGGATCCGGGCAATGGCTGCGAGGATTGGGCGGGCGCGGGTTCGGCGGCAGAATTCTGGCTGTCGGCAGGCATATCACACCAGGGCGAGAGAGGGCGCCGGAAAGGGCCAGGCGCAGGCGCCAGACCCTGCCCCCACGCCTCTGTTTTGTCAAATCACCGCAGGATGACGGTTTTCGTCATTGGACACGTCTCCGCCCGCCCTGCGAGATCTGCGGCCAGAATACAGGAAAGGTTCTCCCCGATGCGCTTCGCCCGTTCCCGCCCCGCGCGCCGCCATCGCGGCTTTCTCCGCCTTCTCGCCCTGGCGATGGCGTCTTCGCTGATGCTGGGCTTTGCCGTGCCGGTCAAAGCCGGCCTGGTGATCCAGAGCCGTGCCGCCCGGGCACCGCATTGCGCCGCACTCCTGTGCATCGCCCAGGAAGGTAATTCCCCCCATTCTAGCGGGATTCCGGCGTAAACTTCACGCCGTCATCTTCAGTTGTCCCGAAGAGGTGTAGTGCCGCCGCGTCCAATGTTCGACCGATCATTGGTCATGGGTTGCCCCCCCTCCTGACGGCAGTTTTGTACCATAGTGATCCGGACGGGATCGGGAGGAACCAATAAGAACGAGGTCTCAACCCTCCGCGTTGCCCCCGGAAAACAGGTCTTTCAACCGCCGGGAGCGACAGCGGGCGAGGTCGTGTCGCTCTGGTCAGCCGGATGGCGCGTAGTGTCTGGGCAATGATGGTGAAAAGCGGGACATACCGTGCTCCGGCAGCAACAGCGCAAAGCCGGGCATTCGCCGCAAGGCTCTGGGGTGAAAGAAGGCAGAGAGAGGTCTGGCGCTACGATGGTGAGCCGGGATCTCAGAACCCGATTACAACAAAGTGCTACCGCGCAGGCCACGTTGGCTGGGAATCTGATCCGCGAAGATCAAACGGGGCCGCGACATCTGTAAGGTCGCATCTTTACACCGGGCCTGTCTCTGCACCCGACGACGCGCCAATCCGAACTTGCTAATCCCACCTGCCGCATGGGCGGTAACATAGGGTGCAGGCCCAGGGTCGTTACGCGGCAAAACCCTGTACCGCACCGCTGCTTTCGATGACGTAGTGTTCCGGCCATTCCTGGAGGACAATGCGGTTGCAGCGCTCGGTGCAGGCGTTCAGCCAGGGCAGTCCTGGTCGGACAGGTCGGATGGCGATACCCTGTGCCGACGCCCGGATCAGCAATTTGCCACTGATGTATTCCCGCCCCTTGGTGCCACGTTTTGTGGCAGGCTTGATGCGCCAGCCGATGATCCGATCAGCGGGCCGTGAAACGTCGGCTTCGATCCTCTGACTCACGCTGTTGACGATGTCCAGACCGTCCGGCGACCTGAATCGACGCCCATCACCGATGGCGATCCCCCACGTAGCGCAGGCCCGCGAAGCAAAACCATCGGTGACATAGGGTTTGGTGCTTGCGGCACGCTGCACATGTCCGGCTTGTCCCGTTTGATGCCTTGCCCCGGCCTGATCCGGCCGCGGTTAATTCCATCTCGCACAAGATCCTACGCAACCGCTTCTGGGCCTGACAGGCCCGCAGACAATGCGCAGTGCGCGGAAGCAGGTCTCACTGAAGGCGAACCATCGGCAGGCCAGCGCAATGCAGTCCACCTTCCCTCGCCCCCCGCAGCCTTCGCCAGCGGCCTCGAACTGATGGCGCCGCGCTGCCTCATCTTGGCGTTGAGCGGGCCGCGTGTTGTTTTTCCGGCAGCTTCCCCTTTCCTCGAGGGGCCTCCCAGAGCAGGTCCGTCGGCATGGCGAGGTCCACAGACCATGCGTTTGAGCCGCCGGTGCTCGTCTTCCGATGCCATCATCCGGATCCTCATGGAAGCGTTCATGCCGCCATAGCTCGCACGCCACATGCAAGAGCTCCCGCTGCTGATCTCTTGCCCACGACACAGCTCCGCCGCCCTCGGCCTCGCGCAGCCCTGCAAGGATCTGCGGCTCGGTGAAACCGATCTTCCTCATTCGAACCACCTCGGCTCAGGCAGCGAGAAGCCTGCTGCCGCATCGCCTTAACCAAAGGGAGAGTGCCGGAGGAACTCCCCCGGGCCGGCTATATATCGCGCGCCGCTTACAGCGGGGCACTGGCCGCCTCGGTCCGGATGCCGTCATTGTCCCCGGCACGGGGGAGCAGAAAGTCCAGGCCAGCGTTTCGCGAAACCACTCCGCCACAAGACCATGCCGCAGCTTATCACGGAATTCGACGGGCACACGCCCAGGTGCGGCAGGACCTTCTTATGATCAGCCACAATAGTCCTGAACCTGCATCCCGCGCCATTGCGGCTCCGGCTTCCCCGCAGCCATTTTCATCTGTCCTTAAATATCCCGGGGGGAGAGCGGCCCTGGCCGCGAGGGGGGCTGGCCCCCTCCCTTTCCCGGGTGCTGCCTGCTCAACCCTTCTGGTCAGGTCGGCTGCGTCGCCAGCCAGGCCATCAGCCGCGGCCGGATCGTTTCATCCCCCGCCGCACGCCCCGCCTCGATCACTGCCCGCACCTCGCCCAGATCGACACTGCGGATCAGCGCCTTGACCGGCCCGACCGAGGCCGGCCGCATCGACAGCGACCGGAAACCAAGCGCCGCCAGAACCAGTGCCTCAACCGGCCGCCCGGCATCCTCGCCACAAAATGACAAGGGCGTCGCAGTTTCGGCGCAGCGCGCGATGATCTGCTCGAGGAAGGTCAGGAAACTGACATTCAGCGTGTCATAGCGTTTGCGCACCCGTTCATTCTCGCGATCTGCCGCAAAGAAGAACTGTTTCAGGTCATTGCCCCCGACCGAGACAAAATCCACCTGATCAAAAAACGCCCTCGGCGCGAAGGCGAGCGAAGGCGTCTCGCACATAGCGCCGATCTCAAGCGTCTCCGGCACCGGATGACCCAGCGATTTCTCACGGTGGATCTCGCCCAGGACCTGGGCGCGCGCCTGCATGAACTCGCCATATTCCGCGACGAAGGGGAACATCACGGTCAGCGGCCGCCCCGCCGCCGCCCGGATCAGCGCCTGCATCTGCATACGCAAAACGCCCGGCTTATCCAGCCCCACCCGGATCGCGCGCCAGCCCATTGCGGGGTTCGGCTCGTCATTCGGCTTCATATAGGGCAGGACCTTGTCCGACCCGATATCGAGCGTCCTGAACGCGACCCGCCGTCCGCCGGCCGCCTCCAGCACGCGGGTATAAAGCGAGGCGAGCTCGGCCCGTTTCGGCATCTTGTTGCGGATCAGGAACTGCAATTCGGTGCGGAACAGCCCGACCCCTTCGGCACCCGATCCCTCAAGGCTCGGCAGATCCGCCATCAGCCCGGCATTCATATGCAAAGAGATCACCGCACCACATTTCGCCTGGGCCGGCAGGCCTTTCAGCGAGGCGTAACGTTTCTGGGCTTCGGCCTGCATGGCAATCTTGTCCCGGAAGGCGCGCGAAACGGTCTCATCGGGCCGAAGATGCACGATACCCTGATCACCATCCACCAGGATGTTATCACCATTAAGTGCCTCGGCACTGATCCTTTCGGCATGGATCACCAGCGGGATCGCCAGAGCGCGCGCGACAATCGCGGCATGAGAGCCGACCGAGCCTTCCTCCAGCACCACGCCTTTCAGCCGGCGACCATATTCCAGCAGTTCCGCCGGGCCGATATTGCGGGCAATCAGGATCGGGTTTTCCGGCATCGCCGCCCCGGTATCCGCGCCCTGGCCGGTCAGGATCCTGAGAAGCCGGTTCGACAGATCATCAAGATCCTGCAGGCGTTCGCGCAAATATGCATCCGGCACCTGTTCCAGCCGCGCCCGCGCCGCCGATTGTTCCTTTTCAACCGCCGCCTCGGCCGAAAGGCCAAGGGTAATGTCTTCCTCCATCCGCTTCAGCCAGCCGCGCGAATGGGCGAACATGCGATAGGCTTCCAGGACCTGCTTCTGGTCCTTGTCAAGCTGCTCGGCCTCCAGCAGATCATCGATCGAAATGCGGAGCTGCCCCACCGCATTGCGGATCCGGTCGATTTCCAGCAAAGGATCATCGGCGACCGGGTTGGTCACCACCACCCGCGGCTCATGCAGCCAGACCCTGCCCTCGGAAGCGCCCTCCTGGCCCGAGGTGCCGCGAAACATCAACGACTGGCGGTGGATCGGACGCCCGCCGCCATCATCGCCGGCAAAGGCGCCCAGTTCCGTCATCTCGGCGAGCACCATGGCCACCACTTCCAGCGCATCCAGCTCGTCCTCGGAAAACACCCGCGCCTCTTTCGACTGCACGACCAGCACGCCCAGCTTCTCACCCACCCGCTGCAACGGCACGCCGAGGAAAGACGAAAAGATCTCTTCGCCGGTCTCGGGCATGAAACGGAAGCCTTTTTCCGCGGGCGCATCGGCGGTGTTCACCGGCAGACCGGTGCGCGCCACGCGCCCCACCAGCCCCTCGCCCAGCCGCATCCGCGTCTTGTGGACGGCGGATTTCTTCAGCCCTTCGGTGGCGAACAGTTCAAGCGTTTCCTCATCGCGGAAAAGATAGATCGAACAGACCTCGGTCGCCATAGAATCGGCGATCAGATGGGTGATGCGATCCAGCCTGTCCTGGCCTTTTCCAGGCATGGCCAGCACATCGCGCAACCGCCGCAGCAGCCTGCGGCTCTCACTCTCGGTCCGTTCGGGCATGATCGGGGCGCGACCTCCGGTTTCAGGAATTGCGAAGCGTCTGCGCCCCTTAGACCACATGATTGCGGGAAACGGAACGGTTGCTCGACGCCGCAGCGCAGCGATTGACCGGGAGAGCCTGAAGAAGGGGCAGATCACAGGCTGTGCAGCCGGGCAGACCCGCGCGGCGACCGGCGTCAGCGCAGCCTGACAAAGGCGCGATAAAAGCTCTGCGCGCCACCGCTGACCAGCATCCGCACCGGATAGGCATCCCGGCGCATCCCAATGACAGAGGCGCTTGCCTCCACATTGCGCAGACCGGCAGGGGATTGCTGGTTGACCATAGTACTATAGCGCCCACCTGCCGCGTCCTGGCAGAAAATCACGCCCTGGCGCACATTGCCGCGTATCGTCACATAGGGTGCGCCCAGATAATTGGTGCCGCTGGAAACCTGACCGCCTGCACCGGTTACGCTGCAACTGCTGCCTTTGCCGCCGCCATTCATGGTAAAGGTAAAGACCTGCTGGCTGCGATCAGCACCCAAACCGGAGCTTCCATCCGGGCCGATACAGGCCGCAAGCGTCAAAACGGCTGCAATCCCTGAGAATTTCTTCATAAATTCACCATATATGAAAAAGCCGCACCGGACCGGTGCGGCTTCAGTAACTCTTTCCTGCCTGATGCCTCAGGCCTTTTCCAGCTCGAAAGCGTCATGGAGCGCCTGAACGGCCAGCTCCAGATATTTCCGGTCGATCAGCACCGAGATCTTGATCTCAGAGGTCGCGATGACCTTGATATTGATCCCTTCCGCCGCCAGCGCCTTGAAGGTGCGCGCGGCAACTCCGGCATGGCTGCGCATCCCGATACCCACGACCGAGACCTTGGCCACATCGGTGTCGATGATCAGCTCGTCATAGGCGATCTCGCCGCGTGCCTTCGCCTCTTCCATCGCCTTTTTGGCGCGCTCGACCTGGTTGATCGGGCAGGAGAAGGTCATATCGGTGACGGCACCGCTATGGCGCTCGTCATAGTCCTTTTCCGAGATATTCTGGACGATCATGTCCACATTGACCCCGGCCTCGGCCAGCGGGCCAAAGATCGCCTGGGCTACGCCCGGACGGTCTTCGATGGTGAACAGGGTGATTTTCGCCTCTTCACGCGAGAAGGCGACGCCGCTTACGACTTTCGATTCCATGATTTCCTCCTCGTCACAGACCAGGGTTCCAGAGTTCTCGTCGGTATCCTCGAAGGAGGACAGCACACGCAGGCGCACCTTGTAGCGCATCGCCAGCTCAACCGAACGGGTCTGCAGGACTTTCGCGCCCAGAGATGCCAGTTCCAGCATTTCCTCAAAGGCGATCTTGTCGAGCTTCTTCGCCTTCGAGCTCACGCGCGGGTCGGTGGTATAGACGCCATCAACATCGGTATAGATGTCGCAGCGCTCGGCCCCGAAAGCGGCGGCAAAGGCAACAGCAGTCGTGTCCGAGCCGCCCCGGCCCAGCGTGGTGATCCGCCCCTCGGGCGAGATCCCCTGGAAGCCCGCAACCACGGCAACTTTGAAACCTTCGGCGAATTTCGCATCAAGGTTTTCGCGCGGGATCGAAACGAACCGCGCCGAGCTATGCGCCGATGTGGTGTTGATCGGCACCTGCCAGCCCTGCCAGGACCGCGCAGGCACGCCCATTTCCTGAAGGCGCAGCGCCATCAGACCGGCGGTGACATTTTCGCCCGAAGCCACAACCGCATCATATTCGCGCGCGTCATAAAGCTTTGAAGTACCCTCGACCCAGCCGACCAGTTCATTGGTCTTGCCGGACATCGCGCTGACAATGACGATCACGTCATAGCCGCGCTCGACCTCTTTTTGCACCTTCTTCGCGGCATTCGCGATACGGTCGATATCGGCGACGGATGTGCCCCCGAATTTCATTACCAGAAGCGGCATCTGCACCCCCCCGAGGCCCTTTTGGGGCTCTGCCCAAAGGCGGGGTCACAATCACCCGCCAAAATCGCCGGTTTCCTATAACCCGGGCGCGCCAGGCGCAAGGGGCTGGCGGCATTTCCCGATGGGAATCGTCGGATGCCTCCGGCGGAACTATTTTCTTCAGGAGGAAGTTGATCTTCCGCTGACCCGAATACCCGGATCCCTTGTGCAGGATCTCTTGCCGCAATGCGGCAGGGGCGCTAGCTTTTGGCCGGCATCAGGAAGGACAAAGATATGCAGGATATTCCCGGGCAGACCACAACCGGTCACACCATGATCGGCGTCATCGGCGGCTCGGGTGTCTATCAGATCGACGGGCTCGAGGGCGCCTCATGGGTCACCGTCACAACGCCCTGGGGGGCGCCGTCGGATGAAATCCTGGTCGGGCGGCTCGGCGGGCTGCCGATTGCCTTCCTGCCCCGGCACGGGCGCGGCCATGTCCACAGCCCGTCCTCGGTGCCATATCGTGCCAATATCGATGCGCTTAAGCGGATCGGCTGCACCGATATCCTGGCCGTCTCGGCGGTGGGATCACTGCGCGAGGACCGTGCACCGGGGGAGTTTGTGCTGGTGGACCAGTTCATCGACCGCACCTTCGCCCGCGAAAAAAGCTTCTTCGGCGAAGGGCTCGTGGCCCATGTCGGCTTTGCCCATCCGACCTGTGCGCGGCTTGGCGATCTGGTGGCGGAGACGGCGCTGTCTGCGGGAATCACGCTCCATCGCGGTGCCACCTATATCGCGATGGAAGGACCGCAATTCTCGACCCTGGCCGAAAGCCGGCTTTACCGGCAATGGGGCGCCGATGTGATCGGCATGACCGCGATGCCCGAGGCAAAGCTCGCCCGCGAGGCAGAGCTTTGCTATGCGAGCCTCGCCATGGTGACCGATTACGATTGCTGGCATCCTGACCATGATGCGGTGGATGTGGCGGCGGTGATCGCGACGCTGACCGGCAATGCCGCCAAAGCGCGCGAGGTCGTGGCCGCATTGCCGGCGGCGCTTGGCACCGGGCGGGCGCCCTGCCCCTGCGGCTGTGACCAGGCGCTGCAGATCGCGCTGATGACGGCCCCTGCGAAACGTGACCCAAAGCTGGTGGCGAAGCTTGACGCGGTCGCCGGCCGCCTGTTGTAAGCGGGTCGCCTGCTGTAACCGGAAGACCAGAGATGCAAAAAACCGTCCGCGACTATATCCGCACCATTGTCGATTTCCCGCATGAAGGGATCCTGTTTCGCGATGTGACCACGCTCTTCGCCGATCCGCGCGGCTTTCGCATGTGTGTCGATCAGCTGCTCGCGCCCTGGGCCGGGATGCGGATCGACAAGGTGGTGGGGCTTGAGGCGCGCGGCTTCATCCTTGGTGGCGCGGTGGCGCATCAGCTGTCGACCGGTTTTGTCCCGGTGCGCAAAAAGGGCAAACTGCCCGGGCAGACCATAAGTCAGGCCTATCAGCTGGAATATGGCGAGGCGGTGGTCGAGATCCATGAGGATGCGCTTCTGGCCGGCGAGCGGGTGCTGGTGGTCGATGACCTTCTGGCCACCGGCGGCACAGCGGCGGCCGGGATTTCGCTGATCGAACGGCTCGGCGCCGAGGTGATCGGCTGTGCTTTCGTGGTCGATCTGCCCGATCTGGGCGGGCGCAAAAAGCTCGAGGCGCTCGGGATGGATGTCCGCTGCCTTTGCGCCTTTGAGGGTCTGTGACGCGGGCCGACGCGCGCTCAGAGCGGCAGCACCGCACCAGGATTGAGGATGCCTTTCGGGTCAAGCGCCGTCTTGATCCGGCGCATCGCCGCCAGTCGGCCGGGATCGCCGTAACGCTGCAGGTCTCCGGTTTTCAGCCGCCCGATGCCATGTTCGGCCGATATGCTGCCCCCGGCCGCGTCAACCATCTGATGTACCAGATCTGACAGCGCCGGCGCCTGCCCCGCATAGTCACTGCGGCTGCGGCCTTTGGCGGGAAACAGGTTGAAATGCAGATTTCCATCGCCGAGATGGCCAAAGCAATTGATCCTTACATCCGCCAGTCCTGTCAGGCGGCCGCTGGCCTCCCGGATGAAATCCGGGATTGCTCCGGGCGGCAGCGACACATCATGGCTGGAAATCGAGCCAAGGCGGCGATTTGCGTCGGGAATGGTCTCGCGCAGGGCCCAGAGATGGTCGGCCTGGGCTTCGGACGTCGCGATCACACCATCGAGCACAAGTCCGAGTTCGGCGCCCTGTTCGTACAGGCCCGCCATTGCGGCCTCTGCGTCAACTGCGCCGGGAAGGCCCAGTTCGATCAGCACCAGCCAGTCAGGCAGCGGATCAAAGGGCGCGCGCAGATCAAACCCGGTTTCGGCAAGAAAATCGAACCCTGCACGTGACATCAGTTCGAATCCGGATACCAGACCGCCCAGATCTGCCTCGGAAAGCCGGAGCAGCGCCTGCGCCGCTTCGGGGGATGACACGGCCAGCATGGCGACCACACGCTTTTTCGGGGTCGGGAACAGGCGCAGACTGGCGGCGGTGATCACGGCAAGACTGCCTTCCGAACCCACGATCAGATCGCGCAGATCATAGCCGGTATTGTCCTTCCGGAGCCGCCTGAGCCCAGAAATCACTTCACCACTGGCCAGCACCGCCTCGATCCCGAGGCACAGTTCGCGGGCGGTGCCATAGCGCAGCACCTGGGTGCCGCCGGCATTGGTCGCAAGATTGCCGCCGATCGTGGCCGTGCCTTCGGAGGCCAGCGAGAGCGGGAAGATCCGGCCGGCGGCGCGGGCTGCTTCCTGAACGGCAGCGAGCGTCATCCCGGCTTCAACGGTGATGCTGTTCTCATCGGGCCAGAGACCGCGCAGGCCCGCCATCGCCTCAAGGGACAGGATCAGCGGCACAGGCCCCTCGGGCATGACCTGACCCGACACCAGCCCGGTGCCGCCCCCCCAGGGCAGAACGGGCACCGAAGCCGCATTGCAGGCAGCAAGGATCTGCGAGACTTCCTCGCGGCTTTTCGGGACCGCAAGCGGCCCGGGCCGGCCCTGCCATTTGCCGCGCGGCTCGGTCAGATGCCGCGGCTCTGCCGCACGCAGGCGCCCCTCGGGCAAATGCGACCTGAGCTGCCCGATAAAAGCCTCATCCGCCGGATTGAGCAAAACCCCGTCTCCTCTTCCCTCCGGCGCCCCCGTCGCGCGCCCGATTTCTGTACAGAAATCGGTCCGGAGTTTTTGAAAAACTCCGGCATCGCGTCATGGCAGCGGGCCGGTATTGGCCAGTCTCAGGCTGGCCCCACATCTGTCCGTCCGCGCCGGTCCGCGCGCAGAGCGGAATAAAGCACATGGTTGCGCCAGCGCCCGTTGATCTGCAGATAGGCCTGCGCCACACCCTCATATTTGAAGCCGGTCTTCTCCAGCACGCCCCTGGACGCAAGGTTTTCCGGCAGGCAGGCCGCCTCGATCCGGCTGAGATCCATCCGGGTGAAGGCGTGATGCACAACACCCAGGATCGCCTCCCGCATCAGGCCCTGGCGCGCATAAGCTTCGCCCACCCAATAGCCCAGCGTCCCGGTCTGCGCCGGTCCCCGGCGGATATTGTCGAGCGTGATCGAGCCGACGATGCGCTGATCCTCGCGCCGCAGCATGACAAGGGGCAGCGCGCTCCCCTGCGCCTCAGCGCGCCGCGCCCAGTATACCCTGCCCGAGAAACTGCGCCGCGACAGATGCTGATCCGACCAGACCGGCTCCCAGGGTTTCAAAAACCCCTCGCTTTCGGCGCGCAGCGCGCTCCATTGCCGCCAGTCATCATGGATCGGCAGGCGCAGCGTCATCCTCTCGGTCTCGATCCTGACCCTGCGCGCCAGGCCAAGCATTATGCCCGCATCCCTGCCATCATATCCGCAAGCGAGGGCGCACGGGAAATCGGTCCATAGACCGCCACCGCCGCCTGCCCCTGCAAGACCCGCGCGCCCTGCGCGCGCACCGCCTCAAGGCTGACCGTTCCGATCTTCGAAACCGCTTCGTCTAGGTCGGGAACCCGGTCCCAGATCGCGAGCAGCCGGGCATTGCGCTCGGCGCGCGAGGACGGGCTTTCCAGCCCCATCACCAGCCCCGCCGTCAGTTGCGCCTTTGCCCGCGCGACCTCTGCCTCTGACATATCCTCTGCCGAACGCCTCAGTTCCTGAACGGTCAGTTCGGCCAGTTCCCCGATCTCGGCCGCCGAAGTCCCGGCATAAATGGTGACATGGCCGGTATCCTCATAGGCGGCCGGCTGTGCGTGGATCGAATAGCAAAGCCCGCGCTCCTCACGGATCTTCTGGAACAGACGCGAGGACATGCCGCCGCCCATCGCCGTGGTCCAGACCTGCGAGGCCCAGACCTCGGGATCGCGAAAGCCCGGCGCTTCGAGGTTGAGCGCGAAATGCGCCTGTTCGAGATCTTTTTCTTCCCGTCTTTCGCCGGCAGTAAACCGGGCGGGCTCGGGCGCGTCGGCCCCGACCGGGGCAAGCCCGCCAAAGAGGGCCTCGGCGCGGTGCAGGATCTCAGCATGGCTGATGCCCCCGGCAGCCGAAAGGATCATCCGGTCCGGGCCGTAATGGCGCGCGACAAAGCCAAGGAAATCCTCGCGCCCGAAGGCCGAGACCCGCTCTTCCGGCCCCAGAATCGTACGCCCGAACGCCTGACCGGGATAGCTGACCTCATGCAGCCAGTCGAAAATGACATCATCGGGCGTGTCATTGGATTGCCCGATCTCCTGCAGGATCACATGGCGTTCGGTCTCGATATCATCCGGGTTGAACAGCGGATTGAGGACGATATCCGCGATCACCTCCAGCGCGCGCGGCACGTCTTCCGACAGGCAGCGCGCGTAATAGGCGGTCATTTCGCGCGAGGTATAGGCGTTGATATAGCCGCCGACATCCTCGATCTCCTCGGCGATCCGCAGCGCGGACCTCGAGGGGGTGCCCTTAAAGGCCATATGTTCCAGAAAATGCGCAACCCCGTTCTGGGCCACGCTTTCGTGCCGCCCCCCGGCACCAACCCAGATCCCCACCGAGGCCGATTTCAGGCCAGGCATGGATTCGGTCACAATGCGAAATCCGTTGGAAAGCGTATGGATCTGGACGGTCAAGGCTGGTTCCGTTCACAAGCGGGACAATCGGGGCGTCTTACACCCGGGGCAAGCATGAGAAAAGGGGGCGCTGCCCCCTCTGCCTTTCGGCAGCCTCCCCCGGAATATTTGCATCAGGAGGAAATCGCGGCCTCCTCCTGCCTCAGATACTCCTGCCGGAGGCATCCGCATTCAGCCAAGCCTGGCGCGGATCAGGGTTTTCAGCGCCTCAAGATCATTTGGCACCCGAGTCACGCGCTCGGGCCGGTCAAAGAGATCGGCCATGCGCGGCGGCAGGCCCGGGCGGATGCCGGTTGCCTTTGCCACGGCATCGGGAAACTTCGCGGGATGCGCGGTTGCAAGCGTCACCATCGGCACCTCCGGGTTGTGCCTTTGCTGCACTGTTCCGACACTCACACCGACGGCGGAATGCGGGCAGAGGAGCTCGCCCGTCTCGGCTAGCATCGTGGCGATGGTCTCATAGGTCCCCGCCTCATCCACCGCGCCGCTGTCATAGACATTGGTCAGTGCCGTCATAGCGTTTTGCGACAGGGAAAAACCGCCATTGGTCGAGAGCTCTGCCATCAGCTCGCGGATCGCGGCACCATCCCTGCCATGCGCCCAGAACAGCGCGCGCTCGAAATTCGACGAGACCTCGATATCCATCGACGGGCTGATCGTCGGCACAACGCCATGTTTGGTATAGGCGCCGGTCTCCATGCAGCGATGCAGGATGTCGTTTTCATTGGTGGCGATCACCAGCCGTTTGATCGGCAGCCCCATTTCGCGCGCGATAAAGCCCGCGAAAACATCGCCGAAATTGCCGGTCGGCACGGTGAAGCTGATCTCGCGATCCGGGCTGCCAAGTGCGAGCGCAGCATGGAAGTAATAGACCACCTGGGCCAGCACCCGCGCCCAGTTGATCGAATTCACCCCCGCGAGACGGACGCCATCACGGAAGTCGAAATCGTTGAACATATCCTTCAGCCGGGCCTGGCAATCGTCGAAATCGCCCTCCACCGCGAGCGCATGGACATTGGCCTCAGACGGCGTCGTCATCTGGCGGCGCTGCACTTCCGAGACGCGGCCATGCGGGAAGAGAATAAAGACATCGACATTCTTCAGGCCCCGAAAGGCCTCGATCGCGGCCGAACCGGTATCGCCCGAGGTCGCGCCGACGATGGTGATGCGTTCGCCGGTTTTGGCCAGAGCCGCCTGCATCATCTGGCCGATGATCTGCATCGCGAAATCTTTGAACGCCAGCGTCGGGCCGTGGAACAGTTCCATCAGGAAATGGTTCGGGCCAAGCTGCACCAGCGGCGCGCGGGCATTATGGCCGAAACCGGCATAGGCCTTTGCCAGCAGGGCACGGAATTCATCATCCGCAAAGAAATCGCCGATGAACGGTTTCATCACCCGAAAGGCGAGATCCTCGTAAGAGAGGCCGCGCAAGGACGCGATGCCCTCATGGGTGAAATGCGGCACGGTCTCGGGGACGTAAAGGCCGCCATCGCGGGCGAGGCCCGTCATCATCGCTTCGCCGAAACCGAGAACCGGCGCCTGGCCGCGTGTCGAGATATATCGCATGAGTTCCGCCCTTCAGACCTTGCGCGCCCTGATACGCCAGAGCCAGTAGAGTGTCATCCCCGCCCAGACAAGGGCCAGACCGAACCAGGTCACCGCATAACCGAGATGATCATTGCGGAAAGCCGCCGTTGCCGGCTGCGCGGTGACGCCATCGCCGGTATCCGTGCTTGCGATCACCATGACCTTTTCGGTCCCGAGATACGCCGCCATCGCCTCTACATCGCGGCCGAACCAGAGATTGGCCACTGTATCGGGCGCGGGCGTCGAAGAGGTCATGTCATCGGGCCAGTTCAGATTGCCGGTGATGCTGGCCGCGTGACCGGGGCGCAGGGTCTTGCGCGCGGTTTCCGGCACATAGCCGCGGTCGATCATGATCCGCCGGCCGTCTTCGGTCACGAAAGCGGTGATGATGCGGTAGCCCGGCCCCTGATCTCGGGTCGAGGTCAGGACATGCGCCTCATCCTGGGTAAAGCTGCCTGCAACCGTGACGGGACGGTAGCGGTCACGCGCGGGGTCAGGCTGCTGCGGCAGCGCCACCGGGGCTTCGGCCATCATCGCGGCCGCTTCGGCGATCATCGCCTCCTTCCAGTCCAGCCGCTCCAGCTGCCACAGCCCGAGCCGGACAAGCACCCCGGTGCCGAGAACGCCGATTACCAGCGCGAAAAGGATCTGCCGCATCGGGGCCTCCTGTTGGTCTTCGGAACGGAAAACGCGGGCTCCGTTCCGGGAGCCCGCGCCAGGATCAGTCACAATGGCGGGGCTTACTGGCCCCAGACATAGATCACGAAGAAGAGGAAGAGCCAGACCACATCGACGAAGTGCCAGTACCAGGCCGCAGCCTCGAAGCCGACATGGTTCGCCTGGGTGAAATGGCCGTTCACCGCGCGCATCAGGCAGACGAAGAGGAAGATCGTCCCCATGATCACGTGGAAGCCGTGGAAGCCGGTCGCCATGTAGAAAGCGCCACCATAGACCGAGGGCGCGCCTTCGGCGTTATTGGCGAAACCAAAGGCGGCATGGCTGTATTCATAGGCCTGCAGGAAGGTGAAGATTACCCCGAGCGCAACCCCGATGATCAGCCCGTTGATCATGTCCTTGCGGTTGTTTTCATGCGTCAGGGCATGGTGGGCCCAGGTAACGGCACAGCCCGACAGAAGCAGGATCAGCGTGTTGATGAAGGGCAGATGCCAGGGATCAAAGGTCTCGATGCCGGCGGGCGGCCAGGTGCCATCGACCCAGGGGTAGCCTTCGGTCAGCGGGAAGAGCTTGATCTTGAAGAAGGCCCAGAACCAGGCCGAGAAGAACATCACTTCGGACATGATGAACAGGATCATGCCATAGCGCAGGCCGATGCGGACGACCGGGGTATGGTCGCCGGTCTGGCCTTCATTGGTCATCGCCGAGAACCAGCCGAACATGCAGTAAAGCACCATCGCAAGGCCGATCAGGAAGACCCAGGGATTATGGGCGGTGGCTTTGAGAAGCGCGCTGCTGGTCTCAAGCACCTCGACCCGGGCGCCCTGCCAGAGCACACCGCCGAACAGCATGATGAAGGCGCCGACCGCAAGCGCGAAAGGCCAGATCGACGGTGGCAGAATATGGTAATCGTGGTTCTTTGCGTGGGCCATGGCCGGTATCCGTTCCCTCGTATCCTTTAACAGGCGTCTTATTTCAGTTTCGTAAATTCAGCACGCCGCCCGGGCGCGCCGTCTCTCACGTCTGTCTCAATTGGCTGCGACGGCGGGTGCCGTCTCTGCCACTGCCGGGCTGACCTCTGACGCCGCATAGCCGTCGGGTACGGGCGTCGTGTGGAACGTATAGCTCAGCGTAATTTCTTTCAGCACCTTGCCTTCGGGATCATCCATGATCGACGGATCGACATAGAAGCTCACCGGCATCATCACCCGCTCGCCGGGTTTCAGCACCTGCTGTTCAAAGCAGAAGCAATGCACTTTGACGAAATAGCCACCCGCCGCATAGGGGGCGACATTATAGCTCGCAGTCCCGGCGGTGACGGTGTCGAGCGGGTTATAGGCCTCGTAAAAGGCCAGCGCATTCTCGCCGATCTTCACCTTCATCTCGGTCAGCTCGGGGCGAAACTCCCAGGGCATGCCCGAGGCGCGCGAGGCGTCAAAGCGGATGGTGATCTCGCGGTCGATCATCGCGGAAGACGGCTCAGGCGCCACAAGCACCGTGCCGCCAAAGCCCGTAACCCGGCAGAACCAGTCGTAAAACGGCACTGCGGCGAATGACAGACCCAGCATCACCGGCACCACCCCCGCAAGGATCAGACCGGTTTTCTTATGCTGACGTCCGGGCTGAGGACCGCTCATTGTGCTGCCTCCCCTGCCGGGGCTGAGGGGGCAGCCGCCGCGCGTTCCGCGACCGGCACATGGTCAAAGCCCTGCACCGGCTCGCCGCGCTGGATTTTCACCATGGTCAGAACGAAGACCAGCACGACGAAGGCAAGCAGCAGCCCCGCCACGCCGACATTGCGGCCAAAGCGCCGTTTGTGAAGTTCATGTGTGGGTTGCAGCGCCATGTCTCACCAGCCTCCGAGACCATAGGGGCGCAAAGCCGCCTCGGCCAGGAATGCACCGAAATGCAGGAAAAGATAAAGAATCGAGAAGGCGAAGAAGCGCTTCTCGACGCGGTAGCCATCGGCCTCGGCCGTGGCCTCGTCACGACGCCAGATCATCACCGCGCCGATGAGGAAGATCGCGTTCAGGATCAGCGCCACCGCCAGCGTCAGCGGTCCCCCGATCGACGTCATCGCGGCCCAGAGCGGCACCGGGGTCAGAAGAAGCGTATAGACGATGATATGGGCGCGGGTCGATTTCTTGCCGTGGGTCACGGTCAGCATCGGCACTTTCGCCTTGGAGTAGTCGCTGTTGATGAACAGCGCCAGCGCCCAGAAATGCGGCGGCGTCCACATGAAGATCAGCGCGAACATCAGCACGGCCTCAAGCCCGACCGAGCCCGTCGCCGCCACCCAGCCGATCATCGGAGGGAAGGCCCCCGCCGCGCCGCCGATCACGATGTTCTGCGGCGTCCAGCGTTTCAGCCACATCGTATAGATGACGGCATAGAAGAAAATCGTGAATGCCAGCAGCCCCGCCGCCAGCCAGTTGGTCGCAAGCCCCAGCATCAGCACGGAAAGCACCGACATTGACAGCCCGATCCCGAGCGCCTCGCCCGGCTCGACCCGGCCCGAGGGGACAGGGCGCGACTGGGTGCGCCGCATCACTGCGTCGATATCGGCATCCCACCACATATTCAGCGCGCCCGAGGCTCCGGCGCCAAGCGCGATGAAGAGAATGGCCGAAAAGGCCTCGACCGGGTGCAGATGCACCGGCGCGACCAGGAGCCCGACCAGCGCGGTAAAGACCACCAGCGACATCACACGCGGCTTCAGCAGCTGCACGTAATCGCCGAAACTGCCCTCACCAGGCGCGCGGTCTGCACGCTCATATGAGCCGGTATTGCTCATTCCACTCCACCTTCACCTTGCGCAAAGAGGCCGTGGCTGTCGCCCGGCCCCTGCCCTGGGGTTCATTCTGCCGCAGACGTCTCAGTTCGACGCGAGCGAAACCGAGGCATCAGCCGCCGGCGTATTGGCCAGCACAACTTCGCCCGTCGCGGCCGCCTCTTTCGCCCAGGCGTCATAGGCCTGCTGCGAGACAACCTTGACCGTGATCGGCATATAGGCGTGGTCCTTGCCGCACAGTTCCGAGCACTGACCAAAGAAGATACCCTCGCGGTCGGCTTCGAACCAGGCCAGCGCGATACGGCCCGGGACAGCATCCTGTTTCACCGCGAAAGCCGGGATGGTCCAGGAGTGGATCACGTCCGAGCCGGTGATCTGCAGCAGGATCTTTTTGTTCACCGGGACCACCATCGCGGTATCGGTCGCCAAAAGGAACTGGTCTTTGGTATAGCCGGCGCGCTCCAGCCCTTCGATGGCATCGGCGGTCAGGGTACCGTTGCCGACCAGCTTGCGCCCGTCTTCCAGCGTCTGATCCCAGGCATTGCCGCCGATCATGAAGCTGCCAAAGGCAAGGGCCGAGCCACTTTCATCCAGGATCTGCGGATATTCATAGCTCCAGTTCCACTGGTTGCCGGTGATCTTGATGACCACATCGCCTTCGGGGAAGGTCTGCTGTTTTTTCAGCGCCGGCATCGAATAGACGCCGATCACGATCAGGATGATGATCGGGACCAGGGTCCATGCAATTTCCAGCGGCGTGTTATGGGTGAATTTGCGCGGCACCGGATTCGACCGGCTGTTGAAGCGCAGGATCACGATCAGCAAAAGCGCCATCACAAAGATGGTCACGACCGTGATGATCCACAAAACCATGTCGTCAAGGAAGTGCTTGTCATGCGCCAGCTCGGTCGCGGCGGTCTGGAAATTCACCCCTCGGTCGACAGGCTGTCCAATGATTTCAAGGGTCTGTGCCATGGCCGACCCGGAGGCCAGTGCCGCAAAACCTGCAAGGGCAGCGCCCTTCAGAGTGGTGATCACACGCATGTCTCGTCCCGCTTCTGGGTGCGGCCTGTTGCCGCTGCCTTGAGGAAACCCTGCCCCTCCTGTCACGAAGCGGTGAGGAATCCCATTGTTTCCGCTGTCGTTCAAACCATATTGGGCGCAGGACGACAAGAGAAACCATGATGTCGCAGCCCGGCCTGGTTGACCTGAATCAAGGACATACCCAATGAGCACCGCCCCTTTCCGCCCTTTCGAGGAAAAACTTGACGAGTCTGCCGCGCTTGGCCTTTTGCGTGAGGCCACTGCCGGCGCCGATGACGGCGAGTTGTTTCTGGAACGCCGGCGGGGCGAGAGCCTCGTTTTAGATGATGGCCGCATCCGCAATGCCAGCTATGATGCAAGCGAGGGGTTCGGACTGCGCGCCGTCCGGGGTGAGGTCGCGGGCTATGCCCATTCGACGGAAATCTCGGAACATGCGCTCAGGCGCGCGGTCGGCACGGCACGGCTGGCGGTAGGGGATGGCGGCGGTGTGCTGGCCCCCCCTCCCCCGGGCACCAATCACCATCTCTACCGGGCGGTTGACCCGCTGGAGGACACCTCCTTCGCCGGCAAAATCGACATCCTGAAAGAGATCGACGCTTTTGCCCGCGACCAGGATGCACGTGTCGTCCAGGTTTCAGCCTCGCTATCCGCGAGCCTGCAGGAGGTCGAGATCCTGCGCCCCGAAGGGCTGCGGCTGTCAGACATCCGCCCGATGGCGCGGCTCAATGTCTCGGTGATCCTTGAGGAAAACGGCCGGCGCGAGAGCGGATCTTCGGGCGGGGGTGGCCGGCATGGTCTGGCGGAATTGCTGGCGCCCGCGAACTGGAAAGCGGCCATCACCGAGGCGATCCGCATCGCGCGGGTGAATCTGACGGCGGTGCCGGCACCGGCTGGGATGATGGATGTGGTGCTCGGCCCGGGCTGGCCGGGGATCCTCCTCCATGAAGCGATCGGCCATGGGCTTGAGGGCGATTTCAATCGCAAACAGACCTCGGCATTTGCCGGGCTGATGGGCAGGCAAATCGCGTCCAAAGGGGTGACCGTGCTCGATGACGGCACGCTCCCGGACCGGCGCGGTTCGCTGACTTTCGATGATGAGGGCACGCCCTCGGGTAAAAACGTGCTGATCGAGGATGGGGTGCTGGTCGGCTATATGCAGGACCGTCAGAACGCGCGGCTGATGGGTGTGGCCCCCACCGGCAACGGGCGGCGCGAAAGCTATGCCCATATCCCGATGCCGCGCATGACCAATACCTATATGCTTTCGGGCAAGGATGATCCGGCGGCGGTTCTGGCCGATCTGAAAGACGGGATCTGGGCGGTGGGGTTCGGCGGCGGCCAGGTCGATATCACCTCCGGCAAATTCGTGTTCAGCTGCACCGAGGCCTACCGGGTCAGGAATGGCCAGGTCGGTGAGGCAATCCGGGGGGCCACGCTGATCGGAGACGGGGCGACCGCGCTGAAGGGCATCCGCGCCATCGGCAATGATCTGCAGCTTGACCCCGGCATCGGCAATTGCGGCAAAGCCGGGCAATGGGTGCCGGTGGGTGTGGGGCAGCCGACGCTGATGATCGGCGGGCTGACAATCGGAGGCCAGAAGGCGGGCTGAAGCGGCGACAGGATCATGCGGCGGCGTCTCTATGCGGCGACGGGCCATCTGCGCCCGTCGAAAAACCCGGCCTGACATCGCCGGGCCGTTATGGCACTGTCAGTGCAGCGGATCGGTCAGGGCGCCAGTAACAGTGACAGTGATTTCGGAGAGCGTAACGTGAGCCTTTTCGTGTCTGCCCCGCGCGGGATGCGTCTTATCGGGGCGAAGACGCTGACCCTCACCACGCTGGCCTGGTGCCTGGTGCCGTCCCTGGTCGGTGGTATCGGCTGGATCCTCATGGATCTGGCTGTAGGGCCAGGCGCCGGTCAAAGTCCCGGCCAGAGCGGCGGCCCGGACCAATCCGCACTCCAGATGCTGTTTTACCTGCTTTTTCTCTCACCGCTGATCCTGGGCCCCTTCTGGGTGGCCATCGGCATCGGCACGGCGATGTTATGCAAATACGGGGCTTATGGCTCATTGAGCGCCGTGATCTGGGGCGCATTCCTTGGCGGCGGCGCGGCAATGACCACGGGCATCCTGACGCTGATCGCAATTGGTGCGATTCTTGCAACCTTTCACCGCTTCACGCTGGCGCTGCTCAGACCAAACGCGTTCTGAGGGCGGCAAAGCCCATCAGGGCTAAGCGATCCCTGGCAGCGCCCGCACGATCCGGGTGAAATCCTCGCCGCGTTTTTCGAAATTCGGATATTGGTCGAAACTCGCCGCGGCGGGTGCAAGCAGCACCACCTCGCCCGGCTCTGCCTCTTCCGCCGCACGGGTGACCGCGCGCTCCATCGTCTCGCAGATCTCATGCGGGGTCTGGCCGATCTGCAGCGCGAAATCGCGGGCGGAATGGCCAATCAGATAGGCCTTCACCACAGGGGCAAGATCCGGCGCGAGGCTCGCAATGCCGCCATCCTTGCCCATCCCGCCCGCGATCCAGCGAATTTTCGGGAAGGCGCGCAGCGCCATTGCGGCGCTGTCGACATTGGTGGCCTTTGAATCGTTGATGAATTTCACCCCTGTCCGCTCGCCCACCAGCTGGCTGCGATGGGGAAGGCCTGCGAAAGAGTGCAAAGCCCCCTCGATGAGTTTCGGCGCAAGCCCCAGGGTCCGCGCCACCGCCCAGGCCGCACAGGCATTCTGGTGGTTATGTGCGCCCGGCAGGCCGGAAATGCCGCGCAGATCCACGGATGCCATCTGCCGCCCGCGCCGCCATTCCGCCAGAAAGCCTTTGCGCGCGAAAACCGACCAGGCAAAGCCTTCAAGCTTTTGCCCCGACGATACCCGGATCACCCGGTCATCGCCCGACCCCTGCGCCATCTGCCCGGCAAGAAACCGCCCCTCGACCTCATCGACACCGATCACCGCACGATCCGGCCCGCCCTCGGCGAAAAGCCGGCGCTTGGCCGCGAAATAGCCGCCCATGCCGCCATGGCGGTCCAGATGGTCGGGCGAGAGATTGGTGAAGACCGCCACATCCGGCGTCAGCGCGCGCGCCAGATCGGTCTGGTAGGAGGAAAGCTCCAGCACCAGCACCTCGCCATCACGTGGCGGGTCGATCGACAACACGCCCTTTCCGATATTGCCGGCCATCTGGGTCGGGCGGCCCGCGACTTCGAGAATATGATGGATCAGCGCCGTGGTGGTCGATTTCCCGTTCGAGCCGGTGACGCAGACAACTTTGGGGACCTGGTCGAATTCTTCCCATTCGCCCCCACCCCAGGACTGGAAGAAAAGGCCGATATCATTGTCGACCGGCACCCCGAGCTCGAGCGCGCGGGCGATGATCGGATTGGGATGCGGGTAGAGATGCGGGATCCCGGGCGAAGTCACAAGGCAGGCCACACCTTCGAGGGCCGCATTGCGCGTCAGATCGGTAAGGGCAAAGCCCTCGGCCTCGGCCAGCCCGCGCGATTCGGGGCTGTCATCCCATAGCAGCGCCTCGGCGCCGCCCGCGATCAGGGCCCGGGCCGTGGCAAGGCCAGACCGCCCCAGCCCCAGAACCGCAACCTTCTGCCCCTGATAGCCACGTACCGCAATCATTTCTGCCGCCTGCCATTTCTGCCCCGCCCCCGTCGCCGGAAGGGCGCCATTTTCCGCATCCGACAATGCGCCAGTGCCCCGGCAGGCGCAAGATGGCGCCCCGGTGAGCCAATCTGTCGCAGCCCCGAAAACCGCCATTTTGACCTGCGTCAATGCCCCATCGCTGCGACAGGCTAGTCCTGCTGGTGTTGAAAACAGAAAGTAACGGGTATGAAACATCTCTCCGCCGCGCTTCTCGCCGCTCTCGTCACCGCCGCCCCTGCCCTTGCGCAGGAAGCCGGTACCATCACCCTCGGCTTCGGGATCGGAACCGTCGCGCCAAAGGACAATAACGGCGCTCTGGCCGGGATGGATTCGAGCATCGGCAAGAACACCCGCCCGATCCTGACACTGGAATATTTCATCCGCGACAATATCGGGATCGAGCTGCTGGCCGCAGCACCTTTCAAACATGATATCAGCCTGGCCGGGCTGGGCGAGATCGGCTCGACCAAACAGCTGCCGCCGACCCTCAGCGTCAACTGGCATATCCCGACCACCAGCAAATTCACGCCCTTTGTCGGGCTCGGGGTGAATTACACCAAATTCTTCGAAGAGAAATCCTCGCTCGGCACGCTGAAGATCAGGGAGAGCTTCGGCCTCGCCGCGACCATCGGCGTGGATTACGCGATCAGCGAAAAGGCCGCTTTGCGCGCCGATATCCGCTATATCGATATCGACAGCGATGTGCTGCTGAACGGAACGAAAATCGGCAAGACCGAGATCGATCCGCTGGTCGCCAGCGTCTCCTATGTGATGAAATTCTGATCTTCGTCACCCGGCGGGATCAGAAGCGGAAGGGGCGGCAGTTTTGCCGCCCCTTTTTGCATTGCGCGGCCGGATCTGCCAGGCTGGGCGGGCCAGCTGCAGGAGGCGAGCCCGATGATGATTTCCGAAATCGAGGATTATTTCACTCTCGGCTGCGGGCGCTGCCCGCGATTCTCGACACCGGACTGTTCGACCCGCCTCTGGGCGGCAGGTCTGGCAGAGCTGCGGCGGATCTGCCGGGCCGCCGGTCTGGCAGAGGTCGTGAAATGGGGCCATCCCTGCTATGTCCATGCCGACCGCAATATCGCGATCATCGGCGCGCTCAGGGGCGATTTCCGGCTGAGCTTCTTCAACGCCGCGCTGATGAAAGACCCCGATGGCGTGCTTGAACGCCAGGGGCCGAATACGAAACACCCCGATATGATCCGCTTCACCGAGAATACCCGGGTAACTGCGCTGGAGCCGGTGATCACCGCATATCTGCGCGAGGCGATGGGCTATGCGGAGGCCGGCCTGCGGCCGCCCCGCAAGGTCAGCGAGATTGCATTGCCGGATGAACTTGTCGAAGCGCTGGACGCCGATCCGGAGCTGGCCGAGGCGTTCCACGCGCTGACCCCGGGGCGGCAGAAAAGCTACGCCTTCAACCTGAGCGGTGCGAAGACATCGGCCACGCGGATCGCACGGATCGAGAAATTCCGCCCGAAGATCCTTGCCGGCAAAGGCGCGCTGGATCGCTGAGACCGCCCCTCCCCGCCGGAGATCAGGCAAGGTCGGATCAGCACACTGAGCCGGTGATGCAAACCAGAACGATACCGGATGAGAGGGAGTTCGCCCCTTGCGGGAACCCAAAGCCGATGCCAGACATCCTCTCATACTCAGAGGAGATTAATATAATGTTCAGAAATTTTACGCTTGCCGGCATTGCTCTGATGGTGTCGCTCGCGCCGGGCCAGGCCGCAGAAGTGGTCGGCGAGGCAGGCGGCTGGGAGATCTACCGCGACGCGAATATGGGCGGCGGCTGTTATATGATGTCCGCGTTCGAGGACGGATCAATCGTTCAGGTCGGCTTTGATCTCAAAGAAGATGCGGCTTTCATGGCCGTGTTCAACAGCGACTGGACCGATATTTCCGATGGCAAGGCCTATCCGATGACCATCGATCTGGATGGCCAGGAATGGGAGGCCGATGGCCATGGCGTGAGTGACCATGAGATCGGCGGCATTATCGTGCTGATCGAGAATGAGGAATTCATTACGGATCTGGCGCTGAAAAATACGCTGAGCCTGTCAAATTCCGACGGCGAGGTGGCGCTGCTTGATCTCACGGGAACCCGTGATGCCGTGATCGCCACCGCGGATTGCCTCAGCTCAAACTGATCCCGCATGACAGGGATGCAGCCCCCCGGGTCCGGACCTGACGGCCCCGGGGGAACAAAAGAACGCAAGGTTCACCGTCAGGGAAAGCGGCGGTCCTTACCGGATTTCGGGGCCCGGCCTCAGCGCACTTTCAGCGTCGCCAGCCCGATCATCGCGAGGATCAGCGAGATGATCCAGAAGCGGATCACGATCTGCGGCTCGGCCCAGCCCTTTTTCTCGAAATGGTGGTGGATCGGCGCCATCAGGAAGATCCGCTTTTTGGTACGTTTGTAGTACAGCACCTGGATGATCACGCTCAGCGCCTCGACCACAAAAAGGCCGCCGACGATGGCCAGAACGATCTCGTGTTTGGTGCAGACCGCCATCGCGCCCAAAGCGCCGCCAAGCGCGAGCGAGCCGGTATCGCCCATGAACACCGCTGCGGGCGGCGCATTATACCACAGGAAGCCAAGCCCGCCGCCGATCAGCGCCGAGGCGAAGATCACCAGTTCCGCCGTACCCGGCACGGCATGGACACCGAGGTAATTCGCCATGGTCGAGGTGCCGACCACATAAGCGATAACGCCGATCGTGCCGGCGGCGATCATCACCGGCATGATTGCCAGACCATCCAGCCCGTCGGTCAGGTTCACCGCATTGGCGGCGCCCACAATCACGATCATGCCGAAAGGCACGAAGAAGATCCCCAGATTGATCAGCGCATCTTTGAAGAAAGGCATGGCCAGCTGATTGGTCAGCCCTTCGGGGTGGAACCGCGCCGCCGCCCAGGCCGCAAGGCCCGCGATCACCAGGCCAAGGATAAACCGGATACGTGACGACACGCCCTTGGTGTTCTGTTTGGTGACCTTGGCATAGTCATCCGCGAAACCGATCAGGCCGAAGGCCAGCGTGACCAGCAGCACGATCCAGACATAAGGATTATCAAGCCGCGCCCAAAGAAGCGTCGAAATCGTCAGGGCCGAAAGGATCAGGAGCCCCCCCATTGTCGGGGTGCCGGCTTTCGCGAAATGGCTCTGCGGCCCGTCATCGCGGATCGGTTGCCCCTTCCCCTGCTTGCGACGCAAGAGGTTGATCAGCGGACGCCCGAAGATGAAACCGAAGATCAGCGCAGTGCCGAAAGCCATCCCTGCCCGGAAGGTGATATACCGGAACAGATTGAAGAAATCGCCCCCGTCAGAGAGTTCGGTCAGCCAGAAAAGCATTCACTCGGTTCCTTCGGTTTTCATGCGGGCAGTGCCCAGACGGCGCAGGGCTTCGGCCACAAGACTGACTTTCGATCCTTTGGAGCCCTTGACGAGCAGGATATCGCCCGGATCCATCAATGCGCGGGCACGTCCCGCCAGTTCCGCCGCCGTTTCCACCCATTCGCCGCGCTGCGCAAGGGGAAGCGCGCGGTGGAGTTCCCGCATGCGCGGCCCGACGCAGTGGATCAGGGTCACCGCTTTCAGCCCGGGGTGATCCGCGACCGCGGCATGGAGCTGCAATTCCTGCGGGCCAAGTTCCAGCATATCGCCGAGAACTGCGATGCGGCGGCCAGCGCCGAGGGCGCCGATCCCGTCAACCGGTTTCGCGCGGATCAGCATGTCGAGACTGGCGGCCAGCGAGGCCGGGTTCGCGTTGAAACTGTCATCGATCAGGTCGAAGAAGGTCTCTTCCACCACGTCCAGCTCGATCCGCTCGCGGGTGCCGCGCCCCGAGGGGGGCTGCCAGCGCCCGAGATCATGTGCGGCCAGCACCGGATCGGCGCCGAGCGCCGCGACCGAGGCCAGCGCACCAAGCGCGTTCATCGCAAAATGCGCGCCGGGCGAGGCGATGCGGAAAAGGCTCATCTGCCCGTCATGACTGGCGCGGACCACAGTGATCTCATCGCCCGGACGCACCTCGTCGAGATGCCAGGCGGCGTCCCTGGCACGGCCAAAGCCCAGGATCTGCGCACCGGCGGCTTCTGCCAGCGCGGTGAGAACCGGCGTGGTGTCGAGATCAAGATTGATCACGGCGGTGCCGCCCGGCTCCAGCCCTTCGAAAATCGCGCCTTTTTCGCGGGCGATCCCCTCGATGGAGCCGAAAGCGGCCATATGGGCCGGGGCAACGGTGGTGATCAGCGCGACATGCGGGCGGGCAAGGCGCGCGAGCGGCGCGATCTCGCCCGGGTTCGACATGCCGATCTCGATCACCGCGAAATCACTGTCGACCGGCATCCGGGCGAGGGTCAGCGGCACGCCCCAATGGTTGTTATAGCTGGCTTCCGCCGCATGGGTGACGCCCTGACCCGAAAGCATGGCGCGCAGCATTTCCTTGGTCGAGGTCTTGCCGACCGAACCGGTGACGCCGATGACGCGGGCTTTGGTGCGGGTGCGGGCCGCGCGCCCGAGGGCTTCGAGACCTTTAAGCACATCCGCAACGATCAGAAGCGGCGCCTCCGGGCTGACGCCTTCGGGGATATGGGTGACCAGAGCGGCGGCAGCGCCTTTTTCCAGCGCCTGGGCCACGAAATCATGGCCATCCCGCGCGGCGGCCAGCGCCACGAAGAGATCGCCTTGCTTCAGTGTCCGGGTATCGATCGAGACGCCGGTGGCGGCCCAGTCGCGGCTGGTGCGCCCGCCGGTGGCGGTTGCGGCGTCAGAGGAGGTCCAGAGCGGGGTCATACGCGCGCGTCCTGTGGCTCAGGGCGGAGGGGGGCTGCCTGCCCCCCGGCTCCTGCGGAGCCGCCCCCCGGGGATATTTCCAGACAGATGAAATGGGCAATGTCGCGCATCAGATCAGCCCGTCCAGCGCGGCGGTCGCGACCGAGGCCTGTTCGACATCGTCGAAAGGATAGACTTCGCCTTTGATGATCTGGCCGGTTTCATGGCCTTTGCCCGCAATCAGCAGGGCGTCGCCGGGGAGGAGCGCGTCAACGGCGCGCAGGATCGCCTCGGCGCGGTCACCGACCTCATTGGCCTCCGGGCAGGCGGCCATGATCTCGGCGCGAATGGCGGCGGGCTCTTCCGAGCGCGGATTGTCGTCGGTCACGAAGAGGATATCGGCATTGGCCTGTGCAGCCTCGCCCATCAGCGGGCGTTTCATGCGGTCGCGGTCGCCGCCGGCGCCGAAGACCAGGATCAGGCGGCCCATCACATGCGGGCGCAGGCCCTGCAGCGCGGTGGCGATGGCATCGGGCGTATGGGCGTAATCGACATAGACCGGCGCGCCATTTCTGCGGGTCGCGGCCAGTTCCATCCGGCCGCGCACGCCTTTGAGACCGGGCAGCGCCTCCATCACGCGATCCGGCTTCTCGCCACAGGCGATGACAAGGCCCGCCGCCAGGGCGACATTTTCCGCCTGGAAGGAGCCGGTGAGGCTCAGCCGCGCCTGGAAGGGTTTACCCTGCCACAAGAGCCGCAATTCCTGGCCGGTCGCATCGGGGCGGATCGCTTTTATCTGCAGATCGGGGAGCGGCCCGGTCTCGCCGCGTCCGACACGCAGCACCGGCAGGCCGCGGGCCTCGGCGAGCTCGGCCATTTCGGGGCCATAAGCGCCGTCGAGATTGATCACCGCCACCGCATCATCGGGAAGAAGCCGGGTGAAAAGGCCGGCTTTCGCGGTGAAATAGGCCTCCATCGTGTGGTGATAGTCGAGATGGTCCTGGGTCAGATTGGTGAAGCCGGCCGCTTTCAGGCGCACGCCTTCGAGGCGGCGCTGGTCGAGCCCGTGCGAGGAGGCCTCCATCACGGCATGTGTGATGCCGTCTGCCGCCGCATCTGCCAGCATGGCATGCAGGGTCACCGGGTCGGGGGTGGTATGGGCGGATGGTGCCTGCCAGTCGCCCTCCACTCCGGTCGTGCCGATATTGATCGCAGGCTTGCCAAGCGCCTGCCAGATCTGGCGCGTAAAGGTGGCAACGCTGGTCTTCCCGTTGGTGCCGGTGACCGCCGCCATCACGGCAGGCTGGGCGCCCGACCAGAGGGCGCTTGCGCGCGCGAGGGCCTCGCGCGGCTCGTCCACCACGACCAGCGCCACGTCTTTCAGCCCGATCGCTTCGGTCCCGATCACCGCGCCCATCGGATCGGTGAGGATCGCGGCTGCACCCTTTTCCAGCGCGGTTGCGATGAAATCTGCGCCATGGCGCAGGCTGCCGGGCAGTGCCGCAAAGAGGAAGCCGGGCTTTACCGCCCGGCTGTCAGCCGTGATCCCGGTCAGGGCCGGATCCCTGCTTTGCCTTGCCTTCAGCCCAAGCCCCGAGAGCCGCTTTTCACCCGCCATATTTCACCCGTTCAGTTCGCTGCCGCTTTCAGCCGCAGCTCTGGCACCCGTTCAGTTTGCCGCTGCTGTTAGCGCAGCTCCGGTGATGGGTTCAACTATCGGCCTCACGTCAAGCAGCGGCGCGATGCGGCGGATCATCTCGGCGGTGACCGGCACAGAGGTCCAGCCGGCAGTGCGCAGCGGCCGTGGCCCCGACGTATCCGCGGGTTCATCCAGCGTCACGATCACCACATAGCGCGGGTTCGAGGCCGGGAAGGTCGAGGCGAAAGTGTTGATCACCTTGTCCTTGTAATAGCCGCCCGATTTCTTGGGCTTGTCGGCGGTGCCGGTCTTGCCCGCGACCTCATAGCCTTTGACCTCGCCAAGGCTCGCCGTGCCATGCGTCACGACCGAACGCAGCATCGAAACCGATTCCTTCGCGACCTTCTCGCTCATCACCCGGATGCCCGAAGCGGGGCCCTTTTGTTTCAGGAGCGTCGGCTTGATATAGATGCCGCCATTCGCAATCGAGGCATAGGCCGCCGCGAGATGCAGCGGGCTTGCCGACATGCCGTGCCCATAAGAGGTCGTGATGGTCACGATCTCGGGCCAGCGCCTGGGGATCAGCGGCCGCGCACCCGGGGCCTCGATCAGCTCAACCGGCGTCGGGTCAAAGAACCCAAGCGATTTCAGAAAGGCCTGCTGGCGCTGCGGCCCGATCATCAGCGCGATATGGGCGGTGCCCACGTTTGACGATTTCTCGATCACTTTGCGGACCGAGAGCATCGGGCCGTAATTCTTGCCCTCGAATTCCTTGATGCGGTGCTTGCCCCAGGTCATCGGCGCATTGGCATCAACGAGGGTTTCAGGCGTCACAAGACCCAGCTCCATCGCCTGGGCGGCGGCAAAGATCTTGAAGGCCGAGCCCAGCTCATAGACGCCCTGCACCGCGCGGTTGAAAAGCGGGCTGTCAGAGGGTTCGTCATCCTTGCCGACCAGCGGCACGGGGCGGTCATTCGGATCAAAAGTCGGCGCCGAAGCCAGAGCCACGATCTCGCCGGTGCGCACATCCATAACAATCGCCGCGCCGCCGCGCGCATTCAGCATCGAAATCCCGGCGGAAAGCACCTCTTCGACCGTGGCCTGCACGGTGAGGTCAAGCGAGAGCTCCAGCGGCTGACCGGCCTGGGCGGGATCGCGCAGCCGCGCATCCATCGCCTTTTCGATCCCGGCAGTGCCGATCACCTCGGCGGAATGCACGCCTTCTGCGCCAAAGGAATAGCCGCCCAGCACATGCGCCGCGAGCGTGCCGTTCGGGTAAAGCCGCATCTCGCGTGGGCCGAACAAGAGCCCCGGATCGCCGATCTCATGCACCGCCTGCATCTGTTCGGGGCTGAGAACCTTCCTCACCCAGAGGAACCGGCGTCCGTCGGTAAAGCGGCGTTCCAGGTCTTCGGCCTTCAGATCGGGGAAGATCTCTGCCAGTTTGCGCGCCGAGCCTTTGGGATCGACCATGTCTTTCGGATGCGCGTAAAGCGCCGAAGTGGTCATGTTCGTCGCAAGGATGCGGCCATTTCTGTCCGTGATATCGGCGCGTTGCGCGACGATCTCGGCCCCCGGCGCGGAGGCCACCGGCTCGACCGGCTCGGAGGCCGCCAGATGGCCCATCCGGACCCCGATGGTCAGATAGGCGCAGCCAAAGGCCAGAGCGAGCAGCCCCAGCCGGGCCGATGCGCGTGGCTGGCTTTTGTCGCGGATCACCTCATGGCGGCGTTCGAGATTCTCGCGCTCGATCAGATCGGGGTTTTCACCGTTCTGGCGCGCCTCAAGGATACGGGCAAGCGGGCGGAGGGGTGTGCGCATGGATCAGAGCCCCTCTTCTGCTGTGGCCGAGGTGATCCGGATCGCGCCGACGCCGTCGGGCAGTTCGATCGCGGGGATCTCGGGCACCGGATAGGCGACGCTTGCCGTGGAGCCGAACTGACCCGGTTCCATCGGCATCAGCGGAACACGTTCGAAATTCAGCGAAACCAGATCCCGCAACCGGTCAGGCCGGTTCAGCCAGGCCCATTCCGCCTTTTGCACCGACAGACCCTCGCGCAGGCTGGCAATCTGGCGCTGCAGCCCCCGGACCTCACGCAGCACTTCCTGGGTGGCGTAGTTTTCGCGATACGCCCAGAAGCCAAGGGCGATCACAGACAGGAAGGTAAAAACGTAAAGCACGGGGCGCATGTCAGGACCGTCCTTTTTGCGAATTACGGGTCACATGAAACCGGGGAAGCCCGAGCGCCGCCGGATCGGCAGCCAGGGCAGGCGCATCCGTGCGAATGCCGATGCGGAGCTTCGCAGACCGCGCGCGCGGATTGGCGGCAAGTTCTTCGTCATCGGGGCTGATGGCCTTCTTCGACGCAAGCCGAAAGCGCGGGGTGACAGCATCCCGCGCCGGCGCATAGCGGTTGGCGGCGGGTTCGGCGCCGGAGGCCTGCTGGAAAAACCGTTTGACGATGCGGTCTTCAAGACTGTGGAAGGTCACTACCGCCAGCCGCCCGCCGGGTTTCAGGATCCGCTCGGCCGCCGCCAGCCCCTCGGCCAGCTGATCGAATTCGGCATTCACCGCGATGCGGATCGCCTGAAAACTGCGGGTTGCCGGATGGCTTTCGCCGAATTTCGGGCGCGGCAGCTGTTTCGCGACCACTTCGGCCAGTTGCAGCGTGGTGGTGAAAGGGCTGGTCTCGCGCGCCGCGACAATCGCGCGCGCAATCCGGCGCGAGGCACGCTCTTCACCGTAATTATAAAGGATATCCGCGAGATATTCCTCGCCTGCGGTATTCACCAGATCGGCGGCAGAGGGCCCGTCCTGGCTCATCCGCATGTCGAGCGGGCCGTCTTTCTGAAAGGAAAACCCGCGCTCTGCCTCGTCGATCTGCATCGAGGACACGCCGATATCAAGGACAACGCCATCCGCCGGCTCGCCCGCGAGTGTGTCGAGATCGGAAAATGTGCCCATGGCCAGCGCGATACGCCCGCCGAAATCGGGAAGCCAGGACGCCGCCAACTGATGCGCCAGCGGATCGCGGTCGATGCCAAGAACCCGTGACGCGCCCGCGTCGATCAGACCCTTTGCATAGCCCCCTGCCCCGAAAGTGCCATCAATCCAGAAGCCTTCAACCGGGGCTGACGCCGCAAGCAGAGGCCTGAGGAGCACCGGGATATGCGGTGCGCTTCCTGCCATCGCTTACACTCCGTCATGCGGCAGGAGCGAGAGGAGATCCGCACCATCGGGCAGGTCAAGATCGATCTCTTCCTGTGCCGCCATTTCCGCATCATAGGTATCACGCAGCCAGATCTGGAACGTGTCCAGTGCGCCCGCAAAACAGGCCTCGCCGGCATCGGCCAGGCCGATCCGCTCGCGCACCTTCTGCGGCAGGACGAGACGGCCATCATCATCGATTTCAACGGTCTGCGAGAGGGTGATGTAATTGCGCTCAAGCGCCTTGCGCTGCGGCGTCCCCGGGGCGAGCCTGCGGATCTTATCTTCCATCACAGCCATTTGCGCGACGGAATAGCATTCGACATAGGCCTGACCGGCGCGGCCGCCATAGACCATCACAACACGCGGGCGCGAGGTCCCTGCCCCGGCATCGCCGGCTTCCAGAATACGGCGAAAAGGCGCCGGGATCGAAACCCGCGCCTTTGCATCTACCTTCTGGTAGAACTCGCCTCTGAATGCCTCAGCCATTGCTTTGTGCCGGCCCTTGTTGCTTCTGTCCCTGGGCCTTCTGGCCCGATGATTTTGCCTTGCGGCGTCAGCCTTCTGGCCCGTCGGCCGAATTTCTCATGGTCCAGAAATGAAATGGGCGGATCGGACTGCTGCCACTGTCCGATCCGCCTCTGTCCCATCGCTGGGCGTCCAGCTACGCGCGCCACCTGGGGGAGATGTCTGCTCGCTCGCGCGCCGGATCTCTGTCGTCCGATGAAAGGGTTTGCCTGTATGAGCTGCCTTTTTTCGCCTTTGTTCGGGGTCTTCGTCCGCCCCTGACGTCTTTGTTTGCCCGTCTCATCTTCCGTGACCCCAACATGCCTGGGATTTCATGGTCTGACAAGGGAAATGTTGGATCATGATGGCAATATCTTGTCCGGGATGAGATGGGAAAACAGGATATTGTGGCCATCACGCCTTATCACAACACCATATCTATGGCTCTCGTTTGCGTTACTGTCGATATATTGGATAAACCAGCCGATCCCATGCTATCCCACAGGATCGAAGTTTTTTCCGAATCAAGGCACACCCTGCGCAAAAGACTGCGCATCACCCCGGGCCATTTACACGTACCGGCCGCTTCAATCCCACAGATCCACCCGCCTGAGGTGAAAACTCCCTCTCAGTTCCATGAAATTCCATGTCAATTGATTCGGAGCCTTCCGGCGCCATTCCATCCCGGAACCGGTTCCGCCCTGGCAGTGAGCTGAGACGCCGGTAAAGCAAAACCCCGCCACCGGGCAGGTGGCGGGGGAGTTCGGGGCGCAGAAACCGGCGCTGTGCGGGAACCGCCGCCGGTGCAGGGGCCGTCAGGCCATATTGCCGTCGATCAGGCGGCGCGCGAGGCGGTCATAAGCCTCGGCCAACGGGCCGTCGCCGGTGGCAATCGGCGCCCCGGCATCGCCCGCCACCCGCACATCCAGCGCCAGCGGGAGCTCGCCAAGGAAGGGGATGTTCAGGCGCTGCGCTTCGGCAGGGACACCGCCATGGCCGAAGATATGCGCCTCATGGCCGCAATTGGGGCATATATAAGAAGACATATTCTCGATCAGGCCAAGGATCGGCGTTTTCAGCTTGTTGAACATGTCGATGGCCTTCAGCGCGTCGATCAGCGCCACATCCTGTGGCGTCGACACGACCAGCGCGCCGGTCAGCTGCACCCGTTGCGACAGTGAAAGCTGCACATCACCGGTGCCGGGCGGCAGGTCGATCAGCAGAATATCCAGCTCGCCCCAGGCCACCTGGGACAAAAGCTGCTGGATCGCCCCCATCAGCATCGGCCCGCGCCAGACCACGGCCTCGCCCTCTTTCAGCAAAAGCCCCATCGACATCATGGTGACGCCATGCGCGACCACCGGCTCGATGATCTTGCCATCGACCGATGAGGGGCGCTTCGACACGCCCATCATCCGTGCCTGGCTCGGCCCGTATATATCTGCATCCAGCAACCCGACGCGCCGCCCCTGTTTCGCCAGCGCCACCGCAAGGTTCGAGCTGACCGTCGATTTGCCGACACCGCCCTTCCCCGAGCCGATCGCGATAATACGGTCGATCCCCGAGAGCTTTTGCGGCCCGCCCTGCTGCGGCGTCGGATGACCGCCGATCTTCAGGCTGGGCGGCTCGCCCGCCGCGCCCGAGCTGCGCACCACCGGACCCGCCGGTTTCGGCGCCGCTTTCGCCGCCGGGCCATGCGCTGTCATCACCACCTGGACAGATGTGATCCCCGACAGCGCCTTCAGCGCCGCCTCAGCCGCCGCCTGGACCGGCGCCAGCGCCCGCGCCTGATCTGCGCTTTCCGCCTCGATGACGAAACGCACCACGCCACTCTCGACCGAGAGCGCGCGAATCAAATCGCGCGACACCAGGGTGCCACCGCCTGGCAGGGCAATCCCCGCCAGAATCTCCGTTACCGCTTCACGCGTGGCTGTCATCGCTCTCTCCGGACAAATCGCTGACTGAGACTCGGCAGTTTTTGCGAAAAGGGCAAGGGGCGGAGAAAGATGTGTTCGCAGACTGCCTGATCTTTAACCATATCTGTTCATATCAATGACATAGCCCCGAAAACAGCCATGCGATTGCTGCATGGCAGCATTGCCGGGCCGTCTATTGTGCAAACGCAGAAAAGCCCGCATGTTAGCACAACGGAAAGCAACGGACCGGCACGAAGATCCGCCAAACCTGGCAAGACCACCGCCGATCCTGACGCAAAGGCTTGATGAAATGGCATATGTGAACACCTCCCGCGCCGCTTTGGCCCGGCCCTCGCTCTTCGGCGATGTCGTCGAGGCCCTGCGCAACGCAATCGCACGTCGTAAACTCTATTCGCGGACCCTTGAAGAGCTTCGTTCGCTCTCGGATCGTGATCTGTCGGATCTGGGCCTGTCCCGCGCCATGATCACCGAAGTTGCCCGCGAAGCCGCTTACGGCAAATAAGTTTCCCGCCCCGGATCCCCTCCTCCTCCCTGGATCCGGCGTGAAAATGGCGCCGCCGCCCTCCTCCCAGGTGGCGCCAGCTCTTAAAGGGCAGCAATGCCCGCTCCATTCGGTGGCCCACTCCTCCTCCCTCGGGCCTTCGAACCAGCGGCGACCCCCTCCTCCTCCCTGGGGTCGCCGCATCAGATACCGGCCTGCAGCGCGCTTATGCGCCGGGCCAGACGAGTTCGGAGCCCCTCTCCTCCTCCCTGGGGTCTCCGGAAAGCGCGGTGGCTCCTCTCCTCCTCCCCGGAGCCGCTGCGCCCTCCCAAATGGGCACAGGCCTGCGCCTGGTGCCCGATCAGTTCGGCGGCGCTCTCCTCCTCCCTTGCGCCACCGGAACTTGCGGCGGTCCCTCTCCTCCTCCCATGGGACCGCCGCCCTCCCCTCCCTTTTTCACCATTAAAACCGCCAGGCCCGCGTAAGGCCGGGGAACCGGCGCGCAGCGCGATTGCACGCTGCGGCACAGCCCTGTTGCAGCCTTGGCCAGTTTCGGCGGGCCAGAATCAAAAAGGCCGGCGCAAGCGCCGGCCTTTTTGATTCTGAACGGATACGCTGCCCGTCAATTGTCCATCTTGAGCGCCTGGATGAAGGCGGTCTGCGGGATCTCGACCTTGCCGAACTGCCGCATCTTCTTTTTGCCCTCTTTTTGCTTGTCGAGGAGTTTGCGCTTACGCGTCGCGTCGCCGCCATAGCATTTTGCGGTCACGTCCTTGCGCATCGCCGAAAGGGTTTCACGCGCGATCACCCTTGCGCCGATCGAGGCCTGGATCGGGATCTTGAACATATGGCGCGGGATCAGCTCTTTCAGCTTTTCGACCATCACCCGGCCCCGCGACTCGGCGCGGTCACGGTGAACCATCATCGCCAGCGCATCGACCGGCTCTTCGTTCACGAGGATCGACATCTTCACGAGATTGTCCTCGCGATATTCGTTCAGCGTGTAGTCAAAGGACGCATAGCCCTTGGTCACCGATTTCAGCCGGTCGTAGAAGTCGAACACCACTTCCGCCAGCGGCAGGTCATATTCGACCATCGCGCGCGGCCCGGCATAGGTCAGGTTCAGCTGGATGCCGCGACGGTCCTGGCAAAGTTTCAGGATATCGCCGAGATATTCATCCGGCACCATGATCGTCGCCTTGATCCGCGGCTCTTCGATATGGTCGATATAGGTCAGGTCGGGCATATCGGCAGGGTTGTGCAGATCGCGCACCTCGCCGTCTTTCATATGCAGCTTGAACACCACGCTCGGCGCGGTGGTGATCAGATCGAGATCGAATTCACGCTCCAGCCGTTCACGGATCACTTCGAGGTGCAAAAGGCCAAGGAAGCCGCAGCGGAAACCAAAGCCAAGCGCCGCCGAGGTCTCCATCTCATAGCTGAAGGAGGCATCATTCAGCGCGAGTTTTTCGATCGCATCGCGCAGCGCCTCGAAATCCGCCGCATCGACCGGGAAGAGGCCGCAGAACACCACCGGCTGCGCGGGCTTGAACCCCGGCAGCGGCGTCTCGGTGCCCTTGCGCTCATGGGTGACAGTGTCGCCGACGCGGGTATCGCGCACCTGTTTGATCGAGGCGGTGAAGACACCGATCTCACCCGGGCCCAGCTCGGCAATATCTTTCATCTTCGGCGTCAGCACGGCCAGGCGGTCGATGGGATAGACCGCATTGGTCTGCATCATCCGGATGCGGTCGCCCTTTTTGATCACGCCATCCATCACGCGGATCATGACGACCACGCCGAGATAGCTGTCATACCAGCTGTCGACCAGCATCGCCTTCAGGGGCGCATCGCGGTCACCTTTCGGCGCCGGCAGGCGCTGAACAATCGCTTCCAGCACATCGGGGATACCAAGGCCCGATTTCGCCGAAATCGGAATCGCGTCTGACGCATCAAGCCCGATCACGTCTTCGATATTGGCCTTCACCCGGTCCGGGTCGGCGGCGGGCAGGTCGATCTTGTTCAGAACCGGCACGATCTCATGCCCGGCATCCAGCGCCTGATAGACGTTGGCCAGCGTCTGCGCCTCGACGCCCTGCGAGGCGTCAACCACCAGCAGCGATCCTTCGACCGCGCGCATCGAGCGCGAGACCTCATAGGCGAAGTCCACATGGCCGGGCGTGTCGATCAGGTTCAGGATATAGGTTTTCCCATCCTTCGCCGGATATTCGATCCGGACGGAGTTCGCCTTGATCGTGATGCCGCGCTCGCGCTCGATATCCATCGAGTCGAGGATCTGCGCCTTCATGTCACGCTCGGCCACCGTGCCGGTCATCTGGATAAGCCGGTCGGCGAGCGTGGATTTCCCGTGGTCGATATGGGCGACGATGGAGAAATTGCGGATGTGATCAAGTTGGGTCATGGCAGCGGGATATAGCGGCATCCGAGAGAGCCGGGAAGAGGGGCAAGCAGACTGGAAGCTGCGATTTTCGTAGTTTACCTTCGTCCGTGGAATAAGAAGACGGACAGAATGCGGAAACCTGGTAAGAAAGCGCTGCTCTGGGGCCTCGCCGGCGGCGGGATCGGGCTGGCAGTGGCGGGGCTTTATGCCTGGTGGAGGATTCGCGGCGCCTTTCCCGGGTTTGCGGTTCTGTTTCTGGCGATGGCACCCCGGCCTGCAACCGTCGCGCTTTTGAGCGGGATCAGCGATGACGAACTCGCCTCCGGGCAATACGCGCTCCTCCTTGAGGATTTCGTCACCGGCGCCGGGCCGCGCCTGATCACCGACAGCGCAACGCTGGCGGAGTTGCGGCCATCGCTCTGGTATCTCGACGGGTCCGGCGACGGCGATATCACCGGCGCGGAGATCTCTGGCGAAACGGGCGGCGCCCCGGTTACGGAAATCGGCACGCTGCTGAAAGATGGTGCGGCTGTGCGGACCTTCACCTGCCTGACGATCCTGTGCCGGACCTGGACTGCCGGGGCGGGCAGCCCGGAAAACTGGGGCATGGGCGCGCTGCGGCAGGCCCTGCCCCGGTCGGTCCCGGCCGAACTGATCACCAGCCATTTCCAGAATTACGACTCCTATCTGATCAATCATGACGCCATCGCCACCGATCCGATCCGCTGGTTCGCCGAGCCTGGCGCCGAGGTGGTGCTGCCGCCCGATACCGGGCTGCGCCGGATCCATATCGACCTGCCGTCAGAACTGGTGACACTGCGCGACCCTGTCGGCCTGCCGCCCAAAGTGACACCAGAAGCCCGGACCGAGGCTGTTGCGGAAGACGAGGTCGCACGCCTTACAGAGCAGGCAAAGGCCTGGCTCGGCGATGGCCCCGGCACGGTCACCTCGGTCCGGCTCACCGCGCCAATGCCATTTTTTGTGCTGCAGGACGGCACTTATCTCACCGATTCCGGCAAAAACCGCGTCCTGCCAGGGATTGGCTGGCGCGACCGCGCGATCACCATCGAGCTGCCCGAAGCCCGGCTCGAGGAGGTCACCGCGCGGATTGACACCAGCTTCGCGCCCTCGCCCGATCTGCTGCGCCTCACCGATGCGGTGCATCGCGCCTTTGGCAGCTGGGGGCTGGATACCAGCTGCCTGCCTGGCTGCGGCATCGCCGATCAATCGCGAATCATCCAGACTACAATCGTCACCGTCTCGCCGAGGCCAAGCTGGTCGATCACTGCCTGGCGCATCCTGTCCGAAGACCACACCGACTGATCCGGCCGCGATCCGCCACCCTGGGGCAGCCGATCTTGCGCCAGACCCGCCTCCTGCCCCCTGGCGCTTGTAGTTTCCGCGATCACGTCTTTTTTCCTGGCAAAAGCCTGCCTGGCCTCCTGCAAGGATTGAAAAAAGAGGCGATTTTTGGCAATATCACTGGCAGAAAAATGACCGTCGGGCGGAGGGAATCCCTGTTCGCGGCACTTGAGGCAGAACATCATGAAACCAATCATCTCCCTGGCGCTCGCCGCCGGTGTGCTTCTCTCAACTGCGCCCATGACACTGGCTGGCCCGATTGAATCGGCCTGCATGCGTTCGGGTCGCGAAGCCGCAAGCCGCGCCCTTTGCGGCTGCATCCAGCAGGTTGCGGATATGACCCTGAAAGGTGGCGACCAGCGCCGGGCGGCAAAATTCTTCCGCGATCCCGATCTGGCGCATACCGTCTGGATTTCGCAAAGACCGGCCGATGACGCATTCTGGGACCGCTATAAGCAGTTCGGCGCGATGGCCGAATCCTATTGCGGCGGCTGAGGCGGGTTTCCCTGCTCCACGCATGTTGCGCTTTCCGGGCTCTGTCCGCACGGGGTCTTCCCCGGTCAACGGAACACCACAAGAGCCGCAATCCGGCGCTTCCTGATCTCCTCCGAGGCGGAGATCAGGAGCGAACACAACAGCACCATTAGGCAGGCATCAGGCTTAAAAGACATCTCCCTGGCGATCCGCTTTCGAGCCTGAGCCGCGTTTCGTGCCCTGACAGGGTTCTGATTTAGTCGGGTCCAGCCGCGGCATATGGAGCGGGGTTCACCCTCACAAGGCGATTTGGGGGCGATGCGGGGCATGGACGAGTCGATCGGCCGCCTCTCTCAGATATGCTGATCTCAAGGAACAGCTTCCAGCGCGTCAGCCTGCTGATGCTACCGCTGATAGGCGTCTTAATGCTGCACCTGGCCGCCAGCGCTCCCGGCAGCGATGCGATCGACGCCGGGACCGAAGAACCTGGTCCGCCCAATCCAGTGCCCAATGTCAACGACGCGCTGGTGCTGGAGCGGCTCACCGCGCTCTTGAGTGAGCGGCGGCTCTACCGCGATCCCGACCTGACGCTGGATCGCCTGTCCTGCCGTCTCGGCATCCCGGCCCGGCAGGTCTCTGGCGCGATCAACCGTCAGCTTGGCTGCAATGTGTCGCAAGCCATAAACGACTGGCGAATTCGCGAGGCAATGCGGCTTCTGCTGGAGACGGCGCGCCTGTCACCCAGATCATGTTCAATTTCGGCTTCCAGACCAAGTCGAATTTCAACCGGGAATTCCGCCAGGTGGCCGGCTCCGCGCCCAATGAATGGCGGCAGCAGCGCAGACAGGCAGCTAGTTGAGTTACAGACTTTGCGCGAGAAAGTTGAGGATTCCTCGTGCTAGATCGGCAGATCATCAGCAAGCTGGCCGAGATGCTGGCGAATGCAGCCTTCGATGGGCTGTTCAATGCCATTGGCGGCAACAAGCAGCTTGGCGGGTTCATGGGCATGCTTGGCTTTGACGGCGGAGGCTACACCGGCAATGCGCCACGCACCGGGGGCCTCGACGGCAAAGGCGGGTTCCTGGCCATGATGCACCCGCGAGAGACGGTGATCGACCACACCAAAGGGCAAAGCCCCGGCGGCGGATC
>NZ_JAMCCR010000040.1:0-1231 GCF_023371075.1 Pseudomonas sp. GX19020
ATGGCAAAGGCAAAGTTTGAACGGAACAAACCGCACGTCAACATCGGCACGATCGGCCACGTTGACCACGGCAAGACGACCCTGACGGCCGCGATCACCAAATATTTCGGTGACTTCAAAGCCTATGACCAGATCGACGGTGCTCCGGAAGAGCGCGCCCGCGGCATCACGATCTCGACCGCTCACGTTGAGTATGAGTCGGAAACGCGTCACTACGCTCACGTTGACTGCCCCGGCCACGCCGACTACGTCAAAAACATGATCACCGGTGCTGCCCAGATGGACGGCGCGATCCTCGTTGTGAACGCCGCTGACGGCCCGATGCCGCAGACCCGCGAGCACATCCTGCTCGGCCGCCAGGTGGGTATCCCCTACATGGTCGTCTATATGAACAAGGTCGACCAGGTCGATGACCCGGAACTGCTGGAACTCGTCGAGATGGAAATCCGCGAGCTTCTGTCGTCCTACGAATACCCGGGCGACGATATTCCGATCATCAAAGGCTCGGCTCTGGCTGCGATGAACGGCACCAATCCGGAAATCGGCGAGAACTCGATCCGCGAGCTGATCGCGGCTGTCGACGCCTATATCCCGACCCCGGAGCGCGCTGTTGACCAGCCCTTCCTGATGCCGATCGAAGACGTGTTCTCGATCTCGGGCCGTGGTACCGTTGTGACCGGCCGTATCGAGCGCGGCGTGATCAATGTCGGTGACGAAGTCGAGATCGTCGGCATCCGCCCGACCTCGAAATCGACCTGCACCGGTGTCGAGATGTTCCGCAAGCTGCTCGACCGCGGTGAAGCCGGCGACAATATCGGCGCGCTGCTGCGCGGCGTCGACCGTGACGGCGTTGAGCGTGGTCAGGTTCTGTGCAAGCCGAAATCGGTTCTGCCGCACACCACTTTCGAAGCTGAGGCCTATATCCTCACCAAGGAAGAAGGTGGTCGCCACACGCCGTTCTTCGCGAACTACCGTCCGCAATTCTACTTCCGCACCACGGACGTGACCGGCATGGTCAAGCTTCCGGAAGGCACCGAAATGGTGATGCCGGGCGACAACCTGAAGTTCGAAGTCGAACTGATCGCGCCGATCGCTATGGAAGAAAAACTGCGCTTCGCAATCCGCGAAGGCGGCCGCACCGTTGGTGCAGGCGTCGTTGCGAAAATCATCAAGTGATCTGAAGCCTTCGGGCTTTGTGATCCAGAGGCCGCCCTTCGGGGCGGCCTTTTTC
>NZ_JAMCCR010000041.1:0-1175 GCF_023371075.1 Pseudomonas sp. GX19020
GGTCCTGACCCTTCTCTATGTCTGGTCTGCCAGGTTCACCCCGTCACCGGCCCCGGCCAGGTCCGATGACGGGGTGGTGCGCGACGTCTGACCCTTGTGGCAAGACCACGTTTTCTAGCCTGTCGGCACCGCCTCTCTTCATCGTCTCGAACAGTTGATTGCGGCCTTCGCAGGACCGCGCACCAGAAGGAAGAGAGCATGGACAATCTATCACATGGCCGCGTTATCGGCATAGATGTCAGTCGCGACTGGCTTGACATTCACTGCCTCCCCGATGGGCATCGTTGCAGAGTGCCTAACGTTCCGGCGGGTCATGCGGCCGTGGCGGATATTGCCCGGGACAGAGATGCCGTTGTCTGCTTTGAATCGACTGGCGGGCAGGAATGGCAGCTCTGGGCGCATCTGGAGGCAGAAGGTGGTGCAGCCCGCCAGGTGCCCCCCGCTCAGGTAAAGGCGCTCGCGAAAAGCCGTGGCACGCGCGCTAAGACCGACCGGATCGATGCGGAACTCATCGCCCGCTTCTTCGCCTTCCGGCCCGAAGCAGGCCGCAGCCTGCCCGCTGAAAAGCTGCGCCTTCTCAGAGCGTTGACATCCAAAAGAGCGCAGCTGGTCGAAATGCGCAAACGTCTGCTGGCCCAAATCCGTGCGCATCATAAACTGGGCACCGCCACGATGTTCGAGGACATCGACACCGAGTTGAAACAACGGATCGACAGTCTGATCAGGGAACTGGAAGACCGGATCATCCGGGCGGTTGCGAGCGACGATCGCCTCTCAGAGATGGCCATCGTTCTGCGTTCCATCCCAGGGATAGGACCAGTTGCCAGCACAATGCTGATCGCCGAAATGCCTGAAATAGGCACCATCACCGGCGAAGAGGCTGCCGCACTCATTGGATTGGCCCCGGTTGCGCACGACAATGGAACCCTTCGCGGAAAACGGGCCATCGCCGGTGGTCGCCGTGCCGTGAGGCATGTGATGTTCCAGGCGGCGCTGGTCGCGGCACATCACAACCCAAGCATGAGAACCTTCGCGGATCGCCTTCGCAAGGCAGGAAAGCCGCACAAGGTTATCATCACCGCCGTTGCCAGAAACCTGGTCACCACCGCAAACGCGCTATGCAAAACCCGTCAGAAATGGGCAGCCCAGGCTTGCTGAAAGATACAGTTGCTAGA
>NZ_JAMCCR010000005.1:0-278273 GCF_023371075.1 Pseudomonas sp. GX19020
CGCTGCACATCGCGCAGCGGGTTAGGAAGGTGGTCAACAGAGGTTGCCAACATCCATTCGTCGGACATGCGCTCGTCAATACGCTCCGGAAGAACCTCCACAGTGATAATAATGACGCCCGAAACGTCCTGTTTCGGGACGTTAAGAGCGACCACCGCCGAGGCGCGACCCCGCGTCAGAGACGCTTCGAGATTGCCGCTGTCAGTGGCGAACCGTTCGGCCATGCCGAACGCTACGCGCTTGCTATCAAGCAGCCACGGGCGCGAGAACGCCTCGTCAGGGACGTTAAGGCCCTGCATAAGGTGCGCAACGATTGTATTGTCGTTACGCATCCCCGTACTGTCATTGCCAGCGTAAGCCGTACGAAGCTTGGCAAATGCCTGGGTGGTGCGGGCCTTGTCGATATCCGCAAGGGTGACAGAGATACTGTCACCCGCGAAGTTGCCCTGAACACCGGCAATGAGCGCATGAAGCGACGTGCCGGGGTCAAGGTAAAGGTTCTGCGCCGTAGCCCCAACAGCATGAAGATTGCCCGGGTTGCCTTGAGCAGCCGGGGCGCTAACCTCATTTGAACCAAGGGCCTTGGACGACGAACCCGGAAGTGCCGCACCAGTTGACGCTTGCTTAATACGTTGCGAAGCCCGGTCAACCGTCGTGGTTTTCGCTTCCACGGGAATATTGCCGGAAAAATTGATTGTCCCGGCGATAACGTCGAGGTCGAAGGATCCGACAACAAGAGCGCGCTCATAGTCGGGAACGACCCGAGAAAAGCGCGAAGAGGGCCAGAAGGCCGGAGGCAGCTTTGTCGCTTCCGTCATATTTTCGACCGCATACTTGCGGAGCGGAAGCTTGGAGGAATGCGCGGCGAGCCTGAAATTGTAGATCAGATTGAACGCGTCAATCAGATCACCATTGATTGGCGTATTGGGATTAACATGGATACCGAGCGCTTTAAACAACTCGGAATTGATCGCCGCTGTCAGATTTGCCCCGCTGATCGTCTGAAAGAACCCCGGCGGGGTGCGCTGTTGAACGCCAGAAGCACCGAGCGATTTGATCGGTTCACCGGTACGAGCGTGAAGCAATTCGTCCATTCCGGAGAATTGCGGGTGAGCCGACTTAGGCACGAACCACGCCTGAACGTTGGCAGTAACGCCATTAAGGAGCGGTTTCGGCATTTCACGCAGTTCGAGGTCAATACCGGCCTGACCGCCGCAGCTGTCACCAGCAAGCAGCGGGATATAGCCGACAGGAACGACCTTACCGGCACGGCCGGAGGTCATAGTAACCGATTGATCCGGGCGGACAGTACGATTGAAGGTAACGGGAGTTGTCGATTGACGTGCCATCAGGGCGCCTTTCGTTTATTTGGGGGAGTTGTAGAAATGCCGTTTCCGACTTTCCAGAAGGGGCGGTTATCATCAGTGTAACCATCAGGCGCGGCACCGAATTCTTGCCGCAGCCTATGAGCAGACCACTCGCGCGGATTGTCGGATGCATTATCCGCAACGCCAATAGCGCGACCAAGACCTCCCCACGTTTTACGAGGAACGCCCGCCGCCTCAGATTTAAGCGCCCGACGTTCAGCGTGAGTTGCAAACGTGTTCCATGCATCAGCACCTATGACGCCGAGGCCATAAACCCACGAAGCAACATCGCCGCCGCGCTTTTCGATCTCTTCCGCATCAGACCAACCGGTATCCGGAATTGAATCAATTCCGGCAATGCGCACCGACGTTCTTTCGGGATTGCTGGAAATGCGCGGTGGAGCAGATGCAACATTTGATTGCACCTGCATAGAGGCGTTTCTACCAAGTGGTGAAACGCCGCCAACAGCGTCCGCAGCCTTACCGGCCTTGAGACGCTCGATTTCAAGCTTTGCGAGATCAAGCTTGAGATTTTCTTGCTGGCGGCGACGATCAGCGTCACCCGAGGTAATGTCTCCGATTTCCCGGAAGCCATCAGAGAGCATGTCGAAGGACGCAAGCGGAGGGCCACTTGCACCAAGGCCAGTACCGGCGGTTTGACCATGCTGCAGAAGAGTAAGACGGTTGTAACCGTACTTTTCTGCGCCCTCCTCAATGCCTTGTAGCTGAGAGAGGAGATTATCGCGAGGCGTCGGGTTCTTGGGCTTCTTACCGAAAAGGCCCTTGAGGCCCCCAAGAACCTCAACGACGCCAGAGGCAATCGAAAAGGGATCAGCCATCAGGCAGGCCCCCTTGTGATCAGTTCCAGAAGAACGTCAAAAACCTCCGCATCCGAGACTTCGGGCGGGTAGATTTCATTGCGCAACTTGCGCCATGTAGAGGTTTGTTTCAGGCGGCGAGGATCGAATACGATCGTCGCACTGTAGGTATCAATCGATACCACAACGCCCGGAGGCCTGACGCCCATTAGACAGAGGCGACCGAGAAGGGCAGCACCGCGCCAAGACCACAGGCGATGGGCTTGGCATCGGGGAAGATATAGAGGATACCGGCGATCAGAACGCCGAAGGCGTAAGGCAACAAGGGTTGCAGTTTCTGCATGACAGAAGCCTATTTGTGATAGGTTGTCGCATAAGCCTAATTATGTAACAAAACTGCCAAAGGCCGTCCCGCGTTCGCTAGGGTCAGGCCTCGTTCTCGGTTCATAACCGGAAGATGACGGTTGCGGCGAGAGCTATGGCGGACAGGAAGACCTTCGGACATCTGTCGTAGCGTGTTGCAACGTATGAGGACGATCAGAAAACAGTCCGGTGGACTGCTTTCCCGACGATTGCCAATCTTTGAGCCTGCTGAAACATGGCCTCGATGCGGTTACGGCGCGTGTCGTCCCTGATCGGCTTGCCACGTGACTTACGGCCGGGAATGCAGGGCTTTATGCCCTTATTTTTCAGTGCATCCCTGAGCCAGTCGGCATCATAACCCCTGTCGCCGAGCAGCCATTCCGCCTGCGGCAAACTACCGGGGAGCGCAGCTGCCCCCGTATAATCACTGACCTGACCAGCAGTCAGGAAGAGGCAGACCGGGAGTCCATCCGCATCGGCAACGGCGTGCAGTTTGGTGGCAGCGCATCCTCGAAGGCTGTTTCCACTGAAAATACGCCGAAAGCACCGATCTCTGCGAGAAGTTTTATGCGATTGGCAGCCTTGTGCTCCTTAACGGGGCAAAGGTGCTGATCGGCACGCACTGTCTGTCACTGCAACTGTCGGTGTCTCTACTATGCGCCACCCGCCGGATGCGGAATGCGCAACAAGGAGTTTAAATACACGCATCTGATCACGACCAATGGCAACGTCTGGATCGGGGCCGGTGCCACCCTTGTATCGCTCATAATGAGTGCTGCGGGTTCTTTGGTGCGGAGGCGCTACCGGTAGATGTGATCTGTGGAGGCAGTACCACTCAGGTGATGAAGGCGATTGCCGCGGCCGCTCCCCTTGGTTTTGTGCCGTGACCAACCTCACTGAGGCTGCTTTCGGGAAGGGATGCGGTCCGCCTGAGCGGGCGGGCGGCTTTTGTCGCCGGGGCCCGGCCCGTCACCTGACCGGCGCGCGACCGTTACAAGGCCTTTCGCCGACAGCGCGGACTGAGGCCTCTGTTCACCTTTCGCGAAGTTCGCGAACGCGGCCCGCTCGCTCATCTTCCCCGACCAGCATAGCGCGCTGCCCCCCCGGCGCCGCGGATATCGGGCTGAGCCGCCGATTGGGTGCGGTATTGGCCCGGAGCGGGGCGGAGGGTATGATCCGTTGCAGTGGCGTTAAATCCTTTTGCGAGGCGCAGTTGCATGGCGCAGCCATTCTGATCGTGTGCTGGTGCCGGGACGGTCACGACGATGCGCGCCGCGCGGCCGATATTGGCTGCAAGGTGACGATGCATCCCCGTGATTTTGCGCCGGCGATGCTGGCCGAAGTGACAAAGGGCGGCTGGAACATACGCCAATGCAGGCGGCATAAGCGGTCATGACCGCTGATCGGGAGAATACAGAATGACTGAGAGGATCAGGCTTGAAAATGGATCTCTGACGGCGGAAATCGCTGTTATGGGGGCAGAGTTGCGGTCATTGAAACACGGCCCGCGCGAGGTCCTGTGGCTGGCCGACCCGGCGTTCTGGGGCCAGTCGAGCCCGCTTCTCTTCCCGATCTGTGGCCGGGCCATCGACAACCGCGTCAGCGTTGACGGGGTCGATTATCCGATGACCATCCATGGCTTCGCGATGGCAAGCCGGTTCACGCTGGTGGAAACCACTCCTGACAGCTGCATTTTCAGGCTTGAGGCCGATGAAACCAGCCGCCGCCTGTATCCTTTCGCATTCCGGCTGGAACAGATCTACCGGCTGGAAGCTGACCAGCTTGACTGCCGGACACGGGTTGAAAATACCGGCACCCGGCCGATGCCCTTCAGCTTTGGCTATCACCCGGGCTTTGCCCTGCCCTTGCCGGGTGTGACTGGCGCGCATGAGGTGCGGCTCCTGAACGGTGCCGCACCTGCGCCTGCGGAACAGCGCGAGAATTTCCTGACCGGCGGGCAGATCCCATCACCATTTGACGCCGGGCGGCTCGCGATCCGGGACGAGACCTTCTTCCCGTCATCTTCGATCATCCTCGCCGAAGGCGCGGGGGACGGACTGTTTTACGGATCGGGCAACCGGGGTCTGGTGATCCGCTGGCAGGGGCTGGAAAACCTGGTCCTCTGGCGCCCGCAGCAGGCCGGGTTCCTGTGTGTCGAACCCTGGCAGGGCCTGCCTGGACTGATCGGCGCCGGGCCAGAACTGGCGGCACGCCCCTACAGCCTGACCCTCGCCCCGGGTGAGGCGCGGGAATTCGGGCTTTCGGTCGATATGGCGGCGCTTTAACCCCGGTCTTACCTGGAGCCCCGCTCGAAGCTTTCGCCAAGGGCTGCAGGCAGGCTCGCCTTGCGGCCGGCGACCAGCAGAACCAGCATGACCATGGCGAAGGGCAGCATCTGGATCACATCGACCGGCACATTGACGCCCGCGACCTGAAGCGCGGTTGTCATCGAAAGGCTTGCACCAAACAAAAGCGCGCCGCCCAGCACCCAGAGCGGGCGGCCCCGCGCCAGCATCGCAAGCACGATGGCGATGAACCCGTTACCATGGCTCATAAAGGGGATGAAGACACCCGCCACCGCGACCGACATGAAGGCGCCGCCAAGACCGGCGAGCGCGCCGGTGGTCAGCACCGCCAGGGCGCGGGTGCGGATCACATCGACGCCAGCCGCATCCAGCGCGGCCGGCTTGTCGCCCGCCGCCTGCAGGGCCGATCCGAGATGGGTCATGCGGTAGATCCAGGCAAAGATCGCCACCAGGATCACCGCAAGATAGACCACCGGATTATGATTGAAAAACATCGGCCCGAGGATCGGGATATCGGCGAGGCCCGAGATGCGCCAACTCTGCATCCCGTCAAGCCTCGGATAGGATCTCGAGAATTGCACGAAATGGAGCAAAGCCGTGAGGCCCTGGACCAGCAGCGTCAGCGCGATGCCGATCACGATCTGGTTCAGCCCCAGGATGACGCAGAACACCACCATCAGGCTTGCCACCAGCGCCCCCGCCCCCGCGCCTCCGACAAAGCCGAGGGCGGAACTGCCGCTTGCCCAGGCGGTCAGGAAACCGGCATAGGCCCCGGCGAGGATCATGCCCTCAAGGCCGATATTCAGCACCCCCGCCTTTTCCGAAAGCTGCTCGCCCAGACCCGCCAGCAAAAGCGGAATTCCCGCCATGACGGCGCCAAGGAAGAGCGTGATGAGGAAGGTTTCCGTGAACATCGGGGCCTCAGTCTCTGGCGCGCGCGCGGCGGCGCTTGTCGGCATATTCGGCAAGGCCGAGGGTGATCAGCAACAGCGCCACGATGACAAGCGAGAAGAAGCTCGGAACACCGAGGCGGCGCGCGGCACTTTCGCCACCGATGGTCAGGGCGGAAAACAGGAAGACATAGGCGATGGATCCGAACCCGTTCAGCCGCGCCAGAAACACCAGCGGCACCACGGTCAGGCTATAGGCCGGGTTCCAGTCGGCGCGCACATTGCCCTGAGTGCCGAGAATATCGACCGCACCCGACAGCCCCGCAAGGGCCGCCGAGATCGCAAAGACCGCGATGGTCAGCTTCGGCACCGACAGCCCGGCATGGATTGCCGCGCGTGGGTTCGCCCCCACGACCCGCAACCGCATACCGAATGCCGTCCGCGTCATCATCAGATGCACAAGGATCACCACCACGAGCCCGATGATCAGCCCCGAAGAAACCGTCGTGTCGAAAAGACGCGGCAGCCGTGCCTCGACCGGCAGTGTCCTGGTCTGCGGCGTCGTGGTGGCGGGGTCGAGGAATGCGAGCTTTACCAGCACATTGGCGAAGGAAACGCCGAGAAAACTCATCATCAGCGTGGTGATGATTTCATTGATGCCCTGATACGCCTTGAGGATCGCAGGCAAGACCGACCAGACCGCACCCAGCACCGCTCCGATCACCAGACCCAGCACCAGCACCAGCCAGACCGGCATCCCGGCCGCATAGATCAGCGGCGTCAGCGCAGCGACCAGCACGGCGGCCAAAAGAAACTGCCCGTCGCCGCCGAGGTTCCAGATCCCGGCACGAAACGCCACGATCAGGCTCGCCGCAATCAGAAGCAGCGGCCCCATTCGGGTCAGCGTCGCCTCGAGGCCCGAGGGCCTCAGGATCGAGCGTTCGACCACGAAAGCGTAATAATCCAGTGGGTTGACCCTCATCGCAATCAGGATCAGCCCGCCAAGCGCCAGCGCCGCAAACAAAGGCCCGATCAAAAGCGCCAGCATCCGGAGCCAGTCGCGGCCCGCGCGCGGCGGCGCAGTCACACTCGTGTCACTCATAGGCTGTCTCCCGCGCTCATCAGCCGGCCAATGGCGTCGCGCGCGCCGGGTCCGTTCTCCACTATGCCGCAGATCCGGCCCCGGTCGATCACCGCGATACGGTCGGCAAGTTCCAGCAGTTCATCCAGATCGGTCGAGATCAGCAGCACGGCCTTCCCCGCCGATGCCGCCTCGCGGATGCGGGCCCGGGTCGCGCGGATATTCTGCACGTCAAGGCCATAGGTCGGCTTGGCGAAGATCACCGCCTCGGCCGCACCGGTCAGTTCGCGCGCCAGAAGAACTTTCTGGATATTGCCGCCCGAAAGCTTGCCGACCGGGGTCTGCACCCCCGGGGTGCGGATGTCGAATTTCGTCACATGATCTTCGGCCTGGGCTCGGATCGCCTGCGGGTTCTCGACCCCTTTCTGCCAGAAAGGCGAAGACCCGATCTCTTTCAGAAGGAAATTCACCGAAACCGGGAAAGTGCCAACCGTGCCCTCGCCCAGCCGGTCATCGGTCACATAGCGCAGCCCTGCCGCGCGGCGCCCGCCGACAGTCAGCGCGCCGATCTCGCGCCCGTTCAGCCGCACAGATCCCCCCGACGGCACCTGCCCCGAAAGCGCCTCGGCCAGTTCCTTCTGGCCGTTGCCATCGATGCCGGCAAAACCGAGGATCTCGCCCTGATGCACTGCGAAAGTCGCGTCCTGCAGCGGGACACGGCCAGAGCCCGCGGTCAGGCCCCGGACTTCCAGCACCACCGGCCCCAGGGCGCGCGGCTCGCGTGCCGCCGCCTCGCTTTGCCCCGCGCCGCTGCCGAACATCAGCGCGATGATCCGGGCCGTGTTTTCCGCATCGGTATGGGCGCGCAATTCCTCCGGCCCGATCTCGCCCGCATTCTTGCCGAGGCGCAGCACCGAAATCCGGTCACCATAAGCCAGCGCTTCGTTGAGCTTATGGGTGATGAAGATGATCGCCAGCCCCTCCCCCACCAGGCGCCGCATGAGTTCCCCCAGCGAGACCGCCTCCTGCGGCGTCAGCATTGCCGTCGCCTCATCCAGGATCAGACAGCGCGACCCCCGCATCAGCGCGCGCAGGATCTCGACCTGCTGGCGCTCGCCCAGCGACAGCGTCGCGACCAGCGCGAAAGGATCGACCCGGAGGCCAAGCCGCGCGGCGGTCTCAAGGATGCGCGCCGCCTGGCCCTCGCGGTCGGGGCGTTTCCACCAGCGGCCGCCAAGGGTGAAATTATCGACGACCGACAGCGACGGCACCAGCATCGAATGCTGAAACACCGTGCCGATGCCCAAAGACAATGCATGACGCGGCGAGGTCACGGTAACGCGCTTCGCCCCGATCTCGATATGCCCCTCATCGGGCTGTTGCAGCCCGGAAAGCATCCCCACCAGGGTCGATTTCCCTGCCCCGTTTTCGCCCAGGAGAACATGGACCTCGCCCGCGTAAATCCCGGCACTGACATTGTTATTTGCGATCACGCCCGGATATCTTTTCGTCACGCCTTTCAGCGCAACAACCGGGCCGGGGGTTGCGGATGGCGCATCCGCCATCGCCCCGACAGGTGCCTGCATGGAGTGGTCCTTATGGAATACCCGCAGCTCTTTCGGCCTTGCGGGGCGCATGTCACTGGCGGGCGGGGCCTGATCGACCCCGCCCCTGCAGTCGCAGCTTACTCGACAGTTTTCACCAGGGCATGCACGCTTTCGGCGTCATATTTGGCCTCGACCCTGATCGCGCCGGAAATCACCTCGCCTTTCAGCGCCTCGATCTCGGCCCAGACATCATCGGGGATATTCGCGGTCTTCAGAAGACGCAGACTGTTATCCGAGAGTTTGATGTCATAGTTCTTCTCGCCATAGGTGCCCGCCTTCAGATCGGCGATCATCGCGGAATAGACCGGGGTCAGATCCCAGACCACGGAAGACAAGAGATGACCCTTGTCGATCGAAGTCTTGTCGCCGATCACGTCGATGAAATAGGCTTTGCCGCCATCGGTTGCGGGTGTGGTTTCCACGGCCTGGAGCATCCCGAAAGACGATCCGTTGCCCTGGCCGAAGATAATATCCGCGCCCGAGGCGATCACGGTTTCCGTCACGCGCTTGCCGCCTGCCGCATCGGCATATGCTGCCGGGCCGATCACCGCATAGCGGACCTCGACCCCGGGCTTCTCGGCCTTGACGCCTTCGGCGAAGGCGATGGACATATTGTTCCAGGACGGCGGCTCACCTGATACCACGATACCGACCACGCCGGTGCGGGTCATCTTGGCGGCCAGACGGCCCGCAAGATAGGCGCCATCCGAGCCGGTCGCGGTGTAATCGGCAACTTTGCCCTTCGAGAGCTTGTCGGGCATATCGACAATGGCCACCGGCACGCCCAGCTCTTCGCCGATCTCGGGCGCAGAGGTGTTATAGCCCGAAGCATGGCCGATCAGGAGACCGGCACCGTCTTCGGCCAGTTCACGCAACGTAGGGCGCACATCGCCATAGCCGAGGTTTTCGGCCACGATGACCTCGATCCCCGCCGCAGCAGCCGCGGCTTTGGCCGCATCGACGCCTTGCTGATTCCAGCCCATGTCGGTGCCCATCTCGGGCGCCAGAATTGCAATGGAATCAATCTCATCCGCGGAAGCAACAGCCCCCCAGCCCACAAGGGCGAGTGTAAGAACTGCGCGGCTGACACTGCCGGTAATCGTCTTTTTCATCTCATCTTTCCTTGTTGTCGTTTTACAGTTGACAGTCAGCCGCCGCCCGGATGCCATCCGGTCAGTTGAAACCCGAACACACGGCTTATGATGCAGTTGACCCGCATACGCTCTGTTACGACCCCTGCTCTGGCGTTCGTCACCAGTCTGGCCGGAGCGATGACTGCACCGGCATTTGCCGCGCAGCATAGTGTGGAAATCGCAATAACCAATACCGGAGATGCGGGCCTCGCCTGTGGTGCCGCGATTGCGCATTGGTTCTCGGAAGACCTGGGCCATGCGGCGCCGGGCGAGACCCTGGAATTCAGGTTTGGATATGACCTTGCAACCGGAACGGTGTTTCGGCTGAATGATGTTGGCGATGAAATGGCGGTGCAACGGGTCTGGTGCGGTCTTGCGGGCAATGCCTGGCCCACCCGCGCCGAGATCCCGCTGGAGCGGCGGGCGGGCGAGGCCCCTGCGCCGGTCGCGCTGGATTGCGCGGCGGCGGAAGGCACCACCCGCTGCACGGCCAAAGCGGCTGAATGACCGCCCGAACCTGCATCTCTCGCCGCAAAGCTGAACATCAGACCCCTTCCGTTTGAGGGACATCATGGCAGGTATCGTTCGGGAAAACCCCTCTGCCGCCTGCCTGACTTCAGGGAACTTCCCCTGCGGCGGCATAAGAAACCAGGTCCCCGATTGACAGCACAAGAATACGATAACATTATCATACCGTAATACAATGTGAAAAAATCCTTCACCCGCAGCCTGGCTGAAATTTCCGTCACATGGCTGAAATTTCATCATATTTCCGGGGCGAGTGCCGGAATTTTATCCGGCCATGCCGGAAGAAACAGGAGAATATCATGCGCAGCGCCATCGTCACCGGGGCAAGCCGCGGCCTCGGAAAAGCCTTCGCCATTGGCCTCGCCCGGGATGGATTCGCGCTCTCCCTCGCGGCGCGCGACGCGAATGCGCTTGAGGAAACGGCGCGCGAGGCACGTGCCGCCGGGGCGCCGCAGGTGATCATCACCGCGACCGACCTCTCACGGCCCGAGGCAGCGGGCGAGGTCGTGCAGGCCACGCTTGATCAGCTGGGCCGGATCGACGCGCTGATCAACAATGCCGGCGCCACCAAACGCGGCGATTTCCTCGCGCTGACGGATGAAGATTTCCTCGAAGGCTTCGCGCTGAAATATCACGCAACCGTCCGGTTCTGCCGCGCCGCATGGGAGGCACTGGCCGTCTCAAAAGGCGTGATCGTCAATATTTCCGGCGTCGGCGCCCATACGCCCGAACCCGATTTCACCATCGGCGGATCGGTCAATTCGGCGCTGATCAATTTCACCAAGGCGATCTCGAAACGGGCGCAGGGCTCGGGCATCCGCATCAACACGCTCTGCCCCGGCCATATCGTCACCGACCGTCTCGCCCGCCGGATCGAAACCCGGGCGGCGGAACGCGGCATCAGTTTCGCTGCCGCGCAGGAAGAGATGCGTCTCGAACATGGCATTGCCACTTACGGCCAGCCGGACGAGGTCACCAATGTGCTGCGCTTTCTGTGCAGCCCGGCGGCAAGTTATGTCCACGGCACCGTGATCAATGTCGATGGTGGGGCGACGCCCGGACTCTGACCGGGCGGGCTGATGGGCATTCAGCCCTCAGCGGCTTCCTCGGCGATGCGCTTCTTCAGGATCCCGATCGCAACCTTGCCGGCATTCATCACGTGGCGCGCCGCGAGTTTACGCGCCTCTTTCCCGCGTCGCGCCGCAAGATGGTCGACCAGCTCTGCCAGTTCCAACAGGCTTTCTGCGGTGCGGCCGGGAGCCGCCAGAGAGGTCGCGCGCAAGACCATCACCCGCGCGTTCAGCGCAGAGAGGGTATGTCCAAGCGCCTCATTATGGGCTCCGAAAATAAGGCTCTCGTAAAAGGCGTTTTTCGCGGTCAGCCGCTCCAGCGGGTCGGTCATATTGCCGATGCCCTTGAGGACCTCGAACGAGGCTTTCAGCGCGGCGATATCTGCATCGGTCGCATTGCGGGTGAAAAGCTCGCAGGCGAGCCCCTCCAGTTCGATCCGGACCTGGTAGATGCCCTCGGCCTGTTCCGGCGTCAGGACCGCCACAATCGGCCCGCGATGCGGCACGACCTGAACAAGGCCTTCGCTTTCCAGCTGGCGCAGGGCTTCACGCACGGCGGTCCTGGACACGCCGGTCATCTCGCAGAGGTCGCGCTCGGTGATACGCTGCCCGGCGGTGAAATAGCCAAGCGCGATCGAATTACGGATGCTCTCGGTTACCGAATGGCGCACCGGCGCGGCGGCCTTGGTCACACGAAATTCCAGCGGAAGGGCTTTGCCGTTCATTCCATACCATCATGATCGGGGCAGCAGCGCAGTGGGCACTGGCGGCCATATGACAATGTTACTATACGACAATCGCCCCTGGTGAAAGGACCGTCTCTCCGGCGGCGTCGATCACCGAAAGCGCGGCCGCAACTCCGGCGCCCGGGTCGATGCCTTTGACCCCCATCGCGCGCATCCCCCCGGCCATCGCGGCCACCGCGACCAGCGCATAGGTCGGCTTCGCGGTCGGCCCCATATGGCCGATCCGGGTCAGCCGGCCCAGCGTCTCGCCGCGCCCCGAAGACAGCATCACCCCGTAACGCGCCCGGATCAGCGCGCGCAGCGCCGCTTCATCGACGCCCTCAGGCGTGGCCACGGCGGTGCAGGTTGGCGAGGCGATCTCTTCGCGCGCCGGCCAGAGCCGCATACCGGCGGCGATAATCCCGGCGCGACAGGCTTTCGCGGTCAGCGCATGGCGGGCCCAGACGGCCTCTTCGCCCTCGGCCAGATAGACATTCAGCGCGGCATCCAGCGCGTTGATCTCGGAGACGGACGGCGTGAAGGGAAAGCCCTGCCCCGCCAGATGCGCCTGCCGCCAGTCGGCAATCGAGAGGATCGAGTCTTTCGGTGCATCGGGATTGGCAGCGATCTTCGCCCAGCCGCGATCTGACACATGCAAAAGCGACAGGCCCGGCGGGCAGCCGAGGCATTTATTCGGCCCGGTGATGAAAATATCCGCGCCGCAATCTTCGGGCAGCACCTTAACGCCGCCAAAGGCCGAAACCGAATCGACGATAAAGATCTTGCCCCCCGCCCGCACCACCGCGCCGATCTCATCAACCGGGTTCAGCGTGCCCGACGGCGTGTCGTGATGGCACAGTGACACCACCGCCACGTCGGGCCTGGCCGCCAGGGCATCCGCCACGGCCCCCGCCGTCAACGCCTCGTTATAAGGCACCTCCAGCTCGATCACCTCACCGGCATAGCGCGCCGCCCAATAGCCAAAGCCCTTGCCATAGACCCCTGAGACCAGGTTCAGCACCACATCGCCCCTGGCGATGACCGAGGCAGCGGCAGCCTCCAGCCCCAGCACCGGCTCGCCCTGCAGGATCACCGGCGGCGTGTCGGTATGGAAGGCGCGCTGAACCTTCGCATTGACGCTTTCATAGAAGTCCAGAAACGCCGGATCGTAATCATAAAGCACCGGGCGCGAGAGCGCGCGCAGCACCTCGGGATAGGCATCGACCGGGCCGGTGGTCAGGGTCATAACCGGCGGGGCAATCGGTTTTCTGGTCATTTCAGGCTCCTTTCGGCGGGCGCGTCATGGCGAGGAAGGCCGCGGCATTGTCAGTCTCTTCGATCCCGGTCAGCGCAGCGACCAGCGCGCCGGCATCCGGCACGGCTCCGTTATGGCGAATCTGACCGGCGAGTTTCGCGGCAAGATCTTCGTCGGACAACGGATATTCAAGCCCGCCTTTCGCAGCATCGACGCGGCGGGTGAGACTGCTGCCATCCGCAAGGTCCAGTCTGACCTCCGCCGTCTCCAGTGAAAAGCCCGGATCATCACAAAAGGCCAGCTTCGCGCCAAAGGCACGCAAGACCGGGTCCGCGGCTGCCGCATCGGAAAAGGCTGAAAGCCCGGCCTCGCCGCGGATAAGGCTTACCGCCACCGCATGTTGCGCCGAGACCTGGGCGAGCCGCCCCGAAGTCACGCCGGGCCGATCGGTGCGCTGTCTGAGCAGCGGGTGGCCGGTCAGGATGACACGCGTGATCTGCGCCGCTTTCAGCTCGTGATGCAGCGCCAGACAGGTCTCGATCACCGGGTTCAGCACCACACCACAGGGATAGGGTTTAAACGTGTTGTGCAAAACCTCCCACCGCTGGCCCAGATCTTCAAAAGCGGTCAGATCGGGGGCATCTGAATGCAGCTCCAAAAACCCCCGCCTGCCCTCCAGCGGCGCCTCCGGGCCGGTAAACCCCCGCTGCGCCAGCAGCGCCCCCATCAGCCCCGCCCGCGCCGCCTGGCCGACCGACAGGCTTTTCGACATCGTTCCCAGCGTTTCCACCGAGCCGGCATTCTGCGCCAGCGCGTGCCCCATGGCATCGACCATCTGCGCCCCGGTCAGCCCGAGGATCTGCCCCGCAGCCAGCGCCGCCCCAAAGGTCCCGCAGGTCGATGTGATATGCCAGCCACGCGCGTAATGCACAGGATGCAGCGCAAGGCCGAGGCGACAGGTCACCTCCATCCCCGTCACAAAGGCCCCGATCAGCGCCTTGCCCGAAACCGGACGCCCCTGCCCCGCCAGGGTTTCCGCCAGCGCCAGCACTGCCGGGCCGACCGGCGCGGCAGGATGGATCACGGTCGGGATATGGGTGTCGTCATAGTCGAAAATATTCGCAGCCGCCGCGTTGATATACGCAGCCCAGAGCATATCGGCGCGCTCCTCCCGCCCGATCAGGCTGGCGGTGGTGGGGCCGGAAAATGCCGGCAGCAGCGCGGCCAGCCGGTCAATCGCGCCCTCGCGCGCGCCGCCGATTGCGCAACCGGTCATGTTCAGGAAAGCCCGCCGTCCCGCCACCCGTACCGTAACTGGCAGCGGGCCGGGATCAGTGGCAAAGGCAGCGATCCGGCGGCTGAGGGACATCAGCCGGCGGCCTTGCCGCGCAGCTCGGTGCCGGCCCAGGCCTCCAGCGGGCGGATGATCTCGGTCATATCGGCATCGGGGCCAAGCTGGGCTCTGGTGATGGAAAACAGCGTCCTGACCGCATTCCCCACCAGCATCTGACAGCCAAGGCGCTCCGCTTCCTCCAGCGCGAGCCGGATATCCTTCAGCGACAGCGCAATCGCAAAACCGAAATCAAACCCGCGCGACAGCACGAAACGCGGGATCTTGTCCGTACTGGCCGAGGTCCGCCCCGATCCCGCATTCAGCACCTCGATCATCACATCGGCATCGAGCCCCGCCCTGGCGCCCATCACCATCGCCTCGGAGGTGATCGCAAGCGAAGCGGCCGAGCAGATATTGTTGATCAGCTTCATCACCTGGGCCTTACCGGGCTCATTGGCCACGCGAATGACCTTGCCCAAAGCCAGCAGCAGGGGTTCGACCCGTTCGAAATGCGGCGACGGCCCGGCGGCCATCAGCGCGAGCGTCCCTTTCTTCGCGCCCGCCACGCCGCCCGAAACCGGGCTGTCGATCAGCGCGATGCCGGACGCCGCCAGCACATCGGCCAGATCCATCTCGGCCTTGGGGCCAGTGGTGGAAAGATCAACCACCCGCGCGACCATGCCGGGATGCGAAGCGATCTCGCGGCCGACCGCCAGCACCACTTCGGGCGTCGGGAGCGAGAGGAAGACCGTCTCTGCGCGGGCGCAAAGTGCCTTCAGGGAACCGGCATCCTCTGCGCCCTGCGCAACCAGCGCAGCCACCGCGCCTGCATCGCGGTCATTCACCAGCAGCGATGCACCGGCGGCGATGATATTCGCGGCCATTGGCCGCCCCATATTGCCCAGACCTACAAATCCAAGGCCCGCAAAACACGTCTCAGCCATCTCGCTCTCCTGTTGCCGCCCCGCCCCTCAGGCAAAGGACCAGCCATTATCCACCGGGATCGCCGCCCCGTTGATCCCCGCGCTCGCCTCACCGCACAGGAAGACCGCCAGCGCCGTCACCGTCTCCATCGGGATGAATTTACCCCCCGGCTGGCGGGTCGCGAGAAACGCGCGTTCCGCCTCCGCCGTGCTGATACCACGCGCCTCGGCCAGTGCCCTGATCCGTGCCAGCGCCGAATCCGTCGCCATCAGCCCGGGGCAGATCGCGTTGCAGGTGATCCGGGTCTCTGCAAGCTCCAGGGCGACAGTCCGGGTCAGCCCGGTGATCGCATGTTTCGTGGTGACGTAATCGGCCCGGCCCGCCAGCGCGATCAGGCTATAGACCGACCCCATATTGATGATCCGCCCCCAGCCCTTCGCCTTCATTCCCGGCAGGCAGGCTTTGATCAGCCGGAAGGGTGCCGAAAGATTGACCTCCAGCGCGCAGTCCCAGTCTGCATCGGGCAGATCCTCGACCGCAGCCATCCGTCGGATCACGGCATTATTGATCAGGATATCTACCCCGCCGAGATGATCTGCGGCCCGCGCGGCCAGGTCCGCCGCTGCCCCGGTACGCGCCAGATCCGTGACGAGACTGCCAGACCCCAGCTCTGCCGCCGCCCCGGCAACCACAGGCGAAACATCGGACAGAAACACCCGGTCGCCCGCAGCGGCAAAGGCCTTCGCCAGCCCCAGCCCAAGGCCTGACGCCGCGCCGGTGATCAGCACACCCCGGCTCATGCGCAAAGCTCCGCGAAGGGGATCAGCGGCGCCACATCAAGGCGCACTGCAACGCCCTCGGGCAGCTCTGGCACGGGGGGATAGACCCGCATCACCAGGGGATCATGGCCCGGTATGATGTGATCCATCGAGGGCGCGAGCGTCGCCAGCCGCTCAAACCCCACGCGCAGCTGCGCCTCATCCCAGAGGATAGGGAAAGGATTGCGCCGCGCGAGATTGGCATAGAGATGCGTCGCATCCGAGGCGATCAGCACCCGCCCCCGCGCGGTCGGGACCGACACCGCCTGCAGCCCGGCGCTGTGGCCCGGAATTTCGTGCAGGGTGATGCCATTGCCGAGATCGTGATCACCACGATAAAACCGGATGCGCCCTGCGTAAAGGCTGCGGATGTAATCGACGATGTTTTCCACATCGAACACGCCCCGCGCGGCCGGATCACAGATACAGGGGCCGGTGGCATAGGCCGCTTCGGCCTCTTGCAGATGGAAGGTCGCGGCCGGGAAATCGCCAAAGCCGCCCGCGTGATCGTAATGCAGATGCGTCAGGATCACCGTCTTCACCTGATGCGAATCGATACCTGTCAGCGCCAGCGCCTCGCGCGCGGTCCGGTGCAGCTGCCGCCCCCGCCGGAGTGCGGCATCCGGCCCGAATCCGGTATCGATCACGACGACCTCATGCCCGCGCCGCGCCAGCCAGATGAAGTAATCCAGGTTCGATCCCGCCTCATGCGGATCGGCGGAAACAGCGGCGGCATCCAGGAAATTCTCGCCCGCCTGGCGGCCCGCATGTTCGGCATATCGCAGTGCAAAAAGCTCGAAAACCGCCGCCTCGGCCGGAGGTAAGTGCTGATCCTGCATCGCGGCCCCGCCTCCTCTTTGCGGCTGCCTCATTTGCGGGCAGCGGTGTTTTGTCTATCAGTATGACCGTAATCCTGTCATACAATCTGTTGACAGGTCAAGCACGCCATGCCTAACCTGAGCGCAGTTCAGCAGGCCCGTCCAACCCGACTGTTTTGGCCCGCGCCCCATCCCCAGCGGAGAATGACATGACCCGTCCCGAATTCGAGGGTGAGCAGTTTCAAAAAGGGCTGCAGGTCCGCCGTGAGGTGCTGGGCGACGCCTATGTCGCGCCCTCCCTTGCCAATGCCGATGAGCTGACCGCGCCCTTGCAGAAACTCGTGACCGAATGGTGCTGGGGAGAAATCTGGACCCGTCCGGGGCTGGAGCGCAAGACCAGATCCTTTCTGAACCTTGGAATGCTGATCGCGCTGAACCGCCCGCATGAGGTCAGGCTGCATGTCCGCGGCGCGCTGAACAATGGCGTGACGGAAGCCGAGATCATCGAAGTGATCCTGCAGGCCGCGATCTATTGCGGCGTGCCGGCGGCGCTCGATGCGATGCGGTCGGCAACCGAGGTGATCCGCCAGATGCGCGATGAGAAATCCGCCGCCGAAAAGACCTGACCTGCTTTCGCCACAGCCCCCGGCACGAGGGGCGCGGCATGTCATCCCAACAGGAGAACACCCCCGTGACACAGGGAAAACCAGATACGATCAACGGCAGGCCGCATCGGCTGAAGACCGGTGCGGAATATAAGGACTCGCTGAAAGACAACCGGCAGATCTGGGTCGGCGGTCGCAAGCTGGCCTCGGTCTATGACGAACCGGCGCTGGCGAAAGGCATCGATACGCTGGCCTCGATGTTCGACGATCAGTTCGACCCGGAATACCAGGACGCGACCACCTATTATGACGACAGGATCGGCGCCGTGATTTCCCGCGCCTGGCAGGTGCCGCGCTCGAAAGAAGACCTCGCCGCGCGGCGCAGGATGATCGAATATACCTCGCTGAAAACCGCTGGCACCTTTGGCCGCCCGCCGGATCTGTCGCCGGCGATTGTGGCCGGGCTTTACGCTTACCTCCCGACCTTCCGGCAGAAGAAGTCGATGATCGATGGCATCGACCCCGATTTCGGCGCCAATATCGAATCCTATATGGAATATGGTCAGAACAACAATCTGACCGCCTCGGAAAGCCTTGCCGGGCCACAGGCCGACCGCTCCTCGCCGAAAGCGTCCGAAGCCTCGATGCTCAAGGTGAAAAAGGTCACGAAAGACGGCGTCTATATCTACGGCGCCAAGACCGTGGGCTCGATCGCCGCCCAGGCCAATGACATCTTCTTCACCAATCTCGGCGGGCTGATGGAGACGCCACCTGAGGCCTGTATCTGGGGGTCCGTCCCGATTGACACGGATGGGATCAAGATGATCTCGCGCGAGATGGTCTCGCAGCCGGAGGCGTCGAAATTCGACCATCCGGTGTCATCCCTGGGCGAAGAAGCCGACCAGTTCATCGTCTTCGACAATGTGTTCGTGCCGAAAGAGCGTCTTTTCAACCTTGGCGACCCGACCGGCATGTCATGGTATGGCCCGGTCTGCGTCTACGCCCATTGGCATGTGCTGACCCGCCTCGCCGTTAAGGCCGAGCTCTTCGTCGGCGCAGGGCAGATGGTGCTCGACTATCTCGGCACCGGCAAGATCCCGGCAGTGCAGATGATGCTCGGGCAGCTGATCGAATACGCCCAGACCCTGCGGGCATTCGTGACCGCAGCCGAGGCGCTGGCGGTGGAGTTGGAAGGAGGCGTCGTGCGCCCCGATGTCGGAATGCTGACCGCAGGGCGGCTTTATTCCATCGAAAACTACCCCAAGATCATCCATATCCTGCAGGAGATGTGCGGCCAGGGTCTCGTCATGCGCTTTGGCAAGAACGCGTTTGATAATCCCGATGTAGGCCATTTCCTGCATGAGCTGCTGCCCGGCCATGGTGTCTCTGCCATGGTCAAGGAACAGCTGATGAACTTCATCTGGGATATGACCTCCGGCTCGCTGGCCGGCCGCGTGGCGCTGTTTGAGAACGTCAATGCGACACCGGCACCGGCGCTGCGCGCCCGCCTCTATAACGAAGTCAAGCGCGATGCCTATGTCGCCCAGGTGAAGAAGATCGCCGGGATCGAATGACCCCCGCCTTCCCCGCCCGGTTCAGTCTCGGGCGGGCCATTGCGGATTCTGGCCCGGGTGCTGCCATGGAATATGAAGACCTGATCAACCGTTTCTACGCCGCCTATGTCGCGCGCGACGCGCAGGGTGCTGCCGCGCTTTATGCGGCTGATGGCCGCCATGACGAGATCGCCATGGGCAAATCACGGCTGGGGCGCGAGGCGCTGGCCGAGGGGCTGGAAGGCTTCTGGCGCATGCTCCCCGATGTCACCTGGTCCCGCCAGGGCTATATCCGCGCAGGGGATCACGTCGCGGTGCCCTATCATATGACCGGCACCTTCACCCGCAAGGATGGCAGCAAACGCCCCATTGCGCTGGACGGGCTGCATCTGTTTGAAATCCGGGATGGGGTGTTCGCGGTCACCAGGGACCTCTGGGATCTCGACCTTTTCAAAGCGCAGATGGGCTGAGACAATGCAGGAACTCGCCACACTTGACGGCATTGCCACCACAAAGCTGCTTGATGATTTCGAGATCACCCCCTCCGAGGTGCTGGAGGCCGCGATTGAACGGATCGAGCGGCTGAACCCAAAGCTGAATGCGGTCGTGCACAAGCATTTCGACCTCGCCCGCAGTCAGGTCGCTGAATATGCATCCGCCAGAGGCTTCCTGCCCTTCAGCCCGCTGGCCGGGGTACCGATGCTGTTGAAGAACACCGGGTTCGAATCGGAGGGGATGCTTCTCTCCTCTGGCTCGGAGCTGTTGCGCGGCGTGGTCAGCCAGCGCGATTCCACCATCACCGCGCGCTACAAGGCCGCCGGGATGGTGATCCTCGGCAAATCCAACACACCGGAATTTGCGCTTTCCTTCACTTCGGAACCCGAGGCCTTCGGCCCGACCCGCAACCCCTGGGATCTGTCCCGCACCGCAGGCGGATCATCGGGCGGGTCCGCCGCTGCCGTCGCCTCCGGCATGGTGCCGCTCGCGAACGCGTCCGATGGCGCCGGATCAACCCGCCTGCCCGCCAGCCATTGCGGGCTTTTCGGTTTCAAACCCTCGCGCCTCGTGAACCCGGTCGGTCCCATCGCCGCCGAAGCCATCGGCGGCATGTCGACACCCCACGCCGTCACCTGGTCGGTCCGCGACAGCGCGGCGATGCTCGACATCACCGCCGGGGCCGATGTCGGCGATCCCTGGGCCTCACCCGCGAAACCAGGCTACCTGGCTGCGCTCGACCAGCCGACCGGCCATATGGTGATTGCAGTGGTGACCAAATCGCCACTTGGCGAGACCATCGATCCTGAGATGACCCGCGTCACCAATGAGGCCGCACGTTTCCTGAAAGACTGCAACCATACCATCATCCCGGTCCCCGATATGGGCTATGACGCGGCCGCGCTGAAGACAGCCTGGCGCCAGGTCGTCGGCACCAATGTCGCGCTTGGTGTGACCGGTGGAGATCCCAACTCGCCCCGCCTCGCACAGCTGGAAGAGGTTAATCGCGAATGGGTGCGCGAGGCGCTGTCGCTCTCCGCCACCACCTACCTCGCGGCAGTGCAGACCCTTCATGCCACCGCCCGCGCACTTGGCCGTTTCTTCTCGCGTTTCGACGCCGTGCTGACCCCGGCCGCGTCTGAACCCGCGCCGCCCATTGGCAAACTCGCAGGTCACGGCCAGAGCCTCGACGCCTTCTATGACCAGTTCTGGTCCCATTCCCCCTTCACCGCCGTCTTCAACGCCTCGGGCTGCCCCGCCATGTCGGTGCCCTTTGGCACCAGCGCGGACGGGTTGCCCATCGGCATCCATATCGGTGCCGGTTTCGGCAATGACACGATGCTGCTGCAACTGGCGCGCGACATCGAATACGCGCTGCCCTGGGCCAATCGCCGCCCGGCGATTTTCGGGTGAGCGGGATGAAATCAGAGGTCATCCTTGCCTTTTCCGCCCGTGAAACCGCTTCGCGGGTTGCATCGGGCGATCTCACCGCCCGTCAGGTGCTTGAGGCGCATCTGGAACATATCGCCGCCACCGATGGCCCGATCATGGCCTGGCAATATCTCGATCCCGCTCAGGCCCGGGCCGCCGCCGATGCGCTGGACCGGCACGGCGCGAAAGGCCTGCTTGCGGGGGTGCCGGTCGGCGTCAAGGATGTGATCGACACCAGAGACATGCCCACCGGTTACGGCACAAAGATCTATGACGGCTTCCGACCACCCTGGGATGCGGCGGCGGTCTCGCTGGCCCGGTCTGCCGACGGGCTGATCCTCGGCAAAACCGTCTCGACCGAGCTTGCCATGGCCAGCCCCAACAAGACCCGAAACCCGCATAATCCGGCCCATACGCCGGGCGGGTCTTCCTCGGGGTCCTGCGCTGCCGTGGCCGCCGGCCATGTGCCACTGGCTTTTGGCACGCAAACTTCCGGCTCGGTGATCCGACCGGCGAGCTATTGCGGCGTCACTGCGCTGAAACCCTCTTTCGGGCTGATCAATACGGTCGGGATCAAGGTGCTCTGCCACAGCCTCGACACGCTGGGGGTCCTTGCGCGCGGCATTGAAGACGCCGCCCATGCAGCCTCGGTGCTTTCGGGGTATAAGGCCCTCGCGACCCTTACCCCCCCTGCCCGCCCGCGCCTCGCGGTGCTGCCTGGCACGCGGCTTGAAAAGGCCGATCCGGCAAGCACAGAGGCGGTCTTACGCCTGAAGGCCCAAGCGGAACAGGTCGGCGCCGAGGTCACCCTTCTCGATCCGCCGGACTGGTATGACGGTATCTTCGACCTGCATGAGGCGGTGATGGGCTGGGAAGTGACGAACTCGCTCGCCCCCGAGATCCGTGATCACTGGCAAGACCTCACCCCCGTCACCCGCGCCATGCTGGAGGACCAGGGTCGTGTGACGGAACCGCGCTACCGCGCCGCACGGGAACGGCTCCCCGCCCTTCGCGCCCGGATGGATGATCTGCTGTCGCGGTTCGACGCGACCCTCACCCTCTCTGCGCCCGGCGAGGCGCCGGAAGGCACCGCCACGGGTGATCCGATCTTCAACCGGCTCTGGAGCGTCTTGCAGGTGCCGCTGATAAACCTGCCCGGCGCCACCGGCCCCGGGGGCCTGCCGATCGGCGTGCAGCTGGTCGGCGCGCGCGGGGCCGATCACCGGCTGGCCTCTGCAGCGCTTTGGCTGGAACAGATGCAAAAGGCGCTTCCATGACCCATGGCCCAACCCGGCCCCATGAGCCAGATCCGCTGACAGATGATTTCCGCGCCGCAATGCGGCTCCTTGCGGCGACTGTGAACATCATCACCGCGGGCGAGGGCCCTGCCCGGCGCGGCCTCACCGCCACTGCCGTCTGTTCGATGTCGGTCACCCCGCCTTCGATGCTGGTTTGCGTTAACCGGGGCGGGGCGGCGCATCGTGCCATTTCAGACACTGGCAGTTTCTGCGTCAATATCCTCGCCGATCACCAGCGCGAGGTGGCACAGCGCTTCGCCGGCCAGACGGGCGATCTCGGCGAGGACAAATTCGCCCCGCATGGCTGGACCACCCTCGCCACAGGCGCCCCGGCGCTGGACGGCGCGCTGGTCAATCTCGACTGCGAGATCGCAAGCGCAACCGAAACAGGCAGCCATTCGATTTTTATCGGTGAGGTCCGGGCGATCCGCTTTGCACCCGCGCCGTCGCCTTTGCTGCATTTCAACCGCAGCTTCTTCACCCTCGCCCATACGACCGCGCTCTGACAGCGCCCCATCAGGAAAGATCTCCCCATGGCCATCAGTGACGCGCATTTTCTCAGGGGCTGGAAAGAGGTGCTGACCGCGTGCAAGCTGAAACCCGGCGAGCAGGTGACGGTTCTTACCGGCGACGACTCGAACCGCCAGATCGCCTATATCGCCAAGCTCGCGGCCTCGGATCTCGGCGCGGTGGTGACGGAACTGAACCTGCCGGTGATGAATGGCGAAAAGGCGCTTTCCCCGGATAAATCCGGCTATGTCGGCAAGACCGCGCTGGAGCTGAACTCGGCCGCCCTCGCCTGCCTGAAAGCGTCCGACCTGGTGATCGACACGCTGCAACTCTTGTTCTCAAAGGAGCAGGAAGAGGTGCTGAAAGGCGGCACCCGCATGCTGCTGGCGGTGGAGCCGCCCGAGATCATGATGCGCCAGATCCCGCGCCCGGAAGACAAGCTCCGCGTGCTGGCGGCGGCAAAGAAAATCGGTGCTGCGAAAGAAATGCATGTGACCTCCGCTGCGGGCACCGATTTCCGCTGCAGGCTGGGGCAATACCCGGTGCTGACGCAATATGGCCTCGCCGATGAGCCGGGCCGCTGGGATCACTGGCCGTCCTGTTTCTCGGCCCGCTGGCCCGATGAGGGTTCTGCCGAGGGCACCATCGTGATCGATGAGGGCGACATCATCCTGCCCTTCAAACATTACGCCCGCGAACAGGTCTTCGTGACCATCGAGAAAGGCATGATCGTCGATATCAAAGGCCGGACTGAGGCGGAGTTCATGCGCAAATTCATGGAAAGCTTCAACGACCCGCGTGCCTATGCCATGGCACATGTCGGCTGGGGGCTGGAAAACCGCGCACATTGGACGGTGCTGGGCCTTTACAACCCGCAATCGCAGCTCGGCATGGATGCGCGCAGCTTTGCCGGCAATTTCCTGTGGTCTTCCGGCCCGAATACCGAGGCCGGCGGCGACCGCGACACGCCCTGCCATCTCGATATTCCGCTCAGGAACTGCTCGGTCTCGCTGGATGGTGAGGCGATGACCATTGACGGCGTCGTGCAGCCCGCCGACCAGAAATAGGGACCAGAAATAAGCCATGCGCTTTGATCTTGCGATTGTCGGTGGCGGCTCTGCCGGCGCCCTGCTGGCGGCACGGCTGTCGGAAGACCCCGCACGGCAGGTGGTGCTGATCGAGGCCGGGGGCGAGCCGACAGATCCCGACATCCTCAATCCACAGATGTGGCCCCTGATCCAGCATCGCGACTATGACTGGGATTACCGCACCACGCCGCAGCCGGGGCTTGCCGGGCGCTCGCTCTCCTGGGCGCGCGGGCGGGGGCTTGGCGGCTCGTCAATGCTGCATGCGCTTGGCCATTTCCGGGGCTGTCGCGAGGATTTCGCCATCTGGGAGGAGGCGACCGGCGATCCCCGCTGGTCCTGGGAGGGTCTTTTGCCCGCGTTTCTCGCCATCGAGGATCATACGCTTGGCGGCGATGGTATCCATGGCAAAGACGGCCCGATGCCGGTCTGGCTGCCCGGCGACGAGGTCTCTCCCCTCGCCCGCGCCTTTATCGAGGCCGGGGCCGGGCTGGGGCTGAAACGTCTGAACGGCCATAATACCGGCGAGATGATCGGGGTCACAGCCAATTCGCTGATGATCCGCCATGGCCGCCGCGTTACCACAGCCGAGGCCTGGCTGACGCCTGCAGTGCGGGCGCGCGTGAACCTGAAGATCCTCACCGGCACGCTGGTGACCAGCCTCAGCTTGCGCGGATCACGCGTCACGGGACTGGAGACCTCTTCGGGTCGAATTGAGGCCGATCAGATCATCCTCTCTGCCGGCGCTCTGGAAAGCCCGGCCCTCCTGATGCGCTCCGGCATCGGGCGGGAAGAGGTGCTGGCAGCTGCCGGGGTCCCCTGCCATCTTGCAGTGCCGGAGCTGGGGCAGAACCTGATGGACCACCTTCTCGGCGCCGGCAATCTCTATGCGGCAAAGCGGATGGTGGCGCCCTCAAGGCTCCAGCATTCCGAAAGCATGACCTATATGCGGGCGGAAGGTTTCACCGCCACCGGCCAGCCGGAGATCGTGGTCGGTTGCGGCGTGGCGCCGATCACTTCCGAGATGTTTGATCGCCCTGCGCCGGGCACCGCTTACAGCTTGCTGTTCGGCGTGACACATCCGACCAGCCGGGGCGAGATCCGCATAACCGGCCCCTCGCCCGCCGATCCGCTGGTGATCGAGCCGCGCTATCTTTCAACCGGCAATGACCGCCGCCTTTTCCGCGAGGCGCTGAAAGCCGCCCGCGAGATCGGCGCCAGGCCCGAACTCGACGCCTGGCGCGATCATGAAATCCTGCCGGGTCCGCTCTGTCCGGACCCGGATGCCTTTATCGCGCGGGCCGCGATCACCCATCACCACCCGTCCGGCACCTGCCGCATGGGACGCGATGCGGGGGCAGTGACCACGCCCGATCTGAGGCTGAACGGCATCGACAATCTTGCAGTGATCGATGCCTCGGTGCTGCCCGTCCTGACCGCCGGCCCGATCCATGCTGCGGTCCTGGCCATTGCCGAGACCTTTGCACGGGGCGTCATTGAGACAGGCTGAGCACGCGACCGACCATGCGCCTTTTCACGACAATGGTGACCATTCCCCCATACGCCCTGAATTTACAAAAGCGCGCCATCGTCGGCGCCTCGCGTGGACCGGCGAACCTGGCATGGCGCACACGCGGGGCAAACCCGAGCCGGTCCCGGCACCAGCACCATGCAAGCATTCTGCCTTCCTGGTATCTGTGTTTATTCCCTAGTTTACGGCAGCCATGGGGCGCGGAATAGGAGTAAGGCCGGCCATCACCGCAGTTTCACCGGATTTCTTCCGCCCGGTTCCGGCACTGCCAGGAGGCTGGATCCATACCCTCGGGATCGGCAGATGAGTTCGGCCAGGAATGTCTGCTTTGCCTCGCGCGCCGCTATCTGCACAGAAAACTGTCCAGCCAATCGCGTGAACATCTGTGCCGATACGGCTGCTGCGGGTATCATATCGCTCTCTTCCTCATGCGTCCCGGACCCGCAAGACGGGCCGCCATCAACAATTCGAGACAGGGACGAGAGGCGGGATCCGCCCATAAGGTGTTCTGCGCTTTATCCTGCCGCATCGCGACACCTTGCCGGGAGCGGCGACGCGGCTGATGCAGCAGTTCCGGGACACATGAGCTGTTCCGTCCCGGCATCTGGTGGACCTGATTGACGATGGATCTGTCTGGCGCTGAGGTCCGGATCTTGCAGATATCGTCACAGGGCATGAGGCGCTTGCGCCCCTTAACCTATCACGCGTTGGTCAGCAGCTGCCCCACCCCTGCCGCCGATAAGGCTGCTTTACCGCAAGGGGCTTTCGGCGTCGGCCGGGGGGCCGATTTGCGGGCGCGGCACAATCCAGGTCCGGCGGTGGAGGCGGTCTCCGGACCCGGACAGATCGCGATGATGGCCCGGACCAGGAGCGCGCCCTGGCCCGGTTTGCGCGAATGCCTTACCGCCCGGTGATCATCGCAGCGGCTTTCTCGGCCACCATCATCACCGGCGCATTGATATTGCCCGAGGTGATATTGGGGAAGACCGAGGCATCGACGACCCGAAGCCCGCGAATGCCATGCACGCGAAGATCGGCATCGACCACCGATGTCGCCGGATCCGGCCCCATCGCGCAGCTGCCGCAAAGATGGTAGATGGATCCCCCCTCTTCACGCAGATGGGTCAGCATCGCCTCATCACTGTCGCATCCGGGGCCGGGCGTCACTTCTTCCACCGTGATCGCCCGCAGCGCCGGGGCCTGCATGAACTGACGGATGAGCCGGCTGGCCTCGATCACCTCCTGGCAATCGCGCCCGGTTGACAGATAATTCGGCCGGATCAGCGGTGCGGCCAGCGGATCGGCAGAGGCCAGTGAGATGCGCCCCCGGCTGTCTGGGCGGCAGGAATTGAAGGCGAGCAGAAAGCCCGGATAGGGCTCCGGCTCAAGCTTTGCCTTCGTGCTGGCCGGAATGCGGTAGGACATCGGGTTGAAATAAAGCTGGATATTCGGCGCATCTCCCGCAGAGGCGGTGCGAAAGAACCCGCCCGCCTGATTGACGCTGAGCGCAAGCGGGCCTTTGCGGGTCAGCACATAGCGCATCCCCGCCCAGAGCTTGCCCCACCAGGGCCGCAGCTCGTCATTCAGGGTCGGCACATTCGCGCGGTAATAGTAACTTGCGCAAAGATGGTCCTGGAGACCTCCGCCCACCGCCGGCAGCGCCGCTTTGACCTGGATCCCGTGCTGCGCCAGCTCTGCCGGATCGCCGATCCCCGACAGCATCAGGAGTTTCGGAGACCCGACCGCACCGGCCGAGAGGATCACCTCGCGCGCAGCGCTCAGCGTTTCGGGCACGCCATTCGTGCGGATCTCGACCCCGGTCGCGCGCCCGCTGTCATCGATCACAATGCGGGTGACATCCACCTTCAGGCGCAGCGTCAGATTGGCCCGTTTCAGAGCCGGTGTCAGATAGGTTTTCGAACTGGATTGCCGCCTGCCCCTGCCGATATTCGTCTCATAGATCCCGGCGCCTTCAAACTCTGCGCCATTGAAATCGTCGCTGACCGGCAGCTGCATTTCCCGCGCGGCCTCGATAAACCGGTCACAGATCGGATGGGTCTGCCCCTTCATCGGCGTGATGCCGACCGGGCCGCTGGCGCCATGCCATTCAGTCTCGCCGAGCGGATGGCTTTCCAGCTTTCTGAACCAGGGCAGCACATCATCATAGCCCCAGCCCGGATTGCCCGCATCGCGCCAGTCGTCGAAATCACGCCTTTGCCCGCGCACCCAGATCATCGCATTGATGGAACCCGATCCGCCCTGGACCTTTCCGCGCGGCGTATAGATCCGGCGCCCGGCCATTCCTGGTTCGGGCTCAGACGAATACATCCAGTTGGTTTCGGGGTTGAAATAGTTCCGCGCATAGCCCGCCGGCATGTCGAACCAGAAAGAGCGGTCAGAGCCGCCCGCTTCCAGAAGCAGCACACGGGTGGCCGGGTCTTCGCTCAGCCGCGCGGCCAGGATCGATCCCGCCGAACCGGCACCAATGATGATGTAATCGTAGGACATGAGCGTCAGGCCTTTGCGGGCGGTTCTTTCCAGGATGTGTCGGATTGCGCTTTGAAATCATGCGGGGCGTCCCACATCGACAGGTGCAGGCGCTTGTCGGTATAGGGGGAATGCGCCTCGATCACCTCACGGTTCAGGGTGATGCCAAGGCCGGGCTTCTCCGACGGGATGATCCAGCCGTCAGACCAGGTCAGCCCTTCCTCAAGCACCTCGGCATGGAAGCCGTCCCAGCGACGGATGCTTTCCTGCACAAGGAAATTCGGCGTAGCGGTGGCAAGCTGCACAGAGGCCGCGGCGCCGACCGGGCCGTTATAGAGATGCGGTGCGATCTGGGCGTAATGGACCTCGGCCAGTGCCGCGACCTTCTTGCCTTCCAGAATGCCGCCGACACGACCCAGATTCATCTGCAGGATCGACGCGCCATTGTTGCGCAAAAGATCGTGGAATTCGTATTTCGTGGTCAGTCGCTCACCGGCGGCAATCGGGATCGTGGTCTGACCGGCGACCCGGCCCATGGCCTCGCTCTGCCCTGGCGGCACCGGTTCTTCGAACCACAGGGGATCATATTGCTCCAGCCGCCGCGCCAGCCGGATCGCGCCGGAAACCGTCATCTGGCCATGCGTGCCGAACAACAGATCACAACGGTTCCCCACCGCCTCGCGGATACGCCGGCAGAAGGTTTCCGAACGGTCCATGTCTTCCAGAGACAGCTGATGCCCGCCCATCACCGTATACGGCCCGGCGGGATCGAATTTCAGCGCCGTGAAGCCCTGTTCCATATATTCCAGCGCGCAATCGACGCTGAGTTCGATATTGCTGTAATCGTGATCGCCCTTTGCGTTTTTCGGGTAAAGATAGCTGTAAGAGCGCAGCTTTTCATGCACCCGCCCGCCGATCAGCTCATAGACCGGCTTGCCCGCCGCCTTGCCGATAATATCCCAGCAGGCCATTTCCAGCCCCGAGACAATGCCCATCATCGTCAGATCGGGGCGCTGCGTGAACCCGCTGGAATAGGCCCGGCGGAAGAATTTCTCGACATGATGCGGATCTTCTCCATCGAGCAGCCGGTCAAACACGTCCTGGATCGCGGGCACCATCACCTTGGGGTGGAAGGTCGCGGCATAAACCTCGCCCACGCCTTCGATCCCGTCATCGGTCTTCAGCGTGACGAAAATCCAGTACATGCCGCCGATATGGGGCGGCGGTACGGCGACGATATCGGTTTTAACGGATACGAGTTTCATAAGCCGCTCCTCACCAGCTCTGGATCACAAGGCGGGTCTGGGTGAAATCCAGCATCCCGTGTTTGCCGTCATCCCCGCCAAGGCCCGAGCGTTTCCAGCCCGAATGGTAGCCCTGATAGGGGTCTGCGGGCGTGCGGTTGATATAGACCTCGCCCGCTTCGATATTGTTCGCAACCATCATCGCCTTGCGGTAATTCTCGGTATAAATGACCGAGGACAGGCCGAACTGGTGGTCATTGGCCATCGCGAGCGCATCTTCGGTCGTCTGATAGCGCAGCACCGGCAGGACAGGGCCGAAGACCTCTTCCTGCACGATCTCCATCTCCTGGCGGCAATTTGTCAGCAGCGTGGGCGGGTAGAACCAGCCGGGGCCGTCGGGGATGAAGCCGCCGCATTCCAGTTGCGCCCCGTCATCAATGGCGCGGCTGACCATCTGATGGATGTTCACACGCGAATTCTGGTTGATCAGCGGGCCCATCACCGAAGGCTCGCGCATCCGGTCGCCGAATTTGCGAGCCGCCATATGGCTGCGCAGCAGATCAACAAACTGATCATGCACGCTGTCCTGCACATAGACCCGCTCGATCGCGGTGCAGAGCTGGCCGCAATGGGTGGTGCGCGACGCGACCACCGCCGCAGCCGCCTTCTCCAGGTCGGCATCTGCCTCGATGATCGCGGGCGTCTTGCCGCCCAGCTCCAGCGAGGATTTCGCGATATTGACCTGGCTGTATTCCAGCACCTTGCGGCCCGCACCGACGCTGCCGGTCAGCGTGATCATGCCGACCCGAGGATGGGTGCAGACCGTCTGCGCCACCTGATGCGTCATCGCGATGATATTGATTGCGCCCGCCGGAAAGCCGCAATCTTTCACCGCCCGCGCCACTTCCAGCGCCGAAGAGGGCGTGTTGTTCGAAGGCCGCGCCACCACGGTATTTCCCGCAATCAGCGCCGGGGCGATTTTGCGCATCAGCGTATAAATCGGGTAGTTGAACGGGATCAGCGCCGCGACGACACCAATCGGTTCGCGCTGCAAAAGCAGGTTCTCATCAGGGCTGTCCGAAGGGATGATTTCCCCCTCGATCCGCCGCGCCCATTCGGCATGGTAGCGCGTCAGCTCGGCCGCGTAAAAGACCTCACCCGTCGCATCCTCAAGGCTTTTTCCGGATTCCAACGCCAGCACTGCGCCGATCCGGTCCTTGCGTGCCACCAACATATCGGCCAGCGCCCGCAAATGCCCGGCCCGCTCGACCGAGGTCAGGCGCCGCCAGCCGCGCTGCGCATGGGCCGCCGCCTCTACGCCTGCCCGCGCTTCGGCGGCGGTGGCGGCGGTGACATGCGCGATCTGCTGACCGGTGGCCGGGTTCAGCACTGCGATCAGCTCTTCGCCATCCGATGTCAGGAAGTCATTATTGACGAAGTTGCGGTCGATCCGCATGGCGTCCTCCGGTGCGATTTCGGCCAGGACCAGAGGGCAGACACGTCTTGCTGTCAATTATTTTCCATATTGGGAATTAATATTCCACATATGGAAAATAATATGGCATCTCCTCAGCACCCTTGCAGGAGCAGCGCATGTCCGGCACAGCCAGACCCGATCCCACCAAAACCGCCGCCCCGGCGATTGATGGCGCGGTTGAGATCCTAGAAGTGCTTTCGGCCTCGCCCTGGCCTCTGCAGCTTTCCGATATCTGCGAAAGAACCGGGCTGGCCCAGGCCACGGTGCACCGCATCCTCAATTCCATGCTCAGCCACCGGATGGTCGCGCTCGCCCCCGGGCGGCGCAAAACCTATGTCCCCGGCTCGCGGCTGTTCCAGCTTGCCTCGGCAGTATTCGCCCGCCAGCCTTTCGTGCCGCATTTCTACCCCATCGCCGAGATCCTGAAGAACGAGATCCACCGCTCAATCTTTCTCAGCCTGCCGATCGGCAATCAGGTGGTGATCCTTGCGCGGCTGGATGCGCCGGCCAGCACGGCCTTCAATGCCTATGTCGGGCGCACCATGTCGATGCATCTTTCGGCCTCGGGTAAGGCGATCCTTGCCGCGCGCCCGCTGGAAGATCAGCTCACCTATCTGCGCGACGAGGGCCTTGCCGCGCCCGACATGGCGGCCGGACTGCCGGCGCTGGCCCAGGACCTGCAACGTTCGGCCCGCCTCGGCTATGCCGTCAGCCTCAACGAGATCCAGCTTGATGTCGGCTGTGTCGCCGCACCCGTGGTGAACGGGCGCGGTGAGCCGGTTGCCGCGATCAGCGCCTGCTTCACCGGCGAGGCATTGTCGCTGCAAAGCGCACGGGTCTATTCGAAAAACGTCGTCCAGGCGGCGCGCCAGCTTTCCTCGCATATCCTCTGAGCTGAAATCCCGCTTTTTCTCCAAGTCATGACTTTTTGGAATGACCCCGGCGGAATAGTCGTTTGTTCACTGTCGCGAAATCGACTTTCCTGAGCGCCATCGTGGGGGAGAGCCCGATTCATGGTCAGCGGACGGAATACACGCGTCGAGCGTGACAGTATTGGTATGCTTGATGTCAGCCTGGACGCCGTTTTCGGCATCCAGACCGAACGCGCTGTGCGGCTTTACCCACTGGAAGGGCAAAAGCGCTTTGCTGATTACCCTGCCCTTCTGAACGCGATGCTGATGGTCAAAAAGGCCGCAGCGCGGGTCAATATCGACACAGGCGCGATTGAGCCCGCAATGGGTGAGGCGCTGATCGATGCAGCGTCGGACCTGTTGACCACCCCACGCCCCGAGGCGTTTCCGATCCATGCCTTCCATGGCGGCGGCGGGATTTCCTCTAATATGAACCTCAATGAGGTACTCGCCAATCTGGCGAACAAGGCCGGGTTTGGCGCGGAATATGGCTCTTACGCGCCGATCCACCCGAATGATCACGCCAATCTCAACCATTCGACGGCAGATTGCCTGTCCACCGGCTGCCACATCGCGGCGCGGGTGGCTTTTGCGGGCCTGGCGGCTGAGGTCGAGGGGCTGGCGACGGATCTCGACCGGCTGGGCGCCGACTGGGCGCCTTTGCGCAAACTGGCGCGGACCTGCCTGCAGGATGCGGTTGATATCGGTTTTGCCGATTACCTTGGCGGCGTCTCCGCCTCGCTGCGCTTTAATATCGAGCGCGCCACCCGTGACGCAGATGCGCTGCGCGAGGTTTCCATCGGTGGCAATATCATCGGGAGGTCGGAAGATTGCGAACCCGCCTTTTTTGCCGCAATCCTGCTCGCCCTTAATGCCGCACTTGAGGCGGCGGGTCTGCCCGCAGGTCTCACCCGCACCGACAATCTTTTCGCCGCAAGCCAGGCACATGACCGGCTGCTGGCGCTTGGTGCATCGCTTGATCAGCTGGCACGGACCCTGATCCGGTTCGCAAAAGACCTGCGGCTGATGGGTTCCGGCCCGCATGGCGGCCTTGGCGAAATCCGGCTGCCGGCGATGCAGCCGGGATCCTCTGCAATCCCCGGCAAGGTCAATCCGACCATCCCGGAATTCATGGTGCAATGCGGCATGATCGCGGTCGGTCATGCGGCGGCGATGGCGATGACCCAGGATCATGGCGAAATGGATTACAACCCCTGGGAAGCGGTGGTGATCGTGAGCCTTCTCGAAATGATCGGGGTGCTGGAAAGCGGTGTCGCGACGCTGCGGCGCAACTGCGTGCAGGGCCTGCAGCCCGATGCAGCCCGCAACCAGGACCTCTCGACCAGCCTGCTGCCCTCGCTGATCCGGCTGAAACAGCTGAAAGGCTACAGCTATTCGGCCCAGGTCGCGAAAGATGCCGCCGGTGACGTTGATTTCGTGCGCCGTAAGGTGGCCGAAGCCGAACCCCGCTGAGCGCGCCCCGTACACCCGACAGTTTCCCCAAACAGACCTCCTCTGTGGAAGACGACAATGACAGATGAATTGCTCGATACCGATCTTGACTGGGCCAAATCCTGGCTCAAAGAGAGCAAGAAACAGTATATAAATGGTGAATGGGTTGCCGGAAACGGTGCCGCCTGGGGGGTGAAGAACCCGGCGACCGGGGAAACCCTCTGCCAGATCGCACTGGCCGATGCCGGTCAGATCGAGACCGCCGCCGAGGCCGCCAACCGCTGCCACCAGTCGGATGTCTGGAGCCGCAAGACCTCGCGCAAGGCGCGCGCCGATCAGCTTATCGCGATTGCGCGGCTGATCCGCGAGAATGTGAAACATCTGGCGCTGCTGGAGAGCCTTGCCAATGGCAAGACCTACCTGGAAGCGGTGAACGACGACATCTATACCTGCGCCGAGATCTTTGAATATTACGCCGGCTGGACAGATAAATTCTACGGCGAGGTCTCGCCGGTCGAAGATGGCTTCCTGAATTTCACCACCAAAGAACCGGTTGGTGTCTGCGCCCTGATCGCGCCCTGGAATTACCCGCTCTACCAGGCCAGCCTGAAGATCGCCCCCGCGCTGGCGATGGGCAATACGGTGGTGATGAAGCCTTCGGAATATACGCCGCTCGCGACGCTGCATCTCTTCGAGCTGATCGACCGGGAGCTGGATCTTCCCAAAGGCCTTCTGAACCTGGTGCTCTGCGATGGCGCGGCCGCCAATCAGCTGACGCTGAGCCGCAATGTCCATAAAGTGTCCTTCACCGGCTCGACCGGCGTCGGTCGCCGCATCGTGGCGAATTCGGGGGCGTCAAACCTCAAGGGCGTCACGCTGGAACTGGGTGGCAAATCGCCCTGTATCTTCTTTGAGGATACGCTGAATCTGGATGCCGCAATTGACCGCGCCTTCTATGTGATGTTCTCGCAAAAAGGCGAGAAATGTTCCGAGCCGACCCGCTTCCTGATCCAGAAGGGCATCTATGACTATGTGCTCGAAAAGCTGATCGCAAAGGCCGAAGCGGTCAAATGCGGCGACCCGCTGCTGGCTTTGACCGAACAGGGCGCGCAGTGCAACGAGGCGCAGTTCAAACGCATCATGGATTATATCGAGATCGGCAAGACCGAGGCCGAGCTGGTCGCGGGCGGCACCGCCGATACCACCGGCAGCAACGCCAAAGGTCTGTTTGTCCGTCCGACGATCTTCTCGAATGTGCCCGATACCGCCCGTATCGCGCAGGAAGAAATCTTCGGCCCGGTCCTGTCCTGCACCCCGTTCGAGACCGCCGACGAGGCCGTTCATATCGCCAATGGCACCAGCTATGGCCTCGCGGCCGGCGTCTATACCGGCAATGTAAACCTCGCCCACCGCATGGCCGAGCGTCTCGATGCTGGCATGGTCTTTGTGAACCGCTACGGCTGCTACGGCCTCTCGGCCCCCTTCGGCGGCTTCAAGGAAAGCGGCTGGGGCAAGGAAATGGCGATCCATTCGCTGTCTTCCTACACGAAAACCAAAGGCACCTGGATCCATTTCGGCGGCTGACCCCGCCTGCAAGCAACACCCTCTTCGAGAGACTGAAGACCATGCAATATACCCGTCTTGGCCAATCCGGCCTGAAAGTATCGCGCCTCTGCCTCGGCACGATGAATATGGGCTCGAAATCCTGGAAGCCCTGGATTTTTGATGAGACCGAATCCGAGCCGATCATCGGCCATGCGCTCGACAATGGCGTTAACTTCATCGACCTCGCCGATTTCTATTCGGCAGGCGCGGGCGAGGAAGTCGTCTGCAATGTGCTGCGCAAACTGGCGAAGCGCGATGAGCTGGTGATCACCACCAAGCTTGGCTATCAGATCGGTGCCGGCGCGAACAATGGCGGCCATTCCCGCAAGCATGTGTTCGATGCGCTGCATGGCTCGCTCACCCGGATGAAGACTGATTATGTCGACATCTATATGTTGCATTACTTCGATACCGAGACCCCGATCGAAGAAACCATGGAAGCGATGAACGACATCGTGCGTGCCGGCAAAGCCCGCTATATCGGCGTCTCGACGATGTTCACCTGGCAATTCGCCAAAATCCTCGCAGTCTGCGAAAAACATGGCTGGGCGAAGCCGATCAATATGCAACTGCAACTGAACGCCGCCTATCGCGAGGAAGAACGCGAGATGCTGCCCTTCTGCATGGATCAGGGCGTGGGCGTCTCGGTCTTCAGCCCGCTCGCGCGGGGCATCCTTTCCAGCGATATGAATTCGGTCCGCAACAAGACCGACTTCTTCACCGCCGAGATGTATAACGATGCCACCTCGCGCGATGTCGCGATGTCGGTCGCGCGTGTGGCCGAGGCGCGCGGCCTCAGCCCGGCGCAGATCGCCCAGGCATGGGTGCTCAGGAAACCCGAGGTCTCCTCGATGCTGGTCGGCGCCGATACAAGGGCGCAGTTCGATTCAGCTCTGGCGGCGCTGACCACCGAGCTTGATGCCGATGAAGTTTATGAGATTGAGCGCAATTACACGCCCTGTGACGTGATTAACGATTACACCGCTGGCAAACGCATTCCGCGTGCGCCGCGCCCGGCCGCCGGTCGCTTCGCGCTGGAGGCTGTGGCCTGAGCCCCTTGCCGGAGCGGCGGCAACGCCGCTCCGGCGCTAAAATACATTACTTCTGACAGGGAGAATAAGGATGAATGAATTCAGAACGCTGAACGGCAAGCCGCTGCACCCGGAAGCCCGCGCCATGCAAAGCCGTTTTGCGGCGGGGCAGATCGACCGTCGCGGCTTCCTGCGTGGCATGGCCTGGCTGGGTGTCGCTGTCGGGGCCGCAGGTGCAGCACCCGGGATGCTGCGCGCTGAAGAAACGCCGAAAGCCGGCGGCACGCTGCGCTTTGCCTGTCAGATCCAGGAAATCACCGATCCGATGATGGCCACCTGGATCGAATCCTCGAACCTTTTGCGCAACTGCCTCGAATTCCTGACCTTTGTCGACGCAGACAACATCACCCATCCCTATCTCGCGAAAAGCTGGTCGGCCTCGGACGATCTGACCGTCTGGGATTTCGATCTCGACGAGCGCGCCAAATGGTCGAATGGCGATCAGTTCGGCCCGGAAGACGTGATCTTCAACATCGAACGCTGGATCGCGCCGGATTCGCAGAGCTCGAACAAGAGCGCATTTGAGGCGATCACAAAGGTCGAAAAGACCGGCGATCATTCGGTGCGCATCACGCTGTCGCGCCCCATCGCCTCGCTGCCGGAACAGCTTTACTCCCATACCTGCGCCATCGCGCATCGTGGTTTCACCGGCAACTGGCCGGCTGATCCGGTCGGAACCGGCCCCTTCTCCCTGGTCAGCCATGAGGTCGGCCGTCAGGCGATCTTCAAAAAGCGCGAAGATTACTGGGGCACGCCGGCCTATCTGGACGAGGTGCATTACATCGACCTCGGCGCGGATATCACCACCCATCTGGCCGCGCTGTCCAGCGGTCAGGTCGACGTGCTCTACCGCGCGACGATTGCCGAATATGACCTGATGCAATCGCTGCCGAATATCCAGATCCTGGCCGGCAAAGCGGCCCATACTCTGGCGATCCGGATGCAGGTGGACCAGAAGCCCTTCGACGATATCCGCGTGCGCAAAGCCGTGCAGCTGGCGGCCGACAATGGCCAGATGCTGGCGATTGCCTATCGGGGCGAGGGTGATCTGGGGGCGAATTACCATGTCTCGCCGGTTCAGGCCGATTACGCACCTGTCGACCCCATCGCCCGCGATGTGGCGGCGGCAAAGGCGCTGCTGGCCGAGGCCGGCTATCCGGATGGCATCGATATCGAGCTGACGCTTGGCAATACCCAGGGCAAATGGGAGCAGGACACCGCTCAGGTCTTGCAACAGAACCTCGCCGAGGCCGGCATCCGGCTGAAGCTGAACGTTCTGCCCGCCTCGCAATACTGGCCGATCTGGGACAAGGTGCCCTTCGGCGTCACTTATTGGGCGCATCGCCCGCTGGGCACGATGACGCTGGATCTGGCCTATCGTTCGGGCGGGGCCTGGAATGAAAGCCATTACGCCAACCCGGCCTTTGACGAGGCGCTGAACAAGGCGATGTCGCTGGTTGACCCGGACGCCCGCCGCGAGGCGATGGCCGTGGTCGAAACCATCCTGCGCGATGACGCGGTGATGGTGCAGCCCTATTGGCCGAACCGTTTCTCGGCTGCGGCGCAGAATGTGCGCGGCTTCGTGCTGCATCCGTCGGACTTTTTCCGTATGGATGGCGTCTGGCTGGCCTGATCGCCAGGCAAAACCGGGGTCGGGCCATCGCGCCCGGCCCCCTTTCGCGCTTCGGCGCGGTTCAACCAAAAGGGGGGTGTCTGGTGTCACTGGGCAGATTTCTGATCCGAAAGACCGCGATCGCGATCGCCACCATGGTGGCGGTCTCGTTCCTGATCTTTCTCGCACTCGAAGTGAATATCGAGGAAGTCGCCGTCAAGGTGCTGGGGCAGTATTCCACCGCCGAACAGCGCGCGGCCTGGCTGTTGCAAAACGGCTATAACGACCCGTTCCTGATCCGCTATCTCCGCTGGCTGGCGAATTTTGTCACCGGCGACTGGGGGCAGTCGACCTATTACCGCGCACCGGTGATGGATATGGTGATGCCGCGCCTTGGCGCCTCGGCACTTCTCGCCGGCGGCGCGCTTCTTGTGATCATCGTATTCGGGCTTGGCCTTGGAATCCTCGCGGGGATGCGGCCCGGCACCGTGCTCGACCGGGTGATTTCGGTGTTCTCCGTCATCACCACCTCGATCCCGGATTTCGCCTCGGCGGTGTTTCTGTCGGGGATCTTCGTCTTCTGGCTGGGACTGCTCCCGGGGGCCAGCACGATGATTACCGGATTCTCCTTCCGCGAGCTGATCCTGCCGGTCTCGGTTCTGGGACTGTATTCGATGGGTTATCTGGCCCGCGTCACCCGCGCCTCGATGGTTGATGTGATGTCGACCCATTATATCCGCACCGCGCGGCTCAAGGGTGCAAGCCTGTCGCGCATCGTGCTGCGCCATGCGCTCCGCAATGCGCTGATCACGCCCGTGACCGTCATCATGCTGCAACTTCCCTGGCTCCTTTCCGGCGTGATCGTTGTCGAGGTGTTCTACGCCTATAAGGGCTTTGGCACCCTCCTCTATGACGCCGCGCTGAACCAGGACATCTATCTGATCGAAGCCTGCGCGATGATTTCGGTCCTCGTCGTCGTTCTGAGCCAGATCCTTTCCGACCTGCTCTATGGCTGGCTGAACCCCCGTATCGAGCTGGGAGCAAAAGCATGAAGGCGCTGACCCCTTACCTGCAAAAGCCGCTGGTTCTGATCGGTGGATTCCTCGCATTCGGCTGGCTGCTGGTCGCCATCCTGGCGCCGGTCCTCGCGCCCTATAACCCTCTGCAAACACTGCAGCCGCTGGTCAAACCGCTGAGCACCGGCACCAATGGCGAATATTTCCTTCTGGGCACCGACATGCTCGGCCGTGATATTCTTTCGCGACTGATCTGGGGCGCACAGACGGTGGTGATCTATGCCACGCTTGCCACCCTGACCGCCTATATTCTGGGCCTGAGCTTTGGCCTGATCGCGGGCTATGTCGGCGGGCGCACCGATGCGGTGCTGTGTTTCCTCGCCAATGTGATCCTCAGCTTCCCGGTGCTGGTCCTTTACATCGTGATCATCGTGGTGATCGGCGCCTCTCCGGTGAATATCGTAATTGCGGTGACCTTCAGCTCGGCCCCGGCGATCTTCCGCATCGTGCGCGCCATCACCATTGACGTCGCCAGCCGCGATTTCGTCAAAGCCGCGATCACGCAGGGTGAAAGCACCTGGCGCATCCTGTTTGTCGATATCCTGCCGAATACGACCGGGCCCCTCGCGGTCGATTTCTGCCTGCGACTTGGCTATACCGCCATCACCATCGGCACGCTCGGCTTCCTCGGTCTCGGCCTGCCGCCCCCCACCCCTGACTGGGGCGGTATGGTGAATGAGGGCCGCGCCATGGCCATCGCCTTCCCGCATCTGGTGGTCTTCCCCTGTATCGCGATCTCGACCCTGACACTGGGCCTCAGCCTGCTGGCCGACGGGCTGCGCGAAGTGAATGATGCGAAGGAGCGCCAGGCATGAGCGACGCATTGCTTGATATCCGCAATCTCTCGGTCGCACTGCCGAAAGGTGCCGACCGGCCTTTCGCGGTCCAGGGCGTCACGCTGGATGTGAAACCGCGCGAGATCCTTTGCATCGTCGGCGAATCCGGCTCGGGAAAATCGGTGCTGACCGCAACCCTTATGGGGGCCGCGCCAAAGGGTCTTTCGGTCGCCGGCGGCGAGGCCCTGATGGCGGGCCAGGATCTGCTGACGCTATCGGAACGGCAATGGCAGAAGATCCGCGGCAAAGAGATCGGCATGATCTTTCAGGAGCCGATGGCGTCGCTGAACCCGGCCCTCACGGTGGCGAGCCAGATCGAAGAAGTCTTTATCCTCCATTCAGATATGTCAAAGGCGGATCGCGCCCGCGAGGCGCGGCGCCTGGTCGAGGCGATGCATCTGCCCGAACCCGACCGCATCCTGAAAAGCTACCCGCATCAGCTTTCGGGCGGGCAATGCCAGCGCGTGGTGATCGCGATGGCGCTGGCGATGAGCCCGAAACTGCTGATCGCCGATGAGCCGACCACAGCGCTGGATGTGACCACCCAGGCCCAGGTGCTGAAACTGATCCGCGAGCTGCGCGACGTGCATGGTCATGGCATCATCTTCATCACCCATGACCTTGGCGTGGTGGCCGATATTGCCGACCGTATCGCGGTGATGCGGCGGGGCGAGGTGGTGGAACTTGGCACCGCCGAGCAGGTGCTGAAAAACCCGCAGCATGACTATACCAAAACCCTGATCGCGGCAGTCCCAAGCCTTGTGCCCCATGACCGCCCTGCGCCCGAGGCCGCCAAACCGGCGCTGGAGGTCACGCAGCTGAACCACTCTTACGGCGCGAAACAGGTGCTGCATGACATTCAAATTTCCGTCGCCCCTGGCCGGGTGCTGTCGATCGTCGGTGAAAGCGGGTCGGGCAAATCGACCATCGCCAAGAACCTGATCCGGCTGATCGACCCGACTTCCGGCAAGATCGTGGTTGCGGGCGAGGATATTCTGGGAGCAAGCGGCCCCGCCCTGCGCGGAATGCGCAAGCGGATCCAGATGATTTTCCAGGACCCGTTCGGGTCTTTGAACCCGCGCCGCCGGGTCGGGCCGATGATCGCCCGCGCCGCCGTGCTCTCGGGCGCCAGCCGCGCCGAAGCCGTCACCCGCGCGAAAGAACTGCTGGAGCTGGTAGGTCTGGAGCGCAGCGCCTATACCCGCAGACCGGCCGCCTTTTCCGGCGGGCAGCGGCAGCGGATCGGGATTGCCCGCGCGCTTGCGATGCAGCCCGATGTGCTGATCGCCGATGAAAGCGTCTCGGCGCTGGATGTCTCGGTCCAGGCCCAGGTGCTGGATCTGCTGGCCGAACTCCAAAAACGGCTGAAGCTTGCCGTGGTGTTCATCACCCATGACCTGCGTGTCGCCGCCCAGATCAGCGACGAGATCGTGGTCTTGAGCAAGGGCCATGTGGTCGAGCGCGGCCCGGCAAGCGAGGTCCTGACCCGACCACAGCATCCCTATACCCGCGAGCTGATCGCCGCCGCCCCCGGGCGCGACGCATTCTGAGGCCGGTGGGCAAATGCCCCGCATTCCTGCATCAGACGGGGCCTTGACGCGCGGCAGGCAGAAGCACAAGGTTCGGGGCGCGCCCGGTCGGCGCGCCCCCGTTTCCTGTGCCGGGAGCCCTGCCCTTCCGATGTCATCCGCCCCCTCCCTGACTTCACTGCGCGCTTTCGCGACCGTTGGCCAATGCCTCAGCTTCACCGAAGGCGCGCATCGCCTTGGCGTCACGCAAAGCGCGGTCAGCCGGCAGATCCGCCAGCTGGAAAGCACGCTCGACATCGCGCTTTTTCGCCGCATCGGCAATGCGGTTGAACTGACCGAGGCCGGGGCGATCCTGCATGAGCGCCTTGCCGGAGCCTTCGATCTGATCGACGATGCCGTGCAGGAAGCGCGCAAGTCTGTGCCGCGCCAGAAGCTGACCCTGCTGGCCCCGCCAACCTTTGCCGCGCGCTGGCTCTCGCGCCGGCTGGTCTCGTTCCGGCAGCGCTTCCCCGATCTCGATCTCTCGCTGCATCTGAGCCCCGATGACAATGTGCGGTTTGACTGTGTGATCCGGTTCGGCACGGACCCGCGCGATCGCCAGTCATCGACCCGCCTGATGGTCGAGCAGCATATTGCGGTCTGCGCGCCCGATCTCTGGGCCGATCCCGAACGGCTGCGCGCAAGCTGCCTGCTTTACGTGCTGGACCGCGCGCTCCGGCTGCCCACCTGGGATAACTGGTTTGCCTCGGCCCAGCATGATCGCCGCGATCTGCCGGAAAACGCGATGGAATTCGCGACGCTGGACATGGTGACACAGGCTGCAGTCTCGGGGGCGGGTCTGGCGGTGATCGACCGCAATATGATCGAATCCGAGCTGGATTCCGGCGCGCTGATCCAGATCGATCCGGTGGTGGTGACGGGCCCTTACGGCTATTGGCTGGACATCCCGACCGAGCGGCTGGCCCGCAGCAGGGTGGTGCATTTCGCCCGCTGGATGCAGCAGCTGGCGCTGCAGGGAACGCGTGCCCCGGCCGGCGACTGACCAGACGGGCAGGCAAATGCGTGCTGATGTCTGAGATTAGAGTGGACGCCGCAGAAGGGCGTGTCGCGGAACCGCTGATCAATCCCCTGCATCAGCCCGCGGCTCTGCTCCGTTTCACCCGCAGGCTCGTGGAAAACAGATGAGCGCCAGACCAACAGAAGGCGGCACTGCACGCCGATCCACAATGCTGGATGGTGCCGTCCTATCGTCCCGTTCGGCATTGAATCTCGGCCCAATGGCGCCGATGGCTTCGATCCCCAAACCTGGCATTGAGGACAGTATCCGTTTCCTCATGCGCCTCGGCTGCGGGCCTCTTGCGGCCCCGCTAGAAACATCCGCCGCCCTGTCGAAAGCCCTTCTTCCACTGGTGGATCAACGTCGGACGCATGACGTATTCGGCCGCAAACTCCGACACAATGCGCGCCCTTGACCGCTTCCGGCCCCACGCGCGCCTTAAAGCCCGCGTCATGGTTCCTGCGTATCCGCATTCCTGATCTGCATGCCACTGGAGACCAGCAATCGTCAGGTCGCAGCCTCCGTCACTGTTCAATCCTGGAAGAGCAGCTCACCCAGCGGAAGGTGAAAATGGTGCTGACCCCCATCGCCGCCGGACTGCATCAGCGGCATGACGGACGGCGCCGCCCCTTTGACAGGACGGCGCCAATTGCCGGGAGAGCACCGGCAATGATCGCGGGATTACTCGGCCGCGAACTGGTTCATGGTATTGGCGTGCCCGCCGGCTTTCAGCGCACGTTCGCCCGAGACCATTTCCTTGAAGGTATCACCAAGATCCGAGCCGACCTCATGCTGGTGCTTCACCGCCGAGACGCCGCGACGGATTTCCTCGCGCTGCACGGTTTTGACATAGGCGAGCATCTTCTCCTCACCGAAATAGCCCCGGCTGAGTTCATCGACCGATTTCGCAGTCAGGTGGAAGGTCGGCAGCGTGATCAGGTTGTGGAACACACCCGCCCGCGCCGAGATATCGGTCTGGAAGCGCTGAAGTCGCTGATCGGCCTCGCGGCCCAGATCGGTCGCGTCGAAATCGGCCTTCATCAGCTCATTGCCATCGGGGTAGTCGGCGGCTTTGATCCGGCCCGCTGCGAGCCATTCGTCGCGCACCTGTTTCCGAAGGTTCAGCGTCCAGTTGAAGCTGGGCGAATTGTTATAGGTCAGTTTCGCATTCGGCACCGCCCTGCGGATCTCGGCGACCATGCCGGCGATCTCATCCACATTCGGGGTGTCGGTTTCGATCCAGAGCAGATCGGCGCCGCCCTCGGTCAGGTTCGCGATGCAATCCTCGATCACCCGGGCGCGGCCGGTGCCTTCGCGGAAGGGGAAGAGGCCATTGGGCAGGCGCTGCGGGCGCACGAATTCACCGCCCTGGTAAAGCGCAAGCTCGCCTTCCTGGATCGGATTCTCGTCGGTGATCGGCTCCACCTTCAGCCATTTGATATATTGGCTGGCCAGATCGCCCGGGCGGGCGGAGACCGGCACTTTCTGCGTCAGCCCCGCACCAAGACTGTCTGTGCGCGCGACGATCACGCCCTGATCGATGCCGAGTTCCTCGAATGCGAGGCGGCAGGCGCGGAGTTTCTCGATGAAATCCTCGCGCGGGACAGTAACCTTGCCATCCTGATGGCCGCATTGCTTGGCGTCTGACACCTGGTTTTCGATCTGGAGGCAGCAGGCCCCAGCCTTGATCAGCTCTTTCGCCAGCAGATAGGTTGCATGTTCATTGCCGAAACCGGCATCAATATCGGCAATAATCGGTACGACATGGGTTTCAAAACTGTCGATGGCGGCAATCGCGGCGTCGCGCTCGGCGTCCGTTTTCGCGGCTTTCAGGCTGCGGAACAGATCATTCAGCGCCACCTCATCGGCCTGGCGCAGCGAGGTGTAAATCTCCTGGATCAGATCGGCGACTGCGGTTTTCTCATGCATCGACTGGTCGGGCAGATGGCCCCAGCGGTTGCGCAGCCCGGCAACCATCCAGCCGGAAAGATAGACGTAAGTGCCTTTCGCGGTGCCGCGCATCCGCTTGACCGCCTTGATCATCTGCTGAGCATGAAAGCCCGACCAGCAGCCCAGCGATTGCGTGAATTTCGATGCATCCTGGTCATAGGCCGCCATATCGGCGCGCATCACTACCGCCATCTCGCGCGCGATCTCAAGATGGCTCTCCCAGGAGTTCTGCAGCCTCAGCTGCACAATATCGTCCACCGAGACACCGGCCGCCGTCTGGCCGGTCGGGTAACGCTGCGCAACCTCGCGGCGCAGTTCTGCATAGGTCTTGCGGGTCATGGGAGATCCTTTCGTAACAGAGGAAATGCTGGCAGGCACAGGCCCGCCAAAGGGGGAAAGCGTGGTCAGCCGGTCCATCAGTCGAGCGCGTTCAGCACGTCATAGCCCGGCAATGTGATGAAATCGGGCGGCGTCGCGGCGAGGATCGCCTCATGCACGATCCGGGAGGCCGAGGCGTAATGGCCCCGGTGGAAGCCGGTCGGCCCAAGGCGGCCCAGGATCGCGACGATCTCTTCCTGGATCAGCGAGGCGAGCCATTCGGCGGTCAGCTTCGTGTGGTCGCCATCGGACAGCGTCACTTCGGCCCCGTGGCGCAGCCATTGCCAGAGCTGCATCCGCGCGATCTCGGCCGTGGCGGCATCTTCCAGCATCCCGTTGATCGCCACAGCGCCACGGCCCTGCAGCCATTGCGCCAGATATTCGATCGCGACCGCGATATTGCCACGCAGGCCGGCCTCACTCACCCGTCCGTCATGCGGTTTCAGCAGCATTGCGGGGTCGATCCGGTAATCCTGCCGTGGGCGGCGGATCTGGTTCGGGCCAGGCATCGCGGCGTCGAACACCTCCAGCGCAACCGGCACGAGATCCGGATGCGCCACCCAGGTGCCGTCATGACCCAGGTTCACCTCGCGCTCTTTATCGGCACGGACACGGGCAAGCGCGGCCTCTGTCACCTCCCGGTTGTCGCGCCCTGGCACCATGGCGGACATGCCGCCCATCGCATGGATGCCGCGCCGATGGCAGATCTTGACCAGCCGCGCCGCATAGGTCGCAAGGAAAGCGCGGTCCATCGTCACCTCGGCCCGATCAGGCAAGACATAGTCGGGATGCGCGCGCAATGTCTTGATATAGCTGAATATATAATCCCAACGGCCGCAGTTCAGCCCGGCGATATGGTCGCGCAGTTCCCAGATAATCTCATCCATCTCAAAGGCGGCGCGCAGCGTCTCGATCAGCACGGTCGCCTTGATGGTGCCAGGCGCCAGATCGATTGCTTCCTGCGCGTGAAGGAAGATCGCATTCCAAAGCCGCGCCTCGCGGTGGTTTTCCAGTTTTGGCAGGTAATAGAACGGACCGCGCCCGTCAGCGGCGAGTGCCTTGCCGGAATGGAAGATATGCAGCCCGAAATCGAACAGCGCCGCCGGGATCGGCCGCCCGTCGATCAGCAGATTTGCCTCGATGAGATGCAGCCCGCGCGGCCGCAGGATCAACAGCGCCGGATCATCTTTGACTTCGCGGGTCTCGCCGGATTTCGGATCGGTGCCGCGAAGCGCGTGATCGCGGTAATCGAGCAGGTTCACCTGCCCCTGGATCATGGTGTCGAAGCGCGGCGCGCTTGCATCTTCCAGATCGGCCATAAAGACCTTCGCACCGGAATTCAGCGCGGTGATCATCGTCATGCGATCCGCCGGGCCGGTGATCTCGACCCGGCGGTCCATCAGTTCCCGGGGCACCGGAGCCGCCTCCCAGATCCCCTGACGAATGTCTTTCGTCTCGGTCAGGTATTCCGGCAGCATACCCAGATCATAACTGTGCTGACGCGCGCGCCGCGCGGCCAGAAGTGCGTCGATCTGACCAGAAAATGCGCGATGCAGCCCGGCGAGGAATGCCAGCGCGTCAGGCGTCAGAACCCGGTCGGCGCCAGGAACTTCCCGCAGGATCACGGGCGGCAGGCTATGGGGCGGACGGTCGAGCGGCATAACGATTCTCCGATGTGACTCTGGCGTAAAGTCACTATGGTAATGTTATGCCGCATGTGCATTATCTACCTGAAATAAAAGGGTAATGATGTAAGTCTTGTCACATTACCCTTGCGAGATCTGTAAGGTTTGTCACAAGCGGGATGCGAGGAATGACATGACAGGCGAGGGCAAACGGGGCGAAAAGCTGATCATCGGACAGCGTCTGAAGGTGCTGCGGCAATCGCTGGGGCTGACCCAGGCGCAGATGGCAACCGAGCTTGGCGTTTCTGCTAGCTACATCACCCTGATCGAGGCCGATCAGCGTCCCGCATCGGCACAGTTTCTGATGAAGCTCGCGGCAATCTACGATCTGAACATCTCGGAACTTGCCCCGGCCAGTGACGCGCAGCTGGCCGCAGATTTCAACGCGGCGCTGAAAGATCCGCTGCTTGGGGCCGGGCAGATCCCGAAGGTCGAGATCGAGGCCATTCTCCAGGCCTCACCCCGGCTCGCGCGCGCCTTTGTGCAGTTGCATGACCGTCACCGCGAAGCCGTCCTGCGCCCGATGGCGGATGACAACCCGCTGACCGATCGCGATAAGGTCGAGGTCCTTTCGGAAAGCTCGCGCCCGGCCGAGGCGGTGCGGGCCTGGTTCTACGCCCGCGGCAATCATGTCGATGCGCTCGACCGCGCCGCCGAGACGCTGGCGGCGGAATTGCAGCTCCATCGCAGCGAGCCGCATGTGGCCCTCTCGGCCCGGCTTGCGGCGCATGGCATCCGGACGCGCATCCTGCCGGCAGATGTGATGGGGGGGCATCTCAGGCGCTTTGATCTGCATCGCAAGGAGCTGATGCTCTCTGAGCTGTTGCGCCAGTCGAGCCGGCGCTTTCAGATCGGCGTTCTGCTGGCGCGCCTGGAGCAGGAGCCGCTGATCGCGCGGCTGGTGGAGGAGGCCGGACTGACCGCTCCGTCGGCTTTCACCCTGATGCGCGTCAGCCTTGCCAATTACTTCGCCGCAGCGCTGGTGATGCCCTATGGGCGTTTCCTCGGCGCCTGTGAAACAACGCGCTATGATGTCGAATTGCTGTCCCACCGCTTTGGCACCAGTTTCGAGCAGACCGCGCATCGTATGTCGACGCTGCAACGCGAGGGTGCGCGGGGCATCCCGTTCTTCTTCGTGCGGGTGGACCGGGCGGGAAATATCTCTAAGCGCTTTTCGGCGGGGCGGTTCCCCTTCTCGCGCTTTGGTGGCACCTGCCCCCTCTGGAACATCCATGGCGCTTTCGAGACGCCCGATCAGGTACAGACACAGCTGATCCGCATGCCCGAAGGCGCGAGTTATTTTTCGGTTGCGCGCACCGTGACCCGCGCGGGCGGCATGCAGGGGCAACCGGCGCAGCGGCTTGCGATCGGGCTTGGCTGCGATACCGCCTATGCGCCGCGCCTGATCTATGCGGACGGAATCGACCTTGTCAGATCGAAACCGGTCAAGATCGGGCTGAACTGCTATCTTTGCGAACGTCGCGATTGCGCCGCCCGCGCTCATGCGCCGATCAACCGGCCGCTTGCGGTGAATGAACGCGAAAGAAGCCTCGCGATCTACCGCTTTGGGGAAGAGTAACATGCCGCCGGCGCTTCTCCGGCGGCATGGCGATGCGATCTGATTATGCCTGCAGTTCTTTGCGGATAATCTCGGCACCGGCACCCAGAGCCTGCAACTTTGCCCTTGCGATATGGCGCGGCAGCGGTGCCATGCCGCAATTGGTGCAGGGACAAAGGTTCTCGGCATCTACGAATTTCAGCGCTTTGCGCAGCGTATTGGCCACTTCCTCCGGCGTCTCGACCCGTTCGGAAGCCACATCGATGGCACCAACCATCACCTTTTTGCCCCGGATCAGTTCAATCAGATCCATCGGCACATGCGAATTATGGCATTCAAGCGAAATCATATCAATGCTTGACGCCTGCAGCTTCGGGAAGATCTTTTCATATTGGCGCCATTCGGTGCCGAGTGTCTTCTTCCAGTCCGTATTGGCTTTGATGCCGTAACCATAGCAGATATGAACTGCGGTCTGGCATTTCAGACCTTCAACTGCCCGCTCCAATGCGGCAATCCCCCAGTCATTGACTTCATCGAAAAACACATTAAAGGCGGGCTCATCAAACTGGATGATATCGACGCCTGCGGCTTCCAGTTCACGCGCCTCCTGATTCAGGATCGTTGCAAATTCCCAGGCCAGCTTTTCCCGGCTTTTGTAATGCGCATCATAGAGCGTGTCGATCATGGTCATGGGGCCGGGCAGCGCCCATTTGATCGGCTGTTTTGTCTGCCGCCGCAGGAATTTTGCATCCTCGACAAAGACCGGTCTGCTGCGCGCCACGGCACCGGTGACGGTCGGCACGCTGGCATCATAACGATCCCTGATCCTGACGGTTTCTCGTTTCTCAAAGTCAACGCCTTCAAGATGTTCGATGAACGTGGTGACGAAATGCTGGCGGGTCTGTTCGCCGTCGCTCACAATGTCGATGCCCGACTGCTGCTGATCGTCCAGCGCAAGGCGCAACGCATCCTGCCTGCCTTCGGCAAGTGTTTCCCCTTCCAGTTTCCAGGGCGACCAGAGTTTCTCGGGCTCGGCCAGCCAGGACGGTTTGGGAAGACTTCCGGCGGTGGCGGTGGGAAGAAGTTTATTCATAGTGGGGGACCTTTTTTATTCTGTCAAAGCGCGAAACTGGCTGACCATTGCGAAAGCCTGGCCTGATGCGGCCTGATAAAATGCTCTTCCGCGAACCTGGCCTGCTCCAGCGCCAGACGGCTGCGCTCTTCGCGGTCATAGACAATCCGCGTCAGAGAATAGTCCTGATGTTTCAGGCTTGGGTGATAGCAGCTGCCCGCGGCGGCATTGGCGTTGTAGATTTCCGGGCGATAGATCTTCTGGAATGTCTCCATCGTGCTGATGGCACTGATCATTTCCAGATTTGTATAATCAGCCAGAAGATCCCCCATGAAGTAAAAAGCCAGGGGGGCTACGGCGCCCGGCGGCATGAAACAGCGAACCTTCATGCCCATTTTTGCAAAATATCTGTCGGTCAGAGATGCTTCATCCTGCCTGTATTCAGCACCAAGAATAGGATGAGTGATATCGGTTCGAATATAGGTTCTGTTGCTTGACACACTGAGACATATCACAGGTGTTTTGCTGAAATTCTGACGATAGACCTCAGATCTAACGAAACTCCTGAACAGATTTCCATGCAGGTTTCCAAAGCCTTCTGGCTCGGCGAACACGGATTTCCCTTTATTATACTCGGGGAGCGCTATGCTGAAATCATAGTCCCGTACATATGAAGAGAAATTATTCCCCGCGGCCCCATCAATGACCTTACGGCTCTTGTGATCAAGGATTTTTGTCTTCAAAATCTCAATAATCGGGAAAACGCCCGCAGTTTCGGCATCCCCCATATCCATGTCGACAGATATGATCTCAACCCCGACGGAATACCGGTCACCTTCAGGGTTGTCCCAACCCGCCAGAGAATTGAACCGGTTAGTGATCATCGCCAGAGTGTTTCGCAAATTCTCCCGGCGATGTTCCCCTCTGGCAAGATTGGCAAAATTGGTGGTGATGCGCGTATTTTCGGCGGGAATGTAATTCTCGTCGAAGCCAATCTTCGTAACCCTGAAAGTGAAACCTTCTGTCATTGTGACATGCCTTCTGAGCGGCCTGAAAAGACAGGCCGTAAAACCACAGACACTCCGCGACGGATGTCGCGAAGCCGGCCCCGGGCGACAGATGTCACACGGGCCTTTGCAGTCACCTTTGCGGAACGGCCGCTCCCGACACGCCCACCGCGGCCGGAACAGGTGATCAATCCAGGCAGGTTTCCTGACTTGCGGGTCGTAACCTTGTCCGGCCTTCCCGGCGCAGCATATGCGCCAGTGGCATTTCGGACAGGCTCGCCGCTCACAGTTGCGGGGGCAGCTCCGGATTTGGCACTGGCCTTACCGGATTCCCTTTTAACCGGGGCTTCCCCCGGCACCTGAATCAAGTGATAAAATCCTTTGGGAGCCTGGGAATGTCAACGATTTCAAAGGCAGATTATATTCATGAATATCATGAGCGAAACCGGTAGTGTAAGAGATCAGGCTCAGACGAATTTTCTCGAAATACCCCTTGCAGCTGGACCTGTGCCGGAAGGTGCTTCTGCGCGCCAGGTGAATCTGACCGAATTCATACGGATTTGCACCGTTCCGGCCTATATTTAGCCGGTCTTTTTCAAAGCTGGCGCAATCCGGTTGGCGAAATCTCGCAACGCCCCGGGTGCATCACCTGAAACAGGCAGTCTGGCCGTCCGGTTTCAGCCTATATGGCCATCGCGCCTTGCATAATCCTGCGATCTGCCTGTCACGTGGGATGGATATGCGCGGCCACGGCACCTGACGCGACAACACGACCGTTTACGGCATCTTCGGACACATTTGCCATGCTCCGCGCGGCACCGATGAAATCTTTCTCGCCGTGTCACTGGAATACAGCTAACATTTCTCAGGTCACGGGTATGTGATCCGTTGCCCGAATGGTTGTGGCACGGCTTACGATTGCAACAGGAGAACCGCAGATGGCGGAACAGGGCGCGGGGGCGGCCGAAGTGGCTGCGCTTCACGGCGGCGGGGTCGATCTGACCACCATTGTCATTCTTCTGGCCGCAGCGGTGATCGCCGTGCCCTTGTTCAGGCGGCTCGGGCTTGGCTCGGTCCTGGGTTTTCTCGCAGCGGGCCTTCTGATCGGACCATTCGGTCTGAAGGTGATCGAGGATGCCGAGGCGGTCATCCATGTCGCCGAACTCGGTGTTGTGCTCTTTCTGTTTGTGATCGGGCTCGAAATGCAGCCGTCGCGGCTCTGGTCGATGCGCGGCGAGATTTTCGGGCTGGGGCTGATCCAGGTGGTCGGGGCTATCGCGGTGCTGACTTGCGTCGGGCTGGCGCTTGGCTATCCGGCCTCAGCAAGTTTTGTCGCGGGCACCGGCTTTGTGCTGACCTCAACCGCGGTCGTCATGCAGATGCTGTCGGAGCGGCGGCAGATGGAGACCCCGGCCGGGCGGCGGATCATTTCGATCCTCCTGCTCGAGGATCTCGCCATCGTGCCGCTCCTGGCAATCGTCGCCTTTATTGCACCTGGCGCCGAGGAAGCCACGATGATGGACCGGGTGCAAGACATCGGGGCCGGGCTTGGCTGTATCGTGGTGCTGGTTGTGGCCGGGCGCTATCTCCTTGATCCGATGTTCGGATTTCTGGCACGGTTTGGCGGGCGGGATGTGATGACGGCGGCCGCGCTGCTTGTCGTGCTGGCGGCGGCGCTTTTGATGCAGGCGGGCGGGCTTTCGATGGCAATGGGCGCCTTCCTCGCAGGCGTACTCCTGTCGGAATCGAGCTATCGCCACCAGCTGGAAACCGATGTCGAGCCCTTCCGGGGCCTTTTGCTCGGCCTCTTTTTCATGGGGGTTGGCATGGCGCTGAACCTCACCGTGATCCGCGAGAATGCGGCACTGATCGCCTTTTGCGTGCCGGTCTATATCATCCTGAAAATGCTGGTGATCTACAGCGTGGCGCGGCTTCTGAAAACGCCGAGAGCCGAGGCGCGGGAGCGCGCGGTGGTCATGGCCCAGGGCGGGGAATTCGCCTTCGTGCTTTACGCCACCGCCACCCAGGTCGGAGTGCTGACGGCGGAATGGAATGCGACCCTGACCGCCATCGTGATCTGCTCCATGGCGCTCACGCCCCTGATGATGATCCTTTTTGACCGCTTCTCGCCAAAGGCCGAGGTTTCGCTGGAGGGGGTCGAAGAGGCGAGCGGCCTGAACGCCAATATCCTGCTGATCGGCTTTGGCCGCTTTGGCCAGATGGTTAGCCAGCCGCTGCTGAAACGCGGCTATACGGTCTCGATCATCGATTCCGATGCGCAGGTGATCCGCGATGCGGCTGATTTCGGCTTCCGCGTCTGGTATGGCGATGGCACGCGCCTGGATATCCTCAGGAATGCCGGCGCGGCAGAGGCGAGCCTGATCGTCGCCGCCACCGATGACCCCGAAGCCACGCTGAAAATCGTCGGGCTGGTGAAACACGAATTCCCGCTGGTGCCGGTCTTCGCCCGCGCCTGGGACCGGGAACATGCGGTTGCGCTGATGAAGGCAGATGCCGATTTCCAGATCCGGGAGACCCGCGATTCAGCGCTGGCGCTTGGCCACGCGGCGCTGGTGCGGCTGGGCGACACCCCGGAAGAGGCCGATGATCTGATGCAGGATGTGCGGGCCAATGACGTTCAGCGCCTTGCCATCGACTTTACCGAAGGTCTCGCGGCGGGTGCGGGCCTGATCCAGGGCAACAAGGATGCGCCCTCGCATCACTGACGCCCCGATTTACCCCTCGCGCAGTGTTGATCGGGCCCTCAGAGGGCCCGATCAGGGTCTCACTTGAAAATGTTCCCCTTATGTTCTATGTTCATCTTTATGAACAGAAGGGAGACCGCTATGGAAGCTGCCAGTTTCATCATGCCGGTGACACCGCGCCAGATTGCCTATGCCCGCTCGCTGGCATTGCGCAACAAGACCCTCCTGCCATGGGAGGTTCAGCAGGATCGCCGCAGTCTCAGCGCCTGGATCGAGGCGCAGGCGGGGCTGAAACCAGTGCAGGACAATCAGCCGACCTCGAAACAGGTCGCGTTCGCCGAAAAGCTTGCCCGGATCAAACATCGCGCGGTGCCGGATGAATGCTTCCGCGACCGTCAGCTCCTGTCGCGCTGGATCGACAGCAACCGCTGAGAGCTCAGCCGCCTCCCCCGGTGGCCAGCCCGAGAAAGGCGCGAAACACCCGGGCGGGGGGCGAAAGCACCCTGCCCTTTGACCAGCTCAGCCCGACATCCATGCTGGGCACCCCTTCAGCGACCGGGCGCTGTTCGATCCGCTGCCCTTCAGGCGACCAGGGCCAGTAGACCATATCGCTCAGGATGGTGACGCCCATGCCGCTCGCCACCATCGAGCGCACCGCTTCGACCGATGAGGTTTCGAAGATCACCCGGGGCCGGATGCCGAAACCTTGCCAGAACTTCGCCTGGGTGCGGTCGGCCTCATCCACCGTCAGCATGATATAGGGTTCGCGGATCACCGCCTCGACCGGCACCAGCGGCTCGGTCAGCAATGGGTGTTCGGTCGCAAGCCAGAGCCTTCGGCGCGAGCGGAAGAGGGTCTCGAAATCCAGCTCCTCCTTATTGTCGAGGTTAGAGGTCAGCATCACCGCGATATCCAGATCGCCCGCCACAAGGGCGACCTCGATGGCCGGGCGTGGCATCTCATGCAATCCCAGCGTGATACCGGGGTAAGACCGCCGGAACGCCGCCGCATGGCGCGCCATGAAATAACCAGCCACCGTGCAGGACATGCCAAGACGAAGCAGCCCCGTCGCCCCGACCTCATCGCCAAGCGGGCTGCGCACCGCGTCTTCGACCGTGGCAAGGATTGTGCGGGCCCGCGAGAGGAACCACGCCCCTTCAGGCGTCAGCACCATCCCCTTCGGGCTGCGCGACAAAAGCTTGACCCAAGCCCGGCCTGCAATTCCTGGATCGCCGCGGTCACTGCCGATTGCGAGATATTCATCTCGATCGCTGCATGACTGATCTGCCCCGTCTCGGCGGCGGTGGCGAAATATCTCAGCTGTTTCAGGGTCAGAGACATATACGAATTCTGTATCAATTTTTCAGATAAAAAATCGCATAATTTCGTATTTGCCACAAAGGCCCGCGTCGCGCCACCATCCCTGAAAACCAATAGCAATACTATCCGGCGCGCGGCCATCGCATGATTGCCGAATTTTACGGCGATCTCGATTACCGCCCCGATGGCAGCCTGATCGTGACCCGCGAACCTGACGCGAAAGACCCCGATGAGATGGCAGAACGCTGCCTGCGGGCCATCACCGAAGGCCGGGGTATCGCCACGGATGGCTCGCTCTTTCCGACCCGCTGCGAGACCATCTGCATCCATTCCGACACGCCCAATGCGGTCGATATCGCCCGCGCGGTGCGCGCCGTCCTCCAATCCTTTGTCTGAGTGGCAAACCATGGCCCAAATCCTGTTCCCCTGCCCGGCACCTTTTACCGCTCTGCCTCGCCCGATCAGCCGCCCTTCAAGGCCGATGGCGATGATGTGGCCGTGGGCGAGGTGATCGGGCTGATCGAGGTGATGAAGAGCTTTCACGAGGTGAAATCCGATGTCGCCGGCAGGAATGTGCAATTCGTGACCTATAACGAAGAGCCCGTGATGGCCGGAGCCATGCTCGCGGAATTGTCCTGATGATCCGCAAACTGCTGGTCGCCAACCGGGGTGAAATTGCCGTGCGGATCATCCGTGCGGCCCGGGATCTCGGCATCGCGACGGTTGCGGTGCATTCCGAGGCCGACCGCGACAGCCTCCCTGTGCAGCTGGCCGATGAGGCGGTGAGTCTCGGGCCGCCCGCGGCAAAAAGAGCTACCTTTCGGTACAGGCCATTCTGAACGCGGCAGCCAGAACCGGCGCCGACCCGATGGAGCGGGCCGTGGCGAGCGTGGTCACTGATGTGAAAAACGGCCTCGTCTCGATCCGGGGCGCGAAGGAAGATTACGGCGTCATCATCTCCGACCCTGACACGCTGAGCGTGGATAGCGGTGCAACCGAAGCCCTGCGCGCGACCCGTCGTGCGCAGGCTGCGAAATAAGGAGGGTGACACTATGAAATCTCAATACAGACTTGGCATCGACGCCGGCGACACCTTCACCGACTTCGTGCTGGCCGACAGGTCCGGGCAGGTGCGGCTTTTCAAGGCGCTCTCGACGCCGCAGGATCCGACGCTCGCCATCAAAAACGGCCTCGCGATCATCGCGGAGGAGCCCGGCGTGCCCGCCGATCAGATTATCCCGAACTGCGATCTCTGCATCAACGGGACGACCGTCGGGCTTAACGCGCTGATCCAGCATCAGGGCGCAAAAACCGGGCTGATCTGCACTGCCGGCCATGAAGACAGCCTGGAAATCCGGCTGGGCCATAAGGAAGACGGCTACCGCTACGACCCGGAATATCCGCCCGCGACGATGCTCGTGCCGCGCTATCTGCGGCGCGGCGTGCGTGAACGCGTCCTTTCGACCGATGAGGTGCGCGAGGCGCTGAACGAGGCTGATATCCGCGCCGCCTGCGAATTATTCCTGGCCGAAGGCATCGTCACGGTGGCAATCAGCTTCGTCTGGTCGGTGCTGCATCCGGGTCAAGAGGCGCGCGCAGCTGAAATCGTGCGCGAGATGATGCCCGATGTGATCCTGACCCTTGGGTCAGGCCTCTATCCCCAGGTGCGCGAATATACCCGCACCTCGACCGCTGTCGTGAACGCCTATCTCGCGCCGATCATGAAACGGTATGTCGAGGCGGTGGACGGCTATTTCCGCTCGCTCGGCGCGAAACAACCGGTGCGCTGTTACCAGTCGAATGGCGGCCTCGCGGTGGGTCAGGTGATCACCGACAGCTCGGTCTATGCGATCAATTCCGGCCCCGCCTCGGCACCGGTCGCGGGGCAATATGTCTGCGCGCCATTCGGCAAAAGAGATGTGATCACCGTCGATATGGGCGGCACCTCTTTCGATATCACGCTGACGAAAGACGGCTCGACCAATATCAACAAGAACATTGACTTCCTGCGCTACCGGATCGGGGTGCCGATGATCCAGGTGAAAACACTCGGCGCGGGTGGCGGCTCTATCGGCTGGATCGACGAGATGGGGCTGATGCAGATGGGGCCGCAGCGGCGGTGAAGACGCGCCTCGCCGACCCTCTGCACATGAGCCTTGAGCACGCGGCTTATGGCATGTTCACCATCGTCAACGCCAATATGGTGAATGGCATCCGCCGGGTGACGGTGGAACGTGGCTATGACCCGCGTGATTTCGTGCTGGTGGGCGCGGGCGGTGCCACGGCGGCGCATATCGCGGCGCTGGCGGATGCGATCGGGATCGACACAATCGTGGTGCCGAAACTCGCCTCCGGGCTCTGCGCCTTTGGTCAGATCATCTCGGATGGGAAATACAACTAAATGGCCACCTCGCCTTTGCGGCTGGATGCGCCGGGCGCGGCTGCAAAAATCGACGCGCTGTTCAGCCAGATCGAAGCCCAGGGTCTCGGACAACTGCGCGGGGACGGGTTCGACCAGGCGACCAGCCGCGTCAAACGCAGCCTTGATATGCGCTATGTCGGCCAGATCCATGAATGCACCGTGGAAATCGACACTTTTGTGGTCGATGACAGCAGCATCGCGCGGATCAAAGACGCTTTCCAGCGCCGCCACGAACAGCTCTACACCTATGCCGAGCCGTATTCGGTGGTCGAGGTCGTCAATATCGAAAGCACGGTTTACGGGCTGGTCCACAAACCGGCACGGATGACAATCGCGGCAGGCAACGGTGCCGACGGCGCGGTGAAAGCGCATCGCGAGTCGGTGTTCCGGGCGGACGGCACCCGGGTAAAAACCCCGATCTATGACGGCGCGAAACTGGGCGCGGGCGACCGCATCACAGGCCCAGCCGTGATCGAGGAAGTCACCACCACCATCGTCATCGAGCCGGGCTGAACTGCGCGGCTTGATGAAAGCGGATCCTATCTCATCACCAAAGGAAAAGGGGCGACATGAGCGAACTCAGCGCGGACGGGGTATGCGTCGCCTTTGCGGGGCTGAAGGCTCTGTCAGAGGTCAGACTGCAGGTCAGATCCGGCCAGATCCGGCCAGATCCTCGGGCTGATCGGGCCGAACGGAGCGGGCAAGACCACCCTCGTCAATGTGCTGACGGGGTTTCACGCCCCGACCTCGGGCGCTGTCCTTCTGGACGGCGCCAGCCTCAAGGGGCTTGCGGCACATGAGATGCGGCGGCGTGGTATTGCCCGCACTTTTCAGGGCAGCCGGCTGTTTCGTGACCTGCCGGTGATCGACAATCTGGAAGTCACCGGGCTTGGTCTCGGCCTGTCGCGCTCTGCCGCAATCCAGGAGGCGGAAGAGATGCTCGCCTGGATCGGCATATCAGCCCTGGCCGACCCCATCGCCCGCACCCTGCCCTATACAGACGAACGTCGCGTGGCCATTGGCCGCGCTTTGATGCGGGCGCCGGATTTCCTGTTGCTGGATGAACCTGCGGCCGGGATGAGTGCCCAGGAGGCGCGTGACCTCTCTGACCTGATACGCCGCATCGCGCGGGAAAGGGACTGCGGCGTTCTGCTGATCGAGCATAATGTCGGCCTCGTTCTGGGGGTTTGTGACCATATCGTAGTGCTCGACTCCGGCGCCGTGATCGAGACCGGCCCACCCGCCGCCATCCGCGCGAGCGAAAGGGTGCGTCACGCCTATATGGGCACCGCCGCCGAAACCGGTCTGCCGGTTCAGGAGGCCCTCATATGAGCCTGTTGACGGTCTCGGATATCGGGGTGCGCTATTCCCGCCTGACCGCTGTCAGGAATGTCAGCTTCTCTCTGTATGAAGGCGAAGTGCTCTTCATTACCGGCCCGAACGGGGCGGGCAAAAGCTCTCTCCTGCGCGCGATTGCCGGGGTGACACCGCCCGCCGGCGGCCGCATCGACTTTGCCGGGTGCGATATTACCGGACTTGTGCCCGAGACAATCGCGCGGCTCGGGCTGTCGATGGTGCCCGAGGGGCGCGATGTTTTCGCAAGCCTGACCATCGAGGAAAATCTGATGGTCGGCATCGGGATGCATTCGGGCGAGAATGGCTGGCGTGCCCGGGCAATGGCGGAACTCGAGGCGGTATATGCGACTTTCCCGATCCTGAAAGAGCGCCGCCATTCCCAGGCCGGGCTTTTGTCGGGCGGGCAGCAGCAGATGCTGGTGATCGGGCGGGCGCTGATGACGCATCCGCGGCTGATCGCGATTGATGAGCCCTCGCTCGGCCTCGCGCCGAACATCACCGATCAGGTTTACGAACGCCTGATCGCTTTGCAACAGGAACGGCGCGTGACGCTGCTGATCGTCGAGAAAAATTCGACCCGCGCGATGCTGGTCGGGGGCCGCATGATGCTGATGCGGGGCGGCGAGATCGTGCTTGACGGCGACGCCCGCGCACTTGGCGAAAGTGAGGCCATCGAAGCCGCCTATTTCGGATATGGAAAACAGGCATGAGCGCGCTTCAGATCATCTGCGACGCGCTGTCGCTGGGCTCGCTTTACGCGCTTGGCGCATTGGGGATCGCGCTGATCTTCGGGGTGATGCGGCTGATGAATTTCACCCATGGCGATGTGATCGCCTTTTGCATTTTCGCGCCTTTATGGCCATCAGTCAATGCCATAGCCATTGTTTTTGCAGGCAATCTGTCCTGGTTCCTGCTGGTACCCTTCGTGCTGGCGATGGGGGCCGGACTTTCGGTCCTGTGCGAATTTGTCATCTTCCGCAGGTTTCGCAACACCAGCCCCGCAACCATGATGATCGCCTCTTTCTCGCTTGGCTTTGTCATCCGCTATTTCCTTCTGATGCTGAATTCCAGCCGGCCGAAATCCATCGCGCTGCTTCCCGAACTGAGCCAGCCGGTCACCGTTCTCGGCGCCCGCATGCCCCTGTTGCAGCTGATCACCATTCTCGTGAGGGTGGGCGTTCTGGTTGGGCTGACCATCTTCCTGCGCCGCACCCGTTTCGGGCTTGAGATGCGGGCGGCAGCCGAGAATTTCACCATGGCGCGGATGCTTGGCGTACGCGCCAACCGGGTGATCATGATCGCCTTCGCGCTTTCCGGCGCGCTGGCAGCGGCCATTGCGTTGATCCTCGGCAGCCAGACCGGCACAGCCAGTATCATGATGGGCGCCAATGTCATGCTGATGGCCTTTATCGCAACCGTGATCGGCGGCATGGGAAGCTTTGCCGGCGCAGTGCTGGCAGGCTTTCTGCTGGGTGCCACGGCGACCCTTCTGCAGGCGCTTTTGCCGCCCGAGGCCCGCGCCTTCCGCGATGCCTTTGTCTATGGCGCGGTGATCCTCGTGCTGATTTTCCGCTCACAGGGGATCCTGAGCGCAGGCGACATGAAGGGAAGGGTGTAACGCATGCGCCAGACCTCCTCTCTGACCATCCTGCGCAAGACCTTTGCGGCGCCGGTGATCCTGATCCTGCTGCTGGCCACCTTCGCGATCCTGTCCTGGGCGGTCGGGTCGCGCCCTTCAACCAGACAATCATCGACATGCTGGTGCAGGTGACGCTGGTGACCGGTCTTTACATCTTCATCGGCAATTCGGGCGTGATCAGTTTCGGCCATGCCGCTTTTGCCTGCCTTGGCGACTATGTCGTGGCCTGGACCACGATCCGGCCGATGATGAAGAAAAACGCCATGCCGGGCCTGCCCGACTGGCTGATGAGCATGGAGATCGGCTGGTGGGCCGCCGCTGGCCTCGCGGCGCTCTGGGCCGGGATTTTCAACGCGATCCTGATGCGGCTTTCCGGGATCGCCGCCTCGATTGCAACCTTTGCGATGCTCGCGATGGTCAATGCGATCTATTCCAACTGGTCGGGCGTGACCGGCGGCACCTCATCAATTGTCGGCATCCCGATCATCCGCTCGGTCTGGCCCTATCTGGCTGTCGCAAGCCTTGCGGTGATCCTGGCATGGGCCTATTCGATCTCGCGAGACGGACTGATCCTCCGGGCCGCGCGGGACGAGCCGACCGCCGCCCGCGCCTCTGGCGTCGATATTCCCCGCGCGCGCCTGATCGCTTTCATTCTTTCCGGCGCAGTGATGGGCGCCGGCGGCGCCATGCGCGCGCTGTCAATCGGGGTGGTGACACCGAACTCCTTCTATCTCGGGCTCACCTTCACGACGCTTTCGATGCTGGTGGTCGGCGGCATGGGGTCATTGTCGGGGGCGGTGCTGGGTGTGATGATCCTGTCATCCCTGATCCAGATGCTGCGCTGGCTGGAGGCGGGCGTACAGATCGGCACGACGACCTTCGCGCTGCCCGGCGGTGTGCAGGAGATCGGTCTGGGCGTCGTGATGATCCTGATCCTGATGTTCCGCCCGACCGGCATCATGGGCAATCGCGAATTGAACCTCCCCTGGCGGCGCTAGCCGCGAGGGGCAATACAAGCGACGGCTGAACCGTCGCGACAACCCAACCAACAGGGAGCCTGAAAAATGAAAAAACTGATGACCATGCTGGCTGCGACCACCTGCCTTACCGGCCCGGCGCTGGCGGATGACGCGCGGATCGTGGTGGGTTTTGCCACCGCCCAGACCGGTTTCATGCAAGGCTATGACAAGCCCGCCGAAGACGCGGCGATGATCCGCATCAAAGAGATCAACGAGGCTGGTGGCCTTTTGGGAAAACAGATCGAGGTGGTGACCGCCGACACCAAGACCGATATGGCCGAAGGCGCGAAAGCCGGGCTTTCTGTCGTGGATCAGGGCGCGGATCTGGTCGTCGTTTCTTGCGACTATGACTTCGGCGCGCCCGCCGCGCTTGCGGCAGAAAGCCTCGGGGTGATTTCCTTCTTCATCTGCGCGGAATCGGTGAAGGCGGGCATCCAGGGCGTCGGGCCGAACAGCTTCTCGGCCTCGGTTCTGGCCCCGGTCCAGGGCGCAACCATGGCGGAATGATCCAATAAGGAAAAAGGCGCGCGGAGCTATTACCGCCTGCTCGACACCTGGACCGAATACAATAAAGGGATCTGTGACGGCTTTGACTGGACGCTGCCGCAGCTGCCCGAGGCGAAACTGGTCGGCGAGGATACGTTCCTGAACGAGAATGCCTCGATCGCGGCGCAGATCTCGCGGGTCAAGGCGCTGCCGGAAGAGCCAGATGCAATCATGCTGTGCTCGATGATGCCGGGCTTTGTCTCGGCGGTGAAACAGATCCGCGCGGCGGGGATCGGTTCGATGCTCCTGAACGGCTCGGGTGCCGATGGCAGCTACTGGATGTCGGCGGTGCCGGATCTGTCGAATTTCTACGTGCCGGCCCGGGGCTCGGTCTTCGACGATGATCCGAGCGCGGAAGTGAATGCCTTCGTGAAGAAATACGAGGAGGCCACCAGTGCGCCGCCCGCGACGCAATATACCTTCCCGGGCTATTTGATGATCGATGTCTGGGCCAAAGCCGTCGAACGCACCGGCACCACCGAAACCGGTGTCGTGGTCACCGAGCTTGAGAAGATGAATGAAGAGCCGACCCTGTTCGGGCCGCGCACCTTCACCGCCGAACTGCACCACCAGAACAAGGCCGAATATCGCATCATCGGCACCGAAAACGGCAAGCCGACCGTGGTCGGCACCTGGACGATCCCGGAACCCGTGCCGCTGGACGCGCTGCTGAAATAAGCGGTTCTGCGGGCAGGAGCCCGGGATTTGGCCCGAAATTTACGCAAAAGACCCAAGAAAGCCGGTATCATCCCGGTTCTGGCTTTCCTTCGGATCGCAGGCGCGTTACCTTTATGTCAAATACTGGCAGTCACGCCCCGTTCTGATCGCGTTATCCACGCAGATCGGCGCGGGGTTTTTTGCATTTTGGGGCGGGATGAAACGCAGCATCGACATCGGCATCCTGCAATCGCAGAGCGGCAATTATGCCGCCCTCTCGGTCATCAGCCGGGCGGGTCTGTTGCGCGGCGTGGCCGAGGTCAATGCGAGCCCCGATTACGACCTGTGCTTCCGCGTCTGCGGGCGAGACCCCGAAGGCCGTACCGACCGCTATGCGCCCTTGTGCCGCGAGATCCTGCGCGAAACCGGGGCGCGCCATATCTTCGGCTGCGTCACATCGTCCAGCCGCAAAGAGGTGATCCCCGAACTGGAACGCTTTGACGGCGTGCTCTGGTACCCTGTGCCCTATGAAGGGTTTGAGGCCTCGGAACGCGTGGCCTATCTGCATTCCTGTCCGAACCAGCATCTGCTGCCGCTGCTGGACTGGGCGCTGCCCGCACTCGGGCGGCGCGGCTATCTGGTCGGCTCGAATTACATCTGGGGCTGGGAGATCGCGCAGATCGCGCGCGAACGGATCGCGGCGCTTGGCGGCGAGGTGGCGGGCGACCGCTATCTGGCGCTTGGTGATTGCGATTCCAGTCATATCATCGACGAGATCGCGGCTTTGCAGCCCGATTTCATCCTGAATTCTCTGGTCGGGGAAAGCGATTATGCCTTCCTGTCGCAGCTCCGGGATCTGCGCGACAGGACCGGGGCGCGGCTCCAGGTGCTGTCATGCAATTTCACCGAATGCGAGATCGAAAGCAGCCAGGCCGGGGCCGAGGGTCTGATCGCAGCCGGCCCCTGGTTCGAGCCTGGCGAAGGGCGCGGCGGCTCGATTGCCGAGATGGCGCGCCGTGCGGTGCATGAGCTGGCGCGGCTGTTGCACGGCCGCCCCGGGGCCGAGCGGCTGAGCCTTGCTGAACTGCTGCGCGATGCGCCGGGCGGGACGCGCTCCCGCCTTGATCCGACCCATTTCCATGCCGCGCAGCCGGTGGTGATCGCGCAGATCCGGGACGGGCGCTTTCACGAGATCCTGCGCCAGCCGCCGCGCGCCGCCGATCCCTATCTGACCGCGCGCGACCGCGATCTGCCGCCGGTACCGGTCTTGCGGGTGGTGTCATGACGCGGGTCCGCACCGAAAACCTCGGCAATGCGCTGGCCTTTGTGCTGCACCGGCCGCATCCCGCGATCCAGGGGCTGACACGCCAGCTCCGGGTCATCGGGCTTGAGCTGCGCGAGGCCTGGCCCGATCTGCCTGCCGAGGCGATCAGCGCCGATTTCATCTTTTACGACGCCGATACCGGCCATGATGAGCAATTCCCCTGGGCGCCGGGGGCCTCGCCCATGCCGATGATCGCGCTGATCGGGTCCGAAGCGCCGGGGCGGCTGAACTGGGCGCTGACCATGGGCGCTCATGCCCAGCTTCTGAAGCCCGTAAGCGATAAGGGCGTCTATGCAGCCCTTCTGGTGGCGCGGGCGAATTACGACCGGGCGCGCGCCTCGGATGCGCTGATAGCGGATCTGGAAGACCGGCTTTCGGCGCGGCAGACCGTGGTCCAGGCAGTGATGATCTTTGTCCTGCGCGGCAAATCCGAAGCCGAGGCCTATGAGCTTTTGCGCCAGACGGCCATGGCCTGGCGCGTTACCATCGAGATCGCCGCCGCAAGGCTGGTGGCCAATCACCGGGCGGAAACCCCGGCCAAAGAGGACCGCAAATGACCGCCGCTGCCCCGATCGTAACTGCGCCCGTCGATAAAGGGCCATCGGTGCTGCGCCGCCTGATGGGGCGCAAACTGGCGCTGTTCGGCTTTCTGATCATCTTGATCTGTGTCGGCGGCGCGGTCTTTGCCAACTGGCTGGCACCCTTCGATCCGAATGAGCAATTTTTCGACGGCCTGACCCTCGAAGGCGCGCCGCTGCCGCCCGGACCGATCTATTGGTTCGGCACCGACCTTCTGGGCCGCGATCTGCTGTCGCGCCTGCTATACGGCGCGCAGACCTCGCTGATCATCGGGCTCGTGGCCAATGGCGCGGCCCTGTTCATCGGCACGCTGGTCGGGGTCACTGCGGGCTATTTCCGGGGGATCACCGGCACGGTCCTGATGCGGTTCACCGATCTGATGATGGCTTTTCCGGCGCTGTTGCTGGCGATTTGCCTGGCCGCGATCTTTCAGCCGTCTTTGTGGATCGTGGCCCTGGTGATCGCTTTCGTGAACTGGGTGCAGACGGCAAGGGTGGTCTTTACCCAGACCTCCTCGCTGGCCGAGCGCGATTTCATCGCGGCCGAAAAGACGCTGGGCGCCGGGCATGGGCGGATCCTCTTTCGCCATATCCTGCCGCATCTTCTGCCGACGCTGATCGTCTGGGGGACACTGGGGATCTCGACCACCGTGCTTCTGGAGGCGACTTTGTCTTTCCTCGGGGTGGGCGTGCAGCCGCCGATCCCGTCCTGGGGCAATATCATCTTTGAAAACCAGACCTGGTTCCAGGCCGCGCCCTGGCTGGTGTTTATCCCCGGCGCCGCGATCCTCCTGCTCGCGCTCGCCTTCAACCTGGTCGGAGACGCGCTGCGCGACATTCTTGACCCGACACAACAGGGGCGCGACTGATGCTGGCCTATATCCTGCGCCGCCTTGCGCTCTCTGCGCTGATCCTGCTCGGGGTCTCGTTTATCACCTTCGTGTTGCTTTACGTCCTGCCCGCCGACCCGGTGCGCCAGATCGCGGGCCGTTCTGCCACCCCCGAAACGGTCGCCAGCATCCGGCGCCAGCTGGGCCTCGATCAGCCCTTCGTCGTGCAATATGGCCATTATCTGTGGAACCTGCTGCAAGGCGATCTGGGCCGCTCATATCTGCAAAAGACCGAAGTGGCGGCGCTGATCACCTCGCGCCTGCCGGCGACGCTCTTGCTGATGCTGGCCGCGATCACCTGCGAGCTTCTGATCGGCCTGACCCTTGGCGTCATCGCGGCGCTTTACCGGGGCCGCGCGCTCGACAATGTGCTGATGCTGTCAAGCTTTGTCACGGTATCGGCGCCGCAATTCGTGGTGGCGCTGCTGCTGCTTTACGTCTTTGCGGTCAAGCTCGGCTGGTTCCCGATCGGCGGCTATGGCACATTCGCGCATCTGGTCTTGCCGGCGCTGACTTTGGGGATCCTGGGCTCGGGCTGGTATGCCCGGATCATGCGGTCTTCGATGCTGGACGTGCTGCGCGCCGATTTCATCCGCACCGCCCGGGCCAAGGGTCTGGGGCGCGGGCGGATCATCCTCGGCCATGCCATCCCCAATGCCATCCTGCCGGTGATCGCCATGATCGGCATTGATATCGGCATCTTCATGTCCGGGATCGTGGTCGTGGAAAGCGTCTTTGGCTGGCCCGGCATCGGCCAGCTGGCCTGGCAGGCGATCCAGCGCGTCGACATTCCGATCATCATGGGCGTCACGCTTGTCTCGGCCTTTGCCATCGTGATCGGCAACCTTCTCGCCGACCTGATTTCCCCGCTTATCGACCCGCGCATCAAACTGCGCTGACCACCCCAACAGGAGAGAAACAATGAAAAAACTGATCCTTTCTACCGCACTTGCCTCCATGATGGCCATGAGCCCGACGCTTGCCGAGACCCCGACCCCGGGCGGCAATATGATCGTGACCTACAAAGACGATGTCGCGACGCTTGATCCGGCCATCGGCTATGACTGGCAGAACTGGTCGATGATCAAATCGGTCTTTGACGGGCTGATGGATTACGAGCCGGGCACCACCACGCTCCGCCCCGGCCTGGCCGAAAGCTATGAGATTTCCGAAGACGGGCTGACCTATACGTTCAGGCTCCGCCCCGGCGTGAAGTTCCACAATGGTCGTGAGATGACGTCTGAAGACGTGGTCTACTCGATCAACCGCGTGGTGGATCCGGCAACGCAATCACCGGGCCAGGGCTTTTTCGGCATGATCGACGGCTTTGACGCCACGGCGGCTGACGGCTCGGGGCTGACGGGTGTCTCGGCGCCGGATGCCGCGACGGTGGTGTTCAAACTCTCGCGTCCCGATGCGACCTTCCTGCATGTCATGGCGCTGAACTTCTCTTATGTGGTGCCGAAAGAGGTGGTCGAGGCAGAAGGCGCCGATTTCGGCAAGAAGCCGGTCGGGACCGGTGCGTTTAAGCTGGCGGAATGGACGCTTGGCCAGCGCCTCGTCTTCGAGAAAAATGCAGATTACTGGATTGCGGGCGTTCCCTATCTCGACAGTTTCACGGTTGAGGTCGGCCAGGAGCCGGTCGTGGCACTTCTGCGGGCGCAAAACGGCGAAGTGGACATTCCCGGCGACGGCATCCCGCCCGCGAAATTCGTCGAGGTGATGAGCGACCCGGCCCAGGCCGCGAATGTGGTCGAAGGCGGCCAGCTCCATACCGGCTATGTCACGATGAATGTCACCGCTGCCCCCTTTGACAAGGTCGAGGTGCGGCGTGCGGTCAATATGGCGATCAACAAGGACCGGATCGTCCAGGTGATCAATGGCCGTGCGGTGCCGGCAAACCAGCCGCTGCCGCCTTCGATGCCCGGCTATACCAAAGACTATGCGGGCTATGCCTATGACGTCGACGCAGCAAAGGCGCTCCTGAGCGAGGCCGGCTACGCGGACGGGTTCGAGACCGAGCTTTACGTGATGAACACCGACCCGAACCCGCGGATCGCGCAGGCGATCCAGCAGGATCTGAAGGCCATCGGCATCACCGCGAATATCCGCTCGCTCGCCCAGGCCAATGTGATCGAGGCCGGCGGCGCCGGCACCGCTCCGATGATCTGGTCCGGCGGCATGGCCTGGATTGCCGACTTCCCCGATCCCTCCAACTTCTACGGCCCGATCCTTGGCTGTGGCGGCGCGGTCGAAGGCGGCTGGAACTGGTCGAAATACTGCAATGCAGATCTCGACGCGCTGGCAGCGAAAGCGGACAGTACCGTTGATCCGGCGAAAGCGGATGAACGCCTGAAACTCTGGTCCGATGTCTATATGGGCGTGATGGAAGATGCTCCCTGGGCGCCGGTGTTCAACGAACAGCGCTTTACGCTGAAATCGCCGCGTATGGGCGGGGCGGACGCGCTTTATGTCGATCCGGTCTCGATCCCGGTCAATTACGATTACGTCTATATCAAGGAGTGAGCACGGATCATGTGTAAGCACTGCAATCATACGATCCACGCCCATCAGCACCATTTCGGCTGGGACAATTCTTTCGCGCCCGCGCTGAAAGCCGCCCCGGGTGAGACGATCCTGTTCCAGTGCCTCGACAGTTCCGGGGGCCAGCTTGGCCCCCGCTCGACTGTCGCGGATGTGGCGGCGCTGGATTTTGACAAGATCAACCCGGTCTCCGGGCCGGTCTTTGTCGATGGCGCAAAGCCGGGAGACGTGCTGAAGGTCACGATTGACAGCTTTACCCCGCAGGAATGTGACGGCGCGGGCTTTGGCTGGACCGCGAATATCCCCGGCTTTGGCCTTCTGACCGACCAGTTCGAAGAACCGGCGCTGAATGTCTGGAAATTCGATCCGACCAGCCTTGAACCCGCACTGTTCGGCCGCCACGCCCGTGTTCCGCTGAAGCCTTTCGCCGGCACCATCGGCAATGCGCTGGCCGAGGCAGGGCATCATTCGATCGTGCCGCCGCGCCGGGTGGGCGGCAATCTCGACATCCGTGATCTTGCCGCAGGAACAACACTTTACCTGCCGGTCGAGGTCGAAGGCGCGCTGTTTTCGGTGGGTGATACCCATGCGGCCCAGGGAGATGGCGAGGTCTGCGGCACCGCGATTGAAAGCCCGTTCGATGTGGTGCTGACCCTTGATCTGATCAAAGGCCAGCCGCTGAAAACCCCGCGTTTTACGACGCCGGGGCCGGTCACGCGCCATCTTGACGCGAAAGGCTATGAAGCGACGACCGGCATCGGCCCCGATCTCTGGACGGCGGCGAAGGATGCGGTTTCGGCGATGATCGACCTGCTTTGCGTGACGCAGAAACTCGATCCGGTCGAGGCCTATATGCTCTGTTCGGTTTGCGGCGATCTCAGAATTTCCGAGATTGTCGATATGCCGAATGTGGTGGTCAGCTTCTATTTCCCGCGTGCGGTTTTCGAATGACCCAGGCTGCGCTTTCTCCCGCTGATGATGTCGTGCTTTCGCTGCGGGATCTCAGGGTATCGGCACGCTCGGACCAGGGGCTGATCCCCCTAGTCGAGGGGCTGAGCCTCGAGCTCAGACGCGGCGAGACCCTGGCGATTGCGGGGGAAAGCGGCTCGGGCAAGTCGATCACCTCGCTTGCCATCATGGGGCTGTTGCCGCTGCCTGCGGTCAGGGTCACCGGCGGCACGATCCATCTGGGCGAGACCGAGCTGACCGGCCTTTCCGAGGCAAAGATGCAACGCCTGCGTGGCGCGCGTATCGCGATGATCTTTCAGGAGCCGATGACGGCCCTGAACCCGGTCATGTCCATCGGCCGCCAGCTGACCGAGGCGATCCGGGCGCATGAGGCGCTGTCGATGCGCGAAGCCCGCGCCCGCGCGCTTGAGGCGCTGAAGGCAGTGCGGCTGTCGCAGCCCGAGCGCAGGCTTGAACAATTCCCGCATGAGCTGTCCGGCGGGATGCGGCAGCGGGTGATGATCGCCATGGCGATTGCGCTGAAACCCGATGTTCTGATCGCAGATGAGCCGACCACGGCCCTGGATGTGACGGTGCAGCGCGAGGTGCTTGACCTGATCCGCGACCTGCAGCGCGATCTTGGCACGGCGGTCATTCTGATCACCCATGATATGGGCGTGGTCGCCGAAATGGCCGACCGGGTGATCGTGATGCAAAAGGGCCGGGTGGTGGAGACTGCCGCCACGGCTGATCTATTTGACACGCCGCAAGAGACCTATACGCGCGAGCTGCTCGCCGCAGTGCCGCGGATTGGTGGCGGACCGGCGCGGACCACGACGGCGACAGATGATGTGCTGGTGCGCTATCAGGATGTCTCTGTCCGCTTTCCGATCCGCCAGGGGTTGCTCGGACGGGTGACGGCCCAGGTTCACGCGGTTGAACAGGTCTCGCTGGAGATTTTCAAGGGCGAGACGCTGTCGCTGGTCGGTGAATCCGGCTGCGGGAAATCGACCATGGCGCGGGCGCTGGTCGGCCTCGTGCCTCATAGCGGGCGGATCGAGGTCGCGGGCCGCGCCTTGGCAGAGCTTGACGGGGCTGCGCGCAAGGCGATGCGCCGGGATTTGCAGATCGTCTTCCAGGACCCGATGGCGGCGCTAGATGCGCGGATGACGGTCGGCGAGCTGATCCGCGAGCCACTGGTGATCCATGGTATCGGCACGGCGGCAGAGCAGCGTGCAAGGGTCTGTGACCTGCTGGAACGGGTCGGCCTGTCAGCCTCGGTCTATAACCGCTATCCGCATCAGTTTTCCGGCGGGCAGCGGCAACGGATCTGCATTGCCCGCGCGCTCGCGCTGAAGCCGAAGCTGATCGTCTGCGATGAAAGCGTCGCCGCGCTGGATGTGTCGATCCAGGCGAAGGTTCTGGAACTCCTGCGTGATTTGCAGCGCGAGATGGGGGTGAGCTTTCTGTTCATCAGCCATGACATGGCGGTGGTCGAGAATGTCTCGGACCGGGTGGCGGTGATGTATCTTGGCCAGATTGTCGAGATGGGCAGCCGCGCGCAGCTGTTTGGCAACCCGCAGCATCCCTATACGCAGCGCCTGCTGGAAGCTGTTCCGGTGCCCGACCCGAAACGTCCGCGCACAGCTGCGGCCCGGATGGCGGGCGAGATCCCGAGCCCGGTCTGGCCTTTGGGTCAGGGACCGGACCGGGTGCAGCTGGAAGATATCGGCGGCGGCCACCTCGTCGCGCGTCAGGCTCCTCGCGCAAGCCGCGCCGCCTGCTGAAGCGCGGTAAAGGCCTGAAAGCGCCGCTCATGCAGCGCTTTCACCCCGCCGCCTGCCGGATGATGCGCCTCGCCAGGGCCGGACAACCCGGCCATAGCAGCGCGCATATCCGGGAAAAGCCCCCCCGCCACCGCGCCCAGCGTGGCCGAACCAAGCAATACCGGCTCATCCGAGGCCGAACCCATCACCACCCGCCCGGTTGCATCGGCCAGGATCTGGCGGATCAGCCGCGATTCCCCGGCGCCGCCGGAAATCACGATCTTTTCGACCTTCGCCCCGGCAGCGTCCTGCACATCAAGGATCTGCCGCAGCCCGTAAGCCACGCCGCAGATTCCGGCGAGGTAAAGCGCCTCAAGGTTTTCCAGGTCGCGCTCCATTCCCAGCCCGGCAATCACGGCGCGGGCATGCGGATCGGCATGGGGGGCGCGGTTGCCAAGGAATTCCGGCACCACATGCAGATCCCCCGCCAGCGCTGCCGCCTGTGACAGATCAGGCGCGCGGGCAAGGATCCGCTGCGTCAGCCAGAGCGCCAGTGACTGGCCCTGGCCCCGGGCCTCCGCCCTGGCCCCGGTGCTTGCGGGGTGGAAGTCGAACAGCTGGTCAATCGCCGCCCCCGCAGCCGATTGCCCGCCTTCGCTGAGCCAGAGCCCCGGAACCATGGCCGAGAAATACGGGCCCCAGACCCCGGGCACGAAAACCGGCTCTGCCGTCGAGGTCATGGTGCAGGAAGAGGTGCCGAATACATAGGCCATATGGGTCAGGGGCGATCCCTCGATCCCGACCGTGCCGATGCCTCCGGCATGGGCGTCGATCATCCCCGCCGCAACCGCCGTGCCCGGCGCAAGGCCGAGATCGGCCGCTGCTGCTGCTGTCAGGCCCTGGCCAAGGGCAGTTCCCGGGGGCACAACGCGCGTGCCGATACGGGTGAACTGTTCATCGGCCAGCTCTTCCAGCCCGATCTGGCGGAAGTAAGACGGATCCCAGCGGTTTTCATGCGCCAGATAGGTCCATTTGCAGGTGACGGTACAGGTCGAACGTGCCTCATCCCCCGTCGCCTTCCAGGTCAGGAAATCCGCCAGATCAAAGAAATGCCGCGCCCCCGCAAAGACCTGCGGCCGGTTTTCTTTCAGCCATAATAGCTTCGGCGTCTCCATCTCGGGCGAGATTTTGCCGCCGACATAGGCCAGAACCGCATGGCCCTGTGCGTTGATCCGTTCGGCCTGATCGACCGCGCGGTGATCCATCCAGACGATCACATCGCGTGCCGGATCTTCCGACGGACCAACCGGCAGCGACACGCCGCCTTCGCCCAGCACCACCAGCGAACAGGTCGCATCAAAGCCGATCCCGGCGACGCGGGCAGGATCTGCCCCCGCCATCACCTCGCGCACACATTGCGCCACTGCCCCCCAGATCTGCGCGCTGGATTGTTCGACCATCGCCCCCGACCCGCGCCAGAGCGTGATCTCGCGCTTTGTCGATGCGAGCAGACGGCCGGTCTGGTCAAACAGACCCGCGCGGGCGCTGCCGGTGCCGACATCGACACCGATCAGATATTTGGGTTCGGTGGTCATGGCAGTGCCTCAGAGATCAAAGGTCGCGGGCAGGATCACCAGATCGCGGATCGTCACGGTCCGGGGACGGGTCAGCATGAAGAGAACCGCTTCGGCCACTTCTTTCGCCTGCATCAGGCTGCCATTGGCCAGTGCCTCATCCATCTTGGCTTTGGGCCAGTCATCGAGCAGCGCGGTCACCACCGGGCCGGGCAGAACGGCCCCGACCCTGACACCATGCGGCGCGACCTGGCGGCGGGTGGCATGGACAAAGCCCTGGACCGCGAATTTCGACGCGGTATAGACCGGCTCCCAGATTACCGGCACCACGCCCGCGACCGAAGAGGTAAAGAGAATATCGCCGGATTTCTGCGCGATCAGATGTGGCAGCACCGCATGGACCGAGCGGAAAGCCGCGTTGATGTTCAGGTTCAGCATCCGGTCCCAGGCATCCGGGTCGCCTTCGGCCACCGGACCACCGATATAGGCACCGGCATTGGCATAGAAAACATCCAGCCGCCCGGCGAGATCGAGGATCTTCGGAAGGATCGCCGAGACCTGTTTGCCATCCAGCAGATCGACGACCAAAGGCAGCGCATTCGGGCCGATTTCGGCGCAAAGCTGCTTAAGCCGGTCTTCCGCGCGGTCGATCAGCACCACTTTCGCGCCGGCCGCGACCAGGGTGCGGGCGCATTCCAGCCCGATCCCCGAGGCCGCGCCGGTGATCGCAACGACCTTGCCCTGCATTGATTCAGCCATTTCTTAACTCCTGTATATCAACCGCGCCCATGGGTCGCACGCGACTGGCGGGCAAGGGAATCGACGATCACAGCAATGGCCAGCACTGCCCCGGTGATCATGTAACGCAGACTCGACGACAGGTTCAGAAGCGTCAGCCCGTTGGAAATCGCCTGGATCACGATGATGCCCAAAAGCGCCGCCCAGGCAGAACCGCGCCCGCCAAAGAGAGACGTGCCCCCGATCACCGCCGCCGCAATGGCATTGAGGTTCACATCCCCCGTACCGGCCTGCTGGCTCGAAGAGGCAAGCCGCCCCGCCGCCAGCACCCCGCCCAGAGCGGCCAGCGTGGAACAGAGCATAAAGGCCGAATAATAGATCCGCCGCACATTGATGCCCGACCGCCGCGCCGCCTCGCGATTGCCGCCGACCGCGAAAAGGGATCGGCCCCATTTCGTGCGGGTCAGCGCATATTGCATCGCAACGACAAGGCCGACGAACAGACCGAACATCCACGGCACGCCGCGGCCAAGGTTAAGATACCAGACCGCGAATTGCAGCGCCGCCGTCAGCACGCCCGCCTTGATCAGCAAAAGGCTCAGCGGCATCGCGGTCAGCCCCGCCTCGCGGCGGCGCTTTGCGGTGTTCAGCCCGCCAAAGAGCACAACAAGCCCCGGGATCAGCGCAAGGCCATGCGACAGCCAGGCCGGCATCACCAGAAGCTGCCCGAAGGCCACCAGCGGTGAAGAAAACGGCAGGTTGATCGAGCCGGTCGGCCCGAGGATGTAAAGCTGCATCCCCAGAATGGCCAGAAGCCCGGCCAGTGTTGCCACAAAACTCGGCATGCCAAGCCTTGTGTAAAGCGTGGCATAGACAAAGCCGATCACCATGCCCGCAAGCAGCGCCGCGCCAATTGCCACTGGCAAAGGCAGGCCCATATTCACCCAGATCACCCCCACCAGAGCCGAGGCGAAGCCGCTCATCGACCCCACTGAAAGGTCGATCTCTCCGAGCATCAGCACGCAGACGATGCCAAGCGAGATCACCCCAACTGTCGCGCAGTCAAAAAGCAGGTTCACAAGGTTATTGGGCAGCAGGAACACCGGGTTCAGGCTGGAGAAAACCACCGAGATCACAACCAGTCCGACCGCGACCGGCAGGATGCCCAGATCGCCCGCCCGCACCCGGTCGATGAACAGCCGCACTGCACCGGAAAGACTGTCATCGTTTCTGACCCGCTCATCCGCGCGGTCAAGGGGTTTGGGGGCGAGTTTCGCCTCACTCATCATGCACCTCCGCCGCTTTGCGGCTTGCGCGGCGCGAAACCGCATTTTCCGACGCGCCGGTGATGGCGGCAACCAGCTCCTGGTTGCTGGACTCGGGCGTGAAGACCCCGCCGTTCTTCCCCAGCCTGAGCACGACGATCCGGTCCGCCACCGCGCGGACATCTTCCATATTATGGCTGATGACGATCACACCGAGACCCCGAACCCGCACCCGGTCGATCAGGTTCAGAACTTCGGCCGTCTGCGCCACACCAAGCGCCGCCGTCGGCTCATCAAGCATGATGATCTTCGGATCTGTGAGCAGCGAGCGCGCAATCGCCACGGTCTGGCGCTGCCCGCCCGAAAGCGAGGCGACAGGTTCGCGCACCGAAGGGATCCGCGCCGCAAGTTCGCGCAAAAGCGTCCAGGCCCGGACCTCCATCTGCACCTCGTCGAGACGCCAGGGCGAAATCTCATGGCCGAGAAACAGGTTCGACACCACATCGAGGTTTTCACACAGCGCGAGGTCCTGGAAGACGGTCGCAATCCCCAGATCCAGCGCTTTGGCCGGGCTGTCGAGGGTCACGGGTTTCCCCATGAACTTCACCTCGCCCGCCGAAGGCTGATGCACCCCCGCCAGCACCTTCACCAGCGTCGATTTACCGGCACCATTATCGCCGACCAGCGCCACAACCTCACCGGCATGGACCTCAAGCTCGATATCGCTCAGCGCCGACACGGCCCCGAAATTCTTTGAAACACCTGTGAGCTGCAACAGCAGCTCCCCTTTCGGGGGTTTGTCGTCACTCATCGCTGCGCCTTCCGCAATAGAATGTGGCCCGACCGCCAGGGAGCGATGCGGTCGGGCCAGAGCACGGGATCTTACTCGGTGATCCCGAGTGCTTTGCAGCCTGCGGCATATTCGCCGGTGCAGATCTGCTCAGCGGTCTGGATACCCTTGTCGAAGATCTCGGCCTTGATGTTTTCCTTCGTCACCACGGCGGGGACGAAGAGCTCGGACGGCGTGTCATAAAGCGTGGTCTTGGCCTCGGGCGTCTCGCCATTGAGGAAGGTGACCGCGATATTCGCCGCTGCTGCCGCCACGATCTCGGAGGGTTTCGAGATCGTGTTATACTGGTCGCCCGAGATGATCAGCTGCAGTGCCGCGATGGTCGCGTCATTGCCGGTGACCGGCGGAACCGGGTTCACACCTGCCGCCTTGAAGGCCGCAACCGCGCCGCCGCCGGTGCCGTCATTCGCCGCGACCACGCCAGTGATCTCTGCCCCGAAACGGGTGATCTGGCCCGCAGCCCATTCCTGGGCCTTCGGCGGCGCCCAGTCCGGCGTGTCAAACTCGGCAAGTGTCTTATAGGGGGATTCCTTCAGCGCGCGATGGATGCCGTCACGGATAAGCCCGGCCGCCGCATCGGTGGGCGAGCCGTTGATCTGCAGTACCCCTGCCCCATCGGCCACGCCCGAGGCTTTCAGATGATCGGTCAGCGATTTCGCGATGGCATAGCCAATGCCTTCATTGTCGAAAGACACATAGAAATCAGCCGGCGTTGCCGGGATCGGGCGGTCATAGGCGATGACCTTGACACCCTGAGCCTGCGCCAGCGTCACCAGCCCCGCCGCCGCCGCCGAGTCGACCGGATCCAGCACGATGACCTTTGCGCCCTGGGTCAGCAGCGCGTTGAACTGCTGCTGTTGCAGCGCGACATCGGCATTTGCGTTCTGGTAGATCACCTCGCAAGACGGGCAAAGCTTGTCCATCTCGGCCTTGAAGCCGGGGAAGTCATGCTCTTCATAACGGGTAGAAGCCTGGTCGGGCATCAGGAAGCCCACCACACCCGAAGGCTCCGCCAGGGCAGCAGTGCCAAGCAGCATGGCCAGCGCTGTCGCCATCACGGGTGCCGCTGCGGGCAAGGCATGAAATCTCATCTCGTCTCTCCTCCACATGGGGCGGGCGGCCCATGCCCCCGCTGATCGCCAACACGGCCAATCCTGCTCCGGATGGTGAAGCCGGCAAGGAGAGATGCGCAGCCAGAAAGCACCGGTGATCCGGCGAGTTTCTGATTTTGCTGACATCCTCCCCAGGCCCCCGAAACCGGGCCGGTGGCGCAGATTATACGTGTTCCATCGGTGTAGCCCTCCTGCTCAACCGATGTAGCATGAGGTTGTGTCAGCGCGCTGAAACTGTCAAGCTGCATTTCCAGGGAATGAGGAAACCGTGACAACACCCCGTCCAAAACCTGCGCCGACGCGTGCGCGGCGCACCACGATTTACGATCTGGCGGTGCTGGTGGGCGCCTCGCCGACGGCGGTCAGCGCCGTGCTGAACGGCACCTGGAAAAAGCGCCGCATCTCTGCTTCGCTCGCCGAACGCATCACCCGCACGGCCGAAGAACAGGGCTATGCGCTGAACCTTCAGGCCAGCGGGCTCCGGCGGGAAAAGTCGCGGCTGATCGGGATGATCGTGCCGAAATACGACAACCGCTATTTTGGGTCTATCGTTGAACGGTTCGAGGCGATGGCGCGGGAACGCGACCTTTTCCCCATCATTACCTGCACGATGCGCGACCCGGCGCTGGAAATACAGGCGGCGCGCGAGATGATCTCGCATCAGGTCGATTGCCTGATTGCGACCGGAGCCACCGACCCCGACCGGATCTCGAAAATCTGCGAAGCGGCGGGGGTGCGCTCGCTCAACCTCGATCTGCCCGGCAGCCGCGCGCCTTCGGTGATCTCGGATAATTTTGGCGGCGCGCTGGCGCTGACACGGCGCATCCTTGCCGCCTCGGCCAGCCAGCGCCATCGCGGCGAGCCGATCCCCTTTATCGGCGGAAGGGCGAGCGATCACAACACATCCGAGCGGATCCGGGGCTTTCGTGCCGCCCATGCAGAGGCCGGGATCACCGTGGATGAGACGATGATTCTCGCCACCGGCTACGCGCCGGACCGGGCGATCACCGCGCTGGAAGCCCTGGCCACCAGGCGCGGCCAGCTGCCGCGCGCCATATTCGTCAATTCGACCATCGCCTTGGAAGGCGTTTTGCACTGGACACGCTCCAGCGGGCATTTCGGCTCTGTCGCGCCCCATGTGGGCTGTTTCGACTGGGATCCTCTGGCGGCGGTTCTGACCGAAAATATCGTTATGGTGCAACAGGATGTTCCGGCGATGCTGGGGGCATTGTTCCGCCTGATCGACGCCGATGACCCTGTTCCGGGGCTCAGCGAGATCCCCACCCATTTCGCGCCGCAGCCCTTTGCGGGCATTGCAGCAACCGTGGGCGCCGACTGAGCGGTCCGCCATGCAACACCGGCGCGCCATAATTCCCAGGGCCTCTTGTCAGGAAATACCGGCGCGGCTACCGCTTGCCCGTGAACAGGCCCCTGTCCAACCAGCCATGGGTGATCAGTCTTGGAAAAAAAGCGGCTCGGCGATCTCGTTGGCGCCTTTATGACGCTGCGGCCCCGGCTTCTCGCCATGGCCCAGACGCGGCTGGGCAACCGCGCGCAGGCCGAAGATCTGGTCCAGGACACCTGGATCCGGCTGGAGACGGCACAAAACGACAGCAGCATCGCGAATGCCGCAGGCTTCGTGTCTCAGGTCACCAGAAACGGCATCCGCGATCATTTCCGCAAGGAACGGCGCCGCGCAGAAATCGATGCCGAGGTGCGCGACCTTCTGTGGGAACAAGCCGATGAGGTCTCGGCCGAGCGCGCGGTGATGGGGCGGGAGATGCTGGCCCGGGTGCAGGCGGCGCTGGAAGAGCTGCCGGAAAAGACCCGCCGCATCTTCCTGATGAACCGGATCGAAGGCGTGCCGCATCGCAAGATTGCGGAACGTCTCGAAATGAGCGACGAAGCTGTCTATTATCACATCCGCCGCGCGCTGGAGCATCTTGCCCATCTGCGCGACGCCATGAACGATTGATCCGCCCTGCCCGTGCCGCTCTGCTCCGTCGGGTCGCGGCGCCAACGGGTTATCGCCGAGCCACAGGAATGAGTGACGCCGCCCCCCGGACCAAGGCCGATGCAAAGCTCGCCCGTGAGGCGCGGGACTGGGTCGTGCGCCTTGCCTCGGGCGAGGTGGCTCCCGCAGAACTGCAACAGTTCCGCGCCTGGAAGGCACAGTCAGAGGCCCATGCCCGCGCCTTTGCCGGGGAGCGCCGTTTCTGGCAACAGCTTGACGGGCTTGAGGAAGTGGCCAGGCCGGTCCCGCTGGTGGCAAAGCCTGCCGCGCCCCGGATCGGACGGCGCGGTTTTCTGGCCGGAGGCATCGCCGCAGGCGCCGGAGCATGGGCACTGGATCTGCCGCATCGCTGGCAGGACTGGACCGCCGATCTTCATACCGGCTTTGGCGAGATGGCGGGGATGACCCTCCCCGATGGCACAATCGCAACGCTGAACACCGACAGCGCGCTGGCGCTGGAATTCTCGCGAGGGCAGCGACAGGTCAGGCTTCTGCGTGGCGAGGCCGAGTTCCGGGTGCAGGCCGGAACCAGCCCCTTGCGGGTCACGGCACTGGATGGTGTGACCGAGGCGCAGGCCAGCGTGTTTTCGGTCGGGCTTGCAGATCGCGAGGCGCGCGTCACGGTGTCTGAGGGCCAGGTGCGGGTCAGCCCGGCTCTGGGCCAGCCACTCGACCTTGGCGCATCGGAACAGGCGGTCTATGGCATGGGCCTGGCTGTGGCGGCGCTCGGCCCGGTCGACCGCGAGATCGCCTTCGCCTGGCGCGAGGGCCGGATCATCTTTGACGGCCGCCGCTTTGACCAGGCGGTGAGCGAACTCGCGCGTTATGTGCCCGAAAAGGTGGTGCTCGGACCCGGCGTTGATGCCGCCCTGCCGGTCAGCGCGGTCTTTTCGACCAGCGCCGCACATGAGGCCATCGGGGCACTGGCGCTGACCCAGGACCTGTCTGTCCGGCGTATTCCGCAGGTCATGATCTTGCTGAGCTGAACTGCGACAGGGCCTCAATGCCAGGTCCGTAAAATTTATTTCAGTTTTGTCTTTAGGCAAAGCCCGACCTCACCCGTCACTGATATGAAGGGTCCAGGCAGGCCAATACCCACACTCTTCGCTTCACCGGCCCCGCAACCGGGGTTCGTTGCAATGACAGAAAGGGTACGGGTCTGATGCCTGCCAGTTTCCTCCATTTCCGGCGCGCTGCCGCGCGGCGCCTGACGGTTCTTTTCTCGGGGACTGCGCTCAGTCTTGGTGTGCTGGCGGGTGGCCCGGCGCTGATGACGCTGACCGCGACTATGGCCATGGCCCAAAATGCGGCGACCCACCGGCTGGATATTGCGGCTAAGCCGCTGGGTCAGGCGCTGCGGGATCTGGCGCGGCAGACCGGGCTGCAGATCGCGTATCGCACCTCGGTCGCGGCGGGCGCGACGGCCCCGGCGGTCAGCGGCACGATGACGGCGGAACAGGCGCTGTCGCGGCTTCTGGCAGGATCCGGGCTGAATTACAGCTTTACCGGCGCCTCGACCGTGACCATTCTCGGCGGTGCCTCTGACGCCTCGGATGTCGGCGGCAATGTCGATGGCGCGCAGAATCTCGGGACGATCCTGCTGGTCACTGACCCGACTACCACAGAGGGCAGCAATTCCTATACGACGGGTGCCGCGACCGGATCGACCGGTCTGCCGATGAGCCTGAAGGAAACGCCGCAATCAGTGAGCGTGGTCACCAGTCAGCGGCTGAAAGACCAGAACCTCGGCACAACACAGCAGATGCTGGCTTACACGACCGGCGTCCATTCGGCGATTTTCGAGACCGACCGCGACAATACCTGGTCAAGGGGGCAATGGGTCTCGAGCTATATCGTGGATGGTGTGGTGATCGACGGCGGCATCGGGTTCATGTCCGGCGTGGGTCTGCAATCCTCGACCTCGACCTATGACCATGCCGAAGTGCTGCGCGGCGCGACGGGCCTGCTGACCGGCCCCGGCGACCCTTCTGCCGCCGTGCGGATGGAGCGCAAAAAGGCCACCGCAACCGAGCTGACCGGCAGCATCGAGACGCGTTATGGCAGTTGGGACCGGATGGGCCTGGGGCTGGATGTCTCGAACAGGCTGAATGAGACCGGCAGCCTGCGCGGGCGCCTCGTCGTGGACCTTTATAGCGGCGACAGTTTCCGCGACCGCTACAGCGTCGACAAACAAACCGTCTATGGCACACTGGCCTGGGATGTCGATGACGCGACCACGCTGTCTTTCAGCTATGAACATCGCAACCATGACCCCAAGGGCTCGGAATGGAGCGCCTTCCCGACGCTTTTCTCCGATGGCACCCCGACGCTTTTCCCGCGCAACTGGTCGAGCGCGCCTTACTGGGCCTATTGGTCGAGCAGGCAGGATATGGCGACCATCCGCGCGGATCATGATTTCGGCGGTGGCTGGACCGGCAATGCGACGCTGAGCGCCGTCACTCGCAGCTATTCGGCGGAAAATACCCGTTTCTATGGCCGCCCCGATCCGGTCACCGGCCTTGGCATGACGCTCTTTGCCCGCAAGGCCGAGGAATGGGCGCGCCAGATTGCGCTGGATGCATCGGTCTCGGGGCCGGTGCACTGGTTCGGCCGCGACCATGCGCTGAATTTCGGCGTCCATGCCGGGCGTGACTGGGGCAAGGCCGATGATTACCAGATCATTGGCGCCCAGCCCGGCATGGGCAGCGTCTATGACTGGGACGGAAGCCTGCCCCGGCCGCAATTCTACCTTCCCCGGGCCGGAGAGTGGAAGAAAAAGGCCACCGAATATTCCGCCTATGGCTCGGCCCGCCTGTCCCTCGCCGATCCGCTGACCGCGATCCTTGGCCTGCGCTACACCGACTGGAGTGCGGATACCCGTAACTTCAAGGTCTTCACCCCCTATTTCGGCCTCGTCTATGACGTGACCGGGGATATCTCGGTCTATGCGAGCTATACCCAGATCTTCAAACCGCAGAGCTATCGCGACATCAATCGCAGTTATCTCGACCCGGTTCAGGGCAAAAGCGAAGAGGTCGGGATCAAGGGCGAATGGTATGAGGGGCGGCTCAATGCCTCGCTGTCTTACTACCGCACCTATCAGGACAATGTCGCGACCGGGCTGGAGGATGCCAGCGGCAATCCGATCTATGTGCCCGGCAGCACCGATCAGGCCTATTATGGCGCGATTGGTCAGACCACCCGTGGCGTCGAACTCGAGGTCTCGGGCGAGATCATGCCCGGCTGGAACCTTTTCTTCGGCGCGGCGAAGATGAAGGCCACCAATCCCGATGGCAGCCAGGCCAACAGCTTCCTGCCGGAAAACACCCTGAAGATTTTCACCACGTACAATCTGCCGGGCGAAAACAGCCAATGGACCATCGGCGGCGGCGCGCGCTGGCAGAGCGAAAGCTGGAACACGCTGGGCGTGGCCGGGGTCGGCCCGGTCCATAATTCGCAACCGGCCTTCACGGTGGTCGATGCGATGCTGCGCTATGACATCAACGAAAAATGGTCGGCGCAACTGAACATCAACAACCTGTTCGATGAGAGCTATTACCATTCCGCCAGCGTCGCAGGCGTCTATGGCGAGCCGCGCAATGCGATGTTCACCCTGACCTCGCGCTTCTGATCCCATGCCCCGGCGGAACCGCCGCCGGGGCCTTCAGACCAACCGCAAAGGCGGAAATCCCATGACTGTCTTCTCGCGCAGGGCCCTGACCCTTGCAGCCCTGCTCTTCACCACATCGCCCCTGCTGGCCGATGGCCGGCCCCAGATGCAGCCGGCCGAATTCGCGCCCGCAGCCACCCGCACCAGCACCATTCCCGGCGGCTATGAGGTGCTCTCGGTTCCCGAGCTCGGCGCGGTGTTTGCCGCCTCGGTACCGGATTTCACCGATGGCGCGGCGGGCGATGTCTATATGCTCGACGCAGACACCCTCGCCCCGATCCGGCGCATTCAGCTCAAACGCCGCCCCTTCGCGCTGGCGGTCGATCACGCGCGGGGCCTGCTTTACGCCGGCAATACCAAGGACGGATCCCTGTCGGTGATTGATGCGCGCAGCGGCCTGTTCCTGCGCACGATCCAGCTCGGGAAAACCGGTGCCAATGGCAAGATGGAACATACCCGCATGATCGAGGTCGATCAGGCGACGGGCCGCGTTTTTGTCACCGGCCCGACCGATGAGGGCATCGTCTGGATCATCGATGGCGCAACCGGCGAGGTTACCTCGCGCACCGATAATGCGGTGATCTGGGCGGCGGGCCTGGCGTTTGACGGGCGTGACCGTCTCTATGTCGGGGGTGGCGGGGCCGAGGAAATCCTCGTTCTGAACGCGGTAACCGGCGAAAAAATCACCACCTTCTCGACCGGCGACACTGCGCCCGGCCAGGGCGATAAATCCGCACATTTCATGGTGAATCTGTCGCTGGATGCGGCGGGCGGGCGGCTCTTTGCGGTCGACAGCCATGAGGGCAGGCTCTACGTCTTCGACACCGCTGATGGCAGTATTCTGGCGCAGGTGCCGATTGGAGCCGGCGCGCTGGATGTGATCTGGAACCCGGTGCGCGATGAGGCCTATGTCACCTGGTATGGCATCAACAGCCAGCTGCGCGACGGCACCGGCGGCATCACCGTGGTCAATACCAAAGACTACAGCGTCACCCGTGATCTCGCGGTCAAAACCTTCCCGAGCAACCTTTCGCTGGATGAAAGCGGCCAGGTTCTGTTCGCCTCGGTTTCGGAACCGTCAAATGACCAGCATCCGGATCATGCAAAGGGCACAATCGGATCGGTGATCCGGCTGGATCTGACAATCCTTGGTGATCTGATGGCGGCGCAGGCCCCCTGACCCCGACCGGAGGCCCCCGCAGCCCCCCCTTTCCTCTGGCCCGCGCCTTTGGCGCGGGCCATGTCATTTCAGCGCATCAGGAGAACAATTTTCCCGTCAGTAGCATGATACTACCCCCATGATCCGGTTCTGTCCTTTGCTGTACCAAAGCAAGGAGACACTATGGCCCGGATGATTCACACCATGATCCGCGTGCTGGACGAAGCCCGTTCGCTCGCATTCTATGACCAGGCTTTCGGCCTGAAAGTGGTGGAACGCCTCGATTTCGAGACCTTCACCCTGATCTATCTCGCCAATGCCGAAACCGGGTTCGAGCTGGAACTGACCGTCAACAAGGGCCGTGTTGAGCCCTATAACCTCGGCGATGGCTACGGCCATCTCGCGGTCTCGGTCGCTGATGTGAATGCAGAACATGCGCGCCTAGAAGCTGCCGGCCTTGCCCCGCGCAAATTGGTCGATTTCGCCCCCGGCGGCGAAGTCATCGCCCGGTTTTTCTTTATCGCCGATCCCGACGGTTACCAGATCGAAGTCCTGCAGCGCGCGGGGCGCTACCAATAATCTGAAACGGCATCCCTGCGCGGAAGAGGAGCCGCGCCGGGAACTCCCAGCCGACTGAGAAAGCAAGGAGGAGACTATGACGACCCTGACCGCAAATCGCGGACTGAGGGCGAACGCCCTCACCCGTCGCCAGCTGATCTCGCGCAGCTTTGCCGCAAGCGCGGGAATGATCATCGGCGCGGGCTTTATCGCCGCCCCCGATGCCGCCTGGGCCTATGAGGCGACGACGCTGAAGCCTGAGACCATGGCCACGCTGGTGCGCATGGCGCGCGACATCTACCCCCATGACCGCATCGCCGATGAATTCTATGTCATTGCCGTCAAAGGCTATGACACGGCCGAGGCCGCCCCCGGAATTGAAGCCGGGATCGCCGCGCTGAATGCGGCGGCGCAGGGCGCAGGGCACAGCGACTATCTCTCCATCGGGTGGGAGGATGACCGGGTGGCGCTGCTGCGCGGCATGGAGAACTCCGCCTTCTTCCAGCAGATCCGCGGTGGCCTTGTGACCGGTCTTTATAACCAGAAGGCCGTCTGGCCGATCTTTGGCTATGAAGGCGAGTCCTTCAGCCAGGGCGGTTATCTGCATCGCGGTTTTGACGATATCAGCTGGCTCTGAGGGGGGGCGGATCAATGGTTGCGAAATTTGAACTGGACGACGATTCCGTCGTTCTGATCATCGGCACAGGCTCGGGCGGCGGTGTACTGGCGAATGAACTGGCGCAAAAAGGCGTCAAAGTCGTCTCGCTGGAGGCCGGCGGGCGCTATATGCCCGAAGACTATATCAACGACGAGTGGGACAGCTTTGCACAGCTGGCCTGGACCGACACCCGCACCACATCGGGCGACTGGCGGGTGGCAAAAGACTTTTCCGGCCTTCCCGCCTGGATCGTCAAGGCCGTGGGCGGCACCTCGATCCACTGGGCAGGGGCCAGCTTGCGCTTCCAGGACCATGAATGGAAAGCGCGCACCAATTATGGCCATGTCACCGGGGCGAACCTGCTCGACTGGCCGATTGACGGCGCGGAAATGGCGCCCTGGTATGAAAAGGCGGAAACCAAACTTGGCGTGACCCGTACCGGCGACCGCCCCGGCCTGCCCGGCAACAACAATTACAAGGTGCTGGAAAAGGGCGCTAAGGCGCTTGGCTATAAAGAGGTCCATACCGGTCGCATGGCGATCAATTCGGTCGATTACGATGACCGTCTCGCCTGCCAGCAGACCGGGTTCTGTTTCCAGGGCTGCAAATGGGGCGCGAAATGGTCCTCGGCCTATACCGATATCCCGAAAGGTGAGGCGACCGGCAATCTCGAGGTGCGCGACCGCTGTCACGCGCTGAAGATCGAGCATGACGACAAGGGTCGCGTCACCGGCGTGCTTTATGCCGACAAAGACGGGAACCAGCATTTCCAGAAGGCGCGCGTGGTCTGCGTCGCGGGCAATTCAATCGAGAGCCCCCGGATCCTGCTGAATTCGGCATCCAGCATGTTCCCGGACGGGCTGGCGAATTCCTCGGGCCAGGTCGGGCGCAACTATCTGCGCCATGTCACCGGCTCGGTTTATGGCGTGTTCGAGAAGCCGGTGAAAATGTGGCGCGGCACCACAATGGCCGGGATCGTGCAGGACGAGGCACGTCTTGACCCATCACGCGGTTTCGTCGGTGGCTATGAGCTGGAGACCCTGGCGCTTGGCATCCCCTTCATGGCCGCCTTCCTTGATCCGGGCGGCTGGGGGCGCAGCTTCACCTCGGCAATGGATGGCTATGAGAACATGGCGGGCATGTGGATTGTCGGCGAGGATATGCCGCAGGAAACGAACCGCATCACGCTGTCCTCAACAGCGGTCGATCAGTTCGGGATGCCCGCCCCAAATGTGCATTTCGATGATCACCCCAATGACATCGCGATGCGCAACCATGCCTATGCCCGGGGCGAGGCGATCTATCGCGCCGCCGGTGCCACGCGAACCTTGCCGACGCCGCCCTATCCGTCGACGCATAACCTCGGCACCAACCGGATGTCGGAAAAACCGCGGGACGGCGTGGTGAACAAACACGGCCAAAGCCATGACATCCCGAACCTTTTTGTCTCGGATGGCAGCCAGTTCACGACCGGAGCAGCCGAGAACCCGACTTTGACCATCGTCGCCCTTGCGATCCGTCAGGCCGAGTTCATCGCCGGCGAGCTGTCGAAACAGAACCTCTGAAAGAGAAAGGGCGGAACCGAGGTTCCGCCCTTTTCCTTACTCGCCCAGCGTTGCGAGATAAGCCAGCAGATCCGCGCGTTCCTCGGGCTTTTTCAGCCCGGCAAAGGTCATCTTATTGCCCGGCAGCACGGTTTTCGGGGCCTCGATAAAGGCATCGATTTCTTCCGCTGTCCAGATATGGCCCTCTTCACCCCAGGCCTTCATCGCGTTGGAATAGGCATAGCCTTCGACCGAGGCCGTCCTGCGCCCGATGATCCCGACCAGGTTCGGCCCGGCTTTCGGCGGCGCATCCGCAACGAAGGCATGGCAGGCGAAGCATTTCTTCGCGACTTTCTCGCCCTGTTCCGCATCACCGGCAAAGGCGGCCTGCGCGAGGGACAAAGACATCAACAGTGACAAAACGGGGGTCTTCACGGACAGCACTCCTGGCAAAAGCTTGGGTAGTCGGGGATCAGTGGGTCTGGCCGCAGCCGCAACTGCCTTGCCAGTTGCGGGCGGTGGGGGTCTGGCCAAGCCCTGGGTTCAGGCTGTTGGTCGGATCGAGGCTCTGGTAAAATCCGGCCAGCTGCGGCGGCGCCTTGTAGAGATGCCCGACATTATGTTCCGCCGGGTATTGCGCGCCGCGCTGGTCCAGGATCTTCCACATCGCATGTTCCAGGCCAAGGCAATCGGTGCCCTTCTTCGCCACATAATCCTGATGGAATACATGGCAAAAGAAATGCCCGTAATAAAGCTTGTGCGCGATCTGCGCCCCAAGCTCCGGCGGCAGGGTTTCGACCCAGTCACGGTCATTGCGCCGCAAAGCGATGTCGAGCGCGACGATATCCTCGACCTCGCGCTTATGCACAGCGCGGTAGCGATTGGCCGCCCCGGCCACGGCAAAGCGGTGCAGGAAGGCGGCCGCGCCCTCGCTGGCCGTGGCTTCGAACATATCGCCACTGGTGGAAGGGAAGCGGCGCGCAAGGTAATCGCGGGCTTCCGCGATGCCCTGGCCACCCCCCATCCGCAAAAAGAGGTGATGTTCATAGCGTGCGCGGAAATCGCGCAGCCGGGGCGGCAGATGTTTCGGAAAAAGCCGCGACAGGGCCTGCGCGATCCGATCCGACAGCGTGGTGCCGAGGCCCAGCCGTTCGGTCCAGCCGTCGATCTTTGATTTCAGCGCGAAGACACCGGAGATGCGCTCTGTGCCAAGCCGGCGGATCAGAAGAAACGTATCCTTGCCGTAGCGTTCGGCAATATCCCAGGCGGTGCCGTGGATATATTCGCCCGCAATCGGCAGGCTGTTGAACCCGGCCAGCATATCGCGGCGGATCGCGGTCAGTTCCCCCGGGTCATTGGTGCCGATGCAGAATACGGCTGTCTCGGTTTCGGCCTCGAATGTGTCAAGCCGCACCGCAAAGACCGCGAGCCTGCCCGCCGATCCCGACGCCTCGTGCAACCGTCGCTGATCGGCATTGAACCGTGCCGGAGTTTCCGCATCGACATCGCGGACATGGGCGGCATAGTCGCGGTCGGACCCCCAGGCCTCGCCCGGGAGGGGCCAAGGCAGGTCGCCTGCTTCAACCCTTGCAAGGATCGTTTCGGGGTCATCGCCGAGGTCAAAGCCCAGATGGTTGACCAGCGCGACCGTGCCATCCGCCCGCACCTCGGCATAAAGCGCCATTTCAGTATAGGCCGGACCGCGCCGGATCAGCGCGCCGCCCGAATTGTTGCAGATCCCTCCAAGCACCGAGGCGCCGATACAGCTTGACCCGATCACCGAATGCGGCTCGCGGCCCAGAGGTTTCAGCGCGCGTTCCAGCCCGTCCAGCGTCGATCCGGGCAGACAGACCACCTGTTTGCCGGCGTCGATCAGATGGATCCCCGGCAGCCGCATGACGCTGATCAGCACCACGGGCCGGTCATAATCGTCCCCCCAGGGGGTCGATCCGCCGGTAAGGCCGGTATTCGCCGCCTGGAAGATCACCACCCGACCCGCCGCGATCACTGCATTCAGGGCGCGCCACATCTCGACCAGCGATCCGGGGCAAAGCACCGCCTCGACCTGACCGCCGCCATAGCGGATGCCGCGCGTGAAACGGCGCGTGGCGCGCGCGCCGGTCAGCACATGACCGGATCCGATCAGCTGACGCAGCCCGGCCAGCAGCTCACCCCTGTCGCGCATCTCTCTCTCCCACCCGGTTCCCGGCCGCCATCATGGCCGCGTCAGGTGCGAAGCGGGTAGTATCATATTGTCCGCAAAGCGTTTTCGTGGTCGGACGTTCTAATACAGGCCCATTCAGGCCACGGCGCGGCTGACCGGCATCTGGGCGGCGCGGCGGGTTTCCATACGCACCAGACAGGTGCAGCGCAAAAGCGAAGCGAAATTCCCCGGCTCGCCGTGGAACTCCAGCACCTCGCGATGCAGCGTCGAGAGAAACGCTCCGGTCGATTCCCCCTGTTCCCGGGCGATCTCGTCCAGGATCGTCCAGAAGGCAGCCTCAAGCCGCACCGAAGTGCTTTGCCCGTTCAGGCGGATGCGGCGGGTGACCGGCACATAACGGTCCGGATCCTGCCTGGCGAATAATTCACACATCTGATCCGGTCCTCCTCCCGTTTGATGTTGCCTCAGTCTATGCCCGCCCGGGGCGGGGCGTCCAGCACAGGAATCGGCAAAACCGCAATCTGGCCTGCGCAATCGGGTACAGGCGCGGCACTCAGTCAGGATGGATCCAGCGGTAACCGATCCCGGCCTCGGTGCGGATCGCACTGGCATCAAAGCCGGCCAGGTCGAGCTTTTGCCGCAGTTGCCCGATAAAGACGCGCAGATAAACGATATCCTCGACATGCGCCGGCCCCCATACCCTGAGCAGAAGCTGGCGATGGGTCACGATCCGGTCCGGCTGTTCCAGAAGCGCGAGCAACAGGTCGAATTCCTTTGGCGTCAGTTTCACCGCCGCGCCGGCCACCGTGACCTCGCGCAGATCGCGCGACAGCGCGAGGTTGCCGCTGCGCAGCAAGGCTGCCGCCGCCCCTGTCCCTCCCGCCGCGCCGCGCCTTGGCCGCAATGTGGCCCGCAACCGCGCCAGCAGCTCGCCAATGGCGAAGGGTTTGGCCACGAAATCATTGGCGCCAAGATCCAGCGCGAGGATCTTTTCCATCTCCTGATCATGTGCCGAAAGCACGATCACCGGCAGGTCAGAGCTGGCCCGGAGCTGCTCGATCACCGTCTTGCCGTTCATATCCGGCAGCCCGAGATCAAGCACCATCAGATCGGGCTTGTGCTGCACGACCGCCTCCAGCGCACCGGCACCGGTAGCGGCAAGGGTGGTATCATAGCCGGACGCCGTCAGCGCATGGACAAGGAAGCGCTGGATCTGCGGTTCGTCATCGACCACGAGGATGAGCTGGCGCGCGGTCATGCCAGGCCGCCCCCGCCCGCAGATGCCGCCGGCAGGATCAGTGCGAGCCGCGCGCCGGGGCCGGGCCGGGCCTCCAGCCGCCCGCCAAGGAGCTGCGCGATCCCCTTGCAGATCGGCAGGCCAAGGCCGCTTTTCTCTTCGCCCCGGGTCAGGTCGGGGGTGGCGAGCCAGGTCAGCACCGCGTCGGGCAGGCCTGGCCCCAGGTCCTGGACCTCCAGCCTTACATCGGGACCGTCCGTTGCGCCGGTGACCAGAACCGGCCCCGGCGCATAGGCTTTCGCGTTTTCGATCAGGCTGAACACCACCTGTTCGACCAGCCCCGCCTCGGCCATCACGAGCGGCAGATCGGGAAGATCGGCAGTGATCGCGGCGCCCGGAAAGGCGCGCTGCGCGCGACTGGCGGCGGCCCGGGCGCAATCCGCCGGTTCAACCGGATGCAGCGCGACCGAAGCGCCCGTCAGCAGCCGCGTCATCTGCAACAGGTTCTCGACATAGCGCGCCAGCCGCGTAGCCTCTTCGGATGTGGCACTCAGCAGATCTTCCTGCGCCTCGGGGGGCAGGCTGTCCCGCAGATCGCGCAAAGTGGTGACAGATCCGAGAATGGTCGCAAGCGGCGTGCGCAGATCATGCGACAGCGAGGAAAGCAGCGCGGCGCGCAGCGCCTGACGGTCAGAGATCTCGCGCTCTTCACTGGCCTTGCGGCCCAGTTCCAGCCGCTCCAGCGCGGCGCCGGCCTGGCGCAACACATTGTCGATGGCCTGTTCGCGGTAGCCGGTATCACGATCGACCGCCTCGGGCAGCCGGTGCCCGACCGCATGGCGCGCCGCCGCACCCAAAGGCAGCGGGTGGAAGGTCAGATGCGACCCGGTCCAGCCATCGGCAATCGCCATCTCGACCCGGCCCCGGATCAGCGCCTGTTCCGCCGCCTGCAGATCGGCCTCGCGCGGCTTCAGGCTTCCGGGCGCCGGGATCAGCCCGGCTGCACTGCGGCTCAGCAGCGCAACCGGCGCGTCAGAAAGGGTGGTCACATGACGGATCACGGTATCGAGGATCTGTTCCTCACTTGCTGCCCGGCCAAGCGCACCACTGGCCGAGGAAAGAACCTCGAGCACCACCGCCCGGTCCCGAGCGCTGTCGACCTGTTCGCGCATCCGCCCGGCGAGAAACCCGGTCAGCCCCGCCGCCGTAAGGAATGCCAGCAATACGACCATATCCTGGGGCTGCGCCGCCATCAGACTGAGATGCGGCTCGACGAAAAAGAAATTGAACACCGCCAGCGCCACCAGCGCCGACCCGAGCCCGGGCCAGAAGCCAAAAGCGGCGGCATTGACCAGGACCGCCATCAGCAAAAGCAAAAGTGCGACGATCTCGCTCATCCAGCCGCGCGACGGCACCACAATCGCCGTCACCACGACGAGCACCAGCACCGCCGCCAGGATCCGCTGCGGACGTTTCGACAGGGGACCGGCCGGACGCGGACCGGAAACGGGAGGATCGACAAACACAGGCTCCATGCACTGATCAAACCCTGGCCACGGGATTTGTCCACAATCTTTATGCGATCCTTATGCCGCCCGGCGCTTTCCCCATCGCTTCCTTACACGCCGAAGCACAGATCTGTGATACCGTCAGGAGGCTTCTGCCACAGCCCTGACGGGCAGGAGAATGACAATGCAGAATATTGCGCTGACCGCCCCGCCGGAAAAACCGCAGGACACACCGCATGAAACACCCGGTGACGGGCACAGCGCCCGCAAACCGGCAATGGCGGCGCTCACGCTTGGGGTGCTGGGCGTGGTTTATGGCGATATCGGCACCTCGCCGCTTTATGCGCTGCGCGAGGCGATGGTGGCGAGCGGCGCCACAAGGGGCCATGCGCCGGCTGAGAACATCTTCGGGGTGATCTCGCTGATCATCTGGACGCTGACGCTGATCGTGTCGGTGAAATATGTGGGGATCCTTCTGCGCGCCGATAATGACGGCGAGGGTGGCACGCTGTCGCTGCTGGCGCTTGCGCAGCGCGCGCTCGGGCAGATGCGGGGCCGCAGGGCGCTGGTTCTGGTGGTGCTCGGGATCCTCGGCGCAGCACTTTTTTCCGGCGATGCCGTGATCACGCCGGCGGTCTCGGTCCTGTCTGCCGTCGAGGGGCTGAAGCTGATCGCACCGGGCACGGCGCCCTTTGTCGAGCCGGTCGCCATGGCCGTGATCGTCCTGCTGTTCTGGGTGCAAAAACACGGCACCGATTTTGTGTCGCGCTTTTTCGGCCCCGTCATGCTTTTGTGGTTTCTGGTGCTGGCGGCGGGCGGGCTCTGGCGGCTTTGCGAGGCGCCTGAGGTTCTCTCGGCCCTGTCGCCGCATCACGCCTTACAGTTCCTGCTGACGCATCAGGGCGTGGCGCTGGCGGTGCTGGGGTCGGTCTTTCTGGCCGTCACCGGGGCCGAGGCGCTTTACGCCGATATGGGCCATTTCGGCGCCAGACCCATCCGGATCGGCTGGTTTTACCTCACCTTCCCGGCTTTGGTGTTGAACTACCTCGGCCAGGGTGCCGAACTTCTGACCCGCCCCGAAGCGCTGGAAAGCCCGTTCTACCTTATGTTCCCGCCACAGCTGCTGGTGCCGATGGTGGTGCTGGCGATGCTTGCCACGGTGATCGCCTCGCAGGCGGTGATCACCGGCGCGTTTTCCCTGGCGCAACAGGCGATCCAGCTGAGGCTTTTGCCACGGCTGAAGATCCGCCAGACCTCCGAGGAACAGCAGGGCCAGATCTACCTGCCGCTGATCAACGGGCTTTTGATGTTCGGGGTGCTGGCGCTGGTGCTGACCTTTGGCAGTTCCTCGGCGCTGGCGGCGGCTTACGGGATCTCGGTCTCGGGGGCGATGCTGGTGACCTCGCTTCTGGCGGTGGTGGTGGTGCGCTGGCACTGGCGCTGGCCGGTGATCGCGATCCTCGCCGTGATGGGCCCGCTGGTCGCGCTGGAAATGGTCTTCCTGGGGTCGAACCTGATGAAGGTGGCAGATGGCGGCTATGTACCGCTGGCGCTGGCCGGAGCCTTGCTGGTCGTCATGCTGATCTGGCGGCGCGGCACTGCCATTGTGCAGGCGAAAGATGCCGAGGGGCAGTTGCCGCTGGCGGCGCTGGTGACCAAGCTGGGCAGTGACCGCATCGCGAAGGTTCCTGGCACCGCCGTCTTCCTGACCGCCTCGCCCGAAAACGCGCCGGTTGCGCTTTTGCACAGCCTGAAGCATTTCCGGGCGCTGCATGAGCAGAATATCATCCTCTCGATCGTCACCCGCGATCTGCCCCGGCTGAGCGATGAGACCAGGCTGAAATATGAAGAGATCGCACCGGGCTTTCGCCGCATCATCCTGCAATATGGCTATGCCGAAGACCCGGATGTGCCGCGCGCCCTGATGCTGGCGCGGCAAAAGGGACTGAAATTCGACATCATGTCGACCTCCTTCATCCTGTCGCGCCGCAGCCTGCGCCCGTCTGTGCGGCCCCGGATGCCGATGTGGCAGGCCCGGCTTTTCATCTGGATGTCGCGCAATGCCGCCAGCGCCCAGGATTATTTCCGCATTCCCGCCGGGCGTGTGGTCGAGATCGGCACCCAGGTGAGCCTCTGATGCCGGCCTCTGTGATCAGTCTCTCACTGGCGCCGCGCCCGCACCCGGCTTAAGTCTGGCTTAAGCCGGGCGTGGCATGGCCCGCCCCGGTCCGGCGGCATGATGTTCTGCCGGAAAAATGGGGATGCAATGCGGCTCTTGATTGTCGAGGATGACGACCTTTTGCGCGACGGGCTCAGCGTCGGGCTGCGGCTGGCCGGGTTCTCGCCCGATGCCGTGGGGTCGGTGGCAGATGCCAGGGCGGCGCTGACGGCAGGAAATTTCGAAGCGATGGTGCTGGATCTGATGCTGCCGGATGGCTCCGGTCTCGAATTGCTGCGCGAAATGCGCGCGACGGAAAGCGATCTGCCGGTCCTTTTGCTGACCGCGCGCGACCGGCTGGAGGATAAGGTCGCGGGCCTTGATGCCGGCGCCGATGATTATCTTGGCAAACCGTTCGAGCTGGACGAGCTTGCGGCACGGCTGCGCGCGATCCTGAGGCGCCGCCAGGGCCGGGCGGAAAGCCATCTCAGCTGGAACGGGTTTGTGCTTGACCCGGCCCGGATGCGCGGCATCATCGCCGGGCGTGAGGTGATCTTTCCCAATCGCGAATTCACCCTGATCCAGGCATTGATGGAACGCCCCGGCGCGATCCTTGGGAAATCCTTTCTCGAAGACAGGCTTTATGGCTGGCAGGAAGAGGTCGGCTCGAACACGGTCGAAGTGCATATCCATAAACTCCGCACCAAACTTGGTGCCGATTTCATCGAGACCGTGCGGGGCGCGGGATACCGGCTGGCCCCCGAGGGCGAGGCATGATGTCGTCGATCCGGATGCGGCTCTTCCTGATCCTGCTCGCAGCGACCGGGGCGGTCTGGCTCTCGGCGGTGGTCTGGATCCAGTATACCACCCGCACCGAGGTCAATCATGTGCTGGACCGCCGCCTTCAGGAATCGGCGCATATGGTGGCCTCGCTGATCGCGCGGAATGGCGGCGTCGTGGGAGAGGCGGTGGAAATGCTGGCCCATCCCCGTCCGCATATTCTGCCCGATGATGGCCCCGAAGGCTATTCGCATGAGCTGATCTGCCAGGTCTGGGGCTTTGACGGCCGGCTGAAGAGCGAATCCGATGGCGCACCGAAGACCCGGCTTGCCGATGATGCGGCAGGGTTCTCTGAACGCGAGGTCGATGGCGAGACCTGGCGCGTCTATTCCCATATCGATGCGGAGATGGGCGTTCGCGTCATGGTCGGCGATGCGCTGTCGATGCGCGAGCGCCTGGTGCGTGGGGTGATCCTTGGCCTGCTGGTGCCGGCTCTGGCCATTCTGCCGGTGCTGGCGGCGCTGATCTGGTTCGCGGTCGGGCGTGGCCTTGCGCCGCTTGACCGGCTGGCGCGGGGGCTGACCCTGCGCCCGGCGACCGATCTCTCGGCCATTGACCCCGCCCCCGGCCCGCGCGAATTGCGCCCGATGGTTACCGCCCTGAACGGGCTCTTTCGCCGGGTCGAGGCCGCGCGCGAACATGAGCGCAGCTTTACCGCCTTTGCCGCACATGAACTGAAGACGCCGCTTGCCGGGCTGAAGACCCAGGCCCAGGTCGCGGTGATCGCCCCTGATGAGGCGACACGCAACCGCGCGCTGGCGCAGATCTCGACCGGGGTGGCCAGAACCGACCGCATGGTGCGCCAGCTTCTCGACATGACCGCCGCAGAGAATGCCGATGGCAGCGGACCGGAACAGGACGGCGCGCGGCTCCTTGCCGATCTGGCCGAGGGCCTGCAGGGGCTGGCGGCCCAACGCAGCGTGACGCTTGAGATCCGGGGCGCAACCGGGCTCTGGCATACGGCCCATGCGATGCTGCTGGCGCCCGCTTTGCGCAATCTGATCGAGAATGCGATCCTCGCCTCTCCTGCGGGTGGCGTGGTCGAGGCAGATCTTACGCGGGCGGCAAATGAGGTGCGGTTCACCGTGCTGGATCGTGGCCCCGGCATCCCCGAGGCCGACCGCGCCCATGTGACGGAACGGTTCTGGCGCGGCGCGTCCAGCCCCTCGGGCCAGGGCAGCGGGCTCGGTCTTGCCATCGTCGCGGCGGTGATGGAGCGGATGAGCGGCCGATTGTGTCTCTCGCCCAGGGAGGGCGGCGGCGAGCGGGCAGAGTTGATCCTGCCCGCCTGACCGGCCCGGTTAGCGGGCTGCTCTGATCAGATGATCCGCACGCGGGTGCCAACAGGCACCACGGCAAAGAGCTGTTCGATATGCTCATTGTACAGCCCGACGCAGCCCGAAGAGGACGGCCGCCCGATCTTGCGGGTGTCATGGGTGCCATGGATCAGATAGGCGGGCCAGCTCAGATACATCGCATGGGTGCCCAGCGGATTGTCCTTGCCCGGCGGCAGATAGGCCGGCAGCGAGGGATCGCGGCGGCGCATATCGGCGGTCGGCGTCCAGTCCGGCCCGACACGTTTGCGCACGACCTCGGTATAGCCGCGTTTCGTCAGCTCCTCGGTCAGAGGCACCGAGGTCGGGAACAGCCGGTAATCCTGCCCATTCCCCGACCAGTAATGCAGCGCACGCGAGCCGAAATCCGCAACGATGACACCCGAGCCGAGACTGTCGAAATGGTCACGCCAGTCCTGCATCTGAAAGCCCGAGGAATTGTGCCGCGGATAGGCCGGCAAGGCCTGGGTTTCGGCGCGCAAAAGCCCGGGCGCCGCCAGGGCGGTCAGCCCGGCAGCGGCAGTCAGCAAAGCGCGGCGGCGGGTGGGGTTGGTGCTCATCTCGGGTCTCCTTGGCATGCAATTGGGCATGAACTGGTGTCAGACACAGGCTTTCGGCCCATTGTCGCCCGGATCACCCGCCGCGCTTAACCGAAGCTTAAGCCTGCCGCCTCAGCGCACCACGATTTTGGCACCGATGGTCACTCTGGCGTGAAGATCGATGACATCCTGGTTCAGCATCCGGATGCAGCCGGCCGAAACCGCGCGCCCGACCGAGGTCGGATCATTGGTGCCATGCACCCGGTAATAGGTGTCGCGCCCGTCCTTTTGCATATAAAGCGCCCGCGCGCCGAGCGGGTTCGAAATCCCGCCGGGCACCCCGTCCTTATATTGCAGGTAACGGCCCGGATTGCGCTTCACCATATCCGCAGTCGGGATCCAGCGCGGCCAGGCCTGTTTCCGGTCGATCACCGCATCACCGCCGTCAAACCGCATCGCGTCGGGACCGACGCCGACGGCATAGCGCAGTGCCTTGCCCTCGGGCATCACGAAGTAAAGCGCGCGCGCGCCCTGATCGACGATGATGGTGCCAGGCACCTCGCTGGTCTGGAATTCGACCACGCGGCGGACATGGTCCGGGTTCATCTTTGCCGGGTCGATGCCGGCGATGATCTGGCCGCCATCTTCGCGCGCGGCATACATCGCGGCAACATCACCGCTGACGGGCGCAAAGGCGATGCGCTTTTGCGCCTCGACCCGTTCGGCCTCGGCCTTTGCTTCGGCGGCGGCAGCTGCGGCAACGGGATCGACAGGGACCTGCTCCACCGGCACGCAGGCGGCAAAGGCAAAAAGCGACAGCGCAAGCAGGGTGGCGCTGGACAGGTTCGGCATGGGACTACTCCGGTGGATTTCGCGCGGATCTTGCCTGCATAGCTTAAGCAGAACTTAAATGCCTCAGGCCTGCCGCATCTGGGCGGCACGTGCGATCCATATGCCACAAAGCACGATCACACCGCCAAGGGCCTGGGTCAGGGTCAGGGCCTCGTCCAGTACCGCCCAGGCCAGCAGCGCGGCAATGACCGGCTGCAACAGGAGCGTCAGCGAGGAAAAGGTTGCCGGCAGGAAGGCCAGTGCCCAGGCGATCAGGCTCTGGCCGCCGGCCTGGCTGATCCATGAAAGCCCGATCAGCACGCCCCATCCGGCAAGGGTCAGGGGGATCAGGCTCGGGTCGGTCATCAGCGCAAAGGGAAAGACCGCGATCGCGGCGGCGGCGGTGCTCCAGAGCATGATCACGCCGGTCGCAAACCGCTGCCGTGCCCGGCCCAGCATCAGGATATAGGCCGCGTAAAGCATGGCGGCGAAAATCGCGATACCGTCGCCCCTGAGATCGCCGTCGCGCAAGGCCGCCGGTCCGCCCTTAAGCACGACGACCCCGATAATCGTTACAGCCAGCGCCAGCATAAACAGCCGCCCCGGTGGTTTTTTCAGCACGATCCAGGCGAAAAGCGCCACGAAAACCGGCGCCATATTTACCAGCAGCGTCGAATTCGCAACCGAAGTCAGGTGCAGCGAGATGTGCCAGGCCACCAGTTCGACCCCAAGGATCACGCCGGGGAGGCTGATCTCGACCCGATCGCGCAGGGTTTTCGGCTGTGCAGCACCGCCTGACCGGCCACCGCCCGCCATAAGCGCAAGCGGGATCAGCGCCAGTGCCAGCCGCCAGAAGGCGGTCGAGACCGAGCCGACCTCGGACAGCCGCACCCAGATCGGCGAACAGCCGATCAGCACCCCGCCAAGTAACAGCCCCGGCAGGGCAAAGCGGTTCGGGCTGGTGGGGATTTGCATGGCGAAAGGGTCCGGATCCGGCGCACCGTCAGCACCGCTGGGTGCTTTCTCTCCCGCCGCGCGGGCGAAGACAAGCCCGCTTGCCGGAAAGGACCGCCGGGCCGATTGTCGTGAAACTGCTGTCCCGGTGCTGCACCCCTGTTACAAAGCCCGGTCAGGTTCCGCCCATCTTTCCGATGAGGCATCCGGTCATGAAAAAACTCCTCCCCGCGCTGGCGCTGCTGGCAACCAGCACCGCAGCTTTCGCCAATCCGGTCCAGATCACCTGGTGGCACGGTATGGGCGGCGCCAATGAGCAGGTGATCAATCAGATCGCCGGGAAATTCAACGAGGCGCAATCCGCCTGCGCCATCACGCCGGTCTCGAAAGGCACCTATGAAGAAGCCCTCGCGTCCGGGATCGCGGCTTTCCGCTCGGGCGAGCAGCCGAACATTCTCCAGGTGTTTGACGCCGGTGCCGCCACCATCATCAATGCCAAAGGCGCCACCATCCCGGCCGAAGACCTGCTGATCCAGAATGGCCACAGCTTTGATCGCGACGCCTTCATCGACGGCATCCGCTATTTCTACGCCGATGCGACCGGCAAGTTCATCGGGATGCCGTTCAATTCTTCGGCGCCTATCATGTATCTGAACACCGAGGCTTTCGCGAAAGCCGGTGTCGAGGCTCCGAAGACCTGGGCCGAATTCGAAGCGGGCGCGCCGAAGCTGAAAGAGGCCGGCTATATCCCGCTGACCGCCAGCCAGCTGACCTGGCAGCTGTTTGAGAATTTCTACTCGCGCAACAACGTCCAGATGGCCACGAACCAGAATGGCTATGACGGCTTCGACGGCACCGAGCTGCGCGCCACCGCGCCCGAGATGATCGCCTTCTGGACCCGCCTTGCCGCCTGGCACAAAGACGGCCTCTTCGGCTTCTATGGCGCCGGCTGGGCCGACAACCAGAAGCCGTTCGAAGAAGGCAAGGTTGCGATGTGGATCGGGTCTTCGGGATCGTTCGGCGGGTTGTCGAAAACCGCGACCATGCCCTTCTCGGCCACGTTCATGCCCTATGATGAAACCATCGCAGACGGCAACAAATCGACCTTCATCGGTGGTGCTGCCCTCTTTGCGATGGCCGGCAAGCCTGACGATCAGAACAAATGCTCGGCTGATTTCTTCAACTTTCTGACCTCGACCGATGTGCAGGCCTTCTACCATCAGGCCACCGGCTATGTGCCGATCACCAAAGCAGCCTATGAGAAATCGAAAGCTGATGGCTGGTATGAGGCGAACCCGGTTGCCGAGGTCGGCATCCTGCAACTTCTTGAGCCGCAGGGCGAATGGTCGAAAGGCTACCGGCTTGGCTTTTACCCGCAGATCCGCGTGATCGAAGAGCGCGAGTTCAACAAGATCTTCTCGGGCGACACAACCGTCGAAGACGCGTTCAAAGCCATCGAGACCGAGGGCAATGAGCTTCTCGCCCGCTTCGCGAAGACCTCGGGCTGAAACACCCGTTCCCTCTGGCCGGGCCTGCGTGATGCGGGCCCGGTTTACGTGTTCGCGCAGGTCGGATCCTGATGAGTGACGTTCTCCATCCCGCAAAGCCTGCCGGCGCGATCCGGCGCTGGCTGAGCCGCCCCGGTGCCGCGCCCGAACCCGCGAAACGGGTGCAGTTTGATCAGCCGCTTTTGCCCTGGCTGTTCCTCGCGCCGCAGCTCGCCGTGATTTTCGTCTTTTTCTACTGGCCCTCGGTCCAGGCGATCACCTCGTCCTTTTATATCGAAGACCCTTTCGGGTTCGGTTCGACCTTTGTCGGCATCGACAATTACAGGGACGCGCTCGGCTCGCGCGAATATCAGCGGATCGCCGGTTTCACCGCGCTCTTCACCGTATTGGTGACGGTATTCTCGCTGGGCCTCGGGCTTCTCTTCGCGGTCAAGGCCGATAAGGTGATCCGCGGCCGCACCAGCTACCGCACTGCGCTGATTGCGGTCTATGCCATCGCGCCGCCGGTTGCGGGGCTGATGGGCATGATGCTGTTCGACCAGCATATCGGCCCCTTCGTACAGCTTGCCGCCTGGTTCGGCTATGACATGAAAGTGGGCATCAATTACTGGGATACCGCCTTCGCGATGATCCTTGTTTCCGTCTGGAAACAGGTGCCTTACAATTTCATCTTCTTCCTCTCGGGGCTGCAGAGCATCCCGGCCAGCGTGCGCGAAGCCTCGGTGATCGATTGCCGCAATGGCTTTACCCGGTTCCGCACCGCGATCCTGCCGCTGCTGGCCCCGACGGCGTTTTTCCTCCTGATCATCAACATCACCTATGCGCTCTTTGATACCTTCGCGGTGATCGATGTGATGGTGAAGGACAAGCCCGCGAACAACCCGCTGACGCTGGTCTACAAAGTCTACAATGACGGCTTTCGCGGCAATGATATCGGCGGATCGGCGGCGCAATCGGTGATCCTGATGGTGATCGTGCTGGTCCTGACGCTGATCCAGTTCCGCTGGCTGGAACGCCGCGTGCATTACGGGTGAGATGATGAACCGGATCCGACCTTTCGACCATCTCATCCTGATCCTCGGCACGCTTTTCATGTGTGTTCCGGTGCTGGTCGCGGTGATGACCTCGACCCATTCGGCGGTCGATATCCATATGAACGGGCTTTACCTGACGCCGGGTGATCAGGGGCTGGAAACCTACCAGACCGTGCTGACCCGTCAGGGTGGCTTTACCGGCCAGGTCACCGGCCTGACCATGCTGACGAATTCGCTGATCCTCGGGATCGGCTTTGCGGTGGGCAAGATCGTGCTGTCGATGGCGGCGGCCTATGCACTGGTCTATTTCCGCTTTCGATTTGCGACTTTCCTGTTCTGGATCATCTTCACGACGCTGCTCCTGCCGCTGGAAGTCAGGATCATGCCTTCCTATCAGGTCATGTCAAACCTTGGCCTTCTGAACAGCTATACCGGCCTGATCGTGCCGCTGCTGGCCTCGGCCACAGGCACGTTCTATTTCCGCCAGTTCTTCAAATCCGTCCCGGATGAGCTTTTGGAGGCCGCGCGCATCGATGGCGCAGGCCCGTGGAAATTCCTGATCGACGTGCTGATCCCGCTGTCAAAAACCATGATGGCGGCGATCTTCATCATCATGTTCGTCTATGGCTGGAACCAGTATCTCTGGCCGATGCTGATGACGACGGAAGAACGGTTCTTCACCCTGATGCGCGGCATCAAGCAGATCCTCCAGGTGTGGATCGGCTCCCAGATCCCCGATTACAACGAAGCCTTCGCCCTTGCCGTTCTGGCCCTGCTGCCGCCCGTGATCGTGGTGGTCGTCTTCCAGCGCTGGTTCATCAAGGGCCTGACGGAAAGCGATAAATAATGGCCTCGATCACAATCTCCGATCTGTCGAAAACCTATCCGGGGGCCGCCGCGCCCTCGGTCACGGGGATCAGTCTCGACATCCGGGATGGCGAGTTCATCGTGCTGGTCGGGCCTTCGGGCTGCGGCAAATCCACTTTGCTGCGCATGGTGGCGGGGCTGGAAGACATCTCGGGCGGCGAGGTGAAGATCGGGGACCGCGTGGTGAACCGCGTCGACCCTGCCGACCGCGATATCGCAATGGTGTTCCAGAATTATGCCCTCTACCCGCATATGACGGTGCGCGAGAATATGGCTTACGGGCTGAAGAACCGCCGCACGCCAAAGCCCGAGATCGAGGCCCGGGTGGCAGAGGCCGCACGGATGCTTGAGCTTGGCCCCTATCTTGACCGCAAGCCCCGCGCGCTTTCGGGCGGGCAGCGGCAGCGGGTGGCGATGGGCCGCGCGGTGGTGCGCCAGCCCTCGGCCTTCCTTTTTGACGAGCCGCTTTCGAACCTCGATGCGAAGCTCCGGGTGACAATGCGCGGCGAGATCCGGCGGCTGCAAAAGCGGCTTGGCACCACCTCGCTTTACGTCACCCATGACCAGCTGGAGGCAATGACGCTGGCCGACCGCCTTGTCGTGCTGAATGCGGGGCGGATTGAACAGGTCGGCGCGCCACTGGATATCTATCTGCGCCCGGCCTCGACCTTTGTGGCCTCTTTCATCGGTGCGCCTGCGATGAATCTGCTCGATGCAGAACTGGACGGCGCACGGCTGCGCCTTGGCACGTCCGAGATCGGGCTGGGGCATCTGCCGGGCGCGAAAGGTGCCGTGACGCTGGGGATCCGCGCCGAGGATCTGGTTCCATCGGCCATCGGCCTGCCCTTTATCACTGATTTCGTCGAAGAGCTGGGCGCGCAGCGGCTGGTGCATGGCCATATCGACGGCCAGCCGCTGGTTCTGACGCTGGATCCCACCGCGCAGATCGGCAGCGAGATGTGGCTTTCGGTGGCAGCAGCAAAGCTGCATCTTTTCGAGACCAGCACAGGAAAACGCATCGCCACAACCGCCCGCACCGGGCTTGCGGTACCCCAGACGGCGTTAACAAAGCCGGTCTGATCAGAGACCCTCGCGGCGCATCACCTCAATCATATAGGCGCGCTTATCGATACCAAGCTCTTGCTCGATCCCGACCTCTTCCAGGAAGTCAAAGCCCTGTGAGGCGGCGATCAGCAAAAGCGACATCCGGTTCACGTCGAGATCTTCGGGGAAATCTTCTGCCGCCACCCCTTCTGCCAGGCTGGCGCAGACTTCATCGCGCATTTTGCAGACGCCATCGACAATCGCCGCCCGAACGGCGGAATCGCGGCGTGTTTCCCAGGCCTCGCTCCAGAGCCGTTCGGCGACCCGCAGCAGCGGATCATCCTCGCCCAGGATCTGCGTCTTGCAGCCCGAAAGCACTGTGATCAGCCTTTCCCGCGGTGATAACTTGCGCAATGCGGCAACCAACAGCGGCTCCAGCCGGCGCCAGACCTCGCGCACGGCCTCGGCGCGCAGGGCTTCGGCCGAATCGAAATGATGGTGAATCTGACCGGGCGAACATTGCAGCTGGCAGGCGATACGCCGCACCGTGGCCGCCGCAAGCCCTTCCTGCGCAACCAGTTCGACCACAGCATTCATGATCTGCTCACGCCGTGCTTCGCGCGACATATAGGCCAAATCATTGCCTCCGATTTCAGCATTTCGTTCTTTTTAGCAGGTCATGACACAAAAACAAGCTGGACATGTGTTCAAGTTGGACATATGCCCAGAACAAACCTGACTCCTCCTCCCTGCTTTTCAGGACACCCTATGCCCGTTTCGATTTTCCGTGCCCTGGCCATTGGCGCCGGCATTTCCCTGTTGTCGACCACGTCCCTCCTGGCGCAGGAGGGCGGCATGCCGCCCGCCTCGGTCGGTGTGGTGATGATCCAGCCCGAAAGCATCCCTGTAACGTCCGAGCTTCCGGGCCGCGTCTCGGCCACGCAGGTGGCCGATGTGCGCCCGCGTGTGGGGGGCATCATCGAGACCCGCGTGTTCGAACAGGGCAGCCTCGTGACGGCGGGAGATGTGCTGTTCCGCCTTGACAGCGCGAGCTATGAAATCGCGGTCGAAGCCGCAAAGGCCTCCGTCGCCCGCGCCGAGGCCGTGCTGGCCGAGGCCGAGGCGACCGAGCGTCGCTATGCCTCGCTTAATGAGCGCAATATCACCAGCCAGGCCGAATTCGAGACGGCGACCGCAACGCGCCTTCAGGCCGCCGCGGCACTGGCAGAAGCCAAAGCCCAGCTGCGCGCCGCCGAAATCAACCTGAGCTATACCGAGGTCAGGGCACCGATTTCGGGCCGCATCGGCCGCGCCCAGGTGACCGAAGGCGCGCTGGTTTCGGCCCAGGGCGAGGTGCTGACCACGATCCAGCAGCTCGACCCGGTCTATGCCGATATGCAGCAGCCGGTCTCTGAACTCCTGCGTCTGCGCCAGGCGCTGGATTCGGGCGAGCTGACCCAGGTCGAGCCGGGCGCCGCCCGGGTGGTTCTTCTGCTGGATGACGGCTCGCAATATGCCCATCCCGGCAAGCTTCTCTTCGCCGAAGCCTCGGTCGAGCGGTCTTCGGGCCAGGTGACGCTGCGGGCTGAATTCCCCAATCCGGACGGCATCCTTCTGCCGGGCATGTATGTTCGTGTCTCGGTCGAACAGGCCACCGAAGCGGCGGCATTCGCCATTCCGGGCCAGGCGGTGCAGCGTGATGCGTCGGGCAAGGCCATGGTCTATGTTGTGACCAAGGGCGCCGCCGAGCTGCGCACGGTCGGCCTTGGCCGGTCGGTCGGCAACCGTGTCACCGTGCATGATGGCCTGGCGGCAGGCGAAATGCTGATCGTTGACGGGTTCCAGAAAATGGGCCCCGGCGCGCCGGTTTCTCCGGTCTGCTGGGCAGATCCCTCGACCGGTGATACCCCCCCCGATGTCTGCGCAAAAGCGCTCGCTGCCCCGGCAGAAGCCGGCACGAACTGAGACCTGATCCATGGCAAAGTTTTTTATCGACAACCCGGTCCTTGCCTGGGTCATCGCGATCTTCATAACACTGGCAGGGGCGCTGTCGCTGCCGTTGCTGCCGGTGTCGCAATATCCTGATGTTGCGCCACCGCAGGTCTCGATCTCGACCCGTTTCGCAGGCGCATCGCCCGAAGATCTGTATCGGCAGGTCACCCAGCCTATCGAGGAAGAGCTGAACGGTATTCCCGGGATGCTCTATTTCCAGAGTACGTCGGAATCGACCGGGGCGGTGACCATCGACGTCACCTTCGAGGCCGGGACCGAAGTGGCCCAGGCCGTGGTCGACACGCAGAACCGTCTGCGCCGGGTCGAATCCTCCCTGCCACAGCAGGTACAGCAACAGGGCGTCCTGGTCGAAGAGGCCGGCGCGGGCTTTCTGATGATGGTGGCGCTGACCGCGACACCGGAATCGGGTCTCGATGCCGTGGCGCTTGGTGACTATATTTCGCGCAATATCGTCAATGAATTGCGCCGCGTGCCCGGCGTGGGCCGTGCCCAGGTCTTTGCGACCGAACGGGCGCTGCGCGTCTGGATCGACCCGGCGAAACTGGTGGGTCTGGATCTTTCCGTGACCGACATCACCTCGGCGATTGCCGAGCAGAATGCCCAGGTCGCGGCAGGCTCGATTGGCGCCGAACCCGCTCCCGAGGGCACCCAGGTCCAGGCAACCCTGCTGGTCACCGGCCAGCTTTCCAACCCCGAGCAATTCGGCAATATCGTGCTGCGCTCGGCCGAGGGTGGCGGTCTGGTACAGTTGAAAGACGTTGCGCGCATCGAGATCGATGCCGAGATGTATGCGTTCAAGACCTTCCTCAACGGTCAGGAAACCGCCGCAATCGGCATCCAGCTGTCTCCGACCGGCAACGCGCTGGACACCTCCTCGGGCGTGCGCGGTGTGATGGAACGCCTCGAGCCGATGTTCCCCGAGGGGATCGGCTATGAAATCCCCTATGACACGACACCCTTTGTCTCGGCCTCGATCCACAAAGTGGTGATGACGCTGCTGGAAGCCGTGGGCCTTGTCTTCGTGGTGATGTTCGTCTTCCTGCAGAATTTCCGCTATACTGTGATCCCGACCCTCGTCGTGCCGATCGCGCTTGCGGGGACGCTGGCGGTCATGCTCGCGGCAGGGTTCTCGATCAACGTGCTGACCATGTTCGCGATGATCCTTGCCATCGGCATTCTGGTCGATGACGCTATCGTGGTGGTGGAAAACGTCGAGCGGATCATGTCCGAGGAGGGGCTCTCGCCGAAAGAGGCCTCGAAAAAGGCGATGGGGCAGATTTCCGGCGCGATTGTCGGGATCACGCTGGCGCTGATGGCGGTGTTCATTCCGCTCGCCTTCTTCCCGGGCTCGGTCGGCATCATCTATCAGCAATTCTCGCTGACCATGGTGGTCTCGATCGCGTTCTCGGCCTTCCTTGCGCTTTCGCTGACACCGGCGCTTTGTGCGACCTTCCTCAAGCCGATCCCGAAAGGGCACGGCCATGCGAAACGCGGCCTCTTTGGCTGGTTCAACCGCAATTTCGACCGCGCCACCAAGGGCTATACCGGCGCGGTTGGCGGGCTGACGCGGCGCGCGGGGCGGATGATGATCATCTATGTCGCCCTGGTGGCAGGCCTTGGCTGGTTCTATGTCAAAATCCCGTCGGCCTTCCTGCCGGATGAGGATCAGGGCTTCCTGATCGCCAACCTCCAGGCCCCGCCCGGCGCCACCACCTACCGTCTGCGCGAAGTCACCAAACAGGCCGAAGGCTTTGCCCTTGGCATGGACGGCGTCGATTCCATCGTGGTGATCCAGGGTTATTCCTTCTTCGGTCAGGGGCCGAATTCGGGCCTAGCCTTCGTGACGCTGAAAGACTGGGCCCAACGCACCACGCCGGAACTCTCGGCGCCGGGCCTTGCGGGTCAGCTTTCGGGAATGCTGTTCTCGATCCGCGATTCCATTGCCTTCGCGCTGTCGCCGCCCCCGATCCAGGGGCTGGGGACAAGCTCGGGCTTTGCCTTCCGTCTGCAGGACCGCGCCAATATGGGCAATGCGGCATTGCAGGCTGCGGCGAACCAGATCCTTGCCGGCGCGGCCGACAGTCCGATCCTTGGCCAGATGTATGTCGAGGGTCTGCCCGCCGGCCCGCAGCTGAGCCTGCGTGTCGACCGCGAAAAAGCCAATGCTTTCGGCGTGACATTTGGCGAGATCAACCGCACCATCTCGGTCGCGCTTGGGTCGGGCTATGTGAACGACTTCCCGAATGACGGCAAAATGCAGCGCGTCATGGTCCAGGCCGAAGCGTCGAGCCGGATGAACATCGAAGACGTGATGAAGATCAACGTCCGCAATGTGCAGGGTGGCATGGTGCCGCTGTCATCCTTTGCCACCGCCGAATGGGGCTACGGCCCGACGCAGATCGTCGGCTATAACGGCTACCCCGCGCTGAGGATCAATGGCGAGGCGGCACCGGGCTATTCGTCAGGCGAGGCCATCGCCGAGATGGAGCGTCTTGCCGGCGAGCTTCCCACCGGTTTCGCCTATGAATGGACCGGTCAGTCGAAGCAGGAGATCGAAAGCGGCAGCCAGGCGCCCATGCTGATCGGTCTGTCGATCCTCTTCGTCTTCCTCTGCCTTGCCGGTCTTTACGGCAGCTGGTCGATCCCGCTCTCGGTCATGCTGATCGTGCCAATGGGCGCTATCGGCTCGGTCGCGGCGGTGATGTGGGCGGGACTGTCGAATGACGTCTTCTTCACCGTGGGCCTTATTACCATTGTCGGGCTCTCGGCCAAGAACGCCATTCTGATCGTCGAGGTCGCCAAAGACCTGATCGCCGAAGGTCAGGAGCTGATGGCGGCCACGGTCGAGGCCTGCCGTCTGCGCTTCCGCCCGATCCTGATGACTTCGCTTGCCTTCACCATGGGCGTGGTGCCTATGGCGGTGGCGACCGGCCCTTCAGCGGCCAGCCAGAATGCCATCGGGATCAATGTGGTCGGTGGTATGATCGCGGCCACGGTCCTCGGTGTACTCTTCGCGCCGGTCTTCTTTGTCTTCGTGATGAAACTCTTCGGGACGCATAAGCGTCTCAAAAAAACGGGTTCCGCCAGTGACGCCCAAGGATCTGTCCATCCGGCGGAATAACCCTGACGGGGGCATGGCAGAGCATGCCCCCGTCACTTTCTTTGCTTCCCTCTCCGGCCCCATAACAAAAAGACCGCATCCATGAGCAGCACCCAATTCCGGCCCCGTCTCGGGCGTTACCTTACGATCCTGCCGCTGACACTGGCGCTTTCGGCCTGTGTCACGACGGAATATACCGCGCCGAGCGCAGATACCGCCGCCACTTTCGCAACCAGTGCCCCTGCCCGCAGCGCAAATGGCGCGTGGTGGCTCAGCTTCCAGGACAAGACCATGGACGGGCTGGTCACCACGGCACTGGCGCGCAACCTCTCGATCCATGAGGCGGTTGCAGCGATTGACGAGGCGGGGGCCGGCGTGGCCGCCGCCCGCGCCGCCGCTCTGCCGCAGGCCAGTGCCGGCGCCGGCGCGACGCGGGGCGACAGCCAGGGATCCGGCGCGATCACGGAAAGCACCTCCGCGACGCTTTCGACCTCGTGGATGTTCGACATTTTCGGCGGCAACCGCTCGGCCCGCGCCGCGGCAATTGCCGAACTCGAAGCCTCTAAGCTTTCCGAAGAGGCCGCGCGCCGTGCCGTCACCGCCGCCGTGGCCACGACCTATATCGACCTGCGCTACTATCAGCAAAGCATCGCTTTGACCCGGCAAAGCATCAGCAGCCGGCGCGAGACGCTGCGCCTGACCCAGGACATGCTGGAAGTCGGCCAGGCCAGCCGCCTTGATGTGCTCCAGGCCGAACAGGCCGTGGCCCAGGCCGAAGCGAGCCTGCCCGTCCTGGAGACCGGTTTCGATCAGGCGGTGAACCGGCTTGCGACGCTGACGGCCTCGCGCACTGCCGTTCTGCGCCCGCAGCTGCAAAAAGGCGGCGCGCAGCCCTCCGCGCGTTCGAACCCCTCGGTCGGCTTGCCGGCAGACGTGATCCGCGCCCGTCCCGATGTGCAGATCGCCGAGCGCGGTCTTGCTGCCGCCGTCGCGCGGATCGGTGTGGCCGAGGCAGAATTCTGGCCTTCGGTCAGCCTTTCGGGATCAATCCGCCCGATGAATGTCAGGGGCGGCGGCAACCCGACCTCCTGGTCCTTCGGACCTGCGATCAACCTGCCGATCTTCACCGGCGGCGCCAACCGGGCCAATCTGAAAGCCGCAGAATCGCGGGCGGTCCAGGCCCATATCCGCTGGCAGGCCGAGGTGCTCGACGCGGTGGAAGAGGTCGAGAACGGCCTTTCCGCCTGGCGGCGCGGCGGCACCAACGTGGCGGCACAGCGCAAACTGGTCTCGACCGCGCAGGAAACCGTGACACTGGCCCGCGATGCCTGGCAGGCGGGGCAGACCGATTTCTTCACCGTGCTGGATGCCGAACGCACCGCGCTTTCCGCGCGCACCGCACTGGCGGGCGCCGTGCGGGATCAGGCGGCGGCCTATGTTGCGGTCTCGATCGCGGCTGCCGCTCCGATGAAGTGAGACGGGATCCGGGTTTTCATACAGCTGTAACCGGGGTTATGGTTTCATAACCCCGGTTACAGCCCGCATTTCCGGCCTGCACCGGCCCCTGATGACCAGCGGAGTGCCCCTCAATGCGCCCTGCCCTGATCCTTGTGCTCGTGCTGGCGGTGCTGGCCTGTGCCCCGCGCCCCGGGCCAGACGTGCTGTTGCCCGTGGCTGACGGAACGGTGCCCGACGCCACGACCAAACGCGTCTGGATGGTCACCACCCGCGCCCGCGACCCGGTCAGTGCCTGGAGTTTCGGATCAGGCCGCGCGCCGTCACCTGACTATGGCTATTTCGACATCTCGGTGCCACCCGACCATAAGCCCGGCGCGATTGAATGGCCGAAAGGGCGCCCCGATCCCGCGACTGATTTCGTCACGCTCGGCCAGGTCAGCCTGGCCCCCCGCGCCTTTCTGCAGGATCTGGGCCATGAGCAGACCGGCGTCTATGTCCATGGTTTCAATACGTCATTCCAGGAGGCGCTTTATCGCCTCGCGCAGCTCTCGGCGGATGCGCATGTCCCCGGCAATCCGGTCCTGTTCTCCTGGCCGTCTCAGGCCCATGTCGCGGGCTATATCGCAGATCGTGACGGGGCGGATTACTCGCGCTCGGCTCTGGCGGGCCTCCTCTCGGATCTGAGCCGGGGGCGCAAAACCGCAGAACCGGTGATGGTGCTTGGCCATTCCATGGGCGGACGCCTGACGATGGAGGCGTTGCGGCAGCTGAAGCTTGAAGGCCGCAGCGATGTGCTTGACCGGCTGGAGGTAATCCTGGCTGCCCCCGATATCGATCTGGATATGTTTCGCGAACAGATGGCCGTGATCGGGCAATTGAAGCATCCTCTGACGGTGCTGGTCTCATCCGATGACAAGGCACTGGCCTTTTCCGCCCGCCTGGCGGCACGGCGCGAGCGGCTCGGAACGGTCGATGTCAAGGATCCCGCGATCCGGGAACTGGCGCGGCGGATGGGGATCCGTATCATTGATATCACCGATCTGCCCAGCGATGACCCGGCCCATAGCCGCTATGTCAGCCTTTTGTCCGGAGCCGGGGAAAACGCGGTGACCAATGTGTTCCAGGGGCTGCGCCAGGCCGGGGCCTATGCCCTGGATCAGCTGGGGCTCTGATCGCCCGGCCCTGCCGCAGGGAGGCTGGCCCCGGGCAGCGAGATTTCAACCCGCGCCATGCCATCCGCGATCCGGCGGGTGATTTTCGCCCCCATGGCCGAAGCCAGTTCGGCACTGATGGTCAGACCCAGCCCGGTTCCGGTCGATCCCGGCCGTTTGGCAAAAGCCTGATCATGGAACTCGGTGCCACTGGTCGGATTCTCGATCAGCACCTCAGCTCCGGCGCCGGGCGCTTCGCGGATCCGCAGCAAGACCTGGCCGCTGCCATGCTCCACCGCATTCTCGATCAGATTGCGCAACAGGATCGCAAGTGCATCGGGGTCGGCGGCAACCTGAACCTCTTCAAGATCGCCATCATCGAACCGGATCTGCGCCCCCCCGGTTTCGCGCAGCAAAAGCCGGGTAATCCGGATCAGGTCCGCCGGTCCGCGCCCGAGCCCCAGACCCGCCTCGGATCGCGAGAGCTGCAAGAGCCGCTCCACCCGTCGCGTCAGCGCATCAAGCATCGGCAGCGTCGCGCGGGCATCGGCATCCTGCGACAGATCAAGCCGGGCGCGGATCGCGGCGACCGGCGTGCGCAATTCATGCGAGGCATTGGCGATGAAGGCGCGTTCGGCGTCGCGCAGCGCACTGACGCGCGCAATATACTGGTTCAGCCCATGGGCCAGCGGATGCAGTTCATCAGGCAGCCCGGCCTCGGGCACCGGCGAAAGATCGGCGGGCGGGCGGCCTGCAATCCCCGCAGTCAGATCTTCCAGCGGTGCAAACCCCTTTGCCAGGCTCTGGCGCAGCCCCCAGACCAGCAGAAGCACCATCGGCAGGATCAGCACCAGAAAGGCCGAGGCCGCCTCGAACATTTCCTCGCGCCGCCATGCCTCATTATGGGCGACCTCGATCACGGCGTTTTCCGCCGTGACCCGCAAGACCCGCCAGCCATTCGCATTATGGAAACCATCGCTGGCAAGTACGGGCCAGGGCTCTGTCGGCACCGGATCACCCGCCCGCAGGATGCGCAGCACCCGCTCGCCATTTCCGGGATCGATGCCGATATTGCGGGGGATCACCTGACCGGGGCTGGCCTCGATGTAAAGCACCGTGGTTTCCGCCATGGCCTGGAGCTCTTCATCCAGCATCTCGTTGATTTCATGATCCAGAAACAGCGTCGCCAGCGCGATCGCGCCCAGCCAGGCCAAAAGCACAAGCCACAGCACGCGCCGGGTCAGACGGCGACGGATCGACCAGGATCTGCGGCTTTCACCGCTCATGTCAGCACATATCCAAGGCCGCGCCGGGTCTCGATCATCCCGGCACCGATCTTTTGCCTGAGCCGCGAGATATAGACCTCGACCGCATTGCCCTCGATGGTCGCGTCGAAATTATAGAGCGCCTCTTCCAGCGCGGATTTCCCCAGCACCCGCCCCCGCGCGCCCAGAAGCGCGTCAAACAGCGCCCATTCGCGCGAGGTCAGGCGGATCTCGTCAGCCCCGCGCCAGAGCCGTGCTGCCGCGCGGTCGACCTCGATCCCGCCGATCTGCAACCGGGTTTCCGGCAGGAACTGGCCGCGTCGCGCATGGGCGCGGATGCGTGCCGACAGCTCGGCCAGATCAAAGGGTTTAACGACATAATCATCGGCACCGGCATCAAGCCCCGCGATGCGGTCGCTGATCTGATCGAGCGCGGTCGCGATGATCACCGGCGTCCGGTCCCCCGCCCTGCGGCGCTCGCGCAGGACCGAGAGGCCAGAGCCATCGGGCAGGCCCAGATCGAGGATCACGCAGGCATAATCCCCGACCGCCATCGCGGCCAGCGCGCCCGCAGCATCAGACGCATGATCAACCGCATGGCCCGCAGCGCTCAGATGACGCAGCACGGAACCGGCGAGATCAGGGGAATCCTCGACAAGAAGCAGGCGCATAAAGGCTGCATAGCCTGCGGTTGCGACTGAGGCGAGGAAATTGCGGCGGCCCGGACCGTCTGGGCAGAAAAACAGCCAGGCAGGCATCGCTGCAAGCCTGGCGCAAGGTTCAGAGGCGACAAGCCAGGGATAAATGGTCCGCAAGCGGCCAGTTTTCATCCCGACCCGGTCCAGGCCGGCGCAAGAAAGACAGGCATATGTCGCTTTTTGAACCCCTCCGGCGTCTTCCGCGCCCTGTTATCCCGCATCTCGTGCTGAACGTCGCGGTGGCCTCCTTTGTGATGCTGGCGCTCAATCACGGGTTCTGGACGCGGCTGCTCGCGGAATTCCCCGCCTCGCCCGGCCGGGTGGCGATGTTCGGCTTCGGTGTCTGGGCGCTGACGCTGCTGACCCTTGAATTGCTCGGCCCGGGGCGGCTGCAAAAGCCGGTGGCAGCGGTGCTGATCCTCCTCGCCGCCACAGCAAGCTATTACGAGCGCAATTTCGGCGTGCTGATCGACCGCGAGATGGTGCGCAATATCTTTGAGACCACGGTGACGGAATCGCGCCATCTGATCACGCTGCGGATGGTCGCCGGGATCTTTGTGACCGGCGTTCTGCCGGCGGCGCTGGTCTTCTGGCCGCGTGTCAGCCGGGTCAGGCTGGTGCATCAGCTCTGGCGCTGGCCTCTGGGCGTGGCGCTGAGTTTTGCGCTGATGACCGGCGCCTTGTTCAGCCATTACAAGGATTACTCGGCCATGCTGCGTGAACGCCATGATCTGATGGGGTCCTATCAGCCCGGCGCCAGCCTGACCGCCGGCATTCGCTATGCCCGCGAGCAGTGGAAGACCGCTGACCCCACCGCCGCGCCTTATGGCCGGGATGCCAAACCTGGCGAGGCGCTGGCGCGCGCAGACAAGCCCGTCTTGCTGGTCGTCTTTGTCGGAGAGACCGCGCGGGCACAGAATTTCGGCCTGAACGGCTATGCGCGCAATACCACACCGGATCTCGCAAAGCGCGATGTGATCGCCTTTACCGATGCCTCTTCCTGCGGCACATCAACCGCCGTGTCGGTGCCCTGCATGTTCTCGGGTCTCGGCAAGGCCAGCTACAGCCGCGAGGGCGCACTTGGCCGCGAGAACCTGATGGATATCCTCGGACATGCCGGGATCACCCCGCTCTGGGTCGACAATAATACCGGCGATCAGAATGTGGCCAGCCGTACCGGCTGGGCGCGGGTCGATGCCAGCCTTGCGCCGGAAGCCTGCGCGGTCGAATGCACGGATGAGGCGCTTTTGCCGGCGATCCGTGACCGGCTGGCAAAGATCGACCGCGATACGGTGCTGGTACTGCATATGATCGGCAGCCATGGTCCTGCCTATTACCTGCGCTACGGGCCGGAGCGCGCGGGTTTTGCCCCCGCCTGCGAAAGCGCGCAATTCTCGGATTGCACCGCAGAAGAAATCGTCAACGCCTATGACAATTCGATCCTCGAGACCGATCACGTTCTGGCCAGCACCATCGACATGCTTGCCGCAGCTCAGAATGTGATCCCGGCCATGGTGTTTATGTCGGACCATGGTGAATCACTGGGAGAAAACGGCCTCTACCTGCATGCCGCCCCCTCGTTCATGGCGCCCGCCGAACAGACGAAAGTGCCCTTCGTCCTCTGGCTGGATCCGCGCTTCTCAAGCGCGATGGGGCTCGATGCCACCTGCCTCGCGCAGGAGGCGACGCAGCCGGTCAGCCATGATAACTTCTTTCATACCGTGCTGGGTCTGATGGATGTCAGAACCTCGGCCCGTGACGCCCCGCTGGATCTGACCACACCCTGCCGCAACCCCGGGCTTATGTGAGGCGGATGCCCTCATCGCCGAAGACCAGTTCGGCCCCGGCAATGGCCTCCGCGAAATCGCGGTCATGGGTCACGGCGAGGATGGTCGTGCCCTGCGCCGCCTCCGCGCCGATCAGCCTTATCACCTTTTGCCGGTTGATCCGGTCCAGCCCGCGCTGGATCTCATCAAGCAGCAAAAGGCGCGGCCCATGCGCGATGGCCGAAGCCAGCGCGACCAGGCGTTTCTCGCCGGCGTCAAGGTCAAGCGGATGCTGCGCCGCGAGATCCGCAATCCCGAGCCGTTCCAGCGCCTGAGCGGCCAGCGCGGCGGGGTCGGGAAGGTCGAGGTTGCGGGCAGTCAGCGCCACCTCGTCCTGAACTTTCGTGCGCAGAAAATGGCGGTCCGAGGATTGCGCGACCATGCCCACAACCCGGGCGAGATCGCGGGCTTCCGGCCCTGCCGGATCAACGCCTGCGACCGAGATCCTGCCCGCAAGCGGCTTTTCCAGCCCCGCGAAAAGCCGCAAGAGGCTGCTTTTGCCGCGGCCGTTGGGGCCAAGCACCGCCACCACCGCTCCCGGGGCAAATCGCAGCGAAAGCCGCTCAAAAAGCCGGGCCTGGCCGGGATAGCCGAAGCTCAGATCGTCTGCGACCACCGTGTCTTCGCGCGTCATGCCGGTTGTCCCGCCAGAAAAATACGCTCGGGCAGCGGCGTTGCGAACAGCGACTCTGTCGTCAGCGGGCCGCTCACCTCACCCTGATCCAGCAGCAAATGGTGATCCACCAGCCCCGCCATCCAGGACTGCCAGCCGATATCGAGGAATATCACCGCCATTTCCCAGGGCAGGCTGCGCAGATGCCCCGCCAGGGCGTCGCGGCTTTCGGCATCCAGATCGGTCATCGGCTCGTCCAGGATCAGCAGGCGCGGCCGCATCGCAAGCGCACCGGCCAGCGCCGCGCGCTGTGTTTCCCCCCCCGAGAGCCGACGGCAATCGCGCTCTGCGAGATGGGTCAGGTTCAGGAAATGCAGGGCTTCTGCCGTGCGCGCGCGGATCTCGGCCACCGGCAGGCCAAGATTTTCCGGCCCGAATGCCACTTCTTCACGCAGGCTGTAGCCGCGCCCGCTGAGCTGCAGATGCGGCCGCTGCCCCACGACCTGCACGAGCCGCGCATGATCCGCACGCGACATCGAATGCAGCGCCTCGCCCTGCCAGTCGAGCCTGCCCTCTGTTTTAAGGAACCCCGCAAGGCCCCGCGCCAGCGTGGTCTTACCCATGCCGTTCCCGGCCAGGATCGAGAGCCGCTCGCCCGGCGCCAGGGTGAAAGACACCCCGCCGAACAAAGGCGATTTTCCTGGCCATGAGAAAGAGAGATCCTGCGCAATCAACGCCATAGCAGCAAAAGCCCCAGTTGCAGCAGCGCAAGCGCCAAAAGGCCCCGGCGCAGCCAGATCTCGCGCGCTGTGTCTTCGACCGGGTCGATCAGCCCGCGCTTCGGGCTGGCGCGAAAGCCGCGCATCTCCAGCGCCTCTGCCCGGACAGGAGCTTCGGTGATCAGCCCGCGCACCAGCGGATTAACCATGCCAACCAGCATCCGGAACCGCTCGCGCAGGGGGCCGCGCGCCGAGAGGCCGCGCATCTGCAGACTGTCGCGGATCTGCCGGGCCTCCTGGCCGACGCTTTCCACCAGCGACAGCGGCGCCGTCAGCAGATAGGAGACCGAGGGCCTGACCCCTGCCCCGTCCAGCGCCCGCGCCAGATCTGAAGGGCGGGTGGTCATCACGAAAATCAGGCTTACCGACAGCAAAAGCGCGAGCCGCGAAAAGACCAGCAGCGCATAGCGCAGCCCTTCGGGGTAGCAGGCAAAGGGGCCGCATATGCCGGGCGGACCCCGCGCGATCAGGAACCCATGCACGAGGCCAAGCGCGAGCCCGACCGGCAACATCAGCACCAGCAGCCGCAGCCCCAGAACACGGCCAAAACCAAGCCCGGCCCCCCCTGCCAGCGCAAGACACAGCGCCCCCAGCAGCACCGGCGCCGGCCAGAGCGGCAGCATCGCTGCCACCACCGCCAGCACCGCGAGCCGCGTCAGAGGGCTGGCGCGCCGCCAGGAATTATCAGGGCCGGGCCTGTACATGGCAAAAGCCGCTCAGGCCCGGCTATGGGCAAGGAAGGGCCAGTCCGAAGTCGCGCGCCCGGGCAGGCCACGCACGATCCCCCAGACCAGTACCGCCGTCAGCACCTTGTCGGCGATATTCCAGCCCAGAACGGTCGTCAGCACCGAGGGGAACAGATCCTGTCCCAGCTTGAGCAGATAAGCGGTCAGGAAATCGGCGCCAGAGCCGGTGACACCGCCGAAGAGGTAGATCCGGATCGGCACGGCGACAAAAGCAAGCGCGACGGTGATGACGACGCCGGAAAGTGCCGCCTGCCAGATTTCACGGAAAAAGCCTGCACGTGCCAGGAGGCCGGCCACCACACCGATCACCAGCGCGACCGGGGCAAAGAAGGCGACCGTCGGCCCCTGGATCAGCCCCCAGAGCAGATTGGTCAGAAGCCCCGTCAGCCCGCCAATCACCGGCCCGGCCAGCACGGCCGCCAGCACGGTCCCGATCGAGTCGAGGAAGATCGGCAGTTTCAGAAACGAGGCCGTCTGGCCAAGCGCGATGTTCAGCGCGATGCCGATGGCGGCGAGCACAAGGTTGCGGGTGGAGAAAAGTCCGGATGTCATTGGGATTGCTCCTCGGGGTTGGGGCGGTGCGCATGGGGCCCGTCGGTCGCGGGGTGAATGACGAGTTCGTCATAACCGGACAGGGCGCAGGGTTCGCGGGTGAAAACCAGGTCATCAAGCAGAAGGACGGTGATCTCGGCGGTGGTATAGACCGCCGACTCCGCCAGCAGATGGCCGCCATAAGCGCGGCCCTCACCATCGGTTATGGTCAGATGCAGATGCTCGCCATCGGGGTCGATGGTTCCGGTCAGCGAGGTGATCTCGAAATGCCCCTCGTAAAGCGTGCCGCCGGGTGTGTTCGCATGGCGGATCAGCACCCGGGTCAGACTGCCGACGCAGGTGACAACCGAAATTGCGGGGGCGCCGCTGTGGCGCTGAAAGGCGTGCAGCGCCGCGATGAGATCTGCCCCGGGCGGCAGGCGGAACACGCCAAAGCGGCCCCGCGAGATCCCGGATGTGTAAGGGAAATCAGCGGCAGATGCCGGCCGTGAAGAATGACTGGTCAAAATCGCTCCTGAAGATGCCTGCTGCGGTCCGGCCGGCGTGATATCGATATTCCGGGCCTTGCCCTGATAAGGCGGGTATGCGGCCTTACGGCTGTGATGCTGATCGAAGATAACAAATCTGTCAATTCTTCTAACATTCTGCAATTCAACAGGAATATTCTATGGACGGGGCTTGTGGCAGCAGTTGTGACCCATTGCATTGCGGCGCCCGGGGGCTAGTATCGCGCCGATATGATCAAATAACAGGATCGGCCTATGTCTATCAGTCTCGCGCTGGCTCAGCCCGGCAGCAGTGAACCGTCGCAACATGACGGGGTGATTGTGCTTTTGCGCAATGGCAAGGGTGCTCAGGGCCCGAAAGCGGCCGCGCTCGATGCCGCGACCGGCGGGGCGATCAGCCGGGCGGCGCTGGCGCCGCGCTTTACCGGCAAGGCCGGGGACTGCATTGACCTTCTGGCGCCGCAGGGGCTGAAAGCGCGCCGGGTGGTGGTGCTGGATCTCGGGCCGGCCGCGGAGCTTACGGGGCTGGTCGCCAGCCGCGCGGGCTCGGCGCTTGCGAAACATCTCGAGACCGAGGCAGAGACCGCAGCGCTGATGCTGTTTGAAACGGCACCCGCTGCCCTGGACGATGCCGGGGTTCTGGCGCAGATCCTGCTGGGGATGCGGCTTCGGAATTACCGCTTTGAACTGATGGCAAAGACGGAAAAGCCCTTTGATCTGGCGCTGACAGTCGAGGCCGCGGACAGCCCTGCGCTGAACCGCAGTACGGCTCAGGCCGAAGGCGTGTGTCTGGCCCGCAGCCTGGTGAATTACCCGGCGAGCCATCTGAACCCGGACAATTTCGCCGATTTCCTTGGCCCGCTGCGCGAGGCCGGGATCGGGGTTGAAGTGCTGGAACAGGCCGATCTGGAGCGGCTTGGCATGGGCGCGGTGCTGGCGGTCGGCAATGGTTCAGCCCGCCCGCCACGGGTGATCGTGCTGACCTGGGCGGGCGCGGAAGGGCAGCCGCTCGCGCTGGTGGGCAAGGGCATGTGTTTTGATGCGGGCGGGCTTTGCATCAAAACCGGGCCGCAGATGTTCTCCATGAAAGGCGATATGGGCGGGGCGGCGGCCGTGATAGGCACGATGCTGGCGCTGGCGCGGCAGAAGGCGGCGGTGCATGTGGTTGGCGTGCTGGGCGTGGCCGAGAATATGCTCTCGGGCACGTCTTACAAACCGGGCGATGTGGTCACTACCATGTCGGGCCGCACGGTCGAGGTGTTTGACACCGATTGCGAAGGGCGGATGGTGCTGGCCGATGTGCTGCATTACACCGCGACCCGGTTCAGCCCGACGGCCATCGTCGATCTCGCGACGCTCACCTATTCGGTGATGCGCGGGCTTGGGCATGTCTTTGCCGGGCTTTTTGCCACCCATGACGCATTGGCCGATCCGCTGCTGGCCGCCGGCGAGGCGGTGGGCGAGCGGTTCTGGCGGCTGCCTCTTGACCCGGCCTATGATGAGAGCCTCGTCTCACCGATTGCAGATCTGCGCCAGCATGGCCGTGATCTGGAGGATGGCGATGCGCCGGTCGCGGCTGCCTTCCTGAAGCATTTCGCGGAAGGCGTGCCCTATGTCCATCTCGACATCGCCGGCAAAGAGCTGATCGACGAAGACCGTCTGCATGCCCGTGCCGGCGGGGCCGGGTTCGGGGTGCAATTGCTGGAGGAATGGATTTCTTCCGGCGCGGCAGCGCGGTTCACTTCTGGCTGAGCTTAAGCCAGACATCCGGAGGGGTTTTGCACCCCTCCGGACCTTTGCCAGAGAGTATTGCCGTCAGCAAGAAGGGCCTGCCGGGCCGGCTTTTCAGGCCTCGATCATCACCAGATGGCCCGGTGAGACCTCTTCATAGCGCCGCTCTGGTGGTTTGAACCCAAGCGGGCGGATCGGGGTCTTCAGCTCTTTGACCTGCTGGTTGCGGCGCAGATGGCGGCGCGCCGGGTCCGGCACCGTGACCGCACCGATCAGCTGCCGGGTATAGGCGTGGCGCGGGCGTTCCATGATCTCGGCGCGGGGACCGATTTCGACGATTTCCCCCATATACATCACCGCGATCCGGTGGCTGACCCGTTCGACCACGGCAATGTCATGGCTGATGAACAGGAAAGCGATGCCAAGACGGTCCTGGATATCAAGCAGCAGGTTCACCACCTGGGCCTTGACCGACACATCCAGCGCCGAGACGGATTCATCCGCGATGATCAGTTTCGGATCAAGCATCAGCGCCCGGGCGATACAGACGCGCTGGCGCTGGCCGCCCGAGAATTCATGTGGGTAGCGTTCCAGCATGGCGCGGGTCAGGCCGACCTGTTCCATAAGGGTTGCGGCTTTGGCGCGCCCTTCGGCGGCGGTGCCCATCCGATGTTCGGTGAAGGGTTCGACCAGCGCATCGCCCACTGTCATACGTGGGTTCATGCTTGCCAGCGGATCCTGTGGGATCATCTGGATCTCGCGCCGTTTCAGCCGCATTGCCTCGGGGCGCAGCGCGAACAGCTCATCCCCGCCCATCTTCACCGATCCGGTGGAGCGGTTGTTCAACCGGATGATCGACTTGCCGGTCGTCGATTTGCCGCATCCGGATTCCCCGACCAGCGACAGCGTCTCGCCCGGAAAGATGCGGAACGAGACGTTTTCCACCGCATGGACCTGGGCCACACGGCGGTTGAACAACCCGCCGCGCACATCAAACCGGGTGACAAGATCCTGGACATCGAGGATCGGCGCCCGCATGTCAGGGCTGCTTTGCAATGGCAGCGCCGCACCGGCGACACCACTGGCCATATCGACCAGCGGGAAGCGCAGGGGCGCGGGCGCACCCGCCATGCTGCCCAGGACCGGAACCGAGGCAAGCAGCGCCTTTGTATAGGGCTCGCGCGGGGTGGCGAAGATCTCGGCCGTCGGCCCCTGTTCGACCGAACGGCCGCGCAGCATGACGACGGTGCGGTCTGCCATCTCGGCCACCACCCCCATATCATGGGTGATGAACAGCATCGCCATACCATATTCGGCCTGGAGATCCTTCAACAGGTCAAGGATCTCGCCCTGCACCGTCACATCCAGCGCCGTGGTCGGCTCATCCGCGATCAGGAGTTTCGGGCGCGAGGCCAGCGCCATCGCGATCATCACGCGCTGCCGCATACCGCCGGAAAACGCATGCGGATAGTCATCCATCCGCCGCGCCGCATTGGGGATGCGGACCCGTTCAAGGAGCGCAATCGCCTGTTTGCGGGCCTCGGCCTTTGGCATCGGGTGATGCGAGGTCAAAGCTTCGGTGATCTGGTCGCCCACCCGGTAGATCGGGTGCAGCGAGGTCATCGGTTCCTGGAAGATCATCGCCGCCGCCTGGCCGCGAATATGGCGGATCATCCCCGCCTCATCCAGTTTCAGCACGTCATGACCGGCCAGGCTGATCTCGCCTTCGATGCGCGAGGTTGCCGGGTCCAGGAGGCCCATGACCGAAAGCGAGGTCACGCTTTTGCCGGATCCGGATTCGCCGACCAGCGCCACGGTCTCGCCGGGGCTGATATCGAAGGAAAGGCCCTCGATCACCCGGTTCCAGCTTTTGCGGGCGCCGAGGAATGAGACCGAAAGGTCGCGGATCGACAGGATCGGCGCGGGGGTTTCAGGGGTCACGGTCATGCGCGGCGCATCCTCGGGTCGATCAGCAGGCAAAGGAGGTCGACCACCGCATTGGCCACCACCACGAAGAAAGAGGCGTAAAGCACGGTCGCCATGATCATCGGCAGATCAAGCACCTTCAGCGCCTGATAGGTCAGCCGCCCGACACCATTGATGCCAAAGACCACCTCGGTCAGAACAGCCGCACCCCCGACCAGCACACCGAAATCCATGCCGAACATGATCACGATCGGGATGATCGCGGAACGGGTCGCATGTTTCAGCAGCACCTTGCGCCCGGTGAGCCCCTTGGCGCGGGCAGTGCGGATGAAATCCTCCTGATAGGTCTCGATGATGCCGGTCCTGAGCATCCGGCCATAAAGCCCGATATACAGGAAGGCGAGCGTGAGCCAGGGGAAGACCATTGACCGGAACCACAGGCCCGGGTCCTGCGAGAACGGCGTATAGCCAAGCGCCGGCACCCAGGAAAATGCCCAAGTGTCATGCAGCCGGTTTTGTGTGACCAGATTGACCATCTCGCCGACCCAGAAGACCGGCATGGCAACCGCCATCATCGAGATCCCCATCAGGATCTTGTCCGGCCAGCGCCCCCGGAAGGCTGCCGCCGTGATCCCCGTCAGGATACCGCCGAGCATCCACAGGATGGCCGCGCCCGAAACCAGCGACAGCGTTGCAGGTGCGGCCGCCATCACTGTCGGCACGATCTTCTGGCCCCGGTTGGCAAAAGAGGTCAGGTCCCGGGTGATGAAAAGCTTCTCCATCATCAGGCCGTATTGAACGTAAAGCGGGCGGTCGAGGCCGAAGTCTTTGCGCACCGCCTCGATGGTTTCCTGCGCGGCATTGCGGCCCGCGATACGGGCGGCAGGGTCAGAGGCGGGGGTTGCGAAGAAGATCAGGAAGGTGATGACGGAGATCCCGAACATCACCACGACCATGCGCAGGAGCCGCTTGAGAATGGCTGCGATCATCTCAGCGCCCCCTTGCCGATTTCGGGTCGAGCACGTCCCGGAGCACATCCCCGAAGAGGTTCAGAAGAAGCACAGTGACCATGATCGCAAAGCCCGGCGCCAGCGAGACCCAGGGGCGCGAATACAAAAGCGTCTGCCCGTCCTGGAGGATCGTCCCCCAGCTGGCATTCGGCGGCTGCACCCCCACGGACAGGAAGGACAGCGAGCTTTCGGTCACGATGTTCAGCGCCATCAGCATCGGCGCGAATACAATCAGCGTCGTCGAGACATTGGGGAGGATATGGCGCAGCAGGATCTTCCAGCGGCGGATGCCGAGGCCACGCGCCGCCATGATGAATTCGGACTGGTTGATCGCCATGACGCGGCCGCGAATAGGGCGGGCGACATAGGGCACATAGACGAGGCCAATGATCAGGATGGGCACGATCAGACTGCCCGAGGATATCTCGAACGGCCCGAGCGCGAAACTTTTGCCGATCATCACGATGGAAAGCGAGATCGCCAGCAGATAGACCGGAAAGGCCCAGATCATATCGATCAGGTTCGACAGAACGCCGTCAACCACGCCGCCCGAATAGCCGGCGGCAATGCCTATAATGGCGGCGAAGAACAGGCAGATCAGTGTCGAGGCACCGGCGATCAGCAGCGAATTGCGGCCACCGTAAAGCATCCTCGCCGCAACATCGCGACCCTGACCATCGGCGCCCAGCATATATTGCGGCCCCCAGGTCGGCCCAATGGGCGTGACGCCAAGGCCAAGGCCCTCGGTGGATTGTTGCATCACAGGCGTGGGCTTGCCGTCGATCTTGATCTTTGCAGACAGGCCCGAACGGAACGGATCCGTCCCCGAAACATGTTTCGCATAGACCGGCGCGAGCAGCGTCGCGACCACGATCAGCATCAGGAGCCCCGCGGAAATCATGGCGGTCGGGCTGGCGATCAGCCCCTGGAAGACCCGCTTCCAGGGACCGCGCCTTGCGCCCGTCTCCTCCCCGGCGGATGCCGCCGGGGAAAGAGCGTGACTGTCGGTTTCAGGCAACATCGCGAAAGGTCACTGAACCCAGGCGGTGCCGACCAGCCAATGGAACTGGCTGGTGAACTCGTAATTGCCAACGCGGCTCGAGATCAGGTCGACATCTTTCGGGGTGAACATCGGGATCGCCGGAGCGAGCTTCATGAAGTCATAGTCGATATCGCCCCACTCCTTCAGAGCGGCCTCGTGATCGGTCGAACCAAGCGCCATCGCCGCTTTCATACGGTCATCAAGGCCCTTGTCGCAGATCCCCGACATATTGACCGAGCTGTCCGAACCCGGCGTAAAGCTGTCACAGCCAAAGAGAACATTCAGGAAGTTCGAGGGCGCCGGGTAATCCTGATACCATTGCGTCACCGAGATCTGAACGTTGTTATTGGTGTTCTGGATATAGGTGAACTGGATATCGCCCGAGATCGACTGCACGGTGGCGTCATAGCCAAGGTCGGTCAGCACGGTCTGCAGATAGGTGCCAACACCGCGCGAGGTAACGGAATCGTCGGTCACCACGGTGACTTTCTGACCCTTGGTGCCCGAGGCCTCGACCAGCTCAAGCGCCTTGTCCATATCGGGGGCCGACCAGAATTCGCCCGGATCGGCGGTATAGTCACAGCGGTCGACATGGCCGGGCATATCCGGCGGGAGGATGGTGCAGACGGGGGTCGCCAGTGCCGGGCCGCCGAAAATCGAGACCAGCGCATCGCGGTCAACGGCGTAGTTGATCGCCTGACGGGCTTCGAGGCTGTTGAATGGCGCAATATTGACGTTCAGCGGCGCATACCACCAGGCCACCAGCGGCGAGACGCGCAGCTGATCGGGATGCGACACGCTGAGTTCCGCCAGACGGTCGGTCGGGACCGGCTCATACATGAAATCGGCCTGACCGTTCAGGATCGCGTTGACCGCAGCCTCTTCGGTGCCGCCGAACGTATATTCGATCCGGTCAACATAGCCTTTGGGCTGGGCCTCTTTGCTCCATTCCTGGAAATGCGGATTGCGCACCATGATCAGCGAGGCGTTCGGGTCATAGCTTTCGAACGCATAGGAACCGGTGCCGGGGATCGGCTCATTGCCGGCATCTTTCATGATCGTGTCGGCGGGCACGATCGAGGCATGCGGCACGGCGATCTTGTAGAGGAACTCGGCATCCGGGGCGACGAGGTTGATGGTGATGGTGTTGGTCGCGGCATCCCCGATCACGCCGCCTTCCAGCGTACAGGTCGCAGCCTCGGCCAGACATTTATCGGCGCCGACGATGCCATTATAGAAGCTGCCCGAGGTCGGGCTTGAAACCTTGAAGATACGCTGGAACGAGGCCACGACGTCTTCGACCGTCAGATCCTTGCCATTCGAGAATTTGATCCCCTGGCGCAGCTTGAACGTGTAGGTCTTGCCGTCATTCGACAGCACCGGCATGTCCTCGGCCAGATCCGGCACCACTTCGGCGCTTTCCGGCCCGTTGACCTTTTTGAACGCCATCAGACCATCATGGGTCCAGATGAACAGCGGCCAGTAGCGCGCGGTATAGTTGATCATCGGGTCAAGGGTGCCCTCGGACGAAACGCCGAGAAGCTTGAGCGTGCCACCGTAATGGCTCTCATCGGCGAAAGCCGGCATCGCAGCGCCAAGCGCCAGCGCCGCCGTGCCACACAAAATCCGTCCGCGCATCCGCGACATCAGAGACAGCGATTCACTCATGGTACGAGACTCCCTCGGGGTGAGATGGCGGTCATTGCCGCCGTGATGGACCGGCCTTGAGGCCAGAGTTTAACAGGTTCAGCGGGCGGCGTCGCATTCGGTAAGGAAGGCAGCGACCAGAGTTATACAGGCGTCGAATTCCTCGACATGCGGCATATGGCTCGCATTCGGGAAGATATGCCAGCGGGTATCGGGAATATTCTCGGCGAAGGGTTGAATCGTCGCCGGGGTGGCCTCGTCATATGCCCCGGAAATGAGAAGCACCGGCACGGTGATCCTGTGGACCCGGTCGCTGACATCCCAGTCTTTCAGGGTGCCGGTGATGTGGAATTCGTTCGGGCCGATCATCAGATTATAGACATGCGCATCTGCCTCCATCGCGCGATTGGTGCGCTGCACCTCATCAGGCGCGGGGTCGAGACGACAGACATGGCGGGCGTTGAAGGCTTTTGTCGCCCGGGCATAATCAGGGTGATCGGTGGTGCCTGCGGCCTCATGCAGGTCAAGAACCGCCCGGATATCAGCCGGCAGATCCGCACGCAGCCGGGCGGTCTCGCTGATCCAAATGGGCATCGAGGCCGGGCTGTCGGCAAGGATCAGCGACACAAGGCCAGGGGGCTGCGTCACGCCAAATTCGGCCCCCAGCATCCCGCCCCAGGACTGACCAAGCAGGTGATAGCGCGAAAGCCCGAGATGGACGATCAGGTTCCTCAGTTCATCCAGGAACAGATCGACCGTCCAGAAATCGGCGCCTTTTTCCGGCAGCCGCGTCGAATTGCCATTGCCGATCTGGTCATAATGGATGACCGCGCGCCCGGTTTCGGCGATCGCTGCAAAACTTTCGACATAATCCCAGGTACAGCCCGGCCCACCATGCGCCACGATCAGCGGCGGCAGGCCTGACCCAAGGTCACCGGCGATGCGATACCAGGTTTTATAGGACCCGAAAGCAGCGAAGCCTTCGGTGATTTTTGCGCTTGTATACATGCCAGTTCCCCTCCGGTTATCCCGGAAAATCCCCTTCAGCCCTGCCAAATTCAGTCATGGCGGACATAGTTAAGCCCCCGCGCCAGCCAGCAGCCAAGACCAAGCCCCGTCACCCGACCCGTAGCGTCGCGCCTGACCTGAAGCGTCCAGTCGCCCGGCGCCGGCGCATCCATCGCGCGCCTTGTGCGGATAAGCCAGGTATCGGGGCCGGCGGCCAGAACCGGTTCCATCCGCCCCGCGCCAAGCCGGCCGGAAAAGAGGGCAAAGACCGCCCCGTCCTGCGCCTCGAGCCGCAGCGCGCTGCCAGTCTCGGCGCAATGATAAAGACCGGCAATTGCGGCACCATCGGCCGTTTCACACGGCGCAAGCGGCACCAGCAAAGTGTCGATATTGTCGCGCAGGCGGCGCATATGCAGCCGGTCGCCCCGACGTTCCAGCCGCACCTCATCCGAGGCAAGAACGCCTGGCGCGGCCTGGTGCAGGGTCTCGGGTCCGGTGGCGAAATGCAGTTTAACGGCCGTATCCGCAGGCTCCAGCCGCGCGATCAGCCCGGTCTCGGGGCAAAGCCACTGGCTCTCCCAGCCGGGTTCAACCGGCAGCGGCGCAGGTTCTGCCTGGCCAAGCGCCGCACGCATCAGAAAAAGCGCCGCATCATGGGCCGAGGCCTCGTGGTTGAACATCACCACCACCGAGATCCGCGCCTCAGCCGCATGGAAGCGCTGTGCCCGAAAGCCCCGGAGCGCGCCGCCATGACCGGTCAGCGCCACGCCGCCAAGCGTCTCATGCACAAGGCCAAAGCTGTAAAGCGCCGGATTGCCATCGCTGAACGCGACCGGCGCCGAAAGGCGGCGATAGATGCCGTTTTCGTCGTCGCGCGTGGCGTCGATCCAGGCCTCGTAGGCCAGCATATCGTCAAGCGAAGCCGAGATCCCGGCATCCCCCACCCAGAAAATTCCGTTATCCGCAGGGAAAAAACCGGTCGAATCAGTGCCTTCATAGCCGGTGACACCGTCTTCGGGCTGCCTCGTGTCAGAGGTCAGCGTCGCGGTCTTCATCCCCGCCGGCCCCCAGATATGCTGGTGGTAAAGATCGATCAGCGCGCGGCCATTCGCCTTGCGGATCAGCTCGGGCAAGAGGCGGAAATTGCAGTTGCAATAGGAATAGCCTGTGCCGGGCGCGAAATGGCCCTGGCGGATCGCGGCGACCATCGGCACTGCCTCGGTTTCCGGGAAGACCTGCTCGGCAGTCGCGCCCTCGACCACCGTCATCGCCCAGTAATCGCGCAGCCCCGACTGATTGTGACACATCTGGCGGACCAGCGGGCGCGGGCCTTCCAGCGCTGGCAGCAGGTCAGGCAGCAAGGCATCGAGCGCCTCGGGCGCCCCGAATTCCGCGAGCATCGCGCCGCAGGTAAACTGTTTCGAGATCGAGCAGATCGGCAGGCGTGTCGCCCGCGTCATCGGCTGATGGCGTTCCAGGCTGGCATATCCCCAGGCCCGCGCGGCCACCTCGCGCCCGTCCTGCAACACAACCGCAATGCCTCCCGGCCCGGCAAAACGGCGCGGCAGCAGATCAAGGGCTTTTGCAAGCGGGTGAGGAGAGGTGCTGGTCATGATCCGCGCATCTATTGCCGGATACCGGCAGAGTTCAAGGGGGATGACTGCCGTCCACCCGGCGCCCGAAGAGACGGTTACGTGCCCACCCGCGATCAGGGAGAAATCGGCCATTGCCGAAATTGGATAGTCAGACCCGGAGGAGACGCGAATAGTGGCCGGATCAAAATCAAAAAAACTCGCATCCAACAGGGAAACATCACCATGAGGAAAACCTCTCCGCCACTGCTGATGAATCGCCGCCGCCTGCTGACCACCGGCGCCGTTGCACTGGCTGCACCGGCGATTCTGCCGCGCAGCGCCTTCAGCCAGACCCATAAGACCATAAAAATCGGCGGTGCGGTGCCGCTTTCCGGTCCGGTCGCCTATTGGGGCCACTCGACCGCCCAGGGCTTTACCGACGGGGCCGCCGTAATCAATGCCGCCGGCGGCGTCATGATCAATGGCGAGCCGCATATGCTTGAGGTCATCGACTATGACACCAAGGGCGAGGTCGCCGACAGCCGCGCGGCCACCCTGCGCCTCGTCGAGCAGGACAAGGTGAAATATGTCTACAGCCAGGCTGCGGCCTCGACCGTCGGCATGTTGCAGGTAACCGAACCCGCCGGCGTTTTGTCGATTGTCGCCTGCTGGGGCTATCTTGAGCTTTTCGGCAAGGACTACCCGCTGCATTTCCGCGCCGAGATGTCGGATTATGAACAGGGCTTTGCCTATCTTCCCTTCATGCAGGAAAAATACGGCAAGGACGCGCTGAAGACGGCCGCTTTCATTGGCCCGAATGACCAGGATGGCACCGATTGCCATGCCTCCTACAAGCGGCTGATGGATTATTACGGCATCACCCAGAAATCGGCCGAATTCTACAATTGGGAAGACACCGATTTCTATCCCATCGTCGCGAAGACAATTTCCGACCGGCCCGATTTCATCGTGACCTCGCCCTCGCCCCCCGGCATCACCGCCTCGATCGTCAAGGCAGCGCGCGAGCTGGGCTATACCGGCCCGATCTCGTCACCGGCCGCGTCCGAAACCACGACGATCCTTGAGGTTGCGGGCGAACATGCCGATGGTGTCATCCTGCCGGTGACTAATGTCTCGCCTTCGACCGACACACAGAAAGCCATCGAAAAGCGCTTCATGGACCGCTTCGGCACTTTCAACGCGCTGGCAGGCAACTATTCCTGGTGGATCTATTCGCTGAAAGCGGCCTGGGAGATGGCGGGCACCGCCGAAGACACCAAAGCGGTGGCCGAGGCGCTGGCACAGGTGCAACTGGATGACACCTATGTCGGCCATGTGAAATGGGGCGGCGAGAAGTCTTTCGGCGTGGCGCGCCAGGGCATTTACGACTGTTACACCACCACCATCGACAAAGCTGTGGCCCAGGTCGAAGACGTGCGTTTCCCCGCCCTTCCCGACGATTACTGATCATTCAGGCAATGCTGCCGGCCCGGGGTGATCCGGGCCGGTAAAGGCGGCAGGCGCGGTCTGTCGTCTGTAATCTGTGCGGCCTCCGGAGTATTCCACGCATGAGCGACTTTCTGCAAATGGGCCTGACCGGCCTGAGCCTCGGCCTGATGTATGCGCTGATCGCCATCGGGTTGACGCTGATTTTCGGGGTGATGCGCATCATCCAATATGCGCATGGCGAGATGTTCATGCTGGGCGCCTTTGCCCTGTATTACTGGCATGCAGAGCTGGGCCTGCCCTATTGGGCCGGGGTGGCCTTTTCGGCCGGGCTGATCTTCTGCCTTGGCGCGGTCCTGCAGGTGGTGCTGTTCAAGCCCTTGCAGGGTAAGAACATTCTCTACTCACTCGCGGTCTCTCTGGGCCTGGTTCTGATCATCTCGGGCTCGGGTCAGCTCCTGTTCGGGACCACGACCAAGGGCATCCCTTCCGCTGTTTCGGGTGGCATGCTGATCGGCGGCGCCTATCTGTCCTATGAGCGGATCGTGATCTCGGCGGTCTCCATCGGGCTGATCATCGCGCTCTGGGCCTTCCTGCGCCACTCGGTCACCGGCTTTGCCATCCGCGCCGTGGCCGAAGACCCGCAGACGGCCGCATTGCAGGGGATCCGCACTGACCGTGTCCACTGGATCGCCTTTGGCATCGGCTCGGCGATGGCGGCGATTGCCGGCTGTATGATGGGCACACTTCTGTCGATCGTGCCGACCATGGGCTTTCTGGCTACGATCAAGGCCTTCATGATCGTGATCATGGGGGGGCTGGGATCGGTGATCGGGGCCCTGGTCGGAGGCCTGATCCTCGGGATGATCGACTCGGTGATCACCACCACCATCTCGGGCGATATCGCGATCATCCTGAGCTTCGTGGTGATCTTCCTGATCCTTGTCTTCCGGCCCTCGGGTCTCTTTGGCCAGAACTGGGACTGAGGGGGCGATCATGGATAAATCTGACATCATCGCCAGCCCGAACCGCCTTGTCTGGGGCGGGCTCCTCGCCCTCGCCCTCGCCGCACCGGCGCTGGTCGGCTTCGACCTCTACATGATCCATGTCGGCATCACGATCAGCTTCAACGTGGCCCTTGCCACCAGCCTCTGGATGATCTGGTCTCTTGGCGTGATCTCTTTCGCCCATGCCGGTTTCATGGGGATAGGCGCCTATGCCTCGGCTCTGGTGCTGACGAAACTGGGGCTTTCGATGTGGTATGGCCTGTGGATCGGCGCCGCGGTCTCTGCCCTTTTCGCCATGCTGATCGCGGTGCCCCTGATGCGGACCCGGGCAGTGTATTTCTTCATGGCCTCCTGGGCGGTGGGCGAGGTGATCAAACGCAACTTCGCCTATTTCAAAGGCTTCTTCGGCGGCTGGGACGGGATCTTCGATATCAAACCGCCGGTCCTTGACCTTGGCTTCCTGCAAATCGACTTTGCGAACCGCATCGCCTATTACTATCTGGCGCTGTTCTTCGTCTCGCTGACGGTCTGGATCATCTACCGCATGAATGCGTCGCGCACCGGCACGATCTGGTGGGCGATCCATGAAAATGAACTGCTGGCGCAACATACCGGCATCAATGTCTTCCGCCAGAAAGTCGTCTGTTTCACCATCGCCTGCACCCTCGTCGGCGTGACCGGCGCGCTTTACGCGCATTACCAGACCTATATCAGCCCCAAAAGTTTCGACATCTGGAAGTCGGAATTCGCGCTGGTGCATCTGATCGTCGGCGGGCTGACCACAGTTGGCGGACCGGTCGCGGGCGCAATCTCTCTGACCATGGTCGATGAGGCTTTGCGCGCCACCGGCTATTTCCGCACCATTTTCTTCGGGGTGGTGCTGATCGCCTCGGTCCTGCTGCTCCCGGGCGGGCTTGAGACGGTCCCTGCCCGTATCCGCAAGCTCTTCAACCGCAATTCGCAGAAGTGAGGCCCGTGTCATGCATGAATTAGAGGCGCGCGGCCTTCAGATGAAATTCGGCGGTGTCACCGCGATTGCCGGTCTCGATCTGACGGTCGAGGAAGGTGAGATCCGCGGGCTGATCGGCCCGAACGGCGCCGGCAAGACCACGTTTTTCAACGCCTGTTCCGGGCGCTATCCGGTGACGGCAGGGGAAATCCGCTACCGGGGCCAGAGGATCAGCGGCATGAAGCCGCATCAGATCGCGGCAGAGGGGCTGGTCAGAACCTTCCAGCATGTCACTCTGTTCAAACAGTTTTCCGTGCTGAAAAACGTGGTGGCCGGGAATTACCTTCATGCGCGCCATTCCTATTGGGGATCGCTGCTCAGAACCCGCAAGACGCGCGAGGCCGAGGCCGGATCGGTCGCCCGCGCGCGTGAAATCCTGGATTTCGTGGGCCTCGGAGGGCTGGTCGATCAACAGGCCTCGACCCTGGCACATGGGCATCAGAAGATGCTCGGCATCGCCATCGCGCTCGCGGCAGAACCGAAAATGCTGCTTCTCGACGAGCCTTGTGCCGGCATGAACAGCGATGAGAGCCGCGAGATGATCCATCTCGTCCGCCGTATCCGCGAGACCGGCATCACCATCATGCTGATCGAACATGACATGAAGGTGGTGATGGGGCTCTGCGACCGCATCACGGTCCTGAACTTCGGCAATGAGATCGCCGACGGCACGCCCGAAGCGGTGCGCGCCAATGCGCAGGTGCGCGAAGCCTATCTGGGGAGCCAGGCCCATGTTGCTTGAGATACGCGATCTGTGGGTCCATTACGGCAAGGTCGAGGCGGTCAAAGGCGTCTCGATGGCGCTGGAAGAAGGCGGCGTCATCACCCTGATCGGGGCGAATGGCGCGGGAAAAAGCTCGATCCTGAAGGCGGTTTCGGGGCTGGAAAAACCGTCGCGCGGCGAGGTGCGTTTCAATGGCCAGGTGATCACCGGGCGTCCCGCTCATGAGATCGTCGGCCTTGGCATCGTCAATGTCCCCGAAGGGCGCAAGCTCTTCAAGCTGATGACGGTGAAGGAAAATCTGCGTATCGGCGCCTATCTCGACCGCGACCGCGCGCGGATCGCAAAGGGGATCGAAGAGGTGTTCGACCGCTTCCCCATCCTGCGCGAGAAACAGAACCAGCCGGCGGGAAAGCTTTCGGGCGGGCAACAGCAGATGGTCGCAATCGGCCGCGCGCTGATGGCAAGGCCGAAGGTTCTTCTGATGGACGAGCCGTCGCTGGGCCTTTCGCCGGTGATGATCGACGAGATCGCGGCGCTGATCCGGGAACTGCGCGCCTCGGGCCTGTCTATCGTGCTGGTCGAACAGAATGCGAGCCTCGCGCTGCAGCTTTCCGATCATGGCTATGTGCTGGAAACCGGGGCGATTGCGCTGCAGGGCCGGTCCGCCGATCTGCTGACCGACCCCGAAGTCGCCCGCGCCTATCTCGGCGCCTGAGGAAAAGACGATGAATGATATTCCCCCCCCCGGCGACGATTTCGCGATGCTTGGCTATGTCGACCTCGACGGGCTGATCCGGGGCAAATACGCGACAAGTGCCAAGCTTAAATCATGGCAGGAAAAGGGTGGCGCCTTTTGCTCGGTGGTGCTGGGCTGGGACAGCCGCGACGCGCTGTACCAGAACCGGCATACCGGCTGGCATACCGGCTATCATGATGACCCGATCCGGGTGGTGCCGGGGCCGGGCCGGGTGATGCCAGGCGACGGGCGGCGCTTTCACCTCGTCGAATATGCCGATGGGCCGGGCGCGGCCCTTTGCCCGCGCAGGCTTGCGGGGCGGGTGCTGGACGAGGCCTGCGCCATGGGGTTCACCGCCCTGGCCGGGTTTGAATATGAATTCTACGTTTTCCGCGAGACACCCGCTTCGGCTCTGGCCAAGGGCTATCGCGGTCTCACCCCCCTGAACCCGACAACCGGCGGCTATTCGGTGCAGCGGATGGCGGTCGAAGACGGCTTCTTCTCGGGTCTGATGGCGCTGGCGCGTCAGCTGGAAACGCCGCTGGAGGCGATCCATCCCGAAGCCGGTGAAGGCGCGATGGAATTCGCCTTCACCCCGTCAGAACCGTTGGAGGGCGCCGATCGCGCAGCGATTTTCAAGGCTTTCTCAAGGGCCTGGGGCAATCAGAACGGGCTGAGCCTGTGCTATATGGCGAAACCGCTGAACGGCTTGCCCGGCTGCGGTGGCCATACGCATCTGTCCTTGTGGCAAGGAGAGCAGTCGGCCTTCTATGACCCTGACGGCGAAGGTGGCCTGTCGCAGACCGCGCGCCATTTCATCGCGGGCCAGCTGAAATATATGCCCGAACTCCTCGCGCTTTATGCCCCCACGATCAATTCTTTCACCCGTCTTGCGCCCGGGTTCTGGGCGCCGACCGGTGCGACCTGGGGCTTTGACAACCGCACCTGCAGCCTGCGCGTCGTCGGCGACAGCGCGAAGTCGGTCCGGGTCGAGATGCGGCCTCCGGCAGCGGATGCGAACCCCTATCTGGTGCTGGCCGCAGCCCTTGCCTCGGGCCTTCAGGGCATCCGCGAAGGCCTCGACCCCGGCCCGGCGATCAAAGGCAATGGCTATGAGGCAGACCTGCCGCCCGAACGCCGCTTTCCGGCCTCTCTCGCCGAAGCCGCTGCCCGATTGCGTGGATCGGATATGGCGCGCGCCTGGTTTGGCGACGCCTTTACCGACCATTTCGTCACCTCACGCGAGGCAGAGGTCGCGGCACAACGCGCCTGGGTCTCGGACTGGGAACTGAACCGTTACTTCGAGATGATCTGATGACTTACCCCCTGACCGCCCGCTGGAGCTACCCGACCACCATCCATGCCGGAGCCGGCAAGATCGCCGGTATTGGCGCACATACCATCGCGGCCGGCATCCGGCGTCCGCTGGTTGTCACCGATAAGGGCCTTGCGCATCTGCCCTTTATCACCGCCGCGCTGGCGGCGCTGACAGCGGCCGGCCTTACGCCAGCGCTGTTTTACGATGTACAGGGCAACCCGACCGATCTGAACCTCGCCGCCGGGATCGAAGCCTTCCGCAAAGGCGCGCATGACGGGGTGATCGTGATCGGCGGCGGCTCGGCGATGGATGTCGGCAAGCTGGTTGCGCTGATGGAGGGGCAGACCATTCCGGTCTGGGATCTCGAAGATATCGGCGACTGGTGGACCCGCGCCGATGCCGACCGCATCCATCCGATCATCGCGGTGCCGACCACCGCCGGGACAGGGTCCGAGGTCGGGCGGGCAGCGGTTCTCACCAACACGACCGACCATACCAAGAAGATCATCTTCCACCCGAAAATGCTGCCGGTCCTGGTGATCGGCGACCCGGAACTGGCGCTCGGCCTGCCGCCCGCGCTGACGGCGGCAACGGGCATGGACGCTTTCACCCATTGTTTCGAGACCTTCTGTGTCGAGAGCTTTCATCCGATGGCGGATGGTATCGCGCTGGAAGGCCTGCGGATCATCCGCGACGCCCTGCCGCGCGCGGTGAAGAACGGCCAGGATCTCGAGGCGCGGACGATGATGTTTGCCGCCGCGATGATGGGGGGTGTGGCGTTCCAGAAGGGTCTCGGCGCGGTGCATTCTCTGGCGCATCCGCTCGGCGCGATCCATGACATCCAGCATGGCCTGGCCAATGCGGTGATCCTGCCCTATGTGGTCGCCTTCAACCGCCCGGCGATCGGGGCAAAGGTCGCCCGTGTCGCGCATACCCTTGAAATCGAAGGCGGTTTTGATGGGTTCATGGCCTGGCTTCTCGACTTCCGTCGCGATCTGGGCATCCCCCATACCCTGGCGGAACTTGGCGCGACGGCAGAGCGCGCCGATGAGATCGCCGCGAAAGCGCTGGCCGATCCTTCGACCGGGGCGAACCCGCGCAAAATGGATCAGGATGATTTCCGCCGCCTCTATCTCGCCGCTCTGAGTGGCGATCTGACAATTTCATAAGGAGGGAAACCCGATGTTCACCAGCCTGAACGGGCAAAGCGCCATCGTCACCGGCGCGTCAAAGGGCATCGGGCGCGGCATTGCCCGCGCGCTGGCCGCAAACGGTGCGCAAGTGACTCTGGTTGCGCGCGGCATTCCGGCGCTTGAGGCGGTGCGGGATGCCATCCTCGCGGATCTGCCAGGCGCGAAACTGCGGCTTGCCAGCTGCGACATTGCCGACTGGGCCGCGGTGAAAGCCATGATCGATGAGGCGGCGGCAGCGCAGGGTGGCCTCAATATCCTCTGCGCCAATGGCGGCATCTATCCCCAGACCACGATGGAGGCGATGGAGCCTTCCGAATGGGATCAGGTCATGGCGGTGAATACGCGGTCTTCCTTTCTGGCCGTGAAAGCCGCGCAGCCGCATTTCCGGAAAGCGGGCGGAGGTCGCGTCGTTCTGACCTCGTCGATCACCGGCCCGATCACCGGCTATCGCGGCTGGAGCCATTACGGCGCCTCCAAGGCGGCACAGCTTGGCTTCATGCGCTCGGCCGCGATGGAGCTGGCGAAGGATAAGGTCACCATCAACGCCGTTCTGCCCGGCAATATCATCACCGAAGGGTTTGAGGGCAACGGGCCGGAATACCTGGCCGCGATGGAGGCCTCGGTGCCGCTTGGGCGGCTTGGAACGGTCGATGACATCGCCAATGCGGTTTTGTTCCTGGCCTCGGATCTTGCCGGCTACATCACCGCGCAGACCATCGTGATCGATGGTGGCCAGGTGGTGCCGGAATCGCTCGACGCGATGGCATAGGAACAGACGCAGATGTCAGACACCGTTCAGGTCAATCGCTGGCGCCGCTATTCCGACTGGGACGAGCGCCCCTTGCGGCTGGATCGTTTCGCAAAGGAAGACCCGGCCAATGGCTTTGCCACCTTCAAAAGCCCGGCCGATCCCAAACCAGGCATGACGATCAGTGGCGGCCGGATCGCCTCGATGGATGGCGTGCTGGCGCATGATTTCGACATGATCGACGCCTTTATCGCCGAATATCACCTCGACCCGGCCATTGCCCCCGAAGCGATGGCGATGGACTCGGGCGAGGTCGCGCGGATGCTCGTCGATATGCATGTCCCGCGCGAGACGCTGGTGCGGCTGGCGCATGGGATGACGCCTGCAAAACTGGTCGATGTTGTGTCGCAGCTGAACGCGATGGAAATCGCCTTCGCCTATTCGAAAATGCGCCCCAGGAAGACCCCCGGGAACCAGGCCCATGTGACCAATGCGAAAGACGATCCGCTGCAACTTGCCGCCGATGCGGCAGTGGCAGCCGGGCATGGCTTTGACGAGGTAGAGACCACGATGCGCGTCGCCCGCTGCGCCTGGTCGAATGCGCTGGCCTGCCTTGTGGGATCGTCGGTCGGCGAATGGGGAACCCTGTTCCAGTGTTCCTCCGAAGAGGCCGAAGAACTGCGGATCGGCATGGCGGGCTTTACCTCTTACGCCGAAACCGTGTCGGTCTATGGCACGGAACGCAGCTTTACCGATGGCGATGATACGCCCTGGTCCAAGGCATTCCTCGTGGCAGCCTATGCCTCGCGCGGGATCAAGGCGCGCTGTACTTCGGGTGGCGGGTCAGAACTGCTGATGGGTTATCACGAGGCGAAATCGCTTTTGTATCTCGAAGCCCGCTGCCTGTGTCTGCAGCGTGGCATGGGGGTGCAGGGCACCCAGAATGGCGGCATCGACGGCGCGCCGATCACCGCGTCGATCGCGGGCGGTATGCGCGAGATGATGGCGGAAAACCTGCTCGCGGTCTGGCTGGATCTGGAATGCGCCTCGGGCAATGATGCGCGTGCAACCGAATCGGAAATCCGCGTCGGTGCCAAGATCCTGCCCTACCTGATCGCGGGTTCGGACCTGATCTGCTCGGGCTTTGGCTCGATCCTGAAATATGACAATTCCTTTAACCCATCGCTGTTCAACGGCGAGGAGATGGAGGATTACCTCACCCTCCAGCGAGATTTCGAGGCCGATGGCGGGCTGACCCCGATCCCGGAGGCCGAGGCGCTGTCACTGCGCATCCGTTCGGTCGGGGCGATCTCGGCGGTGCTGGAAGAACTCGGGCTGGCGACACCGACACAGGCGATGAAAACCAGTGTCATCGCGGCATCGGGGTCGCGCGAGACACAGACCTTTTCCACCGGCGAGACGGCGCGGATTTCCGAAGAAATCCAGGCGCGCGGGATCAATGTGATCGATGTGATCCAGGCGCTGGCAAAACGCGGCTTTTACCCCGAGGCCGAAAACCTTTTGCAAATCGTCAAGCTGCGGGTCTCGGGTGATTACCTGCAGACCTCGTCGATCATCCGCCAGGGGCGTATCCTTTCGGCAATCAATGACCCCAATGATTACGCGGGCCCCGGCACCGGTTATCGCATGACCGAGGCGCGCCGCGATGAGATCAACGAGATCCGCGACCTGATCGGCCAGTCCGAGGTACTTTCGGATCAGGCCCGCCACCGGCGCGGCGAAAGCCGCCGCATCGCCTATGCGCCCCAGGGCGCGGCATCAAAGGGCGCGGCCCCGCATGAGGTGGTGATCGGCATTTCACCCGCCTTTGGCCTGCAACTTTACCAGACGACTGCCGGTCTGGCGCTCTCGGATGTGCTGGCGGCCCTGATCCGGGGTATCACCGCCGGGGGCGGCGTGGCACGGATCCTCAGGATGCATCACACGGCGGATACGTCTTTCCTGGGGCTGACAGCGGCAGAAATGTCGGGCTCGGGCTTTGGCATCGGCATCCAGGCCAAGGGAACCGCGGTGATCCATCAGCGCGGCCGGATGCCGCATAACAATCTCGAACTCTTCTCGAACGCGCCGATCACCACCCTCGCGCATTATGAAAACATGGGCAGGAACGCGGCGCGCTGGACCCATGGCGAACGCCCCGAACCGGTCTCGGTGCCTACCGATGGCCAGGCACTCGGGGCGCGGTTCCACGCCCAGGTTGCGCTGATCTATGCGATCGAAACCGGCCTGACCGATCCGAACCGCGCGCCCGAAGACATCACCGTGACCTTTCTGGATGCGGGCCCGGAGACAGGGGAAAAGCCATGACCACCAGACCACCCCGCGCCCTGACACGCGCCGATTTCCCCCTGGCCGAAACTGCGCCCGACCGGGTGCGTGGCGCGCGCGGCAAGCCGCTTGACGCATTGACGCTTGACGCCGTGATGACGGGCGAGGTCACCATCGAAGACCTGCGCATCACGCCACAGGCACTGCTGGCCCAGGCCGAGATTGCCCGCGATGCCGGCCGCGCGGCGCTGGCCGCGAATTTCGAACGCGCCGCCGAGCTGGTCCATGTGCCGCAGGATCTCATTATGGAAACCTATGAGATGCTGCGGCCGGGGCGGGTGAAAGACAGCGCCACGCTGCGCGCCCGGGCCGCGATGCTGCGCCGTGACCACGGTGCCGAAAAGCTGGCGGAATTTCTTGAAACCGCCGCGATCCATTACCAGCGCCGCGGTCTGATGCCCGGCTGAAAGGAGGCCCGAGATGCGGCTTGACGGAAAAATCGCCTTTGTCACCGGGGCCGGATCGGGGATCGGGCGCGGTTCGGCCCAGGCACTGGCCGGGGCGGGGGCGATGGTGGTGGTGACCGACCGCGATGGTGCCGCCGCCGGTCTGGTGGCCGCAGAGATCACCGCCTCCGGCCAGCGCGCCGAGGCGATGGCGCTCGACATGACCGACACGGCTGCGATCCGCGCGGCGATCCATGAGGTCATCACCCGCCACGGGCGGATCGACGTGCTGCATTCCCATGCCGGGATCCAGATCGAAGGCCGGCTTGATCAGGTGAGCCCGGATCAGATGGATGCCTCATGGGTGATGAATGTGCGGTCGCATTTCGTGGCGGCACAGACGGTGATCACGCAGATGCAGGCGCAGAAAAGCGGCTCGATCATCATCACCGCGTCGAATTCCGGGGTGCAATATGATGCCGGAATGATCGCCTATGCGGTGACAAAACACGCCGCCGTCGCCATGGTGAAACAGATGGCGAAGGATTTCGCGAAAGACGGAATCCGGGTCAATGCGCTTTGCCCCGGCTTTATCGACACCCCGTTCAATGCCGGGTTTGAACGCCAGATGGGCGGGCGGGCCGGGCTTGAGGCCTATATCTCCACCGCGATCCCCGCCGGGCGTTTCGGCACGGTCGAAGAGGTCGCAGCAGCGGTGCTTTACCTCGCCTCCGATCAGTCGCGTTTCGTCACCGGCCTCGCGCTGGTCGCCGATGGCGGGGAATCTCTCTGACAGGGCAGAAAGATTGCTGTCTGACAGGTGTTTTCCTGTCAGGCAGTGCGCCACCGGGGCAGTCGGAGGATCGTGTTGGCAGCCGTCGTCAGGATGAGCGAGAACGCACCCGTTCGATGCCGCGTCCGGGGGTCTGTAACAGGCCGTCGACGATCATGGCTCAGCCCAGGGGCTTTTCGATCCGATTGCGCGGCCTGACCGACAGAACTCAGCCTTTGTGCCAGGGTCTGCAGCCAACGTCACCGAATATCGCGATTCCTGCGCGACATATGGCCTGACGCAGGTCACGAGCCATTCGGTAAAGAACGCGGCCGCGTCAGAGCTCTCATCGGCGTCAGGGGCAACCGCACGGCAGATCCGGGGGAATGGTGCGCGCCGTTCGGCCCAGCCATTGGCGCAGATGCCCTATTTGCCCGATATCCGGCAGGAACTGATATCCGCCACAGCGGAGGTTGAGTGCGTCACTTCAAACGCGCACCGAGGCAGGCTGCCCCCTGAACCATCGATCCGCGTGACGGTCAGCCTGCGGGCCTGTCCGGTAACGGGCAGGCCGTCAACCGCATCGCCCTGCCCGTTCAAAACTGGTGCAACGAAACTGCCCATGCCCGTCCTGCGCTCTTCGTCGACACCTGCAAACCCCCTGAAGGGCCTGCTTCGGAATGGCAAAGGTCGGGGCCGCGAGATCAGGGTCCGGACCGAGAAGCGTATAAGACACTTATCCCGCAGCAGGCGGCATCGGATCGGCCCGGACCGGTCAATGCAGTATCGAACGCTCCGACCATCCGGCAGCCCTAACTGCATGGCCCACAACTTCACCGGGAGGCGGAGTTCTGTGACGGCGTCTACACCTGCTCCGCTTTCCCGACACGGCCTGTGCGGCCAGCGGAGGGAAGCTCTCGTGGCAAACCTCCCTCGCGGAACGGCGTGCATGCCAGACAGGTAAATCGCATCGTGGAAATCCGGGGTCGGACCGCTGTCGCGGGCGGCCTTTGCAGTCTGACACTCGCACTGCCCCAAAGCCATCCTGTGCTTTCTGCAATGGCGGCATTTGATAAATGAATTATGCGCCCTGGCATCCCTGCGGCTACGGAAAGGTGTAAGTAGGGAGTAGATTATGACAGGCACTACAACTGGCACCTGGGTCACTGCTGTTTCTGTTGCCGAGCTGGATGACGGCGACGCGATGCGTTTCGATCATGAGGGCCGCTGTGTCGCGGTCTATAATGCTGGTGGCACCTTTTACGCTTCGGCCGGCATTTGCAGCCATGAACATGCCTTCATGTCAGAGGGCTATCTCGATGGTCATATCATCGAATGCCCCCTGCACCAGGCGCTGTTTGATATCCGTACCGGCGCCAATCTGTCACCTCCTGCGACGAAATCCCTGCAGACCTATCCTACCCGGGTTGAGAACGGACAGGTGATGGTTCTGCTGGGCTGATGAGACAGGGCGCTGCGTCGGAGGAGACGCGCAGCGCAGAAAAAAAAACCAAGGGAGGAACAGATGAAACTGACACGCCGCAGCGTGCTTGGCAGCGCATTGGCATCGACGGCTCTTGCAGCCATACCAGCCGGAATTTTGCCGCATCTTGCGCAGGCTCAGACAGGCGGGGGCGTGCACAGCGTCCTGAACGCCCTGATCGCGCAATATGCGGCGGCCGCCGCCGAGGGGATGAAAAACACCTCTGTCGCCGCACTTTATGACCGCGACGCTTTCGCCGATTACCTCGAAGTCTATCCGGTGGCTGATCTGGTCGATGGCTTTGACTGGAAGCCGGGCATGGGCGCAACCTTTACCGGGCCCTATAGCAAGCTCGAGATCAAGGCCCCTTTCACCGACTACATTCCTCTTCCCGAGGGGCCGGTGCTGGACCCGGCGAAGACCTATAAGATCGGCTTCGTCTTCCACGGCTTCAATCATCCCTGGCTGATTGCGCTTGCAGATACCGCAGCCTGGGAGGCAGCGCGTCACCCGAATATCGAGATCGAAGTCGTCGATGCAGAATTCGATGACAACAAGATGGGCCAGATCATTGATACCTGGGTGACGCGCCAGTTTGACGGGATCGTCCTCTGGCCTTCGCGCGAGGCACCGATGGGGCCGCCGGTGGATCGTGCCATTGATGCCGGCATTCCGGTTGTCAGCGTTGACCGCCGCACCTCGTCGCAGAAGATCAGCTCAGAAGTTCTGGGGAATTTCTACGCGAATGGTCTGCAACAGGGGCTTTATCTCAAGCATTCCGGCCAGACCGGCAAGATCATCCTCAACCGCAAGGATCTGGGCAGCACTGCCGATTCCATCCGCACCGGCGCGTTCCTGCAGGTGATCGGCCAGGAAGAAGGCTTTGAGATTGCGGGGAATTACCACACCAACAGCCAGCGTTCGCTTGCGTTCCAGTCGACGGTGGATGCGCTTCAGGCGATCCGCGATGTCTCGGTCAGCTTCAATACAGGCGGCGAAGAGGCAATGGGCGCACTCGATGCGATCCGCGAAGGGAACCGGCTCGATTCCGCGCCTGATGGCAAGCGTATCGCCATCCTCGCCAATGATGATGCGAAAGAGGTGCTGCATGAGGTGGAACAGGGCAATATCGCCATGGTCTCCCCCTATACGCCGCTGATCGGTGATATCGGGATCCGAACCGTCCTTCTGCATATCGGTGCGAAAGAGGGGCTGAATGCCGCTCCGCCGCGTCTGGTGCTGACCCCGAACCTGCCGATGATCACCCGTGAAAAGATGACCATCGAAGGGGTCGAGACCATGACGCCGGCCGAATGGCCCTATGCTTACGGCCCCGCCGTCGCCTGAGCGGCCACGGATCCGACGGTGTGCTTCCGGCTGGCTTCGCCATCCGGAAGCTGCCGGTTTCCTCCGCAGCCCTTGCCAACGGAGCCTTCCCTTGTCTGACATTCAGAAAACTCACAGCCCCGCAGTTTTTATGCGGGCTGGGCCCCGCTTTGCCCGGGCCTTCGGGAGCGGTGGCGGTGACCTGAGCCGCTTTTTAGTGCTGATCGCGCTGCTGGTGACTGGCGCACTGCTGTTTCCCGGATTTGCCAGCCCCGGCAACGCCATGGTGATCCTGACCTCGGTTGCCGGGGTCGGGATCCTGGCGCTTGGCATGACCATGGTGATCATCACCGGCGAAATTGACCTCTCTGTCGCGGGGATTGCGGTGCTTTCGACCGTGATCGGCGGCGTCTTGCTGCCGGGGGGCTCTCCGGTCATGGTGATCGGGGCGGTTCTGCTGACCGGGCTGGTCCTCGGGCTGATCAATGGGATCCTGGTGGCCGCGCTGCGGCTGTCTTCGCTGATCGTGACCCTGGCCACTATGGGGATCGCCAGCGCGCTGGCGAATATCATCTCACGCGGACAGGCGAGCTACCCGAATGCCATGCCGGAATTCCTCTGGTTCGGGCGCGGCGCGATTGCCGGTCTGCCGGTGCCGGTTGCCCTGTTCCTGCTGGCGGCGGCTGTAGCGCTGGTGCTGACCGGATCGGCCAGCTTCGGGCGCAGGCTTTATGCCACCGGCGGCAATGCACGGGCCGCGGAACTGTCCGGCGTTCAGACCTGGAAAGTCCGCCTGACGGTTTTCGCCCTTTCAGGCCTTGCCGCAGCGCTGGTCGGCCTGATTGAAAGCGCGCGTCTGGGTTATATCAATCCTGCCGGCTTTGTGGGGCTGGAACTGAAGGTTCTGGCGGTCGCGGTCCTTGGCGGTGCGGCGCTTTCCGGCGGTGTCGGCTCGGTCCGGGGGGCGGTTCTTGCCACGCTGATCATCGGCTGCATCAACAATCTGCTGAACCAGGCCGGGGTCAGTTTCTACATGCAGCAGGTGGTGACCGGGCTGGTGATCCTTGCGGTCGTGGCCCCGGGTTTCAGCAAAAGGATTGATGTGCGATGAGCATTGCAACGACGCCCCGCCACAGGGGGCCTGCGATCATACCCCAACTGATCGGCAACCCGCTTTTGTGGTTGCTCGTGCTGATCCTGGCCCTGGGCCTGATGACCAGCCCGGTCTTTCTCAGCGGCAATAACATCGCCAATGTCCTGCGCAATGCCGCAGTGGTCGGGCTGCTGGCCACCGGTTTTTCGGTGGTGCTGCTGACCGGGCGGATCGATCTGTCGATTGCCTCGGTCATGGTCTTTTCGGTGATTGCAGGTGTGCTGCTGACAACCGAAGCCGGGCGATATCTCGGATTTCGCTGGATGGTGCGCGGCAATACATTTGCCGGCCCGGAAACGCTGGCCATCGGGCTTTGCCTGGCAAGCGGGGCGCTGCTCGGGCTGCTGAACGGGCTTGGCTCCGTCGGGCTGAAGATCACCTCTTTCATCTTCACCCTGATCACCATGACCGCGCTGCGCGGCGTCAGCTATCTGATCACCAATGGCGCGCCGGTCTATTACTCCGAAGGGCTGATGCGCTGGCTGGGCGAGGCCGTGTTCTTTGGCCTGCCGGTGGGCTTCATTCTGTTCCTTGCCATGGCGGTCCTGCTGCATCTTACCCTCAGCGGAACGGTTTTCGGCCGCAGGCTGATGGCCATAGGCGGCAATGAAAAAGCCGCGCGTTACAGCGGCATCAATACCGGGCTGATCGTGATTGCTGCCTTTGTGATCAGCGGCTTCTGCGCGGCACTGGCGGGTGTGCTGTTCACCGCCCGGCTGATGTCGGTCGAGCCGGCCCTGGCGCAGGGCTATGAGCTGATCGCCATCACCATCGCCGTCATCGGCGGGATCAGCCTCGCGGGCGGCACCGGGTCGATCCCGAACGTCCTGCTCTCGGCGGTGACATTTTCGGCGGGGCTCAATCTGCTCGCGATCTGGGGGATCGCGACATGGTATCAGAACCTCGCCATTGGCATAGCCCTGATCGCAACCGTCATCCTGACGCGGGTGCTGAACAAGGCAAAACCGTCCTGAGCGGCGGACATAACGGGAGGAGACAGTAATGAACGGACATCTGACGCTTGGCGTCGATATCGGCACAACCAATGTCAAGGCATCCATCCTTGACACCCAGAGCGGCAAGATCGTCGCTTTCGGCTCGCAGGAACATCCGCTCTTTCACCCGCGTCCGGGCTGGGCCGAGCAGGAGGCCGACAATTACTGGTCGGCTGTGGTCTCGGCGATCCGGCAATGTCTGGAACAGGGAAATTTCGCAGACCGGATCGCAGGGGTCGCGATCTCGGGTCTGGTCGGCGTCACCCTTCCCGTAAACGACAAGGGCCAGCCGCTGCGCCCGGCGATGATCTGGATGGACAGCCGGTCAGAGGCCGAATGCGACGACATCCGCCGCCGCGTGGGCGAAAGCGAGATCAACCGTATCAACGGCAATCGCGTGGCGCCCTGGTTCATCGACCCCAAGGCGCTGTGGATGGCGAAACATGAGCCGCATATCTTTGCGGCCACCCATAAATTCCTCTCGCCCTCGGGCTATTGCACCTTCCGCATGTCGGGTGCTTTCACGATGAACACGGGCGATGCGGGTCTCTGCTATGCCTATGAATATCAGAAAGCCGCCTGGAACGCCAAAGCCGCCGAGGCGATTGGCATTCCGATCGAAAAGCTGCCCCGTCTTTACCAGAGCCATGAGGTGGTCGGCGAAGTGACGCGCCGCGCCGCCGAGGAAACCGGGCTACGGGCAGGAACCCCGGTCGCGGCGGGCGGCACCGATATCAGCGCTGCGGCGCTTGGGGTGGGGGTGACGCGGCCCGGTCAGGCCTTCTATTCGATGGGGACCGGATCAAACCTCGGCGTCATCATCCCGACCGAACAGCGCCTTGATGAATTCCGCATCCTGAAATGGCCGCATGTGCTGCCGGGACTGACGATGTTCGATGCGCCGATGGCCTTTACCGGCGCATCGCTGAAATGGTTCCGCGATCAGTGGGGCGACAGCGAATGGCAGCTGGCCGAGCGGATGGGCGAGAATGTCTTCGATCTCTTCACCGCCCAGGCCCGCCATGTGCCGCCCGGCGCGAACGGGCTTTTATATCTGCCATATCTGGGCAATTCGCTTGCCCCGAACTGGAACAGCAATGCGACCGGCGTCTTCTTCGGTGTGCGTCCGACCACCGGCCGCGCCGATATGATCCGCGCCCTGATCGAGGGCGTGGCCTTCGATCTGCTGTCGAACTTCCGCATCGCCACCGAGGCCGGGGCTGAGATCGACACGCTGGTGCTGAATGGCGGCCCGACCAAAAGCCGGTTCTGGAACCAGATCACCGCCAATGTGGTAAACCGCCCGCTTCAGGTGCCGGACATTGGCGAGGCCGCGCCCGTAGGCGATGCGGTTCTGGCGGCGGTTGCTGCCGGGATCTATCCCGATCCGGTCACGCCGCTCGCCGATATCGTCAGCATCCGCGAGACCATCGACCCCGACCCCGCTGCCCATGAACGCTATATGGAGTTCTTCTCGATCTGGCAGGAGGTGTACCAGAACCTGCGCCCGACCATGGACCGCCATCGCGGTCTCATGGAACGGCTGGAGGGCTGAGCATGGATATGTCTGCGCCCTTGCTGGAACTGCGCGGGATCGGCAAGTCCTTTCCCGGCGTGCGTGCGCTCCACGATGTCAGCCTTGATCTGCGGGCGGGCGAGGTCCATGCGCTGCTTGGAGAGAACGGCGCAGGCAAATCGACTCTGCTCTCCTGCATGAACGGGCTGTTGCGCCCTGATGAGGGCAAGATCCTGATCTCGGGCCGCGAGGTGCAGTTCTCGCGCCCCGCGGCCGCGATTGCGGCACGGCTGGCCATGGTCCACCAGGAGCTGGTGCTGTGCAGCAATCTGAGCGTGGCCCAGAATATCTGGCTGGGGCGCGAAATCCGGCGTGCCGGCGGCAGGATCGACCGCGCCGCCACCCGGCATCGCACCCGTGAGCTGCTGGCCATGGTTGGGCTGGATCTGGACCCGGACTGCATCCTCGGCACTCTGGGTCTGGCCGAACAGCAGATCGTCGAAATCTGCAAGGCGCTGGCCAGCGATCCGCGCATCATCGTGCTGGATGAACCGACCGCCTCGCTTGATGACGACCAGGTGCAGCGGCTGCTTGGGGTTGTGCGCCGCCTCAGGGATCGTGGCCTCGGTATCATCTATGTCTCGCACCGTCTGAATGAGGTGCTCGACCTTGCCGACCGCATGACAGTGCTGCGCGACGGGCGCCATGTTGTAACCCGGGACCTGAACGGTATGACCGAAGAGGGGATCGTCTCTTATATGGTCGGCACCAACCGTTCGGGTGACGGGTTCGCCTGGTCGGCCCGGCCGATTGGCGCCCCGGTGCTGGAGGTTGAGCGGGCCGCAACACGCGGCAGGCTGAAAGATGTCTCACTGCGCGTCCATGCGGGCGAGATCGTCGGGGTCGCGGGGCTTCTGGGCTGCCACCGCGAGGAACTGGCCCAGGCGATTTTTGGCACTGTGCCGCTGCAAAGCGGTGCGATCCGCATTGAAGGACGCAGCCCCCGCCTCACTTCGCCCATGGCCGCGATCCGGGCGGGCGTGGCCTATATGCCGGCGGACCGCAAGGAACAGGGTCTCGTTCTGGGCATGTCGGTCGGCGAGAATATCACCATGACCGAACTTGACCGCCTCTCGCGCCTTGGCCTGATCCGGCGCGGCGCGGCGCGACGGATGAGCCTTGATCTGATGCGTCGGCTGGGCATCCGCGCCAGCGGACCGGGTCAGCGCGCCGGGCAGCTTTCGGGCGGCAATCAGCAAAAGATCGTCATCGCGAAATGGATGACGAAACCCGGCCGGGTGGTGATCGCCGAGGATCCCACGCGTGGTGTCGATATCGGGGCGAAAAGCGAGATCTGGGGCGCCCTGCGCAGCCTGGCCGAAGACGGGCGCGGGCTGCTGGTCATGACAACCGAGCTGCAGGAAATGATGCAGGTCTGTGACCGTATTGTTGTGATGAGCCGCGGTCGCATCACCGGCGAATTCACCCGCGATGCCTTTGATGTGGAACGGATCACGGCCTGCTTCTTTTCGTGAAACATGCCGGGCAGATGCCCGGTCGGGGTGAAAGCAATAACCCCATGCAGAACATGAATTTAACGCCTGAAAGCCGGCCCTGTAGCCTGACAGAGGCTTAGTCTGAGAGGAGGATTCTCGAATGGATGGAAACGGCTCTGCCAGCTATGCTGGCATTGGCGGGATCGGCAGCAATGTCTGGCCGCTCACTGGCGCGGAAATGATTTCGCGCAGCAAACTCAAAGAGTTGCGGGCACGCAGCAATGGGCCGGGGCTGGTCAACCTTGCGGTGCATATCTCGGCGCTGGCGGTCACTGGCTTTCTGGTCTGGCTTGCCTCGGGCAATCTCTGGCTGCAGATCCCGGCCATGGTGCTTTACGGCACGATCATCGTGCTGACTTTCGCGCCACTGCATGAATGTTCGCATGGCACGGCATTCAGATCGCGCTGGCTGAACTACCTGGTCGGCATTGCCATTGCGACGGCGACGCTCAGGCCCTTCCTTTACTTCAAATACCGCCATGCCGCGCATCACACCTATACGCAGCATGATGATCTTGACCCCGATATCGTGCCTTTCCCCACCTCGCTGCGCGAATATTTCCGTCTGGTGCTGGGTGCTTCCTTCTGGCCGAAACTGCTGGGCACTTTGTGGCGCGGCGCGACCGGGCGCTATAATGAGGAAGAGAAAAGCTTCCTGCCCGACAGCGTGCGCGGCCGTGTTTCGCTGGAAATCCGGCTTGATGTTCTGCTTTACATCACGATTGCGGCGGCCTCGGTCTATTACGGCAGCATGATTGCGCTGACCTACTGGCTGATCCCGCGCTTTCTGGGCGAGCCCGTTCTGCGCGCCATCCGCATGGCCGAACATACCGGCGCCGAGGAAAGCCCGGACCTGCTGGCAAATACCCGCACCACGCTGGCCAATCCGATCTTCCGCAAGCTCTATTGGAACATGCCCTTCCATGCCGAGCATCACCTGGCATCCTCGGTGCCGTTCCATGCGCTTGGCCAGTTGCATGACCATGTGCAGCCGCATCTGAAACATGTCAGCCGCGGCTATATCCAGGTCCATCGCGAGATCCTGGCCGAAGTTCTGCGCCTTCAGCGCGAGAAAAGGCAAGCACGATGAGCATGGATGCGGGCCGGATTGCCGGAACTGCCAGAATTGTCGTCATCGGGTCCGGCCATTCGGCCGGGCGGCTGATCGGACAGCTGAAATCTCTGGGGCACCGGGGTCAGATCGTGCTGATCGGCGAAGAGGCACATCCGCCCTATGAGCGGCCCTGGCTCTCGAAAACGATGCTGACCGAACCGGAGGAACCTGCGATTCCGGGCGTTCTGTCTGACACGGATGGCGTGACGCATCTTCCCTTGCGGCGGGCCGTTGCAATTGACCGCGCGGCGGGGCGGGTGCGGCTGGATGATGGCAGCGACGAGGCCTATGACATCCTGGTTCTCGCCACCGGGCTGGCACCGCGCCGGCTGGCGATCTTCGACGGTATGGAGGACCGGGTCCTGTGTCTGCATAAGCTGGATGAGGCGCGCGCTTTGCGCGCCCGTCTGGCCCGGGGCGGCGGGCTGGCGCTGATCGGGGCGGGCTTTATCGGGCTGGAGGTTGCCTCCTCGGCGCGCCAGCTGGGCCTTGCGGTCGATATTGTCGAAACAGCACCGCTGCCGCTGATGCGGGCTTTGCCGGCAGCGCTTGGTCGCCAGATCGCGGATCTGCACGCGGCCGAAGGGTCACGCCTGCATCTGGGCACCGGCCTGCAATCCGCCGAAACCGAGGCTGGCAGCCTGCGGCTGAGCCTGACAAATGGCCATCGGATAAGTGCTGAAACGGTGGTTCTGGGGATGGGAGGCACAGCGCAGGACGGGCTGGCACGGGATTCAGGGCTCGATACCGCCGATGGCGTTCTGACCGATGCGACAGGTCGCAGCTCTGACCCGCAGATCTATGCAATTGGCGATGTGGCAAGATGCCGGTCAGATGAAAACGGCCAGAACGGCATCAGGCTGGAATCCTGGCGCAATGCCGAGGACAGCGCCATTGCCGCCGCCGCTGCTATCCTTGATGCGCCCCCGCCCCCGCCCCCGGGCGCACCGTCTTTCTGGACCGAGCAGCTCGGCCAGCGCATCCAGTTTATCGGGCAGCCGGTTGCCGACGGCGAGCTGTGGCAGTCGGGTGAGGCCTTCCGCCCCGGCTATGGGGCCTTTCTCATGCGCGACGACTGCCTGCATCAGGCGGTTTTCGTCAACGCACCCAAGGTCATGCGGGCCGCCCGCGAGGCCTTTCGCCGGGATGGCAGAATTGCCGCCGACACACTCTCTGCGCTTGGCTTCCGGCGCATCTGATCCCTTCCAGTTCTTTACGGAGACGCAAAGATGATCCGTTCATCCGCAGCGATTTGCACTGCGGCGGGCCGCCCGCTGGAGATTGCCGAAGTCATGGTCGCCCCGCCCCGCGCGGGCGAGGTTCTGGTCGAGATCGACTATACCGGCCTGTGCCATACTGATCTGACTGCGCTTGAAGGCGCGAATGCCACAGCGGTCTATCCGCTGATCCCCGGCCATGAAGGCGCGGGCCGGGTGGTGGAAACCGGCCCGGGTGTAACCGGGCTGAAGCCTGGCGACCACGTCATCCCGCTTTACGGGCCTGAATGCGGTGACTGTGCCATGTGCCGGTCAGAGCGCACCAATCTGTGCTGGACGATCAAACCCACCCGCGACCGTGGCGTGATGCCCGAGGGCAGCGCCCGCTTCAGCCGCGATGGCGAGGTCATCCACCATTTCATGGGCACCTCGACTTTCTCGCGCTATACGGTCGTGCCGGAAATCGCCCTGTGCCGGATCCGCAAAGATGCCCCCCTGAATGAGGTCTGCCTGTTCGGCTGCGGCGTCACCACCGGTGTCGGCGCCGCGCTGTCAGAGGTACGGCCGGGCGACCGCGTTGCGGTTTTCGGGCTGGGCGGTATCGGCATTAATATCATTCAGGGCGCACGGATCGCCGGCGCCAGCCAGATCATCGGCATCGACCTGTCCGACAGCAAGACCCCCCTCGCCCGCAGCTATGGCATGACCCATTTCATCCGTCCGGAGCCGGGTGGCCGTGACACGGTCGCCGAAATCCGCGACCTGACCGGGGGCGGCGTCGACGTGGCGTTTGAATGCACCGGTGTGCTTTCCGTCATGCGCCAGGCCCTCGATGCGGCGGTGCCCGCCTGGGGCAAGGCGGTGCTTCTGGGGGTAGAGCCGCCCGGCTCCACCCTTTCCGTACCGCCGGTCCAGGTGCGTTACGGCAAATCGCTGCTGGGCAGCTATTTCGGCGGCGTCAAAGGCCGGAGCGGGCTGGGCGCACTGATCGACCGTTATATGGCGGGTGAGATCGACCTGAAAGGACAGATCACCCACCGGATGCCCCTCGCCCGGATCAATGAGGGTTTTGAGCTGATGCGCGCCGGGGCATCGGTGCGTTCTGTCGTCAGTCTGGTCTGAGCCATGGCACGCGACGATGAAGCGGACTGGGTCTTCCGTGACCGCCATCCCGAGCGCGGCGAGGTCTATGCCCGCATGGACAGCGAAAGTGAGCGGGCCTATGCGACGCTGAAAGTACAGCGCGGCCTGCGCTATGGCGACCATCCGCGTGAGGCGCTCGACCTTTTTCCCGGCCAGCCGGGCGCGCCGCTGGTGGTATTTTTTCATGGCGGGTACTGGCAGTCTCTCTCGCGCGAACGCTTTGCCTTTGTCGCGGAACCCCTGGTCCGCGCCGGATACAGTGTCGCCCTGCCCGGCTATCCATTGGCGCCAGAGGCTTCGCTGAGCGCGATTGTTGCCGCAGCCAGTATCGCAGTGAAAGCTGCAACAGAGGCCGCAACAGCGGCAGGTCTGGCCCCCTCGGGCTGGATCGCCGCCGGTCATTCAGCGGGGGCACATCTGGCATTGATGACTGCGCTTTCACCGCAATCTGTTCCCTTGCGTGGCGTGGTCGCGGTCAGCCCGATCTGTGATCTTGATCCCCTGCGTGGCACCAGCCTCGACAGCGCGCTGAAGCTGACCCGCCAGGATGTCCGGAGCCTGAGCCCTGCGCGCTTGCCGCTTCCGTCAGCCAGGGTGCAGATGATCGTCGGGGCGGATGAAACCGCAGGGTTCCGGGGCCAGGCCTTCGGCCATACCGCCCGCATGGTGCAAACTGGCCATGATTGTTCCTGCCGTGAGCTGCCCGGCCTCAATCACTACACGATTCCCCTTGAGATTCGCCGCCCTTACTCGTCGATCATGGCTGCATTCATCGAGCTGACCGGAACACCGGCAGGCCAGGGAGGATCAGGACTATGCTTACAAGGGAACGTCTGAATTACATCAACTTCAACCAGCTGCGCTCTTTCTATGCGGTAGGGCGCGAGCTGAGCTTCACCAAAGCGGCGGATCTGCTTTGTATCGGGCAGCCGACGGTCACCACCCAGGTGAAATCGCTCGAAGAAACCTATGGCAGGCAGCTTTTCCTGCGCACCCCTTCCGGGGTCGAGCTGACGACAGAGGGCGATGCACTGATGCTGATCGCCCGCCAGATCTTTGCGCTGGAACAACGGGCCCATGCGCTGCTGACCAGCCGGCCCGAGATCGCCGGGCGGTTGCATATCGGGACGGTGGGGCCGTTTTTCGTGATGAAACTGCTGGCGGGGTACAGTGACAGGTTTCCGCTGGTTCATGTCACGCTGGAAAGCGGCAGCTCGGACCGGATTTACCGCAAGCTGATCGACTACAAGGTGGATGTTGCGATCCTCGGGCGCGATTACGCGGATCCCCGGCTTGATGACGTGGCTTTGGGCGAACATGAGGTCATGCTGCTTCTGCCGGTGGGGCATCCCTGGGCACAGCGGCAGAAAATCATGGTCGAAGAGCTCGACGGGGTGCGCATGATCTGGCGCGAAAGCGGCTCCATGACCCGGCGTGCCTTTGAGGGGATCCTCGAAAAGCGCAATGTCCGCCCTTCGGTGGTTATGGAACTTGCACGGGATTCCATGATCGAGGCCACCGCCGCCGGTCTGGGGATCGGGATCATTTCGCGCACCGAATTCGACAGCGATCCGCGGCTGGTGAGCCTGCCGCTCGCCGGAGAAAAGCCGGTAACCCATTCCTATGCCGCCTGTCTGAAAGAGCGCCGGTCGATCGGGTCGATCGATGCCTTCATGACCATGGCGCGCAGTGCAGCCGATGCGGCGCGATCTGCCCCGGCTGAGACCAATACAGACCGCCCGCAAACCAATCTCGTCGATATCAGCCGGGCGAAGCAGAAAACAGGATGACAGATGACGAAGCCGATAGCGGATATTTTGATTGTGGGCGGTGGCGTGAACGGCTGCGGCATCGCGCGGGACGCTGCCGGGCGTGGCCTCAAGGTTATCCTTTGTGAGAAGAACGATCTCGCCGAAGGCACGTCGTCGCGTTCGACCAAGCTGTTCCATGGTGGACTGCGCTATCTGGAATATTTCGAATTCCGTCTCGTGCGTGAAGCCCTGCGCGAAAGGGAGACCCTGCTGGCGGCCATGCCCCATATCGCGCGGCCGATGCGCTTCGTCCTGCCCTTTCACCCGTCGATGCGGTTCGAGGGCGGCACGCCAGCGTCACGTTTGCTGGGCCGGTTCATGCCATGGCTCAGGGATCGTCGCCCTGCCTTTGTGATACGACTGGGCCTTTTCCTCTATGACCATATGGGCGGGCGCAAGATCCTGCCACCGACCCGCCGGCTCAATCTGCGAAAGGATGAGGCGGGTCAGGCGCTGAACGGCGCGTTCCGGAAGGGATGGGAATATTCGGATGCGGCGGTCGACGATGCCCGGCTGGTCGTGCTGAATGCACGCGATGCCCAAAGGCTGGGCGCGGACATCCGGACCCGCAGCGAGGTCGTCGCTGCAAGGCGTCAGGCCAATTTCTGGGAGGTCGATATTCTGGGGCCGAAAGGGCCGGAAACACTGCGCGCGCGGCTGGTCGTCAATGCCGCCGGGCCCTGGGTCGCCGGGATCAGTGCAAAACTGTCTCCACGATCCGAGCGCGGGGTGCGGCTGGTGCGCGGCAGTCATATCGTAGTGCCCCGAATTTTCGGCCATGACCGCGCCTATATCCTGCAGGGCCCTGACGGCCGCATCGTCTTTGCCATTCCCTATCATGAGGATTTCACGCTGATCGGCACGACGGATATCGACCATAAAGGCTCGCCCGATCAGGTGGACTGCTCTGATGAGGAGGTCCGCTATCTCTGCGATTTTGTCAGCCGTTGTTTCAAAAAGCCGGTTCTGCCCTCGGATGTGGTCTGGCGATATGCCGGGCTGCGACCGCTGCTGGATGATGGTGCAGGCGATGCCCGATCCGCGACCCGTGACTATTCGCTGGACCTGGAACAGAATGACCGGGCGCCTTTGCTCACGGTTCTGGGTGGCAAGATCACCACTTATCGAAAGCTCTCCGAGGCGGCGGTCGATCTGATCGCGCCGCTTTTCACCAACTGCAAAGCCGCATGGACGGCCAGGGCGCCGCTGCCAGGTGGAGATTTCGACCCACGGCAGGGGGATGCTCTCGCAGAGGCCCTGACCCGGCGCCATCCCCAGCTCGCACCCGCCACTGCCCGCAGGCTGATCCGGGCCTATGGCACAGAGGCCGGGGCGATAATGGAAATGGGGCCGGGCACCGATCTCGGTGGCGGCCTGCACGAGGCCGAGCTGCGCTGGATGGTTGAGCGTGAATTTGCAACGACACTTGATGACGTCATCTGGCGCCGCAGCAAACTCGGCTTGCGTGTTGCCCCGGATGAGCGCCGCGAAATCCAGGCCTGCCTTGAGCAATTGATCCTGGAACAGACCCGGGGTCACCGACAGTAGCTTCTGCGAGGTGGTGCCGGTCGAAATCTGCGCATGGCTCTTATGACGGCGCGGCGCGGCCGGCGCCATGCGTGATCTCGATGTTGTGGGGAGCGTGCTGTGCCGCTGGATGCGGGAACGGACCACAGCCTTCCCCGGTAGCAGGCAGATGCGTGCCGGTCAGCCCCACGATCAAAACACCGCCACCTCCCGGCAAATGCGTTTCGACATGATCTGCGAGGTCGAGCCATGGTCACGCCACCGGTTCAGGAAACCGTGGCGAGGCGGTATCGAACACCGGCTGACCCGACCAAACCATCCCTGGGACCGCTAGGATCAGAAAACCGTCCGGGGGACTGCTTTACCGGGGGGCGGCCAGGTCGAACCGATCAACCAGAGGCGAGAACTGAACAGCTAAGCCCTCACCGGTCATTCAAAGGCGCCTGTGTCAGCCGTGTGATCAGGAAGCCGCTTGCCAGATCATAGCCTTCAAAAAGGTCATCAACAGCCGCCTGGTTTTTATGTGCCGTTGTCGCCAGAAGGTATCCGTGTGCGTGGTCGACGACGATATCACGCATGATCCTGGCATCACGGGCGTTTTGCCCTTCTTCGATCAGAATTGCGACCATTCGGTCTGACAGGCGTTCCGCTTCGGCACTTTTGGCATTCTGATCGCCTATATATGCGATGAAAACCTGCGGGTTGAGCATCACCAGGGCTCCGTATGAGCGCGCAAGAGTTTGAAATGAGATCTCTTCCTGGTTTGCCTCCAGACTGGTGACGGGATCACTCAGCACCAGATCGACCACAAGCCCCAGGAGGCGCGAGCGATCCCCCGTGTGCCGATATAGAGCCATCGGACTTACCTCTAACACGCTTGCAAGCGTTCTTATGCTGAAGCCACTCGCGCCATGAGTTTCGATACTGGCCCGCGCGGCTTCAACAATCTTTGAGGAGGACAGCCGGCCCTTCTTGTTCGGACCCTGATTAATCACGAGCCAATCTGGTAATGCGACTGGACCAGCCCGGAAGCGAAGCTTTTGCTGTGCAAGTGCTTCAGTGCTTTCATGCCTGGAAGATCCCCGAAAAGCGGCAAACCGGCGCCAAGCAAAACTGGTACGCGGGTCAGAATGATATCCTGAATCAGATCCTCGGCGAGGCATGACTGGATAAGTTTCCCGCCATCGATATAGGCTTTTTTCCACCCCTCGGCGGCAAGCTTTTTCATCGCATCGCGCGGGGGCATATTCCAGATGCGCACGCCGCTGCGCAATATATCCGGCACATCGTCCTGTGTCAGAGATCCGGACAGAACAATGACTGGCTTGTCGAACGGCCAAGGGTCAAAGCGCGATACCACTGCCCATGTACCACGTCCCATGATGATACCATCAATGCTGTCATAGAAGGCGTTGTAGCCGTGATCTTCACTTTCAGCCCCATTCGGGGTCAGCCAGCTTACATCACCCTCACGGGTAGCAATGAAGCCGTCCAGGCTTGCAGCAATGAAGACATGTCCCGTAACCATAGATTTCCCTCGCAGTATACATCGTATACTTTCGCATCGACTTAAGCTTGTCAATGACCGCTGCTCTTATCGGGCTTTTGGACAGGCTGAGCGATGGGGAGGGCTCGCTTCATCGCTCACCGTTCAGGCTTTCTTTTGCCGGCCGTTCACATAGGGTCCGTGTCGCTCAACCGGGCCCCTTCTCTTTGCAATCTGACCTGGGTCATGGGTTTTTGGGACCGTTGCATCATGTGGCGGGCAATTCAGATCGCTTCCGGGCCGCGATCAGGCCAGATGACTGTCAGGCGCGCGCGGCAGCCAGGGGCGGATCAGACGCTGGAAGCCATCGATATAGGTCAGCAGCACCGGCACCACGACCAGCGTGAGGATCGAAGACGAGATCAGCCCCCCGATCACCGCATGGGCCATCGGCGCGTTTTGCGAGGTGCCGCCATGCAGGTTCACCGCAAGCGGGATCATCCCGAAGATCATCGCAAGCGTGGTCATCACGATGGGACGGAATCGGGTGGCGCCTGCCTCGATCAGCGCCTCGCGCATCTCCATCCCGTCGCGGCGGTGGTGATTGGCATTGTCGACCAGCAGGATTGCGTTCTTCACCACCAGCCCCATCAGCATGATGAACCCGATCACCGAGAAGATATTCAGCGTGCTGCCGCCGATCAGCAGACCCAGCATCACCCCCACCAGCGCCAGCGGCAGTGAGGACATAATGGCAATCGGCTGCAGGAAACTGCCGAATTGCGAGGCCAGCACGAGGTAGATGAAGATGATCGCAAGAAAAAGCGCCACCAGCGCAGAAACCGCCGATTCCATAATGCTTTCGGCATCGCCACCGGTGCCGATCCGGTAGCCCGGCGGCAGATCAAGCGCATCCTGCGCCGCCTGAATGCCGGTGGATGCAGTCAGAATGTCGATGCCATCAAGCCCCGCCGTGACACTGACCGAGCGGCTCCCATCCTCGCGGGTGATCTCGCCTGCGCTTTGCGAGGGTTCTACCGTTGCGATCTGATCGAGCCGGACGATGCCGCTGCCATCCGCGGTCGCGGTGATCGGCAGGCTGCTGAGGCTGGTGATATCCTCGCGATACTCGGATGGCAGGCGCACGACCACGTCATAACTGTCGCCATTCGGTGCGGTCCATTCCGAGACCGTCTCGCCCGCGATCATCGGCGACAGGGCCTGACCGACCTGCGACAGCGTCACGCCCAGATCCGAGGCCGCCTCGCGATGGACCTGGATCCCCAGCGTCGGCTGCGGCTCATCAAGCGAGGTGCGCACGTCGACAAGGCCCGGCACCTCTTCAAATTTTTCGGCCAGCTCATCCGCGAGGCGTTTCAGAACATTCAGATCAGGGCCGAACAGCTTCACTTCGACCGGGGCAGTCACGCCGCCGCCCATGCCGCCGCCTGCGCCGACCCGGAACCGCGCACCGGGGATCTGTTCCAGCGCCGCGCGCATGGGCGGTGCCAGGGCCGTCGGATCACGCTCGCGCGTGGTGGGGGCCGAGAGGCGCGCGGTGATCGTCGCCTGGTTCTGCCCGCTTGCCCCGCTGGAGCCAACGGTTGCATAGGTGCCGATCACCTCGGGAAATTGCCGCAAAACCGCATCGACCTGGGCGATCTTGGCTTCGGTGCGCAAAAGCGGCGTGCCGATGGGCAGTTCCATCTCGACCTGCACCTCGGAATTATCCGAAGGGGGTGCGAATTCCGCACCGATAAAGGGAAACAGCATCAGCCCGCCGATAAAGGTCAGCCCCGCCACCGAAAGCGTGGTCTTGCGCCAGGCCAGCGCCCAGGCCAGCACACCGCGATATTTCCCGATCAACCCCTCGAACCAGATGTCAAACCGGGCCACAGCGCGGCCAATGGGGCCGCGTTTTGCGCCAGGCTCGGATGCCGGATCATACCAGACCGCCGACATCATCGGATCGAGCGTGAAAGAGACGAACATCGAGATCATCACCGCAACCGAGACCGTCACCCCGAATTGCAGGAAGAAGCGGCCGAGAATGCCCTCCATGAACGCCACCGGCAGGAAGACCGCGACGATGGAAAGCGTGGTCGCAAGCACCGCAAGGCCGATCTCATTGGTGCCATCCAGCGCGGCCTGTTCGTGGCTTTTGCCCATATGCAGATGGCGCATGATGTTTTCGCGCACGACAATGGCGTCGTCGATCAGGATGCCGATGGACAAAGACAGCGCCATCATCGTCATCATATTGAGGGTGAAGCCCATGAAATAGACCGCCGCCATGGTGCCGATGATCGAAATCGGCAGCGTCAGCCCGGTGATCACGGTCGAACGCCAGGAATTCAGGAAGAGAAACACGATCACCGTGGCAAGGATGGCCCCTTCGATCAGCATGCTCTGCACGGCGGCAAAGCTTTGCTCGACCGGCACCGCATTGTCGCGGATCAGGGCGATCTCGATCCCCTCATAGGCCGGGTCGGCCTGCATCGCGGCGATATCTTTGCGCACGGCCTCGGCCACGGCCACGGTGTTCGTGCCTTGCGTCTTCAGCACATCGATGGTGATCGCACGGCGTCCGTCGATCATGGCAAGGCTCTCGGCCTCGGCCAGATCGGTGCCAACCATCGCCAGATCGCCCAGCCGGATCGGGAAGCCGCCGCGCTGGCCGATGATCAGATCCTCGAACCCGGCAAGATCGGGGATCCGTCCCTCGACCTGAACCGACTGGCTGGTGGAGGCATCGGTAACCGAGCCCGCCGGCAGATCGACATTGGCATCGCGCAGAACCGAGGTCACCTGGACGGCGCCCACCGCCAGCGCGGTCTGGCGCAAAGGATCAAGGCGGATCTGCACTTCATTCGGGAGCCCGCCCACCACGGTCGCCTGGCCCACGCCCCTGATATTCGAGATGCGGGTGGAAATCTCATCTTCCGCGATCGTGGTCAGCGTGCCTGCACTCAGCGTCTGCGAGGAAAGGCCGATCGACAGGATCGGCATCTCGGATGGGTCAAACCGCAGGATGCGCGGGTCGGTGGCAGTGTCGGGAAGGCTCGCCGCGATCTGTGAGACACGGTCGCGCACATCCTGGGCGGCACTGGCGCTGTCGACCTCCAGATCGAACATGATCAGCACCATCGCCGACCCGGTCTGCGCGGTCGAGGTGATGGTGTCGATCCCGGAAAGCGTCGAGACAGAGTCCTCGATAGGCTCGATAATGTCTTTTTCCACCGCCTCGGGGGTCGCCCCGGGGTAAGACGTCACCACAGCCACCACCGGGAAATCGACTTCGGGCAGTTCGTCAATCGGCAGGCGGCTATATGAGAAAATGCCGATCACACAGATCGCCACCATGATCATAGTGGCAAAGACGGGCTGGCGGACAGCGATGCGGGTCAGAAACATCGCTCAGCGCCCCACCAGCGAGACCGTTGCGCCAGCCTGCAACCGCTCCAATTTCAGGGCCACGATGGTATCGCCGGGGCTGAGGCCCGAAACTATCTCGACCACGCGCCCCCGGTTCCAGCTGCGGCCCGCTTCGACCGGCTGGCGGCTCGCTTTGTCGCCGGTGATTTTCAGGACATAGGTGCCCGCGTCATCTTCGCGAAGCGCGTCAGCGGGAATACCGATCCCGTCAGTCGCTTCCTCAAGCACCAGCGTGCCAGAGGCGAACATGCCGCCTTTCAGCAGCCCATCGGCATTCTCGATCCGTGCGAAAACCGGCAGCACGCGCGTGCCTGCTACGGCGACAGGGGCGATCCGGTCAATGACACCTTCGAAATGATGATCGGCAAGACCGTCAACCACCAGATCAACCCGCTGGCCGATGCGCAGCCGTGGCGCATGTACCGCCGGCACGCCGCCCTCCAGATCCAGCGCGGTCATGTCAACCAGCCCGAGAAGCTCGGTGCCGATGGTGACATAGGTGCCGGGATCGACGGAACGGGCCGAGATCACACCCGCGAAAGGGGCCGTGATCTTTGCCTTGGAGAGGTCATCTTCGGCGGTCTCGACCTGGCGCATCAGCGCGGTGTAATTCGCCTCGATCTGGCTGAGATTGGCTGCTTCGGTCTCAAGCGCAGAGGTCGAGGAAACACCCCGCCGCACCAGATCGGTGGTGCGTTGCAACTGCGCCTCTGCCAGTACCAGCTGGGCGCGGGTTGCCTCGGCGGTGGCACGGCTTTGCTCCAGCCGGTTGCGCAGCGTCTCCACGTCAATCGTCGCGAGTTCGGCCCCTTCCCCAACCTGGTCTCCAACGCGGAACTTCACTGTATCGATCCGTCCCGACACCTCGGCAGGAATGGAAAGCGCCCGAGCGGGGACAAGCGAACCGGTGACCTGCACCGTATCGCTGAGCGTGCCGGTCCTGACCTCATAAAGCTCGGAGGGCAGAAGCTGCATCACCAGGGCGGCGGGCGCCTCTTCCGACGCATCCTGCGCAGCTGTGACCTCGGCCGACGGGCGCAGGAAGAACAGGCCCGCGCCAGCCGCAATCACGATCACCCCCAGCCAGATGTAGACCTTACCCCGGCGTGGCGATACTGCTGCCCCCGTGCCCGACCCATCATTCAGCGCCATGCTGTGCCCGTTCCTCATCAGGTTGCAGGGCTTGCTCTGCGCCCTGCAAAAGATTTCTGATCCTGTTGCACGCTGTTAGCGCAAAAACAGAAGTTTGCACGTGCATCTGTCCCGCCGGACCGGAGCCCCCGGCGGAAACCCGCACAAAGGCAAACCCGTAACCAACCGGAGCAGCAGAGTTAAGCACTATAATGGTGTGACCGTTTCCGGGACGCCAGTGAAACGTATCAGCGGTGGTGAAACCGACGGGAAGGCCTTTTATGGCAGACGGCCAGCCCTGTGCCGCGGGCGACATGGGTCTTGCCAGTGGCGGACGGGCCGAGGGCAATGGCACTCTCGCGACATGTGATCCGTTCGCAGCGGGTCAGCTCCTGAACCGGCATCTTGTTCAGCTTCGCGATGGCCGCAAAGTCGAAGCTGGCCAGGCTTTGGATGGTCGGGAGCTTCGCAGCCCTGATACGGCGCCCGACCTTCCGCCGTTCCAGTTCGACCGTCGCATTCGACAGGAAGGGACCGAAGTCGAGGTCCAGTCCTGGCGGACAACACTCCTCCCGGAACAGCAGGGCTTTGGCATTGCCTTTGGCCGGATGGTCGCAAAGATCCCGGATCAGGTCATACACCAAAAATCAGCTGAACAGGGATGCCCGTTTGCGGGTCGCGTCCGGCAGGATCTCTGCCACCGGGTACCGGTCATTATGGTAGAATACAGACTGGAAAACCGCACAGAGAACGCGAAGTCATCTGAAGCCGAAAACCAAACCATCAAGCAGGACCAAACTAAAGGGCATTTGACAAACTATAGTATATATCAGTATTCTTTGGCCATTCTGTGTCTGGATCTGTTGCAGGGACACCCGGTCAATGGCGATTTTTCCTCTGATGTGGCTCGTGGGCGCCGTAATCGCTGCCATCTGTTTTCTGACCGGCTTCGATCAGGTTCTGCTGATTCAGGGGATCGTAACCTGTCTCTATCTGCTGACCCTCATTCGCTGGCGCCGCCGCAGCCGTATCAGGCGTATATCGGACATGGCCCTCCGGCCGCCGGAAGAACCCGACCTGACGGATCCGGACAGGCAGGTTGAGTTTCACGAGACGTGCCGCAAGTTCGGAGGCGGGGATCCGGATGATCTTCAGCCGAGGCTGCTTCGCAAGGCCATGCAGATGGAACAGCGCAAGCTTCGCCTTCAGGTCACAACACTCTGATCTTCAAGGGCTTTCACCCCGGATCCCCCAAGTTCAGACCCAGAGATCAGACCCCGCCTGACCAGTTGAAATCCGCATCTCTGTCAAGTTTGAGCAATGCCATCAGGCAATGCTGCACATTATCCACCCGGATCTCGTTATTATAGGTCTCGGTGCGCAATCCGCCCATGACCATCTCGGGCCGGCTGATGTAAAACCCGTCAACCTTTCTGTCGCGAAACTGCAGCTGCCGGATCGCGCGCAAGCCGCGCCGCAAGGCTGTCGCGTAACGCTCCGCGCGCGCATCATCGCCGAGGCGATGCGCCAGGCGCCAGGCATCGGCAAGCCCTTCCATATAGACCCCGGTCGAAGAGGCATGCGGCGGCCCGAAATCCGGGCGTTCGGGATTATAGAACCGCCCCTGAAAATCCGGATGCAGCCGCCCGCCCCATTGCTGCATATGCAGGATCCAGTCATTCCGACTGAACACGAATTCCGCCAGCTCCGGCGCGCCAAGATCTTCCCACAGCATGACACAGGCCTGGCTGTGCCAGGGAACGAAGGCCGGGTTCGGATCCGCCAGATGCCAGTCGCGATAATAGCGGAAACTGGTCATACAGCGGCGGGCCAGATCCGGATCGCGGGTCTTACGGTGCAGCGTCGCCAGAAACAGCAGCGCCTCGCCCGGATAGAAATTCTGATTGTCGTTGCGATCCGGCGGCTTCAGGAAGGTGCGGAAGGCGCCGTTCTCCTGCCAGAGATGAAAGATGCCAGCGCAAAGCGCCGTGAAAACCGCCTCATATCCTGCAGGCTCGATGAGGCCGGCCTCGCGAAACTCAAGGATCGCCAGCGCCGCCAGCGCCATGGCCCCGAGCTTTGCCTTGCCTTCGAAAATGATCATGCCGAGACCATCTTCTTCCGCGTAAAACCGGTCGAGATTATAGGCCAGACTGGCCTGCGCGCCGGTGGCATCCTCGGCCGTTCCGCTGCGCATCGCAACCCGGCCGAGCGCCACGGTGGCCATAAACTGGCGTATGGTATTGTCGGCTTTCGACTCGGCGCCCCGGCTTGGCCAGTATTTATAGGTCATCCGGCCATCGGGGTGCAGATTTTGCCACATCCATCCGATCAGCCCCTCAACCGTCTGCTGCAACAAAAGCGCATCGACGGTTTCCGCCGGCTGAACCTGCCCGCCGCGCCAGAGCCTGATACATCTGTCTTCGGGAATAAGCAGCAGGAACTGATCGGCGCTGAAGCGGCGGATCCGGGCGGCCCGCGCATAGGCCTCAGGCGTGACGCGTTTCAGTTTCGCAAGCCGTTCAATCTCGCGAAAGGGCGCGCGGTTTGTGGCGATCGCACGGGTTGGTGCGACCCGTGTCAGCTTGCCGCCTGACAGGATCTCCATTCCGACAAGCCCGCGCAGGCCGTTCGGAAAGGATGTGGCCAGCGCCTCCGGCGCGACATGTTCCCAATCATGTGTCACGCAGATTTCCAGCGAATCCGGATCCGGCACCTCCGGCAGATCGGCCCGCGCCAGAGCGATGGCGGCCGCCAGATCATCGGCCTCATACCAGCCGGCCGCGATTTGCCGCCCCGCGCAACGCCAGGCCAGCCAGACCGGCGCGCCGGCAACAAGGGCAAAAGTGTCCCTGCCATGGAAACTGTCGAGGACCTGGAGGTCAGACACCGTTGCGCTGGCCTGCATCATTACTGTCACGAAAACGGCCCCTGTATTCTGTGTCGTCGTATTCTGTGTCTTCTGCGTCAGCAGTCTTCCGACAAAATCCCGCCGGCTACAAATAAAATGAGCTGCCGCATGGGGGTGCGGCAGCTCAGTGTCAGGAACGGGGGGTTGTTCCGCTCCTGAGGGAGCTCTCAGTTACGAGAGCAGGGCGCCAGCATGGCTGTCATCTTCCAAGAGGGTGCTGCTACCCCCGAAGAGACCGCCAAGAAGGCCACCATTCCCACCCAGCAGGCCGCCGACAAGGCCGCCAACCAGACCATTATCTCCCAGCAAGCCGCCAACCAGGCCATCGTCGCCCAGCAGACCACCAACGAGGCCGTTGTCACCGAGGATCGGCTCCAGAAGGCCACCGAGGAGGTCACCGTCGCCGCCGAGGAGACCGCCGACCAGGCCATTGTCACCAAGGACCGGCTCCAGAAGGCCTCCGAGGAGATCGCCGTCGCCGCCGAGGAGACCGCCAATCAGGCCATTGTCACCGAGGACCGGCTCCAGAAGGCCGCCGAGGAGGTCGCCGTCGCCGCCAAGGAGACCGCCGACCAGGCCATTGTCACCAAGGACCGGCTCCAGGAGGCCACCCAGAAGGTCGCCGTCGCCGCCAAGGAGACCGCCAATCAGGCCATTGTCACCGAGGACCGGCTCCAGAAGGCCACCGAGGAGGTCACCGTCGCCGCCGAGGAGACCGCCGACCAGGCCATTGTCACCAAGGATCGGATCCAGAAGGCCGCCGAGGAGATCACCTTCACCGCCGAGGAGACCGCCGAGAAGGCCATTGTCACCAAGGATCGGATCCAGAAGGCCGCCGAGGAGATCGCCTTCACCGCCAATGAGACCGCCGACCAGGCCGTGGTCACCAAGGATGCCGTCCAGCAGACCGCCGCTTGCGCCACCCAACAGCCCGCCAAGGAGGCCACCGCCGCCCAGAAGACCGCCCAGCAGGCCGTTATTCCCGAGCAGACCGCCGAGCAGGCCGCCGTCACCGCCCAAGAGACCACCGAGAAGACCGTCATCGCCGAGCACTGCGTCAAGGAGACCGCCACCTTCTCCGCCAAGGAGACCCCCCAGCAGACCGCCGTCGCCGCCGAGCAGACCGCCCAACAGACCGCCTTCACCGCCCAGGAGGCCACCAAGCAGGCCGTTCTCGCCGATGAGGCCGCCAAGCAGGCCACCATTGCCGCCGACGATACCGCCGAGCAGGCCACCCAGCAGACCGTCATCCCCCAACAGATCGCCGAGGAGGCCGTCGAGCAAGCCGGTCAGCAAACCGCCGCCGCCGCCTTCACCGCCACCAAGGACACCTGCGAGCAGACCGTCGACCAGGGTCGAGACCGCGCCAAGCACATCGCCGCTGGTCAGATCCGTGACTGCGCCGTCAAGGCCGCCGAGCAGGTTCTCAAGCAGATCGTGCACCCCTTCCAGGGCCTCGCCAATCAGGGCGCCTTCCTGCAACAGGGCCGCATCAACCGCGGTGAGGACCGCTCCGAGCGCTCCGGCAACATCCAGGCTGTCCAAAGCGCCGAGGGCTTCGGCAAGACCAGCTGCCAGAGCCGCAGCTGCCACCGCAGTGCCGCCTTCCAGATGCGGGATCAGGCCGCCGGCTTCGCCGCTTGCCGGATCACCGCCCAGGATACCTTCGACCAATGCGGCCAGAAGGTTGCCTGCACCGGCCAGAGGCGTGCCGTTTTCAAGCCCCTCAAGCAGTGCCGCCAGCCCGGCTTCAACGCTGGAGACCAGCTCAGCGACCGCGTCTCCGGCAGTGTCGAGCAGGCCATTCTCACCACCCAGAACGGTTGCCACAGTGTCAAGCAGACCATTCACCGTCGCGCTGACATCAGCATTGCCGAGATTGGTCAGAGCGTCGCTGATGCCGTTCAGCAGGGCTGGAGCGATTGTGCTGACGCCTTCGAGAACTTCGCCAAGAACCGAGTTCCCATCGCCGTCGCCATCGCCGTCGCCATCGCCGTCGCCATCGCCATCGCCATCGCCGTCGCCATCGCCATCGCCATCGCCATCGCCATCGCCGTCGCCATCGCCATCGCCATCGCCGTCGCCATCGCCATCGCCATCGCCATCGCCATCGCCGTCGCCATCGCCATCGCCGTCGCCATCGCCATCGCCATCGCCATCGCCATCGCCATCGCCATCGCCGTCGCCATCGCCGTCGCCATCGCCATCGCCATCGCCGTCGCCATCGCCGTCGCCATCGCCGTCGCCGTCGCCATCGCCGTCGCCATCGCCGTCGCCATCGCCGTCGCCATCGCCATCGCCGTCGCCATCGCCGTCGCCATCGCCATCGCCGTCGCCATCGCCATCGCCGTCGCCGTCGCCATCGCCATCGCCGTCGCCGTCGCCATCGCCGTCGCCATCGCCATCGCCATCGCCGTCGCCATCGCCGTCGCCGTCGCCATCGCCGTCGCCATCGCCATCGCCGTCGCCATCGCCGTCGCCGTCGCCGTCGCCATCGCCATCGCCGTCGCCATCGCCGTCGCCATCGCCGTCGCCGTCGCCATCGCCGTCGCCATCGCCGTCGCCGTCGCCATCGCCGTCGCCATCGCCATCGCCATCGCCATCGCCGTCGCCATCGCCGTCGCCATCGCCGTCGCCATCGCCGTCGCCATCGCCGTCGCCGTCGCCATCGCCGTCGCCGGGCGCGGCATCGCTGCTGCCGGATGAGGCGAGGATCCCGATGCCAGCCAGGCCGGCAGCACCAAGAGCGATCATTTCCTCATTGGTCATGGCCGAGCCGATGCCATCGACGGCTTCTTCGACGGTCTGCGAATTGCCATCAACACCGCTGAATGTGCCATCTTCATAGAGAAGACGGCTTACTTCGCCATTCGGTCCTTTGACAAAGAAGTCGGTGATAATGATGCTTTTGCCGTCGACCAGCCGGACAACCAGATTGTCGCCCTCCCGGACGAATTTCTGTACCTGGTCCTGCCGGGCTGTGACCCGGAAGTCAGTGGGCTTGTCAGCGTTGATGCGAATGGGTCCCATCGTTCTTCGTCCTAGATTGGTTTGTTACGTTTGTTGGATCAGGCGGCGCTTGCTGCGCCCGCTGTCTCATGGATGTGCTGCAGCCCAATTCCGACTAGAGCGGCCCCCAGAACCGCAGCACATCCCGCCCCCTGGGCGATGAAGAGGGCGGGCAACCAGCCCCCGCCCAAAGCAAAAACAACCCCTGCCACAAGAATTTCCGTAAGCACTGCGAGAGCGAGTATAAAAATTATCATCTCATCACACCCTTGGTTGATCATGGCATCGTAGGGGTTAGTATGACACTACGAAAGTATGTATGATTGATATTGGGTAGGTATGTCAATCAGGATGAGGGCAAAGGCCCTGGCCGGGCAGCACCTGGTGCCATCGGAATGACCCCGATTTCCCTGCTCTGGTGGACATCTCTTGAAAATCACCCGTATCCAGGGGTTCCTGGTTGTGATTTGCCTGATAAAACAACCTCAGGAAGAACAGTGCTTCCCGAAAAAGGAAACAATTAACCCCTTGTCATTCGGTATTTTGCTGACACAAGCCGCCTGCAAGGGCCTGAGCGTTGAAGACTGAACCACGAAGAAACACATTCGGCAGATCTTAAGGAGTATGACGTGATTCCTCCCCAGGTGGCGCACCAGCCGGCACAGACCAAAGCGGATTCCGCCGTCAACATCCTGGATCTGCTTGCTGCGGTTATCGCGACCGACAGCCGCGCCACGGCAATATTTGCGGATAGCGGAGACCTCCTGCTTGCAAATGCTGTGGCGGGAGCCGCGAAAGTCGCGCAATGGCACAGGTTTGGCAGGTCGGCGGACTGGGCCGGCGCACGCGATGAAGCGCAGGCACGCGGAAGCTGCAGCGTCAGCCCCTCCGATGAAGAGACTGCGGATCTGCACGTCATTCCGGCGGAAACCGGGCTCGCCCGCTATTATCTGATGCGCGTCACCAGTGGCACCCTGTCTGCCGAGGACCGCTCGCTTTCAGAGCGCATCACAGATATGGCCCATGATCTGCGCGCGCCGCTGCAATCGCTGATCATTGCGGCGGATGGTCTTAAAGACGCCAGAACCCAGGATGGGCGAGAGGCCGAGCTTGGCGCCCTCGCACAGCTTGCCATTGATCAGGTCGCCAATCTGCTGGAAACGGTGCGGATGGACGGGGTATCGGCAGATACGGAACCGCGGGTCGATTTCGATCTGATCGCCGTCGTGCGCGAAACGGTCCGCCTGCTCGACCCGATCTGCCGGCGCAGCAATAACTTTATCCTGGCCGAGCTGCCCGAAGGTGAGGCCTGGCATAGCGGCGGACCGCATCTGTTGCGCGCGGTGTTGCAAAACCTGATCACAAACGCGAACCGTTTCAATATGAACGGCCCCATTACCGTAAGGCTGAAAATCGCGGCCACCGAAGGCAGCTTTGAAAGTCTTGTGACGCTGGAAGTCGAAGATGTCGGGCCGGGCTTCACTGAGGCCGAGCGCAAGCTGGTGCTCAGCCCCGGCACCGCTGGACGGCCCCTCCAACCGGGCAGCAAAGACGGCTACGGGCTCGGGCTTGGTATTGTGTCCCGGGCGGTCAGCCGCCTGCGCGGCCGGATCGAATTGGGACAGGGCAAAGAACGCGGCGCACTTTTCCGCATCACCTTTCCGCTCACCGGCGCCAGGGCACGGGACGATCAGCGCGGGGATCAGATCCCGGACCGTCCGGAATTCATCAGTCTTGCCGGTCTCAGGATCCTTGTCGTCGAGGACAATCCCGTAAATCTCGCAATCCTGTTGCGGACATTGACCGATGCCGGCGCGGAAGTTGAGGGCGTCGTCAACGGTATGGATGCGCTTCTGCGGGTCAGATCAAAGAAAGATCAGATCGATGTTGTTCTGCTGGACGTCACTTTGCCCGATATCGACGGGATCGAAGTGGCGCGCCAGATCCGCAGCGAAGAAAGTGCCGGACAACATCTTCTTATCGTCGGGCTTACGGCACATGTCGGCTCGGTGATCCACGGATCCGGCCTCGCTGCGGGGATGGATCATATTCTTATCAAACCCGTGCGCCCGTCTGAATTACGCCTCGCTCTCAGGGATGCGAAAGAAGGGACACGGCCCCGCCAACAGGCCATCAACAGAATGCAGACGCCCGAGACCATGCTGAACAATGCACTTGTCCTTGAACTGACCGCAGAAATGGGACGCCCTGCAACGCTTGTCTTCATGCAGCGCGCGCTTGAAGAGGCGCGCGAGGTCTTTGACCTCGCCCGCAGCCCGGAAATCCCCGAAAATCTGCGGGCACGAATCCATTCAGCGATCGGGTCTGCCGGTCTTACCGGGCTGGCAGGGGTCGAATACGCACTTCGGCGCTTGCAGATCGACGCCCGCGTGGGGCTATGCGATGCCGCGACGCTGGATCTAGCGGAAGAGATGGCACATAGTACGGAAGTTCGGTTGCAGCAGTATGCAGCCGAAAGCTGACGGTAATCCCGATCATAAGTCTTAAGTTTTGTTCGACCGGCGAGGTCACTGCCCAAAAAGAGAAGCTGTCGAACCGCTGGGCCGGATCCCCGCTTAAAGTCTTGACAATTCTCTCTTCTGAGCATGTGATTTTTACAGACGTTTATCCAATCGTCGCAGTCGGCGGTATTCACCTGGCAGGGCAATTCTGACAGGGCAATGAGAGAGACATGATGAGTGAAAACAATCCGGCACCTGCGCCGCTCAGCGTGCTCATCGCCGATGACCATACCCTGATCCTCGAAATCATCGGCCTGGTGCTGGAGAACAGCCCGGATATCAAGCTCAGCACCGCGGTCTCGATCGATGGTGCAATCGAACAGCTGAAGAAAAACGGCGAATTCGACCTCATCCTGCTGGATCTCGACATGCCCGGGATGCATGGGGTCGAAACACTGAAGCAGATCACCGCATTGAATGCGGGGAAGCCGGTCGGCATCATCACCGGGGGCCCTACCCCGCGTGTTGTCGATGAGATGACCCGGAATGGCGCGGCCGGCCTGGTTCCGAAGACCACTTCGATGAAAAGCCTCACAAATGCCATTCGCTTCATGGCGGCAGGAGAGCGCTATTTCCCGCTTGAGCTGATCCAGGAGAATAAAGCCACACAGAAGGCTTTCGTCTCGCCTCTTTCAGACCGCGAGGTCTCGGTGCTCAACCTCCTGGCCGATGGCATGCCCAATCGGGAAATCGGCGAAAATCTGGGGCTGGCCGAAGCGACCGTCAAAATGCATGTGAAATCGATCTGCCGCAAGCTGGGAGTCACAAACCGGACCCAGGCGGTTATCCAGGCGCGTAATCTGAAACTCGCCTGAACGCATTCTGTCCGGCTGCGGCAGATCTGCTGCCGCAGCCGGATTTCTCAGAATGATGTGCTGAAACTGATACCGAAGCTCTGCCTGTCATCGCCATCCAGGTAGTCGACCGGTTTGGCCACAAAGAGCGACACCGGTATATTGCCCAGATCGAGTGTCAGCGAAACGCCGACCGAACTGCGGATATACTTCCCGTCATCGACAGTGCCACCCAGCGTATCATCCAGCCCCCAGGCCGACCCGATATCCGCAAAGACACCAATGCGCCCGGTGGTGCCGAGCAGCTGATCGATCTCGCGCTGCAGCTCGACACTGGTCACATAGTAATTATTGGCGCCGAGGAACCAGTCGCCGTCTTTCGGGCCAATGCCGCGCGGCGCGAAGCCCCTGAAATCGGCCCCGCCGACGAAGAAACGGTCAACCGCGCGTGTGTTATGACCATTCTGGCCGGAAACAATACCGCCGCGCAGACCGACGAGCAGCGATGTCTTCTCTGCCAGCGCAAAGCGCGCATCCGCCTCGATCCGGGTCTCATATGTCTTCTGATCGGTGCCAAGCCCCCAGAAATACTGGTCCAGTGACAGCGAAAGCCCGGTCACGAAACCAGCCCCGCCATTCTTCGAGGGGTTGGACGAATAGCTGACGCCAAGGCGGACATAGGGTGCGTCAATGACCCCCATCTCACGGCCAAAAAGCACGCTGGAGCCCGCGGCCACATCCGTCATATCGTCGCGGCGATAGCCGATCCCCAGTTCGGCCCGGCCGCCCTCTGCAAAGGGAAGGGCCAGATATGGCTCGACCAGCACCCGCTTTGCAACAAACCCCTGATCACTGTAGCTGGTCTTGCGCATTTCGGTATCAATCCCGAAATCCAGATCGCCAAAGGCATCCGCGCGATAAAGCGATGTACGGAAAGACTGCACCTCTTCGGCGAACCGCAGATCAATCGAACCGAAGGTGCCCGGGAACAGATTGTAGCGCTCGAAGTAAAGGTTGAGCGTCGCGCCATCGCGGCTGTCATAAGCCAGACCGACCTCAACCCGACCGGGGCGGTCATTCAGCTCGCTGACCTCGACCACAAGGGTCGCGCCCTCGCCCCGCACCTCTACGCTGCGAAACTGACCGCTGCTCATCAGGCATTCCTGGACCGCGCTCATATCGGAGGAATCATATTCCCCCGCTACGACCTCACAGGCAGCCGCTATGTCACCGGCTGCAATGAACTCGGCACCCCGAACCTCAACCGCCGTATAGGGCCGTGCCTGAAGGCTGCCGACAAAAACGGATCCCGCAGCAGCCGCGATCAGAACAGCAGGCGCTGCACGTTGCAGGTTCAGGAAGACAGCCATCAGATATTCCCCTCAGTGGCAGCTGAAGATGAGGTGGGGAATCGGCAGAGGGGATTCCCGCAATCCGATGTCTGATAAATCAATCATACGTTGCATGCACCCGATTCCTGCCGCGCATCAGGTGCAAATTGTCAGATCGTCAGAGTTTGATGGCAGAAATACGGGTGATGATGCCCAGATCAACGCCAAAGGTCTGCCCCAGCGACTGCACAAAGCTGCCCGCGAAATTATACGTCACCTTCACGGTGACAAAGCCGTTCGCATCCGGTGCACCAGGGCAGGGCAGAACTGTCAGATCCGCCGGGTCAAGCAGCACCGATTGCCGGACCAGCACACCCATCAGGATCTCGTCATCGGCCAGGGCCTTGCAAACATCTGCGGGCGGCGTTGCGCGGCTCAGACGGCCAATGGATTGTCGCGCAAGTTCATGCGCCAGCTGCTGCACATCGCTTGCGGTCGCAATCAGAAAACTCACGAATACAATAAGGAACAGAAAGGCGAGAAACAGCGGGAAAATAATCACGAATTCGATGGTGATCGCACCATCTTCGCGCCTCGCCCAGGATCTGGCGGCTCTGAACAGATCCAGTTTCACGGTGCAAACCCTGCCTGTTGTGTTTTTGCCGGAGGCAAATATCTTGCCCCCTTATCCGGCATGAAAACATCCGCAGGATACGCAATCATGGCCGCAAGATTTCTGGCCGAGGCGCATCCCGCCTCGCCCGTGCCGCCTTTACACGTCACATTCACCCCGGTTACCCGAACCACCCGGATGATCCCCTGCGGCTCTGATTGCGGCAATTCGCGCAGATCATCGTCCTGGATAAAGCGGACCCGTGCAGGATAGGCGGCAAAAATCTGGCTGAGCGTCTTGCGCCGGCCTGCATCGCGTTCGGGCAGGCGGTTTTTCGGCACAGAGACCACCAGAGTATCCTGGCTGGTCAGGCCCAGTTTATCCAGAAAGGTACGGATCCGCTTCTGCTCGGCCGCACCGATATCGGTCGAACAGGACAGGAAGGAATAGGGCAGAACTGCCTCATGCGTTTGCGCAGAAATACGCTCGGTCGGGCCTTGCGGCAATGCGGCGCCACAGGCTGCCAAAAGCCCTGCTGTCAGCAAGGGCACGAAAATGCGGGTGAATCTGATCTGCACTGTCCGTTCCTATTGCAGCATGAACCCACCCCGGCGGACCTTTGACTGGCCCTTTTCGCCGGGACGGATCGTTTTGCTCATTTGTCCGGTCACAAGCTGCTCAATGGCGCCACTTGCGGGCTTCACCTCATCGACCGGAGTGCGCAGGTTGTTCGGGCTGGTCGGCTTCACCAGATAGGGGGTCACAATGATGACCAGTTCGGTTTCGCCCTTCTTAAAGCTCGAGGACCTGAACAGCGCCCCAAGGATCGGAAGATTAACGAGACCGGGAATACCGCTCAGCGATTGTGCGGTATCCGCCTGGAACATGCCGGCAATGGCAAAGCTCTGACCGCTGCCGAGTTCCACCGTGGTTGTCGCGCTGCGCTCGGAGAGAGCGCGCCCGGCTTCAGTGGAGTTGGCCTCATCAACTGCGCGCACCCTGGTGTTGATCTGCAGCTGGATCTGGTTCTGATCAAATACGGTCGGGGTGAATTCCAGCTCTACACCGATGGATTCAAAGGTGGTCGAGATCTTTCCGTCCGCATCGGTATTCCTGTAGGGGATCCGTCCACCGGCCAGAAAGGTCGCCGCCTCGCCGGAACGGGCGGTCAGGTTTGGCTCAGACAGGATGGTGACCAGCCCGTTGCGCGCCAGAGCGTCAAGCACCAGGTTGATATTGCTGCTACCGGCACCGACATTTTTATCAATGCCGCCGAGCCGTGACTCGACACGCGGTCTATTTTCGGCACGCGCAGCAGTCAGGCTGAGGCCGAGGTCCTCGCTGACGGTGCGGGAGACTTCGGCGATCCGAACCTGGAGATTGACCTGAGACGCCGATTCGACTTCGAGCCGGTTTACGATGATTGCACCATCGCCAAGCAATGCCGCCACAACATCGGCGGCGGTTTCGGCATCATCGATGCTGCGCACGCGGCCGCTGAGAAAGACCGCGCCCTCGACGGTTTTCACCGAGACCGAGCCACCGCTGATCGAGCTTTGCGCGGCCGAGGCGAGCCGGGCGGCATCGATCCCGACGGAAATGGTGGTGCTGAGAATCTGCTCGTCATTCTCGCCCAGAACGAAAAGGTTAGACTCACCGATATTCCGGCCGACGATGTAGAGATAGCGGGCCGATTGCAGATCGATCTCGGCAACATTCGGGTTGGAAAGGAAAACTGCGGTCGCAGGCTCTTCGAGCTTGATGAATTTCGCCTCGGACACGTTCAGAGAGAGCCCCCCTCGCCCGGCGCTCCAGACTTCCTGGGCAAAGCTCGGCGCCACTGCGGCAACGGTCAGAAAAAACGACATCACGGCCGATAGCCCCATGCCTGCCATTAATCTTTCTCCCCCGCAGTCGCGTTATTACGCCGTTGTCTGTCACATCGTATCGGCTACAGCGCGATACGCGAATACCATAACGCGATATCCAGCGGGATTACAAATACCACTGGTTGTATTACCTACAATTTAATCAACGCAGCTGAGCGCGTAAAATCGGCCGCGTCAGATAGCTCAGCACCGAACGCCGACCGGATTCAATGTCGACCTGCGCCACCATGCCGGGGCGGATCGGCAATTCCTCACCATTTCGTTCAAGATAGCTTTTCTCGGTGGTGACCATCACCCGGTAATAGGCCTGAACACCATTTGCCGTTTGTTCATCGACCGTATCACCACTGATCTGCGAGACCGTTCCCCTGAGATCCCCATAGGTCGAGAAATCATAGGCAGTGATCTTGACGCTGGCAGGCATTCCGGGCGCGATAAAAGCCACGTCCCGCGGAGAAACCTTTGTCTCGATCATCAGCTGATCGTCGATGGGGGTCACTTCCATGATGGACTCCCCGGGCTGCACGACACCGCCCAGCGTGGTGATATTGACGTTATTGACGCGCCCGGAAACCGGCGATCTGATCTCGGTCCGGTCAAGCTGGTCCTGTTTCTGGATCATCTGCTGTTCCAGCACCACAAGCCGACCCTTTTTCGCAACCAGATCGCGATAGGCTTCCTGCACATAGTTATTGCGCAACTCGCTGATCCGCCCCTGCAGCTCGGCCTCCTGCTGCTGAAGCCGCAGCAGATCGACCTTACTCACAGATCCCTGTTTCGCCAGCGGCTCGGTGATGTCGATCTGACCGATGATCGCGGCGCGTTCCGCCTCAGCCGCGCCGATAGATTCATTCAGCTTGGTGCGGCGGGCCTGAAACAGCCGCAGTTCATTGGCCCGGGCCTCGCCATCCGCATCACCGCTGAATTCGATCTTGTCGCTTTCCATCACCTCGGCTTCGAGACGGGCGATTTCGGCGCGCAGCGTATCGATCTCGGCAGTTGTTTCCAGAAAGGCCGAGCGAAAGCGCGTCGCGTCGATCTTTGCGATGGCCTGCCCTTCCCGGACGATGTCACCTTCATGCACCAGCAATTCCGACAGAATGCCGCCTTCGAGGCTCTGGATCGTCTGCATCCGGCGCAGAGGAACCACGGTTCCGTCGCCACGGGTGATTTCATTGATCTGCGCAAAAGCAGACCAGATCACCGCGATCAGCAGCGATGCCGAAACAATCCAGACCGTATGGCGGGCCGTGACCATGGATTTACGACGGAAACTTCCGTCGAGATAATCCGGCTGTAAATCTGTCTGTGTCATTTGACAGCCTTCACCTGCTGGGTCGACGAGGCGCGTGCAAGATCCATGATCTTGCCAAGCGCATCATCATGCGCGATTGCGCCGTCTTTCAGAACAACCGCGCGTTCTGTCAGAGCCAAGAGTTCGCGCTTATGCGTTGCGATGATCGCAGTGCGGCCTGCCAGCCAGGTTTTCAGGAATTGCACGACATGCTGTTCGGTCATGTGATCGAATGCCGCCGTTGGTTCGTCCAGGATCACCACCCTCGGATCCTGCAAAATGATCCTGGCAAGGCCGATGGCCTGACGCTGCCCGCCCGAGACATTGGCATTGCTGTAAAGCGCCATATCAAGACCGCGGACATGACGGCGGACATGGCGTCCCAGCCCGACGGCATCCAGCGCCTCGAACAGCTCTTCGTCACTGTGGAGCCCGTGATCAAGCTGCAGGTTCTCGCGCAGCGTGCCCTGAAAGAGCGCCGCGCTTTGCGGCAGATAGCCGATCTGGCGACGGCGGTCGATCGGATCGATCTGCGCCAGTGACAGGTTATCAAGCAGAACCGAGCCCGATGCCGGATCTGTCAGACCGGCGATCAGCCGCAGGAAGGTCGATTTGCCTGCCCCGTTTCCTCCCAGAAGCGCAATATGTTCGCCGCCCCTGATGGTGAGGCTTTTGATGTTCAGAACCTCGCCGCTTTCCTTGTCATGGGCATAGGTGGCATCCGTCACCTGATAGCTGCCGCCAATCTGCTGGGCGCGCAGATAATGGCGGTCCGCCGGGCGTTCCACCGGCATTTCCATAATCTTGTCCAGGTTGTCCATTGCGGCCCGAACCTGCTGCCAGCGGGTCAGAAGCCCGGCAACCTGACCGAGCGGCGCCAGCGTCCGGCTGGTCAGAAGCGTACAGGCGATCAGACTGCCGGTGGTCATATTACCGGCCGCGATCTGATAGACCCCAACCACCACGACCAGCCCGTAGCAGAGCTGCTGCGTGGAAGAGGCAATCTGCATCAGGAATGTGGTCTGCTCGCGCGCCTTCACGCCGGTTTCGGCCATGGTCGCTGTCAGCTGCACGTAAGCGCGGTGAAGCCGCCCCTCGGCCCGCGCCGCCTTCACCGTTTCCAGATTGGAAACCGCTTCCAACAGAAGGCCGTTCAGGGCAGCGCTTTCCCGGGTATTCTGGCGGGAGAGCGTTGCCAGCTTGCGCTGCATCAGCAGCCCCGGCCCTACCATCAGCACGCCGCCGAACAATACGACAAAGGCAACCGGGCCGCCGATATAGGCGATGATGCCGATAAAGATCAGCACGAAAGGAATGTCACAGATCGCCGACGCCGTACCCGAGGTGAAAAACTCGCGGACGGTCGAGAAATCCCGCACCTGGTTGGCAAAAACCCCGGTCGAACGCGGCTGATGCGACAGGCGAAGATTTGCGACCTGTTCAAACAGCCGTGCCGAAAGGGTCAGGTCAAGATCACGCCCCGACAGGTCGATCAGCCGCGAGCGCATCATCCGCAGGACAAATTCCAGCAGAATGGCAAGACCGACACCGCTGGCCAGAATCCACAGCGTATCGAACACCTGGTTCGGTACAACACGGTCATAGACCTGCATCGAGAACATCGCGGTCGAGACCGCCAGCAGCGAGGCCACAAAGCTCGCAAGGAAAACATCCCGATAGATCGACATGTTTCCAAGCACCGCACCGATGATCCAGTGCCGCCTGTCCGGATCGGTCTCGCCAAGCCGCTGCGACACAACATCGACCGGTTTAGAGGCAAGGAATCGGCCACCATAGGCCTCTTCCAGCTCTGCCCGGCTTTTATGCACGCGCCCGCCACCCGTCTCCGGCAGCACAAGAACAGCGCTGGTCTCATCCAGCTGTTCAAGCAGGGCGACTTCATCATCCTTGCCAAAGACAAGAACCGGCAGCGCTTCGGGCGGGATCGAGGAAAGCGGGCCGGCGGCAATCCGGCAGCTCAGGTTTACGCGGCGCAGCGCCCGCGCACTTGCGGTGATGCTGAGGCCGCCATGCGCCTCCCGCGGCAGGCCATCGCTCAGTCGTTCGACCGAGGCCGCAATACCATGTGCCCGACAAAGCTCTATCAGGCCGAGAACGAGCGCGTCCCTGTTGTCGCTGGCAGCCATAATGTCCCGCCTGAGTGCTGGAGGTCTTTAACGTTGGATCAACGGGTACCAAACAAAAGAGAGCCTAACATACCAACGGAGTGTGCGGCAGCATATTCCGTATGTTTGCGTTCTTTGTATGTCTCAATTTTGTCCATTTCGGCTTCGTAGTGATCGCGCCCCGTGGTCAGAAGGTCGATCAGCTCTCTTTTTCCGCCGATGAACTGCTGCTCATAGGCAGCCAGAACCTCTGCTGCCCGGTCAAGCTGGCGCTGCTGCGAGGCCTCATTGCCCTGCAAAACACGAATCTGTTCGACATAAACCCGAACCGTGTTCTGAAGATCGCGCTCCGCCGCTTTCAGCCGGGCTTCGGCTGCGGCCTTGTCCTGTTCAGCCGCGACCACCGCGCGTCCGCTGAAACTGCTGGAATTCAGATCGACGCCCGCGGTGATTCCCACGGCACCACTGCGACCGCGCCCGCCGGTCAGGTCCTGACGACCCTGAGCCTGCAGGGTGATCTTCGGCTTGTTGGATGCCTTGGCGGCCTTGATCCCCTGCAGAGCTATATCGAGATCGGCCTTCGCCTCGACATAGGCCGGAGCGATCACGACCGCTGCAATGATATTGGCGCTGGATGCAAACTGGTCGGTAAAGGCCAGATTCGGCGGGATGCCCGGATTGACCACCGGCTTACCCAGCAGGAATTCCAGCTGCGACGATGTGATCGTGCGATCCGCCTGCAGCTGCGTCATCCGCTCTTCCGCACGGGCGATTTCCAGCAGCGCGCGTGCGATTTCGGAACTGTCCGAAAGCCCCGCCGAGACACGGCTGCGCGAGAAACCTTCAATCCGGTTTGCGAAATCGATATAGACCTGCGTTTTCGCGATCTTGAGATCAAGCGTCTCAATTTCCAGATACAGCTCAGAGATCTCAAGGCTGAGATCCTCAACCGCCATTTTCAGCTGTGCCACGACCTTGATCCGGCCCAGCGAGGCGGCCGCAATCCTGCTTTTGACCAGACCCCAGTCGATCAGAACCTGCGAGACAGTCACTGTCAGAGCCGGATCATCATCGGTTGTGCTGGTGGCCCCCGAAACACTGAGCCGGGGCCGCTTGCCGTCTTTCGCGATCTCGATATTGGTCGTCTCGCGCGCAACAGCGTGTTGCAGCGCCTCGACCGTCGGGTCGCGCTCCGTCCCGATTCTGACCGCCTCTTTCAGAGACTGCGCCAGCACCGGTGACACTGAAAATGCACCAAGACAAAGCGCGAGAGCACCGGAACGGGCATGCCTAAACAGGGATGGAGCAAGGACCATATACAGATGCGCCGATCAGCCTTCCGGCGGGGTGTAGATCAGATCACCCAACAATGCCGAAAGAAGATCTGAGCCTGTATCATGCGAGGCGCTGCCATCTGCCGCGTCGGCCAGCAGAGAGACCGGCGCGGGAGATGTATCGCCGGCAAACAGATCGGTCTCAGCGTGGTCCGGATCAAGAATCGCCGCAAGAAGATCCGCAACATAGGGATCTGCCGGTGCATCAGTGCCGACCGTAGCGGGGGCATCTTCTGCAACAGGTTCTTCTGCAACGGTTTCTTCCGGTGCGGTCACCGGCGCAGCAGCTGCCACAGGCGCATGTGCAGGTGCGACATCATCATCATTGCCGCCGCGCAGCATAATGCCGACTGCCGGGAACATAGATGCTCCGAAAATTGCACCGTCCAGCGGCATTCCCGCAAAGAACGTACCGCCGCCGCCGGCGTCTCCGCCCGACGAGGATCCGGCATCCGCGCCCGCCGGTTCACCGCCCCCGACATTAACCTCGACCACGGTCTCACCGTCCCGAAGTGCCTCCGAAGGTTGCGCTGTCTGGGCTTTCTCTTCAACTTCCGCGACAGCGGTCTGCGCAGAAGGATCTGCCGGAACAAAGGGTTCCGGCGCAATCAGCCCGGTCACTTCGACCGCGCCTGCCGATCCGCCATCGCGCAGCCGGCTGTATTCTCCGGCAGGACCAATGACGAAGAAATCCCTGACCATGACCTCCTGCCCGTCCAGGAGTGTCACTTTCAGATCCGCCCCGGATTTCTCGTAGAAGGCGACTCCCGCAACACCGCTTCCGAAGTAAACTTCGGACGGAACCGAGAGCCGGACATCATTCGAAACGCTGCGGGTCGCAGCACCGGACTGGCCGCTTGCCGCCGTAAATATCTCAACCATGGGTATGGCCCTCCGGGGATTTTGTCACTGGCATAGGTCAGTCGGTCGATTCCCGCAATGCCATATAGAACGCAAACCCGACACGCCTCTTATCCCGGTTCGCCTGATAAAAAGGCTGCCGCAAGAAGCGGCAGCCAAGAGACGGAAACAGTAAGGCGGTTCCGCTTCCGGTAGATTCACTGCTTACCAACACCTATGGCCCGGTCATGTACATCCGACCCACTTCAGGCTCCAACACTGCTACCGGCAGTTGATTCTGCCAGATCCCGCTTAGCTTTTACCTGCATGATACAAACCTAAGAACTGATAAAGTAACTTTCGTATATGTCACTCGGTCGGACTTTGCAATATCCATAGACTCGAGGTGATGGACGTTCTGAAATCCGGCGACTAAACCTATAGTGGAATACAACTTATGAGGGCGGACATGTTTTCACGCTTGGCTGCGCTTCCGGTCATCCTGTGTGCATTGCTTGTGCTTTCCGGCTGCAGCCTGCCCGCAGTCATGGAAAAACAACCGGAAGGCGAAACCGAACAGGTTGCCGAGGCGGCCTGGTCCATCGGGGACTATGAGGAAGCCGCCCGCCTGTTCGAGCTCGCCTCTGCCAGAAATCCGAAATCGGTGACCGCCCTGGTCGGGCTTGGAAAGTCTTATACTGCGCTGGCCCAGTACAACCGGGCGCAGAATGCGCTGTTCAGGGCACGCGATCTGAACCGGCGCGCTCCCGAGGTTCACAACCAGCTTGGCAATCTCGCGCTCCAGGAGATGCATCCCAAGACCGCCATCGAGCATTTCGATACAGCTCTGCGGCTCGACCGGACCAATCTCGCGGCTCTCACCGGGAAAGCTGTCTCCCTTGACTACCTGTCCCGCCATGCAGAAGCGCAGGAGGTCTACACGCGCGCGCTGCAAACCTGGCCGACCAACTTCCCCTTGCTGAGCAACTACGCCCTTTCCCAGGTGCTGGGTGGCAATATCGGCGCCGGGATGAAGCTGATGGAAGAACTGCTGCGCGATCCTGCAAATGGCGACACCGTGCGCGCCAATCTGGCCATCGCCTATGCGCTGGACGGGCGCAGTCGCGATGCGAAAGCGATGTTGTCGGGCCTTATGTCGGACGCCGATATCGAGAAGAGCCTGCGCCATTACGCAGCGGCGCGGCAGGACTACCTTGCCGGTAAGCCGATCGGATACATGATCTTTCAGTGAAACAAGAGTTGCGTGACCTTACTTAGTATGTACCGTACAGACGACTGATCGGAATACCGCGCGAAGTGATGTTTGCGTCTTCCGGAAACGTGAGGAGGGCCAGGTGACAAGATCAGTAAGATTTGCGACCGGCCAGAGCGGTGCCATCTCTGTCGACTGGCTGGTGCTGAGCGCCGCAGCATTCGCGCTGGCCGTCGTTGCGGTGGTGCTCGTGAACAGCGGCGTTCTGGATCTGGCATCGGAAAAGCTCGCTCAGATCGTAGATGACGCAGTTGACGAAGTCGGAAATGACATCACAGATATAAACGTTAACTATACCCAGGGTTGCACGAAGCAATGCACGTCAAAATAATCGCACTGATCGCTTCCGGGATCGTCCTGGCGCTCGGCGGGGCATTCGGCACCTTTCATTATACAAGGGCCCTGGAACTCGAGCTCGCCTCGGCACGCAGCAGCTTGCGCGCCTTCGGTGATACTGTTGAGATACCCTTGGCGGCGCGCGACATCGCGCCTGGCACCGTGCTGACTGCGGAAAGCCTTGTTACAGCAAAAATTCCGGTCAGCTATCTGCCTGGCAACATCCTGCAAGGTCTGCCCGCGGTCGCAGAGGGCGAAAGCTTTGTGGCGCTGAGCGCGCTGAAAGCCGGGAACGCGATATTCGATACTGACATTGCGAAAACGGGCACAACGCCGGCAGGGGTGCTGCTGCCGGTGGGAAACGGCCGGATTTTTGCCATTACGCCGCGCAATCTGGCCGATTTCAGCGGCAAGCTTGCAAACGGCACCCGGGTCGACATTGTCTGGACCCAGGATATCGGCGCCGGAAAATCCGAGACCAGACTGATCGCGACCGGTTTGCGCGTCAGAACACCGCCCGCAAACGGGCAGCCTGCCGGGGCCGTGTCAGCGCTTGCTGACAAGCTGTTGCTGGAAGGAGAATTCACGGACGCCATTCGCGGTGTCGTGGCCAATCATCAGAGCGGCTTTATGAGCATCATCCTGTCTGATGGCAGCCGCAGCCTTGACGGTGATTTCGTGGTGTTTGGCCCGACCGACCTTGAGAAACTGCCACTGGCGGTGCGCGCATCCGGCAACCAGGACACAGGCGATTCATCCATACTCGGCAAGATCACCGGCGGGAACTCTTCCCGGGAGCGCTGTCCGACCGCAGTCATCAGAGGCGGTTCCAGATCGATTGCAGAAGTCCCATGCTGAGCAAACTCAGGGCCACACAAGAAACGCGCCTTTGCTCAATCTGCGATGGCGTCGACGCCGTGATGCTTTTTGCAGCCTGGTTTTCGCGCATTCCCCCCGGTGCGGTTCGCACGGATCTGTCGATGTCCGAGGCACTCGACCACCTGCAGCTTCATCGGGAAGACCGCTTCGACACCGTTGTTCTGGTCCCGAATGCCAGTAAGACGGCGCTGCCGCGGCTCTTGCAGGCACTTGTGGAAGAGGCAGGCCGGCACACGGGCGAAGTATTGGTCCTGCTGCCGCTGAAGTCTCGATTGCAGATCCCGGATGCCGCGCGCAAAGGGGTGAAGGTCCTTTACGGCCCCCCCTTCACCGACGCTGCCCCAGCTGACGGAGAAGACGCCCCCGCTGACGGGACAGCCGGTCCCGGACCAGACAGCGCAGCCGGTCCTGCGCCGGGCACAGGATTCTGGGGAAGGGTCTTTTCGCGCAAGGGGAAGACCAGGATTTCTGATCCCGCGCCGACCGATATAATAGTGCCGCCACCCGGACGCGATCTGCCTGACGCGCTGAAGACAATCATGGTGCTCCCCGTCTGCGGCGGCGCGGGCGCAACGACAATCGCCGTCAATCTTGCCACTGAACTGGCGCAGGCGCAGCAAGACCGCACTGTCTGCCTGATTGATCTGCATCTGCAATATGGCAATGTCGCAACCTATGCGGGCCTTACGGCGAATACGCGCATTCTTGACGCCTATCGCGGCATCGAGGCGCTCGACTCTGATGCTTTCGACATGTGTCTGCGCAGCACCGCCCCAAACCTGCACATTTTCTCGGACCCTGGAGAGATCCTGCCGGTCGACGGGATCAATGCCGCGCATTTGCGCCGTCTTGTCGGGCTCGCCCGCAATAAGGCGGATCTGGTGATTGTCGATCTGCCGCATCAGCTTCCGGACTGGAGCGGCGCCGCCTTCGATCAGGCCTCGGTCGTCCTGGCCCCTGCCCTGCTCGATGTCCGTTCCGCGCAGAACCTGGCGAAGCTGCAGGATCTTATCCGCTCCGAGGGGCTGCCCGGAGGCAAATTCCGCTGCCTGCTCAACCGCGCACCGCTGCGGCGGTCCCAGCTGTGGGAAGACTCTCTCGCCCGTTTTGAAAAGGACAATGAGTTCGGCGTGTTCAAAACCTTGCCCGACGGAGGGGATCCGGTTTCCATGGCCTGCAATGCCGGAATTCCTCTGGCCAGTCATGCGCCAGCGAATGTCTTCAGACTGGCGGTCCGCGACCTGGCCGCAGATATCCTTGCCAAGGCAGGGCCACGAGAGCTGTCCACGACGGAGGCTGGCTGATGTTTCGTAAATTTCGCGACAGCAGACTTGCAGAGCAAAACGAGGTTCCCCAGGAAAACCCGCTCAGCCATTTTCAGCCTGAAGCCGCGCTGCCGGCGGAAGTCCCCTCGGCAGAAAACCAGGCCGCACGCCAGCGCCGGCGCAAGCTGACCGAGATCCGGCAGCAGGCCCATCAGCAATTGCTGGAGGTTCTTAACCTTTCCGCTTTGGTGCAGGCCTCGGAGGCCGATATCAAAGCCGAGATTGCCGCGGTTCTGAAAGCGGTCATCCCGTCGCAAAGTGTTGCGGTGAGCCGGTCCGACCGCGACAGCCTGGTCAATGACCTTTATTATGAAGTCATGGGGCTGGGGCCGCTGGAAATCCTGCTCAATGAAGAATCCGTTTCTGATATTCTCATCAATGGACCCGAGCAGGTTTTCATCGAACAGGGCGGGCTTCTTGAACTGACCGATGTGCAATTCCAGGACGAGGCCCATCTGCGCCGCATCCTGCAAAAGATCGTCGGCATGGTCGGGCGCCGGCTGGACGAATCGACCCCTTATGTCGATGCCCGGCTTCAGGATGGCTCACGTCTCAATGCCGTGATTTACCCTATCGCGCTTGATGGCACGCTGGTTTCCATCCGGAAATTCCGCAAAGACAAGCTCAGCCTCGAACAGCTGACCTTTCTGGGCGCGATGAGCGAGAAGATGGCGATCTATCTGCGCGCCGCTGTTGCCTGCCGGCTGAATATCGTGATCTCGGGCGGGACCGGCTCGGGCAAGACCACGCTGATGAATGCGCTTTCTGCCTATATCGGCAAGCGCGAGCGCATCATCACGGTCGAAGATACCGCCGAATTGCAGCTTCAGCAAAAACATGTCGGCCGGATGGAAAGCCGCCCGCCCAATATCGAAGGCAAAGGCGCCGTCACCCAGCGGGACTGTCTGCGCAACGCCCTCAGGATGCGCCCCGACCGGATTATCGTCGGCGAGACCCGCGGCGATGAGGTGATCGACATGCTGCAGGCCATGAACACCGGGCATGACGGCTCGATGACGACGATCCATGCCAATTCGGCGCGCGACGCCACCAGCCGGCTGGAAAACATGGTTGCCATGGCCGGGATCGAGATCCCGCTGGCGGCTTTGCGCCGCCAGGTCGCCAGCGCGGTCAACCTCATCGTGCAGGTCAACCGTCTGCAGGATGGCAGCCGCAAAGTGACCTCGATCACCGAAGTGACGGGCTGTGAAGGTGATGTCCTCACCATGCAGGAACTGTTCTATTTCGAACATAGCGGCGTGACCCCCGATGGCCGTGTCGAAGGGCATTTCGCCGCGACCGGGGTACGCTCGGATTCGTCCGACCGCTTCCGCCGCTGGGGGATCACCCTGCCTCCCGACCTTTACGGGGCGTGACCATGAGCCTTGCTCTCATTTTTTCGCTTTTGGTCGGAGCAGGGCTGGGGCTGATTGTCGTTGCAATTTGCTATAGCCGCGTGCTGCACCGCCGCGCCTTTCTGCAAGCTGTCATCGCGCGCTTTTCAGGCCGGCCAGCGACCGGCGGGGATGCGCCCGCCCCGGATCAGGTGACGCTGCGCCGCGACGGGCCGCCATCCTGGTGGCGTCATCTGCTGCCCGGAAAATGGGACGACCTCAATATGGCGGCCTTCACCGCCGAAATGCGGCGTATTGCTCTGGTGCTGACGCTGACCATAACGACGCTGGTCATGATTTTGTTCAACGCGCTTCTGGATATCAATATCCTGATCGGCGCGGTGACCGGGCTGCTGCTGTCAGCGATCATATGGTATTTCTGGATGAAGATGCGCAGCACCAGGCGATTGCTCCGCATTGAGGAAGGCGTGCCCGAGGCACTCGATATGATCGTGCGCTCGCTCCGGGTCGGTCTGCCGGTCAGCTCGGCGCTCCATGCCGTCGGGCAGGAACTGATCGGCCCGCTGGCCGAGGAATTTGGCGAGACCTCGCGCCGGATCAGTTATGGCCAGGAACCGGTAAGCGCTTTGCGTGAAATGGCAGATCGCTGCAAAAACCAGAGCCTGCGGTTTCTGGCCGCCGCGGTGGCCCTGCAATCCTCGACAGGTGGCAATCTGGCCGAAGTGCTTGAACGTCTTTGCGCCATCGCGCGGGGCCGGCAACAGTTGCAGCGCAAGGTACGCTCGATCACGGCCGAAGCAAAATGGTCGGGGCGTTTTCTGTCTTTCTTCCCGATCGGCGCCACGGTGATGCTGCTGGCGATCAACCCTGACTATTTCGCCGAGATCTCTGACAAGCCCTTCTTCATTCCGATGCTCTGCGTCGTCGCCGGCCTGTTGTTCATGAACATGATGTTCATGCGCTGGCTCGTGAAAATCGAATAAGGCGGGGGACTGATATGACAGAGGGCATCGAATGATCGCTATCAGCTCCTGGATCCTGTTGGGATGCTTCATCGGCTGCGCCCTGATGTTCGCAATGGCCCTGCTGATGTTGCAGCGTGCCCCCGCGACCCCTCCTGCGGCACCGGCGAAGTCTGTTCCGGATATGCCCCTTGTCATGGCCGAGGCGGAATCCGACAATTCCGAACTGCGCAGACAGTTGTTCCAGGCAGGCTTTCGTCATCCGAAAGCCATGCGCTGGTTTCTTTACGCCAAGGTCGGTTTCGCGATTGTCGCCCTGATCCTTTCGGTGATCCTGCTGCGTGTGTTGCCGCAGTTGCAGGATCTGGATCCGCTGCCACAACTGGGCTTTCAGCTGATTATGGCGGTGCTGGGCTATTTCATTCCCGTGATGATCGTTGACAGACGACGAAACGCCTGGCTGAAACGGATCGAAATCGCGCTGCCGGATGCCCTGGATTTCATGCTTATCTGTGTCGAGGCAGGGCAATCCACCGATGTCGCGGTTATGCGCGTCGCAGAGGAACTCGCCCCTGTCCATCCGGACCTGTCCGCCGGGCTTGTCAACCTGACCGAAGCGCTGGCCGCAGGGGCGGACCGCCATGAAGCCTGGATGAAACTGGTCTATGAGACCGGCAATCAGGATCTGCGACAGCTCGCCAATATCATTCTGCAATCCTCGAACATGGGCACGCCGGTCGCCCAGACCCTGCGCGTGTTCAGCGCAGATCTCCGCGACCAGCGCGTCCGAAAAATTGAAGAACGTGCCAATGTGCTGCCGACCAAGATGACGCTCGGCACGATGATGTTTACCGTACCCCCCCTTTTGATCCTGCTGCTTGCCCCGGCCATATACCGGATCGTCTCTTCATTCTGACATGGACTGCGGACCCTGACATAAATGCCAATTTCGACATCGCAAATCAGCCGCCACAAATTCCGCTGGGTCTCCGCGCTCTGCCTGGTCCTGACGCCATGTCTTGGGGCCCAGCTTGTATTGGGCGGGCGCCCCATGCTTGCGGTCCCGGATCTGTTGCTGACCAGCGTCATGGTCTGGTCAACCATCGTGCATTTTGTTCTGGCCGGGCTTTTCGCGGGACATGGTCGGGTGATCGGGGTCCCGACGATCCTTGCATCCTTTATCGGCCTGGTCCTTTTGCCAGGAATGCCGCTTGTGCCATGGCTCGGTTTCGCCAACGCATCGGCCTATTCCACCGCCGATACACTCACCGCCATATTCTTCTGGGTTTCCGGCATCGGGGCGGTTCTGATCAGCCGATCCACCTGGCCGCTGATACCAAGCCGCCTCAGCAGTTTCAGCCTTGCGCTTCGCAACCCGGTGCATCTGACAGCGACAGCGCTGGTTCTGGCCTGCTGCTTCCTGCTGGCTACATCCTTGCGCCCGCTCATCGCCGGCGAGCTTCCAAGGCTCGCCTCGGTGTCGGGGGCCTTTGTTGACGCGCTTTACGCGCTGACGGCCGCAGCACTGGCCCTGCAGGGGATGGAGGTTCTGCGCGAAACCGATTCCGACACCCGCCCGGCGCCACTCATGGTGGTGCTGGCTTTTCTGAGCGCCCTTGCCGCGCTTGCCTTTGTCATGGCGCTGCCCGAACTCGCACCTTACGGTCAGGTCGGAGGGGTCGGGACGGTGCTTCTCACCGCAACGCTGGCAAGTGTGGTCCTGTTCCGCCGCCCCGCCCTCTTGCTCTGGGCCGGCATCCTTCTGACGGCGGCAACCCTGGCTTTCAACGCCTCGCAAACGGTTGGAGGCCCGGTTCTGCAATCCGTGTTCCTGGTCCTGCTGATCGCGGTTCTTTTCAGCATCGGCCAGCCAACTGCCGGGGGCAACGATCCCGTGGGCAATGCAGGCCTGCCTCCGGTGGCTGTCACCCGGCAGTTCCACAAGGCGGCCCAGTCATGGATCGTCCGCGTCAATCTTGACGACCGCACGCTGCGCTTTGCAGGTGGCAGCGGCGAAAGCCTTGGCTATGGGGAACTGGTCCGGTTCGACGAGGCCTTTTCGGGTTCGGATTTCTCGGGCCTGATCGACCTGGTCCAGTTGCTGCGCAGCGACAGCAAGCGACCGGCCCCACCCGTCAGGATCCAGCTGACCCGTGGCGGCAAAGATCCCGAGAAGAACACCACGCCCCGGCTCATGACATTCGAGGCACATGTGCTGAGCAAATCTCCTCCCGAAGCCTGGCTTGCACTGGTCAGCCAGGAGCGCGAGAAAGATCTCTCCGACCGGCTTGCCCGTTACGAACAGCTGCTCGGGGAGGCGATCCTGCGCGAAGAGCGCCTGCTCTCCATCGCCTCGCATGAATTGCGCACCCCGATCGCCATCCTCTCCATGCTGGGCGAAGAGCTCAAATCCGGCACCGACTGGGAGGATATCGGGGCGGGTTACGAAAGAACCCTGGACCGGATCATCGCAATTCTTGATGATCTTCGGGCGGGCAGTGGTACCGGCGCCGGCCATATCGCCAATACCGGCTTTACCATCCGTGAGATGGCGCAGCAGGTTCTCGACATCTTCTCAACGGTTGCGGTCAGCAATGGGATCAATCTGACCTTCACCGCCGGGAAGGACAGCGACACCCTTTTGCAAAGCGATCACAACCGGGTCTTCATCGCATTGTCAAAACTGGCCCATAATGCGATCATCCACTCCCGCGGCCGGGAAGTAATGATCGACGCCTTCGTGACCAGGGGGACCGAAGACGAGCGCATTGTCACCTGGCAGGTTGCGGACGACGGTATCGGGGTTGAACCCGACCGGCGTGAGACGATTTTCGAGCCCTTTGAATCCAGTGCGGACAATCCTGACGAACGGCCCGGTCTCGGGCTTTATACTGCCCGTAAAGCGATCCGCCTGATGGGCGGAGATCTGACCCTTAACGATGACGGCAATGGCAGCCGGTTTGTTCTGACACATCCGGCCCGGATAGCGCGCCAATTGGTACAGCCGGAGCAAAAGGTAATATCGATGAACGACATCACTCCGCTCTACGAGGATCGCAGCGTCCTTCTGGTCGAGGACAACAAGCTGGTCGGCGAAATCACCGTAACCAGATTGCGCAAGCTGTTCAGGCAGGTTGACTGGGCGGAAAGCGGTGATGCCGGGCTGAAGCTGTTCCGCGAAAACAAATATGACATGGTGGTCGTCGACCAGTTGCTGCCCGGCCTGATCGGAAGCGAGCTGGTGCGCGAAATACGGCAGACCGAAAAGACCATGCCGATCATTGGCATCACCGCCTCGACACTTGGGTCGGAATGCCGCGATCTGGAGGAGGCAGGCGCCAATTATGCGCTTGAGAAGCCTCTCAGCTTCGGCCAGCTCAAAAGCCTCGCCGATGAGTTTTTCGGAGATGTGGCCAGGGCGGGGACATGACCTGACCCCAGGCTGGTCAGCCGATTGCAAAGCCGCAAACGCAGCTTTTTCCAGGAACATGCAAACTTAAGGTTGCATTCTGCAACCTTAAGACTAGTACTCATTCGGGGGCGTAGATTTCTTGGTTTACGCGATGACTACGCTGAAACGGTTTCTCAAAGACGCCTCCGGCGCAATTTCGATTCTTTTTGTCCTTCTGATGCCTCTCCTGATGCTCATCGGTGGGGCTGCGACCGATGTTTCGCTTCTGAACGCGCAGAAAAGGTTTACCCAGTCTCAGGCTGACCTCGCCGCACTCAGTGCGTCGCGCTATCTCCCGGATCCGGTGGCAACCCGCCAGGCCGCGCGGGAGGTTGTTTTGCGCAATGACAAATTCGGGCAGATCACCCTTGCCGATTCCGATATCCGCATCGGACGTTATGATCCGGTCAGCGGCGTCTTTACGCGGGCGCCAAATCAGGCGCGGCCGGAATTTGCCAGCGCGGTTCAGGTTGTTGTGCCCTCACGGTTCCGCCCGTTTCTGTTGTCACCGATCTTAAGCGACGAGAATATCGTCATCAGACGCGCGGCGATCGGGGTGCAGCGCGGGGTCGTTGCTTTCACATTGCGCAACCGGCTCCTGTCTTTGCACACGGACCGCGCAATCCTCGGGCGGGTGCTGGGGCCATTGGGCCTCGGGCTGAATACCGAAGTGCTTGGCTATATGGGCCTCGCCACCACAAAAGTCAGCCTGAACAACCTGCTCGGCCTGATTGCCGGAACCGAGGTCGGGCTTGATGTGTTCAGCTTCAACGATGTTCTCAATCTCCAGGTCGGGCGCCTGGCCCTGCTGAACCATCTGGTGACGCTCGGCGGGCTTGCGAAGATCGACATTAATCCAACCCAGGTCGGGACCGGGCCTTTGACCCTCGGGCAGATCGTAGGGGCGTCTCCGGGCCTGCTGGGCCTGAACGCTGGTGACATCCTTCCTGATATCAAACTGAATGTCTTTGACCTTGTGATGGCAATGGCCGGGCTGGCCGCAGACCCGAAACAGCGGCTGAGTGTCGAGCTGCCGGTCAATCTTGGGAAACTGGTCAATATCTCGGTCTCGCTTGGCCTGATCCGCCCGCCGGTGATCGCCGTTGGCTATGTCGGTGACACACCGCCGCCAAAGGCTTCGGTGGCGCAGGTGGACGCGCGGGTCCTGGCAAATGTGCTCGATTTCGGCGGAACCGGTCTCCTGACGGTCTCGCTGAATGTTGCGGCTGCCACGGCAACGGCAGTGCCGGTCAGTCTGAATTGCAGCGCTCAGGCGCCGTCGGACCAGCTGGCAGTGTTCTCGGTCCAGACTGCGCCTGCGGAACTGGCCCTGCGTGTGGGCCTCCTGGACAGCCGGGCTGGCGTAGACCCGAAGGATATGGAGAGGGTCAGCCTCGGCGGCGGAACGCAGCAGGTGGCAATCCGGCTGAGCGAGCTTGGCAAACCGGTTCCCGTCAGAAATCCGCTGACGCTTTCCGGCCTGCTCAGGGATACTGCCAGCTTCCTTGAGAGCGTCAGAAAGGATCTGCAGGACCAGGTGAACAAGTGCGGCGGGCCGCTTGGCTTCCTGTTGTGTCCTCTGCTCGGGCTGGTCAACCTTACTCTTTCTCTGCTGCTCGGTATTCTCGGCGCTCTTGTGAACAGCCTTGGAGAGTTTCTCGCATTGCTCGGCATCGACGAATTCCTGCAGAGCCTGCTTGATCTGCTGGGAATAGGGGTCGCGCAGGCGGATCTCATTCTCGACAGCTATTCCTGTGGCGCAGCTCTCGCCCGGTAACGCCTGGAGCCGTCCAGCCAGAACGATCCGTTTGACTGCCTGCGCAGCCCTCGCAGGCGGCCCGCCGTTTTGGCTGCACGCCACGACGCCACATTCTTGACGCAATCCGAAAAGAACCCGCCACAAAAAAGACAGATGGCCAAAGGATACATACTTTCGACACAAAAGACTCAAAAGAGCCGGATTATGTCCATAAGGAGAGACCCGTGCTGAGACTGACCAAAAGCCATCAGGCAAGCATTCGCCCCGCAGAGAGCGCGATGATTATGCGCGTTCCTCCGGCTGCGGAGACCGAAACAAATGTGGCTTACAGTCTGAAAACCTCATCGCTGATCGACGCACCGCTCTGCCCCAAGGGTCTGATCCTGATGTGCGGGCAGATGGGCGCCCTCTCACGCGATCTCAGCGACTGGTCGGACCGGATGCGGGCGGTGGTCATGGTGGTTTCCGAGAACGGCATGACACTCGACTGGCTGCGGGAATATGCGCCGAAGCTTGATTTTCTGCTGGTCGATTCCGATTACCTTGGCGACACCGAGAGCACGATTGATTTCTGTATGCAGGTACGCCGGGCGACACCCAGGCTGCCTCTGGTGCTGGTCTCAAGCGAAATCCGGTCCCATGACTTCACCTGCGAGCGGATGATGGCCTGCGATGTAACGCTGAAACCCCCGCTGCTGCATACGGCCCTGACGCTGGGTGTACAGGCGGCGTATCAGAACAACGACTATTACCAGAGATCCCGCTGAACGCCCTGCGCCAGGCGCTCCCCCTTCCATAGGGCGTGTCGGAGGCGGCACCGGGAAAAGCTCACCAAAAAAAGCCCTGCCGCACAGATGTCGGCAGGGCTTTCGGTTTCCTTAGCCGCGACAGTCAGGCGGGGTCTCAGACTGTTGTCACAGCCGCCACATCTGCCGGATAATCTCTTGCTTACCAGCAGGCAAAGGCGAGCGAGGTTCTGGTCGGCGAGACTTCCTTCGCCACAACCCATTGAGCTTGCTTCTGCTCTTTCGCACAAGCCTGCGTTGCAAGCGGCTGGGCCGCAGTCACGAGACGCTCGAACGAAGTCCTGGCAGGCGCTTCAACAGAGATCCTGATCAGGTCAGCGTCCTTTTCAGCAGGCATACTGGATACGCATCCGGAAACAAACATGCACCCGATTATGGCAAGTTTATACTTCACTATGCAGCACCTCTCTGATTACATACTATATGATATATCTATAGTTCTTTATGGTCAATATTGATTGCAATATAGTCCTTTAGGATATGTTGCCACCAGGCGAAGCCGTGACATGATACCGGCCCTGCCGCCGGAGCCGTGCCATCACCCCCCTGCCCCGGTGCACTCCCGAACGGCGGCAAAAAGCAATTTGCGTCCCTATCAGCCTCCTGGTCCCTTGTACGGGGGCCCGCCCCGGCGCATGATCGGGCGAACCGGCCGGAGGCAAGATGACATCTGACCCTACCCGTGACCACATCTCTGCTCTGATCCTCAGGGTGGCCCTTCGGGACCGGGTTGCGTTCAATATGCTCTACAGCTCAACCTCCGCGAAACTTTTTGGCACCTGCCTTCGTGTCTTGAAAGACAGGGCAGAAGCCGAGGAGGCGGTGCAGGACGTGTTCATCAAGATCTGGCTCAGAGCGGACAGGTTTGCGGTGACCGGGCAAAGCCCGATGTCCTGGCTGATTGCGGTTGCCCGGCATCAGGCCATCGACCGGCTGCGCGCAAGGCGGGAAGCGGCCTCTGCGATCGATGATGTGGCGCTGGAGATCCGTGATCCGGCACCGGGGCCTGAGGCCCGCGTCGTTGCCGCAGGAGCGCGGCGGCAGCTTGACGACTGTCTGGATGAGCTGGAGGCCGGGCGCGCCGATGCCGTGCGGTCGGCCTATCTGGAGGGCGACAGCTATGCCGATCTGGCCGCCCGCCATGATGTGCCGCTGAACACGATGCGAACCTGGCTGAGACGCAGCCTTATGCGGCTGAAGGAGTGTCTGCAGAGATGAGCGACACCGATATGGACAAGGATTTCACCGAAGGCGGCGACGAGCTGCTGGCCGCCGAATTCGTGCTGGGTGGCCTGCCCGTTGCGCTGCAGGCAGAGCTTGCCCGCCGGGTCGAAACCGATACCGGATTTGCCCGGCTTGTCGCCGAATGGGAGGAGCGACTGTCTCCGATGGCCGAGGGGTTCGTCCCGGCCGACCTGCCGCCAGCCGTGAAACGCGCCCTGGATCTGCGGCTTTTCGGAAACCTGCCGGCCCGGCGCGGGATCTGGTCAAGTCTTGCGCTCTGGCGCGGGCTCGCGGGGGCGGCGACCGTGGCTTTTCTTGCCGCGGTGACCCTGCCGGCCCTGTCCCCCCCGACGGCAACCGACCGGCTTGCCGCGTCTCTGACCGCCGAGGGCAGCAGCGTGACCTATCTGGTGCTTTATGATGCGGCCACGGGCAGCGTCAGCCTGGCCCATATGACCGGCGATCCGGTCGAGGGGCGCGATTTCCAGCTCTGGATCGCGCGCGGCGCCGAAGCGCCCGTCTCGCTTGGCGTGATCCCGGCGGGTGTGTCGACCAGGGTCGGGACCACCGACCAGATCCGCGCCCTGATGACCACGGCCGCGCATATGGCAATCAGCCTGGAGCCGCCCGGCGGCTCTCCCACCGGGCAGCCGACAGGGCCTGTTCTCGCTGTGGGCGACCTTCTCGACATCTGATTCCGGTGGTCTGAGCGTGACGGATTTCGGCGCGGCCCTAAGGCTTTATAAAAAAATCGCACCGGTCTGAAACTTTCTGCAACCCGCATCCGTGACTTCCTGTGTCCCCCGATCAACGGGATCGACATTTCCGGGAGGAAGTCAGATGAAGACCCTTACCAAAGCAGTCATCGCCGGATGCTTCGCACTGGCAACAGCCGGGGCGGCACTGGCCCAGGACAATCCGAAAGTCGGCGGCGCTGCGATGTTCGCCGATAAAAACATCGTCGAGAACGCCATGAACTCGGCGGATCACACCACGCTGGTCGCCGCTGTGACGGCAGCCGGCCTTGGCGAGACGCTGCAGGGCAAAGGGCCCTTCACCGTCTTCGCCCCCACCAATGCCGCTTTCGAGGCACTGCCTGCGGGAACCGTCGAGACCCTGCTGAAACCCGAGAACAAAGAGATGCTGGTCAAGGTGCTGACCTGCCATGTCGTCGGTGCCAAAGCGCTGGCAGCCGATGTGCAGAAGATGGTGGCCGATGATGGCGGCAAGCATGTGATCGAGACGCTCGGAGGCTGCAAAATCACCGCCGAAGCCAAAGACGGCATGGTTACCCTGACCGATGAAACCGGCGGCGTAGCCAATGTCACCATCGCCGACGTGATCCAGTCCAATGGCGTGATCCACGTCATCGACAAGGTTCTGCTGCCGAAGGGCTGATCCCTCCGGCACAGACCGGGCCATGTTTCGCGCGGTCTCTCCCTCCCGCACGGACATGGCCCGTTATCGCCGGGATGACCGGCAAACCCCAACCAAAGAAGGAACTTTCCGATGAATGCGATCAAATCGGTCACTGCGGGCCTCTTGCTCTCTGCCCTCGCCGCGCCGGCCATGGCTGCCACAGTTGTCGGCCTTTCGGGTGAAAACGAGTTGCACTGGCTCGACACCGAAAGCTGGACCCGCACCGGCGGCGTAACTGTGACCGGCGTCGAGGGACGCCTGCTCGGCATTGATATACGCCCGGCGGATGGCATGCTGTACGGGGTCTTTGCCGATGGCACCCTCGCCACCATTGACCCTAAAACCGGCGTGGCGACAAAGGTCAGCACGCTGGCCACCAGGCTGGCAGATGGCGTCGCGGCCACCGTCGATTTCAACCCGGTTGCCGATAAATTGCGGGTGATGGGCAGCGATGGCACCAGCCTGCGCGTGACGGTCGAGACCGGCGAAGTGGTGACCGATGGCAGCCACGCTTACGCCGATGGCACCGCACCGAACATCATCGCCGGGGCCTATACCAATTCCTACAAGGGCGCCGAGAAAACCCAGCTCTTCAATATAGACGGGGCTGCCGGCTGGCTGGTGCTTCAGGATCCGCCAAATGACGGCACACTGAACCCGGTGGGCGAGATCGGCGTGAAGCCGGCCGAGGCAGGGTTCGACATCGCCTCGGATGGCAAGGGTGGCAATGCGGCCTGGCTGGTCGTCGAGGGGGGCTTCCATTCGGTCAACCTGGAAACCGGCGCCACCACTGAGGCAGGCCGCATCGATGGCGCGAATGTCCGTGACATCGCCATCCTGCCCGGGATGTAAGTAACCAGTGCAGGAGTTCAGTTCTGTATGAGTGACGCGGCCCGAAGCTTAAGGCTTTCGGGCCGCTTGTGTTTTCCCGGGCATCCCCCTTACGGGCTCTGCCCATACCTGGCATCAGCCCCCGGAAATTCCGCAGTGACGCCTTTCCAGAGCCAACCGGCAGAACCGCGACGCCCGTCACAGCGCGCTCCCGCATATGGGGATGGCCCGGCGTCACAAAAAAGGGCCGCATCAGATGCGGCCCAGTTCTCGGGATGCGCCTTGTTTACTGTCTGACCAGTTCCTCCATGCTCAGATTTCCGCTGCTGGTGCGCGCCTCGGCACGGGCCGCAACCAGAAATTCGCTGCGATCCGAGGCACAGGCCAGGCAGATCGGCTCATGGCCGGCGGAAGGGTCGCGGTCCATCTCATGCGCGATATAGGCCTGATGGCAATGGTGGCAGCGGATGCGTGCCTGCCAGGGATCATCGACTTCCTTGCGGGGATCACCGGGCCGTTCCTCGACAAACCAGTTGCGTTGCGCCACCATCAGCGAGGCGGCATAGATCACCACCGCGATGCCCAGCGTGACCGGAGGCGCCCAGACCCCGCCGAAACTGCCGCCAAAGACCATCATCAGGCAACCAGTGGCCGAGGCAATGACCCAGGCCCCTAGACCGCCCGGATTGACCAGAGGCACCCGGCCCGGCCGGAATTCCAGCTGATCCGCCCTGATGCCGCGCAGGCTGCACCAGGCGATATGCGTCATGGCAACCCCCACCCAGGCCACGATGATCACGCCCTGGAATTGCAGCGTCAGCAGCAGATAGCCAAAGACATCGGTCAGCATCACCAGAAAGATAACCACCGTCATGATCCCGACCCAGACCGTCCGCGGCCAGGATATCTTGAAGGCCCTTGCGAAGAAGTTCTGCATATTGGTCGACGACAGGTAGAAATTGATGGTGTTAATCCGGGTCTGACTGGCCCAGACCAGCAACACTCCGAAAGGCCCCATCAGCGCGACAATGCCGATGATCGCCGAGGTCTCGCTCAGCGCGCCTTCAATCGGAATGGTGAAGGTGATGAACATGCCGACCGCGCCATTGATCAGCAGCGTGACCACATAGAAGGGAATGCCAAAGGTGATGCGTCCGTTGAAAGGCGCGTCTTCCTTGCGGCCAAAGCGGGCGACATCCCAGGTCATCATCACCACGACCCAGACGCCCATATAGACCGTGAAGGCAAACCACCAGCCAGGGACGCCGACATCGACACCGCCAACAGGCATCTGGGTCAGCCAGGCCCCGGAATATCCATGTTTCGCGGTCGCCCAGATCACACAGGCGACCAGCCCGAACACATAAAGCGGCAGCAGAATGCCATTGATCCGGTCAAGCCAGGTCCTGACACCACGCATCACGAGGGGCGCGCTGTAGAGACAGACGATGAAATACCAGAGGCTGATCGGGCCGCCAAAGTAATCCTGCAGCGCGATAGCCACGATCGAGCCTTCGGCGATGGCATAATAGGTGATCGTGACCCCAAAGAGCAGCGCGGCGAAGGTGGCGCCGACCTGGCCGAACACCGCGCGGGAAAACAGCGCGACGCTGGTGCCGCTGCGGGCGGCGAAGCGCGCGGCAATGCCGCAAAGGATGCCGTAGACGATGGTCGAAAGTGCGATCCCGATCAGAGTGTTGATGGTGCCGACCGTCAGGGCGACCATACTGCCGACAACGACCCAGAACATCGCGCTCATCAGCCCGAACCAGGCCATCGAGAGCGAAAAGCGCGAACTTCGCCAGCTGGGCGGCACGATATGCAGCGAGAAATCTTCCGCTGCGGCCTCGCGCAGCACCTCGGGCTCGTCATGGTAAATGATGTCGGGGGCAGGATATGTTCTGGCAGTGCTCATGAATTCCAGCTCCTCATGGGGTTTCTCTGAAATCGGAAAACCGGCTGTAAGCAGAGAAGAGGCGGCGCCTGGCGGATCGTCAGGCCATGTGCCACAAGTCATTCGCGGGCTGCCCTGACCAGGTTTCGCCCCTGGTCACTCAGGACGGGCAGGCTGGCGAAATCCCCTGAGGCTGCAGTGGAAAACCGGTATCCGTCTGAATTTGGTCTTGTCTGGCAGATCAGTGCAGAAACAGGGCGGCGGATGATCCCGCCGCCCTGGACAGTGATGCTTTTCAGGCGGCGGCTTTCAGCCGTTCGCCGGCCTCCTCGCTCAGCACCGCGAGCGTTTTGCCCCAATAGGGCAGGACGCGGCGCTTCATCATTTCGCGGAACTGGGTGGTTGTATTGGCGAGAAGCTCGCCATTGCCCCAGTCAAGGATGACGCCATATTGCCGGACGCAATCCATCTCGTTGAACTCGCCCGCGCGATAGCGTGCCGCGACTTCGGCGGGATCCGTGTCGAGCCAGCCGGGGCGTTCGGCGGCGATCCGGGCGCGTTCCGCCTTTGTTGCAGCCTCGTCGACCTCATATTGCGCGAGATCGGCATCGACGACGCGGATGACCACGCCATAGTCGATCTGCGCCCGCCGCACGCTGACATATTCGTCAGCCACATCCTCGCAGACCAGGGCCGGATCGCGCAGCAGGGGGTCGCCCACCCCGCCTCCCCCGGCCGAAGGGCGGGTGAAGACGTCATCAAGCTCGATCGGCAGGTTCGAGAAGATCGAGCCGAGATAGCGCTCGCGTTCTGTCCCCTTGTTCAGCCAGACGCCATGCGGGATCGAGGGCAGACCACCCCACATCCCCCAGGTGACCGAGCGCTCGCGGTCGCAGCAATAGGAGACAACGATGCGTTCGCCCTCAAAGACCGAGCCACCTTTTTCGGCGCCAAGCCCGCCGCGGGATTCGCCGGGTCCGGCGGAATCCTGCACGAAATCATGGCACTTGGTCAGAACGGGGGCGAGCCGCTCCTGGCCCTCAAGCGGCTGGATACCATATTGCGCGCCAAAGACAGGTGCGGTGGCGTTAAAGCCATCGCGCCCGTTCCGGCCGCCCCAGCCACCAGCCATCCAGTCATACCACATGAAATAGGGCTTGCCCTCGAGCCTCGTGTCACGCCCGCCAACCAGCAGATATTCCAGGTTAAAGGCGCAGCCCATGGTGCGTTCGGGCATGATATCGGCCCAGAGCCCGAAGACCGAATTCATCAGTTTCTCGAACGGGCCGGAACAGAATCCGGCGCAGGGGCTGGGCCAGTTGGCATTCACCACCGTGCCCGGCTCGCCCACATTGACGGTGACCGCGCGGTAGAGGCCCGAATTCAGCGGCAGATCCGGGAACTGGTATTTCGTGCCCGCGACGATCCCCGCGAAAGACCCGCCATAAGCCGCGTTGAGGAAGGTCGAGATCTGCGGATGCGAACCGGAAAGGTCGTAATGGGCGTGATTGCCTTCGATGGTGAACTTGATCTTGATCGGGATCAGCCCTTCTTCGAGCTTGGGATCCTGATCGATATAATCCTCGGCATACCAGGTGCCGTCGGGCAGTTCGGCCAGACGCTGGCGCATCAGCACCTCGACCCAGTCCTGCACTTCGCGGAAGGCGATCTTGATGGTTTCGACACCATACTTGCCGCAAAGCCGCAGGATTTCGCGTTCGGCCACGGCGGTGGCCTCGGCCTGGGCCTGCATATCGCCGATCACATCGCCCGGGTTGCGGGTGTTGTTGGCGATCATCTTCGCCACGTCTTCCAGCCAGACACCCTTGCTCCAGACGCGGGTCGGCGTGATGCGCAGCCCCTCGCCCATATGGTCAAGCGCGGTGATGTTGAACGATCCCGGCGTCGCGCCCCCCATATCAGCCCAGTGACCATTGGCCTGGGACCAGCCGATCAGCTCACCCTCATAAAACATCGGGCGCAGGATGCGGGTATCGTTGAAATGGCTGCCGCCGCGGAACGGATCATTGATGATGAAGACGTCGCCGGGATGGATATCGCCCTCAAAATCCTCGATCACCGCCTTACAGGTGTAATGCAGCGTGCCGACATGGGCCGCGATATCGCCGGTGCCCTGCATCACCAGATTGCCCTCGGGATCGCTGAGGCCGGATGAGAAATCGCGGCAATAGATCACGAAGGAATAGCAGGTGCGCAAAAGCTGCTCGGCCATCTGGTCAACGATATTGACGAAGGCGTTGCGCAGCACCTCGAAGGTGATCGGATCAAGCTGCGATTTGAACTCGGTCATCCGCTGCTCGGGGGGCGGCGGGAACTGGATGCCCTTGTCGGAAAGGCTGAGAGATTGTTTTTTGCCGGTCATGCCGGGATCCTCCTGATGTTGGGGGGCGCGCTTATGCTGCGCCGAGCCGGATCTGGATGTTGAGCCATTCGTCGATATAGGCCTCGTCACCGGGCGGGATGACGGTGGTCGAATCGAGCTGGTCGATGACGGCGGGGCCTTTGATGGTGACGCCGGCCGGCAGGGTTTCGCGGTCGTAAAGCGCGGTGGTCAGCGCGGTCGGATGATCATGGAACCAGGCCTCGCGGGTGCCTTTGGGAACCGCTTTCGCATTGGGATCGATGGTGATCTTCGGGAAAGACGGCTTCGGCGTGACGCCGATGGCGCGCACCGTCAGGCGGTAGATCTCGACCGGGAAATCCTCACGGCGGAAGTTGTGGGCCTTTTCATATTCGCTGTGGAAGATCGCCAGCGGCTCCTCAACCGAGGTGATTTCCCCCGGCACCGGCACCGCAAGCGAACGCCACTGGCCGCGGTAACGCATATCGATAAAGCGCTGGAAGGTCATATCCCCCGCCTTCACGCCATCCCGTTCCAGACGGTCACGGCCTTCCAGCTCCAGCTTGCGGAAGCCGGCCTCGACATCTGCGGGCTTCGCGCTGGCGGCATCCTCGAAATACATCTGGGTGACGTCATGCTGAACATCGACCAGCATACAGCCCACCGCCGAAGTCACGCCGGGATTGGGCGGCACGATGACCACGGGGATGTTGAGCTCGCGTGCAATATCAACACCATGCAGCGGGCCTGCGCCGCCGAAAGCCACCAGCGCAAAGTCGCGCGGGTCATGGCCCCGGGCAATCGAGATCAGCCGCACCGCATCGGCCATATTGGCATTGGCGACGCGCAAAGTGGCAAGCGAGGCCTCGACCAGATCCAGCTTCAGCGGGTCGGCGATCTTGTGCATCGCCGTCAGCGCCGCATCACGGTTGAGGGATTTCTTGCCCCCCGCCAGCGTGGTCCCGACCCGGCCAAGGATGATATTGGCATCGGTATTGGTCGGCTCGGTGCCGCCCGCCGCATAGCAGGCAGGCCCCGGCACCGATCCCGCCGATTGCGGCCCGTTGCGCAAAGACCCCGCCTTGTCGAGCCAGGAGATCGAGCCGCCGCCCGCGCCGATGGTCAGAACCTCGATCGAGGGGAAGCAGATCGGATGGCCCCAGTCGACCTCCCATTTGTCGGTCATACGGATATTGCCCGCCTCGGCCAGCGAGATATCCGCCGAAGTGCCGCCCATATCGAGCCCGATGGAGTTCTGATAGCCGCAAAGCTCCGCGAAATATTTGCTGGCGATGGCGCCGGCGGCAATGCCCGAGGCCGCAAGCCGCGCGGCATATTTCTCGGCAGTGGCCGGCGTCATTACACCGCCGCCGGAATGAAGCAGCAGCACATCGGCCTCATAGCCAGCCTCGGTGGTGCGGCGATCAATGTCGCGGGCATAGGGGCGGATGATCGGGGCTAGAATGGTATTGGCGACCGTGGTCGAGAACCGGTCATCCTCAAAGATCTCGGGATGGGTTTCATGCGAGGTCGAAATCGCAATATCCGGCCCCAGAACTTCGGCAAGGATCTCCGCCATGCGCAATTCATGCGCGCCATTCACATAGGCATTGATGAAACAGACTGCGACCGCATGAACCTCGCGCTTTTTCAGGATCCGCGCAATTTCGCGGGCGCGATCCTCATCCAGAGGCTCCAGAACCTCACCGCGGAAATTGATCCGCTCTTTCACCGCAAACCGGTCACGGCGGCGCACATAAGGCGGGGTCCCCTCTTTATACGCATCCCAGGGGTCTTCCCGCGTGCCACGCCCGATTTCCAGCACATCCCGGAAACCTTCGGTCGTGACCATGGCCACCGGCTTGAAATTGCGGGTGATCAGCGCGTTGGTGGCCACCGTGGTGCCATGGGTGAAAAGCTCGACATCCGCCCAGTCGATATTGGCAGCCTCGGCACCATTCATAATTGCGTCAATCGGGTTCTTTGTACTGGGAACCTTCGCAACCGTCTGATTGCCATTCTCATCCAGAACAAATACATCCGTAAATGTTCCGCCAACATCAATTGCAAGGCGCGTGCGCGCCCGTTGCGGTGCCGGGCCCGGGCCCGCTCCGTCCATGCTCATCATGCAATTCCTTTGATTTGAGCCCCGCAATACGGTCCGCGATATGCGGAATCGCAATGCGAATGGCTGCATCTGGGTTTTATTCTGAGAGGAAGTTTGTCACCCGCCGCATCCGGCATCTGGTGATCTGGCATTCTTTGTTGAATGCGTTTCACAACACTACGCGATGAATATATGTATCTCCAAGTGATTTTTCATCAGGATGCAGTGGCAGAATTAATTATGATAAATACAGGAAAAACAAAGAGGTGATTTCTGCCAAATCTTGCTGCACTGCAAAAACCAACCCGGCTTCGCGAATTATACGGGTGCGTATTTCCGGCATGGGTCAGCCGTCGCATCGCGCGCCGGCAGCTCACGGGGAAAAAACGAATCAGGCAGATTTGTCGCTGAGACCTGCATCACGCGCAGCCTCACCGGCCAGGCAAAGCGCCTGCCAGTCCGGCTTGTCAGAGAGCCTCGTTGCGGCGCCGCTGTCGCTCCAGCCGAGGCGGATGAGAACCTCGCTGGAAATGGCTTCGACGGTGGTCCGCCGCTTCATCGCAATTTCCCGCAAGACCGCGTAAGCCACCTTTTCCGGGTAACCTTCGGCCAGCATGACCGCCAGTTTCGCGCGCTCGACCACCCGGCAGGATTCCAGCTTTGCCTGCGCCCGTTCAAGGTTGAGACGGATGCGCTGTTCCCGCCGGTGATTGTTCACCGCAGCCAGCAGGTTTGTGAGAATTCCAAAGGGCCGTATCGGCAACCCAATCACGGCGTTGACGCGCATATGCAGCAGCCGGTCAATGGAAAGCGGGTTCTCGTAGTCAATGACGGCGATGAGAACGGCAGAGGGGGTGTCGGCCTGCCAGTGAAAGGTCTGACCGCTCTCGGTGACACGGTCGACCATTACGAAAATGATATCAATATCAGTGGGATATTTCTGCGGCGGCGGCCATATCTCCTGGACCTGACAGCCTATTCTCTCCAGATGCGATTTCAGCGCGAGGCCATCACTGTCCTGAGGCTGAACAAGCAGGAAGCTCAGGGATCTGAGATCCCTGATCAGAAAGGGCTGCACTTTTTCGCTGGCAAAAGGCTCGCTTCGTCCAGGCCGCATTTCAGATCCTCTTCCCCGAAGAACGTTCACTGAATACGATCGTACAAGATCACTTGTCACCCAAGGGCAGGCCGGTTCATTGCCTCAGGCCGGAGATCCGGGGCAAAGGTGTTGAGGGCGGCGCCGTATCGGGCGATACACCCGCGTCATCGGCAAATTCATAGGTCGTGCGATAGGGGTCCGGGCGGACTGCACAGTCTGTCTCGGCAACGATATCGAACTGGCCATCATCGCGTGCCACCCCGACCTTGGGCCAGACATAGCAATGCGCGTTCAGGGCATCGATGCTGACCAGCCCCTGCGGCGCGTCAAACGAGGCGCCAAGGATCCCTGACCGGATCGAACTGAGACTGTCCGGATCGCCGCCCCGCATGGCCTGGGCCACCACATGCGCCTGGGTATAGGCCGCGTCCCAGCACATATTGGCGTAGGGCTCCTCCTGATGCCGCGTCCTGAAACGCGCAAGGCAGGACTGGTTGGTGAGATTTGACTGTGATGCGAAATAGCTTGCGGCGGTGATATGGCCCGCCACTGCCGATGCTCCGATATCCCGTATATCCGCCTCACTCGTTGTCAGGCTGGCCACCATCATCCGCCTGGCATCAAGGCCATTTCCGATATAGGCCTCATAGAAGTTGCGGTTTGCCTCACCAACAAAGTTATTGAAGATTATATCAGGACCGGCTTTCCTGATCTTTCTGACAAGCGCGTCATAGTGAATGGGCGTGGCCATGTCGCCAAGATAGGTTTCACCGACGATCTCGCCGCCTCCGGATCGGATCAGATCCCCCATGATCCGCCCGGATTCACGCGGCCATACGTAATCAGAACCAACGATGTAAAGCCGGGGCGCCGGATCTTTCAGAAGATACTCGGCCAGAAAAACGCTGTTCTGGTTCGGAACGGCCCCGAAATACACGATGTTCTCAGAATACTCAAAACCCTCATATTGCGCGGCATAGCATAAAAGCGCCGATTCCCTGTCCACCACGCTCAGAACCGCTTTGCGCTGGCTTGATGTGTAGCAGCCCAGAATGACCCGAACCTTATCTTCTGACACAAGTCCGGCAGCCAGCTGCTGATAGGCCGATGGATCTCCCATTGGGTCGCGAATGACGGGGCACAGCTCGCGGCCATTAATACCGCCGCTGGCATTTATTTCTTCTATGGCAAATTCCGTCGCCGCAAGCATGCTGCGCTCGGTTACCGAGGTGCGTCCTGTTTCGGAAAAGAGAACGCCTATATGAATCGGCTGGTCGCTTGTCATTCGGAGCAAACCTTTCCGGGGGGAAATGACGGGCGATCAAATGCGATCACAAGCCCGCAGTACCGGGCAATGCTGGCCGGTTGATTATGAGTGTAGGGGAGCGCAGGAGACCGGTCAATATGACTTTGACACGTTGCGGCCATGAACCACGCCGGAAGTTCCGGAGACTGATCACTGTTGCCCCATGTCTGTATGCCCGTATGAGGACAAAGAGGATATGGCATTTGGCGCAAAGGGATCGGTCCCCTTGTAAGTCAGCCGCAGCCTGAGCCGGATAGTCTCTGTCATTGCGCGACACTGGCCATATGCCCCGCACCAATTCAGTCGCTAAGCGATAACAATCAGCAACCTCAGTTGTCACAGTCCACCAGTCCGACGAGTAATCGCCACATGCGCGGCACTTTCATCTGGGGCTGTGCAGCGCTCGATTACCGGAGAAGTGGTTTTGGCCTTTGTGAACTTACCGTGCCCGGGAACGCGGTGAGGCATTGGAGATTGCCGCAGCTTGGAATCACCTGGTCAGGCCCCTGCCCTTCCAGATGATTCCATTGATTATCAATATGTTAATTATCACCCAAGCGCCCGCGCCATCTCACGCATCACCCGTTCGACAATCTCACGCGTGGCCGCGCGGCCTCCAAGCCGGATTGACCAGCCTTTTGCATCTTCCTGGGCCTCAAGCCGGAAGCCAGATGGCGACAGCACCGGCGCCAGCACATCCCTCTTTGGCCGTCCGCCACGTTTCGGATCTGCCACCTTGGGCGCAAGACCGGCCAGGGCCTGATCCAGCAGCGTCGCCTCTTCCTCGGCATTGGCCGGCGTGCTCTGCGCCAGTGCCTCGCGCAAGGTACCCTCCGCGCCCTCGCGCAGCGCCGTGGCGAGCCGCAGCCCGTCTTTCTCACGCAACTGTTCGGGGAAGGAAAGCATGTCGCCAAGCTCTTCGAAGATCAGCGCGAAGGAACGGATCTTTGACCGTTTCCCCTTCGATGCCACCGGGAACAGCGCCTCAACCGCCGCCTCGACATTTGGGAAAGCGCCCTGCTGCGCGGCGAGCACCGCGATACGACCCCGCTCGAACTGGCTGAGACCGGCGCGGACCTCATTCTCTTCGACCATGGCGGCAATCGGGCCGCCCAGGGTTTCAGGGTCGCGCAGCACCGCGCGGATGCGGTCGTAACGGGCGTCGCCGCTCAGCGCCCGGAGCGCCCGGACCGCCATCAGCCGCCGATAGCCGGACAAGAGCCCATAGCCCCCTGAAGGCAGCGCGAAAACCTCGACCGGCAGGCGCAGCCCGTTCTTCGCGATGGAAAGCTTCAGCTCCTCCATCTCCTCCGCCCCGATCGAACTGCGGTCGCGCACCAGGGCATCGGCCTCGATCCCGTCGGTCGCAAGGTCGAGCATCACCAGCCCCTGCCCCTGCGCCTCGCGCCAGGCGCTGGCATCCTGACGATCACGCGCGACCTCAATCCGCTCTGCCGCTGGTCGTGGATCGAGCGCCGCCGCCGCCTCGGCCGCAACCGTCGCAATCGGGGCGGCACTCGGGCGCGGCAGCGAGGTTTCGCGACGAAACTCTTCCTCGACGCGGTTGATGTCTTCGGCCGAAGGCGGCACCAGCGTCCTGCGTTTTGCCATTGTCTCAGCCCTCCTCTGCCGCTTTGGCCAGCTGCTGATCGCGCCACCAGGTGCCGAGGATCAGCTCTTTCACCTCAGCCCAGGTACGGTCGAACGTCTCACGCCCGCGCACCCAGGTGTCGCGGTTATAGTCGCGGTAATCGGTTTCATAGATGCCCGAAACCTGCTCGCCTGCCTGGCCGACCATCGCCGTCACCTCCTGCCGGTAGGTGGTCATGAAATCGCCAAACCAGGCCTGAACGACATTGGCCAGATCGGTCTGTTGCGCCGCATCGAACCGGGTGATCAGCGCCCGGACGGCATCCCATTCGAACCGCATCTCGGGCAGGCCAGAGCCACGTCGCGCCCTGTTCTCACCCTCTTCGATCGAGGCGAAGGTGGAATAGATCATGTCAAAGAACCGCCCCGTCGAATCGAATTCGAGGAAGGACGCCCCAAGCGGCACCAGGAGAATATCCGCCGCCGCCAGCGCGTTGATCGTCAGATAGCCAAGTGCCGGCGGGGTATCGAGCAGCACGAGATCATACTCATCCAGCAACCCGCCTTCCGTGAGCGCGTTCGACAGCGCGTCCCAAAGTTGCCAGGATCTGAGCTGCATCCGCCAGACCGGCACCTGGAATTCGGCCCAGTACAGGTTCAGCTGCGCGCCAATCAGATCGATATTCGGCCAATGGGTCTTTTGCACAAGGTTTCGCGGCGAAACCTTCAGTGCCTCGGTCAGGGTTTCATCAAAGGTAAACGGCGCGTCCCCATTGGCAACACGCACCTCGTTTTCCTCCTGCAGCCGCAGCGCATAGTCACGGGCAAGCAGAGGGAAGACCGTTTTCCATTCATCCTCGACCTTGCCGCCCATGATCGAGGTCATCGAGCCCTGGCTGTCCAGGTCGATCACCAGAACCTTATAGCCATCGAGCGCGGCAGACATGGCCAGATGCGCGGCGGTGGAGGTCTTGCCGACGCCGCCCTTGAAATTCGCAATGGCGACGACTTTGGCGGGCAGGCCCTCGGGGCGCCAGGCGCGGTATTCACGACCCCGCGCGCCCTCAGCTGCGAAATGGTCGCGCAGCGCCAGCACCTCTTCGAGCGTGAACCATTTGGAACCACCCTCCCCTTCGCCCTGCGGCAGTTCCGGGTTCAGCCGCAGGACGCGCCGCAGATGGGCGGAATTGACCGGGATCAGATAGCGGCAGACTTCCCAGGTCGAAAACCGGCGCAGCCGTTTTTTGCCATCCGGCGCATAGCCCCGTTTCGCCAGATCATCGCGGCCCCGGCTGGCGAAAGCCGCGGCCTTGGCAAAGCGCGCGGTATCGATGGGATCGGCCAGCCTTGCCGCAGCCTGGGCAGGGTCGATGTTGAAATAGGGGGGGAGATCAGTCTTGCCCGGAAGCACTGGTTTCTGTGCCATTCTTTGCCTGTATGTTCGCAGTTTATGCTGATATTGCCCGAACTATGGCACATCATGGGCCAGAAGGGAATCATTCCTGGCCCTCTGATCGCTGATCTTTCTGGATTTTATCAAAAAGAGAGAACAAAGCGGTCCCTGTTTCATATTCTTTTTTCACTTTAGAGTCTTTACCAGGTCACTAATCCTGCAAAAACAGTGTCTTCTGGCAAGATGGGTGCCCCGATACGGGGCGATGGGTATCCGGTTTCAGGACATAAGGTATCCGTTTGCAGGAAGAGAGGTGCCGATTCCCGGGCGAGGGCGGAGTTTTGTGGATAAGTGACCCAGAAATGGCAGGCATAGAGCCTGTTTCCCCGAATCATCCACAGGCCGGACCCGGTTGGGCAGGGATGCTTCCTGCAAACGGATACCTTTCCGAAAGCTGCGGAACGGCTCAGGTTCCCGTTTACGGTGCGGCCTTCTGACTGCGGCTGAGGGTTCCCGTCCGGTTCTTGCATTTGGATACCTTTTGCCGGATGATCCCGCCATAACAATAGCGACAGACGGGATTCGGCGATGGGCCGGGCGTCTGCGCAATGACCGGATTACAGATCCGGCGCTGAGCGAGGGCAGGCCGATGCAGATCCCGGAACGGGTCACAGAAGACAGGGTTTCAGACAGGACTGGAACAGAGGACATTCCGCGCGACCGGCTGAGCGGGCCGCTCAGGCGTGGCGCAGTTAAGAAGCACGTGGCAGCGATCCATGTGTCGGGAAAGCTCAGCCTTCTTCAGCGCAAGCTGTCGAATGTGCTTCTTCTTAATGCCTATGACACGCTGACCTCACAGCCGCGCCATCAGATCGATGCGCGCACGCTTTGCCTGATGATCGGCTATAATTCGAATGATATGGAGACGCTGAAAGCGTCTCTGCGCGGGCTGGCAGAGACGGTGGCGGAATGGGACATGCTTGACGCCGATGGTCAGCAGGAATGGGGGGTCTCGGCGCTGCTAGCCTATGCCAAGCTCAAAGGCGGGGTTTGCGAATATGCCTATTCGCCGGCGCTGGCGGAAAAGCTGCATGACCCCAAGGTATTCGCGCTGATCAATCTCAACATCCAGCGGCGGTTCACCTCGGGCCATGCACTGGCGCTTTATGAGAATTGCTACCGCTTTATCCGCACCGGTTCGACCGGCTGGTGGTCGCTGGATATCTTCCGCCGGCTGATGGGGGTGGCGGACAGCCCCTATTATGATGAGTTCAAGCATCTGAACGCCAAGATCATTAAGCCTGCCGTGACCGAGGTGAACAAGACGTCGAATATCGTGGTGACACCGGATTTTCGCAAAATGGGCCGCCAGGTGACAGAGATCCGGTTTCTGATCGCAGAAAATCCGCAGCTTGCCATCCTTGATATGGATGATGGCGAGGGGCATCGCAATTCAGATGCCTATGCGCGGCTCAGGGCGCTTGGGGTCTCGGACCGGCTGGCGCGTCAATGGATCCAGGAACATGGCGAGGATCATCTGCGCCAGAAGCTTGACTATGTGGCGGGGCAGGGCGGCGTAAGAAATGCGGTCGGCTATTTGTCGAAAGTGCTGAAGGAAGGCGCCGCGAAAGATGCGGCGGAGGTTTCGCCGCGAAACCTTAGCGCAGCGGGCGCGCTTTCTCCGAGGGCGCAACGGCTCGCGAGGATCCAGGCGCTCGCCCAGGCGCGGACCCCAACGCAGCGTGATGCAGACCGGCGGCTGTTTCAGGCACGGCTTGACGGTGCGGCCCGTGATGATTTTGAACGCCATGGCTGGATGTCGGCGCTGAACGCTGCTGCTATTCTTGTGTTTTGGGAGGAGGTCTCGCCCGGGGCCTTTGACGGTATCGCAGGAGGGGCGGAGTGAGCGCACGGTCTTTCGTCTCGCGCGGCGTAGCCCATATCGACGTGCCGCATCAGGGGGCGCCGGTCTCGGTCGGGTTTGTTCTTCTGCCGCAATTCACCATGCTGGCTTTCACCTCGGCGGTGGAGCCCCTGCGGGTGGCGAACCAGCTGGCGGGGAAGACGCTGTTCGAATGGGCGGTCTGGTCATCTGAAGGCGAGCAGGTCACGGCCTCGAACGGGATGCGGGTCGGGGTCGATGGCGGGCTGCCGCCCGAGGCGCCCTCGGGCTATGTGCTGATCTGTTCCGGGACCGAGCCGGAGATGACGACGACACGGCGGATGTCGGACTGGATCCGGGTGCAGTGGCGGCGCGGCCGGACGGTGGGAAGCCTGTGCACCGGGGCCTATACGCTGGCGAAAGCGGGGATCCTAAAGGACAGGCAATTCACGCTGCATTGGGAAAACATTCCCGGGTTTATCGAGACCTATCCAGAGCTGGAGCCGCTGCGCCGGGTATTTTGCATCGACAACCGGGTGATCACCTGTGCCGGCGGCATCGCTTCGGCTGAACTGGTGGTCAAGCTGATCTCGGAACATTACGGGCCGGCTTTGGCGCAGGCGGTGATGGATATGTGCCTGCTGACCCATATGCGGCGCGAAAGCGATGATCAGATGACCTCGCTCGCCTCGCGGCTGGGTACGAGGAACGAACATGTCGTCAAGGCGGTGGCCTGGCTGGAAGGGCGGCTGTCCGAGGATTTCCTGCTGGAGGAATGCGCCGATCATGTCGGGGTCACGCCGCGCCAGATCCAGCGGCTGTTCCGGCGCTATCTTGGCGTGACGCCGGTGCAGTATCTGAACGGGCTGCGGCTGTCGCATGGCAGGCTTTTGCTGTCAGAAACCAATATGACGGTGATGGAAGTGGCCGTGGCCTGCGGCTATGTTTCCTCGTCGCATTTCGCGCGCAGCTTCCGGCAGAAATATGGGGTTTCGCCGAACAAGTATTCACATTTCCCCGGCGGCGCCCGCAGCGAACTGCCGGTATAGGCCGGGGCCGCGCCCGCCACAGGCGGCGATGTACGAAGGGAAGAATCTGCTAAATCCGGTGATTACCGGACAGGGGTCGCAATTCTGCCACTGGTGTCGTAAATTGCGCTGTGACCTGGCAGAATATGCGCTGACCTCAGGAAAAAGGGACTCACCGGCCGGCAGAAGGGCAGGGCGGGAAACCGCCCCTATCCCGGACCATGTCGGACGGCATCATCCAATCTGCAGACATGAGCGGTACCGTCTGGAGATCCTTCAAACAAACCGCAACCGGGAGATGACCATGAAAAAATCCGTCGCAACTGTCGCACTGTCGCTGGGGCTTGGCGCCACAGCGGCTTTCGCTGATTGCGGTGATGTGACCATCGCAAGCATGAACTGGCAGAGCGCCGAAGTGCTGGCAGCACTTGATGCGATCATCCTGTCCGAAGGCTATGGCTGCAACGCGACCGTGATCACCGGCGATACGGTGCCGACCATCACCTCGATGGTGGAACGCGGCCAGCCCGATGTCGCGCCCGAAGGCTGGATTGATCTTGTCCCGGAAGTGATCGCGCGCGGCACCGAAGAGGGTCGTCTGGTGAAAGGCGCGCTGGCGCTGTCGGATGGCGCGGTTCAGGGCTGGTGGATCCCGAAATATCTCGCGGATGCGAACCCGGATATCAAAACCATCGATGATGCGCTGGCGCATCCGGAACTGTTCCCCGATTCCGAAGACCCGTCCAAGGGCGCGGTCTTCAACGGCCCGCAGGGCTGGGGCGGTACGGTTGTGACCACGCAGCTCTTCAAGGCTTATGGTGGCGAAGAAAAGGGTTTCAAGCTGATCGACACCGGTTCGGCGGCAGGCCTCGACGGTTCCATCGCGCGCGCTTACGAAAACAAGCAGGGCTGGGTCGGCTATTACTGGGCCCCGACCGCGCTTCTTGGCAAATACGAGATGGTCAAGCTTGATCATGGCGTGCCCTATGACGCTGAAGCCTGGACGGCGTGCAACGCGAATGCCGATTGCGCCGATCCGCAAAAGAATGACTGGCCGGGTGACACCGTCCAGACCATCATGACCTCGAAATTCGCCGAAAGCGCTCCGGCCGAGGTGAAGGCCTATCTCGACACCCGTTCCTGGTCGAATGCCACCGTCAACGGGCTGATGGCCTGGATGACCGACAATCAGGCGACCGGCGATGATGGCGCGCGTCATTTCCTCAAAGAGAATGAGGAGATCTGGACGAAATGGGTGAGCCCCGAGGCCGCCGAAAAAATCAAGGCCGCGCTCTGAGCCTTTGACCGGCGGCCGTGATGCCGCCGGATCCTGCCCGCGCCGGTTAACACCGGCGCGCGCGCATTCGTATCTTTTAAGATCAACAGGTCCGCTAAGGACCGGCCACCCGTTAATCACGGCATCTGACAGGGACACCAGCATGGATTGGCTGACCAAATTCCCCACCATGGAAACAAGTGCGCTGCGCGATCTGCGCAAGGGGATAGACGAGAATTTCCGGGCCTTTACCCGCGCCTGGGGCGATACATTCGAATGGCTTTTCGAGCCGCTGCGGCTGTTCCTGATCTGGTCTGAAAACCTGATGCTGAAGACGCCCTGGCCGATTGTACTGCTGGTGATCGCGCTGATCGCCTGGTTTGCCAGCCGCAACTGGAAGATCACGGCCTTTGCGGTGGTCTCGCTGCTGGCGATCGGCTGGTTCGGCATGTGGGATGACACGATGCGGACCATTTCGATGATCTTCGTCTGTACGGTGGTGGCGATTGCGGTCGGGATCCCGGTCGGTATCCTGATGGCGCGGTCAAACCGGATGCAGGCTGTGGTCAACCCGGTGCTTGATGTGATGCAGACCATGCCGAGTTTCGTCTATCTGATCCCGGTCGTCATGCTTCTGGGGATCGGACGCGTGCCGGGCGTGATTGCGGTGGTGATCTATGCCATCCCGCCAATCATCCGTCTGACAAACCTTGGCATCCGCATGGTCGACAAGGATGTGCTCGAGGCGGCGGATGCCTTTGGCTCGTCCTCCTGGCAAAAGCTGAAAAATGTGCAGATGCCGCTTGCCCTGCCGACGATCATGGCCGGGATCAACCAGACGATCATGATGGCGCTGGCCATGGTGGTGATCGCGGCGATGATCGGTGTGCAGGGGCTGGGTCAGCCGGTGCTGCAGGCGATCAACAACCAGTATTTCTCGATCGGCATGTTCAACGGCTTCGCCATTGTCTGCATCGCCATCATCTTCGACCGCGTGAGCCAGGCTTACGGGCGCCGTCTGCAAAAGCATCTGGAGATCGTTCATGGGTGATACTGCTGCAATCGGCATCGAGATCCGCAAGCTTTACAAGATCTTCGGCCCGCATGCGGCTGATATGGTCGCCCGGGTTGAGGCGGGCATGACCAAGACAGAGCTGAATGAGAAACATGGCCATGTTCTGGGGCTGAGGGATATCAATATCTCGATGCCCGCCGGTGGCATCCAGGTGATCATGGGGCTTTCCGGATCGGGCAAATCGACCCTCATCCGCCATATCAACCGGCTGATCGATCCAACCTCGGGTGAGGTGGTGGTCGGTGGTGATGATGTCGTCAGAATGAACCCGGATCAGTTGCGCCGGTTCCGCCGGCATCAGACGGCGATGGTGTTTCAGAAATTCGCGCTGCTGCCGCATCGGAACGTGCTGGAAAACACGGTTTACGGGCTCGAGGTTCAGGGGGTGGACCGTGCGGATCAGGTGAAATCCGCGACGATGTGGCTGGAACGCGTCGGGCTGAAAGGGTTCGAAAAGAAATACCCGAACCAGCTTTCGGGCGGCATGCAGCAACGGGTGGGCCTTGCCCGCGCGCTGGCAAATGACGCGCCGATCCTTCTGATGGACGAGGCGTTTTCTGCGCTCGACCCGTTGATCCGGGTGGATATGCAGACGATCCTGCTGGATCTGCAGAAGGATATCCGCAAGACCATCGTCTTCATCACCCATGATCTTGACGAGGCGCTGCGGCTGGGCGACCGCATTGCGATCCTGCGCGACGGCAATATGGTGCAGCAGGGCACAGGCCAGGAGATCGTGATGACCCCCGCCGATGACTATATCGAAAGCTTCGTCGAACACGTCAATCGCGGCAAGGTGATCCGGGTCGAAACCGTGATGCAGAAGGGCGCGGAAACCGGGGGCCTCGCGACCATCCCGGCCACCGCGCTCCTCGAAGATGCGGCAAAGCAGCTGATCGCCGGCAATGCCGCCCGCCTCGCGGTCACCGACCCGTCAGGTCGCCCCCTCGGCACTGTCGATATGGCAGCGATCACCCGCGGCATGTTCCCGACCCGGGCCGCCGCCTGAGCTTTTTCATCTGTCCTTAAATATCCCGGGGGAGGGGGCCGGAAGGCCCCCTGGGGGCAGAGCCCCCGAACCCGGTTTCCGGACCCGCCAGGCTCAGCGGAAGACATCCACCGAGATGTAATTCCCGACACCGCCCTGGCCCCAGATCTGCACCTGGACCACCGCGCCGCCATTGACGATGGCCGCGCGCGCGCTTTTGGTCATGGTGCCGCCCATCAGCATCTTCTCCATCGCATCGCGGTTCTTCACATCGCCGAAAAAGCTGTCCCATTCATCACCGGGATCGCCCTTGCCGAATTTGTGGAAATTCGCGCGGTCCTGGCGCAGGATCTGCCAGGGCTGCGTCAGCCGTTTGCCTTTCGAATTCACCAGATCGGCCGGGCCGATAAAGGCGGTGTATTCTTCCAGCAGTTCCTGCGCCGAGGCGGGCGCGACGAAGCCAAGGCCGATGGCCGTGGCGGCAGCAAGAAGCGACAGACGCATGTGGGTCTCCTGTCTGGGATGTCAGTCGGATTGCGCGCCGGTCAGGCGGGCGTAAAGGATGAGTTCGGGCCGGTATTCGAAATGCATACCATCGAAATGGTGCCATTTGCCGCCCCAGATAAAGCCATAGCGCTCCATCTCGTGCACCAGCGCTTCGGGATAGCGGTTGTCATAGGGGCCGACCTTGCCCTCGCGCGCGCCGGACCAGCGCCAATAGCCGCCCAGCTCGGTGTTGAAATCGACCGCAATGCCGAAACTATGCCCCGAGAGCCGCGTGGTGCCTGCGATCACGCGCCAGTTGAAACTGCCGCCGATGGTCTGGAAATAGACATTCATTTCCGGCCCGATGGCGTGGATCGCGGCCAGGGCCGCGCGCAGCTGCGTGGCGGCGCAGGTCTTTTCCGACATCATGAAGACGGCTTTGGCATCCCCCGGCCAGCGCACCTCTTCTAGCCCCGCCGCAGCCTCGGCTTCGCTGTTGCCGTAAAGCGCGCGGAAGAAGGGTTCGTTCCGTGCGCGACCCGGGTCGAACCAGGGCGCCTCGCGCAGGGTCAGATCAAAGGCCAGCGGATAGGTCTGCAGGAACTGTTCGGTGATGCTGGCATCTTCCAGCCGTTCCTGCGGCGACAGCGGCACGTCACCGAAGCCGGTCGGCAGCTTGCGCCCGTCTGCGAGGATCAGGGTCTGACGGTTCGCGCTGACCTCTGTGCCCGGATAGGCCAGTTCCAGCGCGTCAATCCAGGGCAGATCGGCTTTCGCAGGCAATTCGGTGGTCAGGAAATCCCTGACTTCACAGGCCCCGGCCGGCCCGGCTGCCAGCAGGGCCAGAACCAGAAGATTGCGCAAAGTCACCATAGGACCATCCTTTCCCCTGCCTGGCTCCTGATACCAGGCGAAACCTGATCCGAACCGCGCATCGCGGCAAGTCCGGAGAGCCGGACCTTACTCTGCCCCGGGATTGGCGCGGTTCCAGCGGATCGACGACCAGAGCGAGATCCCGATCAGCACCGCACCGCCAAGCCCGGTGATCACCTCGGGAATATGCACGATGGCCTGGAGATACATGATGACCGAGAGGATCAGGATCGCCCAGAAGGCGCCGTGTTCGAGATAGCGATATTCCGCCAGCGTGCCTTTCTCGACCAGCATGATGGTCATCGAGCGCACATACATCGCGCCGATCCCAAGACCGATGGCGATGACAAAGAGGTTTTGCGACAGAGCGAAAGCCCCGATCACCCCGTCGAAGGAAAAGCTCGCATCCAGCACTTCAAGGTAAAGAAACGCGCCGACGCCGCCCCTGGCCGCGCCTTCCAGCATCTCCTGGCTGCGGTCGAGAATGCCCCCCAGAACCTCGACCATCAGAAAGGTCAGAAGACCCCAGATCGCGGCATGGAAGAAGGTATTCGAGGCCGCAGGCCCGAGCGCCGGATCGTTCCCGATGATCTTCGAGAAAATCATCATGACCACCAGCACGAAGGCGATTTCGATCCCCTTGACCGACGAGAAATTCGCGGCTTTCTGTTCGATCCAGCGCACCCAATGCACGTCTTTTTCATTGTCGAAAAAGAAAGACAGGCCGACCATCATCAGGAAGGTGCCGCCAAAGGCCGCGATGGGCAGATGGGCCTCATGCATGATCTCGGCATAGCGTTCGGGCTGGCTTGCGGCCATCACAAGCGCGGTCCAGGGGCCGACATTGGCGGCGATGACCACGATCAGCAGCGGGAAGACGATCCGCATCCCGAAAACGGCGATGATGATGCCCCAGGTCAGAAAGCGGCGCTGCCAGAGCGGCGTCATATCCTTGAGCTTATTGGCGTTCACGATGGCATTGTCGAAGGAAAGCGAGATTTCCAGAACCGCCAGCACCGAGACGATGAAGAAGATCTTCAGCGCGCCGAGCGTGGTATGTTCGGAGGAAAAGCCCAGCCAGAGCCCCAGCCCGAGCCCGATTGCCGTGACCACGAAAGCTGCGGTGAAATAGGACAGGGTTGTGCGTTCTGAAATGCCTGGGGCCGCCATCGGAGTCGCTCCTGCGAAAATCTCACATGTCTGTTAACGCGGCGGCTATGGCCGGGCCAGTGGGATTTTGCTGCGGCAGCAGTGCGGTTTCGGGGTCCAGGCAGCTTTGTGCCGGCGAAGGGGGCGGGTTCATATTGAGACGGAGGCCACAGAAAAGGGGGCCTGGTGGCCCCCTTGTGTCAGTCTTGCAGTGGTGGGATCAGCCAACGATGGTCGCCTCGGTCGCGGCGCGCAGCTCGGCCTCGCTGATGCCCGGGGCGCATTCGACGATTTTCAGCCCGCCTGGCACCACATCCAGCACCCCGAGGTTCGAGATGATGCGGTCGACCACCGATTTGCCGGTCAGAGGCAGGGTGCAGGCTTTCAGCACTTTCGACTCGCCCGCCTTATTGGTGTGATCCATCACCACGACCACCCGGCCCACGCCCGCGACAAGGTCCATCGCGCCGCCCATGCCCTTCACAAGCTTGCCGGGGATCATCCAATTGGCGAGATCGCCGTTTTCCGCGACTTCCATCGCGCCGAGGATCGCCATGGCGATCTTGCCGCCACGGATCATCGCGAAGCTGGTGGCGCTGTCGAAAAACGCGGTTTGCGGCAGCTCGGTGATGGTCTGCTTGCCGGCATTGATCAGATCGGCGTCTTCCTCGCCCTCGAACGGGAAGGGGCCCATGCCAAGCATGCCATTTTCCGATTGCAGCGTGACCTCGATGCCCTCGGGGATGTAATTCGCGACCAGCGTCGGAATGCCGATGCCGAGATTCACATACCAGCCGTCCTGGAGTTCCTGCGCCGCACGGGCGGCCATTTGGTTACGATCCCAGCCAGCCATTATGCCTGCTCCTTCTGGCGCACAGTGCGTTGTTCGATCCGCTTTTCATGGGCGCCCTGCACGATCTTTGTCACATAGATGCCGGGGAGGTGGACGCTGTCGGGGTCCAGGGCGCCAAGCGGCACGATTTCCTCGACCTCGGCGATGCAGACGCGGCCGCAGGTGGCGGCGGGGACGTTGAAATTCCGTGCGGTCTTGCGGAAGACGAGATTGCCCGAAGGGTCGGCCTTCCAGGCTTTCACAATCGCCAGATCGGCGACGAGGCCGCGTTCCAGGATATAGGTCTGGCCGTCGAAATCGTGGTGCTCTTTGCCCTCGGCGATCACGGTGCCGACGCCGGTTTTGGTGTAGAAGCCGGGGATGCCGGCGCCGCCCGCGCGCATCCGCTCGGCCAGCGTGCCCTGCGGGTTGAATTCCAGCTCCAGCTCGCCCGAGAGATACTGGCGCATGAATTCGGCATTCTCGCCCACATAGGACGAGATCATCTTCTTCACCTGGCGGGTTTCCAGCAATTGCCCGAGGCCAAATCCGTCAACGCCCGCATTATTCGAGGCGACGGTCAGCTCTCTGGTGCCCGCATCGCGGATTGCGGCGATCAGCAGTTCCGGAATGCCGCAAAGGCCAAAGCCGCCGGCGGCGATCAGCATCCCGTCTTTCAGATGGCCGTCCAGCGCTTCGGCGGCGGTATTGTATATCTTGTTTCCCATGATCCCTCTCCGGACTCTGGTCCGATCCCCGGTGATGCTGATGGATTGCAGGCCGGGCCGGAATCCGTAGAAATACGTAGGTGCCCAGGTATAGCGAGACACCGATGCCGTCTTCTGCCCCCGATGACCTTGCCGCGCTGGCCTTTCTGCATGCGCCGGAAGCCACGCTGGTGCTGAAGGACCGGGTGATCTGCCGCGCCAATCTGGCGGCGGGGCGGGTGTTCGGCTGGGACCCGGGCGCGCTTGAGGGCTGTTCGATGCGGGTGCTTTACCCTGGCGAGACCGATTTCGAGCGGCTGGGCCAACGCGCGGAAGAGGCGCTGCGGCTGCGACCGATGATCCGCGATGAACGTTTCATGCGCCGCCAGGATGGCCAGCTGGTCTGGATGGAGGGCAGGGGGGTGACGCTGACCCCGAAAGCACCGCATCGCCTGGCGATCTGGATCTATCGCGTGATCGAGACCGGGGCGGCGCCGGGACTTCTGACGCCCGCCGAGATGCGGGTGGCGCGACATATGGTCGGCGGCATGACCTCGAAGGAAATCGCGCGGGTGCTGGACTGCTCGCCCCGCACGGTCGAAGTGCACCGGGCCTCGATGATCCGCAAGCTCCGGGTCAGAAACAGTTTCGAGCTGATCCGGAGCCTGCTGGATTCCGGAGCGGCGCCGGTCGAGGCGGGATCAGAGGGTGGCCCTGAATCGTAAGAACAGTCCGGCCTGGCTGGAAATCCCGCGCCTGGGTTAAGCCTTGTTGCGATGGACCTTCACCGCGCCTTCGCGGCTTGCCAGGCGCAAAGCCAAGGCGAGGGCGATCTTTGGCGATGTCTTTATCGTCACAAATGTCAGGGCGCGCCGCGAATGGGGCCAGACGCCGCCATGTCACCGCCCGGGAGCCGGAGCGCTGTGCCGGGGCGGTCGGACCCTTCTGCGCGCCCTCTTGCGCCAGCGGCGCTTTCTGGCATCTGATCGGGCAACAGTCCGACAGGAGTTGCCGATGCCCGTGGTGCCGAAGAACTGGTTCATGCCCGCCGAGACCGCCCCCCAGGACCGGATCTGGATGGCCTTCCCGCGTGAGAGTGCGACGCTGGGCGAGGGCATGGTCGCGCGCGAAGCGGGCTACCGCGCCTGGGCCGATGTCGCACTGGCGATTGCGCCGTTTCAGCCGGTTACGATGATCGTCGACCCGACCGAGATGACACGGGCGAAGGCGATGCTTGGCTCTGCCGTTGAACTGGTCGAGCGCCCGATCGAGCATTTCTGGACCCGCGATTCCGGCCCCACTTTCGTGCAATCGGCAGACGGGTCGATTGCGGCGGTCGATTGGATCTATAACGCCTGGGGTTCTGATGACCCGGCGGAATGGCAGAATGACCGGGGCCTCGCGCGCTTTATCGCCGGGCTGGCGGGGGTGCCGGTGGTGTCTTCCTTGCTGGTCAATGAGGGCGGCGGCATCCATGTCGACGGCGAGGGCACAATGTTCGCGACGGAAACCGTGCAGCTTGACCCGCGCCGCAATCCTCTGGCCGACCGCGCGCGGGTCGAGGCGGAATTTGCGCGCACGCTGGGCGCGGAAAAGGTGATCTGGCTGCCACAGGGCCTTACGGGCGATTACTGGGAATTTGGCACCAATGGCCATGTCGATATTGTCGCGACCTTCCCCGGCCCCGGCACGGTGCTGCTGCATGATCAGCGCAATCCGGGCCACCCGGATCACAAGGTAATGGCCAATATCCGCGCGATCCTTGAGGGCGCGACGGACGCAAAGGGGCGCCGGTTCGAAATCATTGATGTGCCCGCGCCCGAGACCATTACGGATGCACATGGCTTTAACGACTGGTCCTATATCAACCATCTGGTGCTGAATGGGGCCGTCATTGCCTGTGGCTTTGGCGAGCCGCGCGCCGATGCGCAGGCGGCTGAGATCCTTGCCGCCGCCTATCCCGGGCGCCGTGTCGTCACCGTCGATGCCCGCGAGATCTTTGCTCGCGGCGGCGGGGTGCATTGCATCACCCAGCATCAGCCCGCCCCGCTTCAGGCCACGGCCCGGGCATGAACCTCCACGGCGCCAGTATCGCAGACCTTCGCCAGGCGCTGGAGGCGGGAGAAACCACCTCGGTCGCACTTGTCGCAGGGTATCTGCGCCGCATCGCCGCCTATGACCACCAGGGGATCAGGCTCAATGCCGTGCCGGTGCTGAACCCGGCGATGTTCGAGGAAGCCCGGGCCTCGGATCTGCGCCGCGCGTCTGGCGCGGCGCTTGGGCCGCTCGACGGTATCCCCTATACCGCCAAGGACAGTTACAAGGTCAAAGGCCTGACGGTTGCCGCAGGCTCGCCCGCCTTTCAGGATCTGGTCGCGGGCGACGACGCTTTTGCGATCGGGCGACTGAGGGCGGCGGGGGCGGTGCTGATCGGGCTGACCAATATGCCGCCAATGGCCAATGGCGGTATGCAGCGTGGCGTTTACGGGCGGGCGGAATCGCCCTGGAATGCCGCTTACCTGACAGCGGCTTTCGCTTCCGGTTCATCAAACGGATCAGGCAGCGCGACGGCGGCCTCTTTCGCGGCCTTCGGATTGGGCGAGGAGACCTGGTCTTCGGGCCGCGCGCCGGCGGCGAATAACGGGCTTTGCGCGCTGACACCATCGCGCGGGCTGATTTCGGTCCGCGGCAACTGGCCGCTGGTGCCGACGATGGATGTGGTGGTGCCACATACCCGCAGCATGGCCGATCTGCTGGAAGTGCTCGACGTGATCGTGGCCGATGATCCCGAGACGCGCGGCGATCTGTGGCGGTCGCAGGATTGGGTTGCGCTGCCGCGCCCGTCCGCGATCCGCCCGCACTCCTATCCGGCGCTGACCGCCGCGCTGACGGGCAGGCGCTTTGCGCTGCCGGCAATGTATGTGAACCAGGACGCAGAGGCCGGGAGCGGGGAAAGCCCGGGGATCGGCGGGCCGACCGGGCAGCGGGTCGAGACCCGCGCCTCGGTCATTGCGCTGATGGACAGGGTGGTCGCAGCGCTGCGCGCGGCGGGGGCAGAGGTGGAGATCTCGGATTTTCCGCTGGTTTCGAATTATGAAGGCGACCGGGCCGGCGCGCCGAAGATCGGGACGCGGGGGCTGGTGTCGCCGGAATATCTGCGGCGCGAGATTGTCGATCTCTCGGTCTGGGCCTGGGATGATTTTCTGGCCGCCAATGGCGATCCGGGCCTCAGCCGGCTGGCGCAGGTCGATGGTGCGGCGATTTTCCCGCAGCCCGACGGCGCGCTGCCCGACCGCTATACCGGCTTTGGCGATGATATTGCCGATTACCCTGCCCATGCGCGCGCGCATCCGGTCGCGGATTTCCGCGAGATCCCGCATCTGGAAGACGGGTTTCGGGGGCTTGAGGAAACCCGAAAGCGCGATCTGGAAGACTGGATGGACAGGCATGGCTATGATGCGGTGATCTTTCCGGCGGTGGCGGATGTGGGGCCGGCGGATGCCGATGTGACCCCGGCCTCGGCGGATCTGGCCTGGCGCAACGGAACCTGGGTCGCGAATGGCAATCTCGCGATCCGGCATCTGGGCGTGCCGACGGTGACGCTTTCGATGGGGGTGATGGCGGATACCGGGATGCCGGCCGGGCTGACGCTTGCCGGGCGGGCCTGGGAGGACAGCACGCTGCTGGCGCTTGCCCGCGCGATGGAACCGCTCTTGCCGCCGACCGGCCTCGCCCCCCGTATACCGGAATTGCCGCCGCTGCCCGCGCCGGGCCTCGCGCAGCGGCTGAAGCTGAGCGTTGCGGCCAGCACCAGCGGGGCGGGAGAGACGCGGCTGGAGATCCGCATCGACACCGATGCGCCCCGGCTGCGCCTGACCGTCGATGGCGCGCCGGTGGAGACAGTGGTGGTGCCGGATGGCTTTGCGGCCCTGGTCATCCTGCCAGAAAACACCCATCGCCACAGCGCCTTTCAGCCGCCGCGGGGGCCCCTGGTGATCGCCGAGACGGCGACGCTTGCCGCCTTTGTCTGCGCCGGCTGAGGCCTCGATTTTTTCATCAGAAACAGCCTGCCGGGACCGCGAATAGCATTTTGGTCAGAATTGCGGTTTTCATCCGTGATTACCGATGATAATTGTCAGGATAGCTATTACGACAATTTGCGACAGATTCACGATCCGGCCTATCCGCAGGCGCAGAACGCGTGGGCGGCGGGGCATAATGGAGGAGTCCTTCTGATGACATTCGCACCCGGAAAATTTGTGGCTGGCATTGCGCTTTCGCTCGGGATCGGCTCGATGGCCGCGGCGGATACGCTGACCATCTATTCCGGCCGCGGCGAGGCGCTGGTTGCGCCGCTGATCGCGCAGTTCGAGGCCGAGACCGGTATCAGGACCGATGTCCGCTATGGCTCGACCTCGGAAATGGCGGCATTGCTGCAGGAAGAGGGCGCCAACAGCCCGGCCGATCTGTTCTGGGCCCAGGATGCCGGCGCGCTTGGCGCTCTGGCTCCGGTTTTCGCAGAGCTGGCGCCAGCCGAGAATGAAAAAGTGCTCGAGGTCTTCCGCGATCCGTCGAACAAATGGGTGGCGACCTCGGGCCGGACCCGGGTGCTGGTTTATTCGACCGAGCGGGTCGAGCCGGGCGCGCTTCCGGCAAAGATCACCGATCTGACCGATGAGAAATACAAGGGCCGCGTGGCCTGGGCGCCGACCAATGGTTCTTTCCAGGCCTTTGTCACGGCATTCCGCCTGACCCATGGCGATGAGGCGACCCGGGCCTGGCTGGAAGGCATGATCGCCAATGACGCCAAAGTCTACAAAAACAACGGCACCCAGATCGAAGCCATCGCCGCCGGCGAAGTCGATTATGGCCTGGTGAACAACTACTATCTTGGCCGCTATACCGCCAGGGATGACGCCTTCCCGGTCGATCAGGCGCATTTCGAAGCCGGTGACATCGGCAACCTCGTGTTGGTTGCGGGCGCAGGCATTGTCGAGGCCTCGGCCAATAAAGAGAATGCGCAGAAATTCATCGACTATCTGCTCTCGCCTGCTGCGCAGCAGTTCATCACGCTGCAGGGCTATGAATATCCGGTTGTCACGGGCGTGATCCCGCATGCGACGCTGGAAAGCCTTGAGGCGGTCCAGGCGATCAGCCCGAAGGTCGATGTGAACCAGATCGGCGATCTGGAAGGCACGCTTGCGCTGCTGCGTGAGGTCGGGCTGCTCTGAGCTTGTCGGGCATCGTGACATCATCAGGGCGGGCGGGGCGCAGGCCCCGCCCGCCGCTTGCCTTGCTGCTTGCGGCGGGGCTTGTGGGCGTCGGCACCTGTCTGCCGGCGGCCTATCTGGTGATACGCGCCTTCGGGGCCGAGCCGGCACAACTGGCAGAGATCGTCTTCCGGTCGCGCAATCTGATGCTTCTGGGGAATACGCTTGCGCTGGTGGCGCTGGTTCTGGGGATCGGCACGCTGATCGCGGCGCCCATGGCCTGGCTGGTGACACGCAGCGATCTGCGGGCGCGCGGACTGGTGACATTTCTGATGGCGCTGCCGCTGGCGGTGCCGGGCTATGTGATGGCCTATGCGCTTTTGGGCCTCTCGGGCTATTACGGTTTCGCGCGGGAATGGTTCGGGGTCTCACTGCCGCCATTGCACGGGCTCTTGGGGGCGGGGCTTTCGCTGTCGCTTTACACTTTCCCCTATATGTTCCTGAATTTGCGCGCCGCGTTTCTGGGGATGGATCCGGGGCTTGAGGAAAGCGCCGCCTCGCTGGGACGCGGGCGGGTGGAAATCATGCGCCATGTCGTGCTGCCGCAGCTCTGGCCGGCGCTGGTTTCGGCCTGGCTGGTCGTGGGGCTTTATGTGATCGGCGATTTCGGGGCCATCGCGCTGATGCGCTATGAGGTGTTTTCCTACGCGATCTATACGCAATATGCCGGTGCCTTTGACCGCACCTATGCCGCCTGGCTTTCGCTGATGCTTTTGGGCGTGGCGGCGCTGGCGCTGTTCGCGCAGGCGCGGCTGACGCGGAGCCGCCGCTTTGCCCGGGTCGGGACCGGGGTGCAGCGGCGCGGGCGGCCGGTCCGGCTTGGCGGCTGGGCGGTGCTCGCCTGGGGCTGGGTCATTCTGGTAAGCCTCGCTGCGCTCGGATTGCCCCTGGCGGTGCTGGGCCACTGGATGCGGCGCGGCATTGGCGAGATTGACTGGGGCCAGCTGGGCCAGGCGGCGCTGAATTCGGGCCTGGCGGCGGCGGTGGTCGCGGTGCTGACAGTCGCGCTGGCGCTGCCGGTGGTTTTGCTGACGCTGCGCTGGCCCGGCTGGTTTGCGAGCCTGACCGACCGGCTGGCCTGGATGGGCTATGCGACGCCGCCCCTGGCCTTTGGCCTCGCGATGGTGTTTTTCACCCTGGCGGTCATTCCCTTTGCCTATCAGAGCCATGGCGTCCTGATCTTCGCCTGGGTGATGACCTTCCTCGCGCTGGCGCTCGGGCCCTTGCGGCTGGCGCTGATGCAGATCGGGACCAGGCCGGAAGAGGCGGCGCGCGCGCTTGGGGTCGGGCCGGGCCGCGCCTTTGCGCGTGTGACGCTGCCGCGCCTGAAAGGGCCGATGGTGGCGGCGGGCCTCCTGGTCTTTATCGCCGTGGTCAAGGAATTGCCGCTGAACTGGATGCTGGCGCCCACCGGATGGCGCAGTCTTTCAACCACGGTCTTTGGCCGCACGGTCGAGGGCATGATGACCGAAGCCGCGCCATTCGCGCTTGCGATCATCCTGTTTTCGGCGTTTTTCGTCGGGCTGATCCTGAAATATGAAGGCGCCGGTCGCAAGGAATTGGGAAGAAGATGACGGTTGAGCCGCTGCTGTCGCTTTCACATCTGAGCCGGTCTTTTGGCGCAGGCCAGGCCGTGGTCGATGATCTTTCACTGGATCTGGCGGCGGGAGAGATCCTTGCGCTGATCGGGCCTTCGGGCTGTGGCAAGACCACGACGCTCCGGATGGTCGCGGGGTTCGAGACCCCGGACCGGGGCCAGATCCGGCTGGCGGGACGCGATGTCACCGGTATTGCGCCGGAAAAGCGCGGCATCGGTATGGTGTTCCAGGACTATGCGCTCTTCCCGCATATGACCGTGGCGCAGAATGTGCTGTTCGGCGCGGCCGACCGCGCGCCCGCAACTGCCGCGCGCTATCTGGAGATGGTTGGCCTTGCGGGTTACGGCGCCCGCTTTCCCGATGAGCTTTCCGGTGGCCAGCAGCAGCGCGTGGCGCTGGCGCGCAGCTTTGCCGCCGCCCCGGCGGTGATCTTGCTTGATGAGCCGTTCTCGAACCTTGATGCCGGGCTGCGTGCCCGCACAAGGCGCGAGATCCGGGCGCTCCTGAAGGCGAGTGGCATCGGTATCCTGTTCGTCACCCATGACCAGGAAGAAGCGCTCAGTTTCGCCGACCGCGTGGCGGTGATGAAAGACGGGCGTCTGTTGCAGTGTGGCCCGGCGGCCGAGGTCTATGACCGCCCCTCCGACCCGTTTGTCGCGGGCTTTCTGGGCCGCACCAATCTGATTACCGGCGAGGCCCGGGGCGAAAGCTGCGACACCGTGCTGGGCCCGATCGCGCTGGAGCGCCCGGCCAGTGGCCCGATCGGGTTCTCGTTGCGCCCGGAACGGATCGCCATTCGCGAGGCCGGGGCAGATGAGCCGGCCCGGGGCCGCGTCTCCTCGGTCGAGTTCAAGGGGCATGATCTGACCTATTGGGTCGATTGCAACGGCACCGAGATCCAGGTCGATCAGATGGGCGGCCCGAGGCTGAGCGAAGGCGCAGAAGTGGTGCTTTCGGTCACAGGCAGGGTGGCGGCTTTCGGCTGAGGGCTCTTGACCATCCGGCTCTTCGGGTCCAGGCCTTATCTTTGCCCCGAAGGCTGACAGAGTGAGCCATGCTGCGCGATTTCCTTAACTATTACCGGCCCTGGAAGACCCTGTTCTGGGTCGATTTCGGCTGTGCCGTCCTGTCGGGCCTGCTGGAGCTGGCGTTCCCGCTCGCGGTCCGGGGCTTTATCGACGTGCTTTTGCCGGCGGGGAACTGGTCCCTGACGCTGATGGCGGCGGCGGTGCTGATGGCGGTCTACCTGGTCAATACCGGGCTGATGGCGATTGTGACCTATTGGGGCCATATGCTCGGGATCAATATCGAGACCGAGATGCGCAGGCGCGCCTTTGACCATATCCAGAAACTCTCCTGGAGTTATTTCGACAAATCGCGCACCGGGCATCTGGTATCCCGCGTGACCCGCGATCTGGAAGAGATCGGCGAGGTCGCGCATCACGGGCCGGAAGATCTGTTCATCGCGATCATGACCTTTATCGGGGCATTCGCGCTGATGCTCTGGCTGCATGTGCCACTGGCGATCATGACGGTGGTGATCGTGCCGGTGGCGGTGCTGATCGTCTCGGTCTTTGGCGGGCGGATGACCGCGACCTGGCGCGCGATCTATTCCCGGGTGGCGAATTTCAACGTCCGGATGGAAGAGAATGTCGGCGGTATCCGTGTCGTTCAGGCCTTCGGCAATGAGGAACATGAGAAAGCGCGCTTTGCGCATGACAATGCCATGTACCGGCGCACGAAACTCGACGCCTATAAGATCATGGCGGCAAGCCAGGCGCTGAATTACATCGGGATGCGCGGCGTCCAGGTACTGATCATGGTTGCGGGCGCGGGCTATGTGCTGGAAGGCAGTCTGACGGCGGGTGGGTTCGTCGGCTTCCTTTTGCTGTCATCGGTGTTCTTCCGGCCGCTGGAAAAGATCGCCGCCGTGCTCGAAACCTATCCCAAAGGCATCGCCGGTTTCCGCCGCTATCAGGAATTGCTCGCGACCGAACCCGATATCGCCGACCTGCCCGATGCCCGCCCGGCACCCGCGCTGAGCGGGGCACTGCGGTTTGAAGCGGTGAATTTCGGCTATGACCCGGCGCGCCCGGTGCTGCGCGACATCACCTTTGACGTGCATCCCGGCGAGACCCTGGCCTTTGTCGGCCCGTCAGGGGCGGGGAAGACCTCGCTTCTGGCGCTTTTGCCCCGGTTCTACGAACCGGCCTCGGGGGCGATCACGCTTGATGGGCATGATATCACCGGCTTTACCCTCGACAGCCTGCGCCGCCAGATCGGGATCGTGAGCCAGGATGTTTATCTGTTCGGCGGCACGCTGCGCGAGAATATCGCCTATGGCCGGCTCGATGCGAGCGAGGCCGAGATCATCGCGGCGGCAGAACATGCGCAGCTTTCCGAGATGATCGCGCGGCTGCCGCAGGGTCTGGATACCATCGTGGGCGAACGCGGTGTCATGCTGTCGGGCGGCCAGAAGCAGCGCGTCGCCATCGCCCGGGTCTTCCTGAAAAACCCGCCGATCCTGATCCTCGACGAGGCGACCTCGGCCCTGGATACCGAAACCGAACGCGAGATCCAGGCCGCGCTGGAACGTCTGGCCGAGGGCCGCACCACGCTGGTGATCGCGCATCGGCTGGCCACGATTCGCGATGCCGACCGGATCATCGTGATGGAAGAGGGCCGCATCACCGAAATGGGCACACATGCCGAATTGTCGGTCAGTGGCGGGCGCTATGCGCGGCTTTCGGCGGCCTGACCCCGCCCCGGTGCCTTGTCGCTGTTGATCGCGGAAAAACAGTGGCGTATTCCTTTTGTCGACATGAAGGGGATCCGCGCCGATGACAGCCAGCGAAACGCCTGCGGGGCAGGACCGTAAACGCGGCTCCGGCGTGCGGATGGTCTATGAACTTTTGCGCGACCAGATCCTTGATCTGGAACTTCCGCCAGGCTCCATTGTCGATGAGATCCAGCTGGCCGACCGCTTTGGCATGTCACGTACGCCGATCCGCGAGGCGCTGGTGCGACTTGCGGCCGAAGGGTTGATCGACACGCTGCCGAACCGCTCGACCATGGTGTCGCAGATCGATTTCGCCAATCTCCACACCTTCTTCGATGCGCTGACGCTGATGTATCGCGTCACCACAAGGCTCGCGGCGGAATATCACACGGCGGAAGATCTCGACCGCATTCGCGCCTATCAGCGCGCTTATGAAGACCGCTGTGCGGCAGGCGATGAGATTGGCATGATCGCGACCAATCGCCAGTTCCACCAGACCATCGCCGAGGCCGGGCGCAACCGCTATTACCTTTCGCTGTTCAGCCGGTTGCTGGATGAGGGGCGCCGCCTGTTGCGGCTTTACTATTACAGCAGTTTCGAAGGCGATATGCCGGCGCTCTGGCTGCGCGAACATGAGCAGATGGTCGCGGCGATTGCGGCCCGCGATATCGCTGCCGCCGATCAGGTTGCACGCGCCCATGCCGATCAGATCATCCGGCAGATCCAGAAAGCGATCACCCGCGACCGTCGTCAGGACATTTCCATCTGATCTCTCCGGGGGAGGACAGGCTGCGCGCGGTTCTGCGCCTGAACGGAATTTATGTCGACAAATAAAATACAAACTCTATACTCACGGCTGAACCATGGAATCGCACCGCCAGACCTTTCGCGCGGCCCCAACAGAGGAACCAGCCAGATGAGCGATATCTTCACCGGCACCATCCCCGCCCTGATGACGCCCTGCAAAGCCGATCGCAGCCCCGATTTCGACGCCCTGGTCAAAAAGGCGAAAGAGCTCGTCAGCCTTGGCATGTCCTCTGTGGTCTATTGCGGCTCGATGGGAGACTGGCCGCTCCTGACCGACGCGCAGCGGATGGAAGGCGTCGAGCGCCTGGTGCAGGCCGGCGTCAAAGTGATCGTCGGAACCGGTGCGATCAATACGGCCTCGGCCGTGGCGCTTGCAGAACATGCCGCAAAGGTCGGCGCGCATGGCCTCATGGTGATCCCGCGTGTTCTGTCGCGCGGCGCGGTCCCAGCGGCGCAAAAGGCGCATTTCAAGGCGATCCTCGCGGCTGCTCCGACCCTGCCGGCCGTGATCTATAACAGCCCCTATTACGGGTTCGAGACCAAAGCCGATCTCTTCTTCGCCCTGCGCGCGGAACATCCGAACCTGATCGGCTTCAAGGAATTCGGCGGCGATGCCGCGATGACCTATGCCGCTGAACACATCACCTCGGCCGATGACGATGTGACCCTGATGATCGGCATCGATACCTCGGTCTTCCACGGCTATGTTAATGCGGGCGCAACCGGCGCGATCACCGGCATCGGCTGCGTGCTGCCACGCGAGATCCTGACGCTGGGCAATCTGTGCAAAGCCGCCGCCACGGGTGATGTCAAAGCCCGCCGCCTGGCCAAAGAACTCGACACTGCCTTTTACGAACTGGCCCGCGTCGATGGCGGCCCCGATCTGGTCCTCTTCTTCAAACATATGATGGTGCTGAAGGGGAACCCGGAATACGCGCTCCACTTCAACGCCGATGATACGCTCTCGCCGAGCCAGGCCGGTTTCATCGAAAAGCAGCTGGCGCTGTTCGACACCTGGTATGCCGGATGGTCGAAACTCGACGAGGTCAAACCCTGGCTGGCCTGATCCGGCCCGGCTTCACAAAACAAAGGGTGCTCCCTGAAAGGAGCGCCCTCGCTGTTTTCATCTGTCCTTAAATATCCCCGCCGGAGGCCTCCGGCCAGTGATGGCCGGACCAGCTGCCCTCAGCCCATCCGCTCCGAGGCATAGGATCCGGGCGAGGCCGGGAACACGACCGTCTTCTCGCCATTGATGAAGACCCGCCCATGGACATGGGCATGGATGGCACGGCTCAGAACCGAGGCCTCCACATCGCGGCCAAGGCTGACATAATCCTCGCCCGACTGGGCATGGGTGATCCGCACGATATCCTGTTCGATGATCGGACCCTCATCCAGATCGGCGGTGACGTAATGCGAGGTCGCCCCGATCAGCTTCACGCCGCGTTCAAAGGCCTGCTTGTAAGGATTGGCGCCTTTGAAGGAGGGCAGGAAGGAATGGTGGATATTGATGATCCGCCCCGACATCTCGCGGCACATCTCGTCTGAGAGCACCTGCATATAGCGCGCCAGCACGATCAGTTCGGCCCCGGTTTCGCGCACCACCCGCATCTGCTCGGCCTCGGCCTGGGGTTTGTTCTCTTTGGTGACCCTGATGCAGTAATAGGGGATGTCCTGGTTCACCACGACCTTCTGGTAATCCATATGGTTCGAGATGACGGCCACGATCTCGATCGGCAGCGCGCCGATCTTCGAGCGGTACAAGAGGTCATTCAGGCAATGGCCAAAGCGCGAGACCATGACGATGACCTTGCGCTTGGCGGATTCGTCGAAGAAATCCGCTTCCATATCGAAGGGTCTCGCAACCGCGGCAAAGGCCTCGCGCAGGTCTTTCAGCGTTTTGCCCTCTTCGCTGCGAAAGCTCACGCGCATGAAGAAGCGACCGGTATGGGCATCATCGAACTGGCTGGAATCGGTGATATTGCAGCCCTGACCGGCGAGGAAGGACGAGATGGCGGCGACGATGCCGCGGGTCGAGGAACAGGTGACGCGGAGGGCGAGTTTGGACATTGTCGATCTTCATGCCTGGAATATGGGAGGAGGGACGGCGGCAGGCCGGTGGGTGAAGGAGGGGCGGCGACAGGTCTCCTGGAAAGCGCCGGGAATGGGGCCAGCCTATGCCCCGGGAGGGGAGGAATGTCATGCGAACATTCCGCTTTCCTGTATCAGAAAAGCGAAATGCCCAAAAATCGGTCGGAAAAAATGTTGAAAGAAACCATATAGGTAAAATTAGTTTCACCTGAATATGTGCAAGGCAAAGCCCCGGCTGGGCCGGGGCCTGCAGGATTCAGACCGCGTCGAGGCCAAGCCGCTGGAATCGCTCCAGCTGGGCAACCTCATCGGCACTGAGCGTGATGCCTTCCGCTGCCGATTCCGCCCTCGCGCGGAAGCGGCGCTGCGAGGGCAGGCGGGCGCCCTGGCCGATGATCGCATCAAACAGCGTCTCTGCGCGCGCAAAGGGGTCGCCGGGGCGGCCCTTCGCAAAGGCCTCGGGCGAGAAGGCAAGGATCAGTTCGCCATGGCGCGGTGCCAGCGTGGTCGAACCGAGGTAGTCGAGAACTTCGGGGCTGGTCAGGTCGCCGATCATGATCCCGGCCAGAAGCTCGATCATCGTCGAGATCGCAGAACCCTTATGGCCACCAAAGGGCAGCATGGCGCCGGCAAGCGCCGCTTCGGGATCGGTGGTCGGATTGCCGTCTCTATCCAGCGCCCAGCCCTCGGGCAGGGCTTTGCCGGCGCGGCGGTGGAGTTCGACCTCGCCCCGCGCAGCGACCGAAGTGGCGAAGTCAAAGATATAGGGGGCGCCTGCGGGGCGCGGCCAGCCAAAGGCAAAGGGGTTGGTGCCCAGAAGCGGATCGGTGCCGCCGGTGGGTGCAACGGTCGCATAGCTCGGGCACATCACCATCGCGGCAAGGCCATGGGCGGTGACCGCCTCAACCTCGGGCCAGAGCGCGGCGAGATGGGTGCAGTCATTGATCACCATCGCCGCCATGCCGAGCTTTTTCGCCCGGGCGGCAAGTTCCGGCAAGGCGAGTTCAAAGGCGGCATTGGCAAAGCCGCCCTGCGCATCTACCCGCACAAGCGCAGTGCCATCATCGGGCGCCAGCACCGGTACGGCCTGCGGGTTCACCTTGCCCGCCTTCACCGTGCGCAGCGTACCTTCGATCCGGTAGATGCCATGCGATTTGCAATGGTCGCGCTCGCCCGCCGTCAGCACCCGCGCCATGGCGCCGGCCTGCGCCGGATTCATGCCGGCATGGACAAAGACCTGCTCGATTCGGGTGCCGAGTTCCTCGATCGAAAGGGGGGTGGTGGTCATCTCTGCTCTCCGTTTCGGGCCGTGATCTCAGGGATCGCGGGACAGCTGCTGGCTGTGGTGATAGTCATGCCAATGGTCATTCTGGGCGCCTTTTGCGAGAATCGCCATCCCCGCGGGCAGGCATTCCGGCTCCCCCTGGCCCTTGTTTCATGTCAAAAGCCCGGTCAGGCGCATTGGTTTTCGGGAATAATGCCTGAATCGGCCCAAAATGCAGCCGGATCGCCTTCCAATCCCTGCTCTGACAGGTCTCTTGTATACTAATTGTATTTTTGATTTGCGTCGAGACCAATGACACATGATAGTGTCACGACGTGAATCAACAGCAAGAACAACTCAGGGAGAGCCTGCATGAAATCCAAAGTCCTCGCCTTTGGCCTTACGGCGGCCACTGCTTTCGCCGGCCCGGCCATGGCCGACAAGCTTGACGACATCATCGCATCGGGCACGCTTCGCTGCGCAGTTGTCCTCGACTTCCCGCCGATGGGGTCGAAAGATGCTGACAATAATCCGATCGGTTTTGACGTCGATTACTGTAATGACCTTGCCGCCGCGCTTGGCGTCACCGCCGAGGTTGTCGAAACCACCTTCCCCGAGCGTATCCCGGCTCTGATGTCGGGCCGCGTTGATGTGGCCGTTGCCTCGACCTCGGACACGCTGGAGCGCGCCAAGACCGTTGGCGTCTCGGTTCCCTATTACGCTTTCGAGAATGCCGTTGTGGCCCGCCCGGGTCTGGAAATGGCATCCTGGGAAGATATGAAGGGCAAAGTCGTCGGCGCCACCGCCGGCACCTATGAGGCGATCTGGCTGGAAGGTCAGGTCAAGGCATGGGGCGAGGGCGAGTTCCGTCCGTTCCAGAACCAGGCTGACGTCTTCCTTGCGCTGAGCCAGGGCCAGCTGGATGCGACGGTCGGCACGATGGAAGTCGCCAATGCCAACGTCGCTTCGGGCAATTTCGGTGACATCAAGGTCGTCGACAAGGCGCCGATGGTGCCGGACTATGTCGCGCTGGTCACGCTGCGCGAAGAATATGGCCTGATCAACTACATGAACCTCTTTATCAACCAGCAGGTCCGCACCGGCCGTTACGCCGAGCTTTACAAGAAATGGGTTGGCGAGGGTGAGCCCGCCAATCTGACGATCAACGGCGTCTATCGCTGATCTATCCGCTGATGCGGCGGCGCGGAGGGAAAACCCTCCGCGCCGCTTCTCCGTTCAAAGATCCCGTTCAGAAACTGGGAGGCGGATATGTTCAATTACAGCTTTCGCTGGAATCAGGCGTTCCAATCGCTGCCTGATATGTTGCAAGGGGCGCTGGTGACTCTGGAAGTCGCGGTGCTTTCGATGATCCTCGGGATCCTCTTTGCAATTCTTCTCACCGCCTTCCGGCTCTCGGGCAACCGGGTGCTGCGCGGCATCACGACCACCTGGGTCGAAGTGGCGCGCAATACGCCTGCACTTTTCCAGATCTATATGGCCTTTTTCGGCCTTGCGGGGCTTGGCATCGCGATCACGGGCTGGACTCAGCCGCAGCTGGGCTTTGCCGTCGATCTGCGGCTCTCGCCCTATATTGCGCTGCTCGCCGGGATCACGTTCAACAATGCCGGCTACCTGCATGAGAATTTCCGTGGCGCGCTGAAGGCGATCCCGGACACCCAGACCCGTTCGGCGCGGTCGCTGGGCATGAGCGCGCCGCAGGCCTTTGGCTATGTGGTGATGCCGCAGATGCTCAGGATTTCTTTCCTGCCGATGACGAACCAGTTTGTCTGGGCCATCCTGATGACCTCGCTGGGCGCGGTGATCTCGATGAATTCGGATCTCTTTGGCGTCACCGACAACCTGGTGAAGATCAATTTCCGCACCTTCGAGATGTTCGCCATTGCTGCGGTAATTTTCTATGTGATGACCAAGATCGTCACGCTCTCCGCCCGGCTGATTGCAGCCCGGCTGTTCAGATATTGAGGGGAGCGGGACATGTTTGAAACAGCAATGACCGCCAAAGACTTCTGGATGCTGGTCCAGGGCGCCGGGATGACACTGCTTGTCACCGCCATCTCGGTCGCGATCGGGACCGTGGTCGGGGTGATCTGCGGCATCTTCCGCTTTCAGGTCGGGCCCTGGTGGGCCATTCCGGTGACCTTCGTGCTGGATGTGTGCCGTTCGGTGCCGCTTCTGATCCAGCTCTCGCTGGCCTTCGCCTTTGTCACGGCGGTGCTGAAACTGCGGGTCTCGGGCTTCTCGGTCGCCTGCGGGGTTCTGTCGCTTTATACAGCCGCCTATTGTTCGGAAATCGTGCGCGGCGCACTGGAGTCGGTGCCGCCGAATACGCGGCGCGCCGGGCGCTCGCTCGGGATGAGCTGGCTGCAGGATATGCGCTATATCGCGCTGCCGCTGGCCAGCCGGGTCGCCCTTCCGTCCTGGATCGGGCTTTCGCTTGGCGTTATGAAAGACTCGGCGCTGATCTATGTGGTCAATGTGTCCGAACTGATGAAAAGCACCAAAGATCTGATCACCCGCCTGCAGGAGCCGCTTTTCCTGCTGCTGCTCTGCGGTGTGTTCTACTTTGTGATCAGCTTCCCCGTCGCCCGCTTCGGCAGCTATCTTGAAAAACGGTGGTCCAATGATTGAGATTGAAAAAGTTCGCAAAAGCTTTGGTCCGCTGGAAGTGCTCAAGGGCATCGACCTGACGGTGGCCAAAGGCGAGGTTCTGACCGTGATCGGCGGGTCGGGGTCGGGGAAATCGACGCTGCTGACCTGTATCAACGGGCTGGAGCCGATTGATTCCGGGCGTATCCTCGTGGACGGTGTCGAGGTTCACGCAAAATCCACGAATCTCAACAAGCTGCGCCAGAAGATCGGCATCGTGTTCCAGCAATGGAATGCCTTTCCGCATCTGACCGTGCTGGAAAACGTCATGCTGGCGCCGCGCAAGGTGCTGGGCCGTTCCAAAGCCGAGGCCGAGGCCGAGGCGGAAAAGCAGCTGAAACATGTGGGTCTTGGCGAAAAGCTCTCGGTCTATCCGGCGCGGCTTTCGGGCGGGCAGCAGCAGCGTATGGCGATTGCCCGGGCGCTGGCGATGGGGCCGTCCTATATGCTGTTCGATGAGGTCACTTCGGCGCTGGATCCGATGCTGGTGGGCGAGGTGCTCGACACGCTGCGGATGCTGGCTTCCGAGGGTATGACGATGATCTGTGTCACCCATGAGATGAAATTTGCGCGCGAGGTTTCCGACCGCGTGGCCTTCTTCCATCAGGGGATCATGGCCGAGATCGCGCCGCCCGAAGAGCTGTTCGGGGCGCCCAAAACCACCGAGTTGCAGAAGTTCCTCGCCGCCACTCATTAAGGCAGACGTAAAATGCAGAACGAGACCGATGTGATTGTCATCGGGGCGGGCGTCGTGGGTCTTTCCGCGGCGCTGGCCATTCAGGCGCGGGGCCTGCGCGTCACGGTCATTGACCGCGAAGGTCCGGCGGCGGGGGCATCGGCGGGGAATGCCGGGGCTTTCGCCTTTACCGATATTCTGCCGCTGGCAAGCCCCGGGATCCTGAAGAAGGCGCCGAAATGGCTGCTCGACCCTTTGGGGCCTTTGTCGGTGCCGCCGTCTTATGCGTTGAAGATCGCGCCCTGGATGTTCCGGTTCTGGCGTGCCTGTTCGCCCGCGCGGGTGAAACAGTCGACGGTCGCACAGACCGCGCTGATGGATCTGTCAAAGGCCGAGCTTGAGCCGTTTCTGACCCTTTCCGGCACGCTGTCGATGCTGGAGAAGAAGGGCAATCTTCAGGTCTATGAAAGCCGGTCCGAGCTTGATGCGAGCCTGCCCGGCTGGCGCGCGCGCGAAGAACACGGGATCGAATTCCGCCATATGGATGCGGGCGAGATGGCGGCAGTTCAGCCCGGTCTCGCGCCCCGTTTCACCCATGGCACCTTTACGCCGGGCTGGTATTCCATCTCGGATCCGAAGCTTTACACCCTGGCGCTGGCCGACCGGTTTCGCGCCAATGGCGGTGTGCTGGAGCGCGACGAGGTCACCGGGATCAGGCCTCTGACTGAAGGCGCCGAAGTGCTTTCGCACGGGAAGATACGCCATGCCGGGCATGTCGTGCTGGCGGCGGGGGCGCATTCGCATCTGATCGCGCGTTCGGTGGGCGACCATATCCCGCTGGAAACCGAGCGCGGCTATAACACCACCCTGCCGCGCGGGGCGTTCGATCTGAAGACCCAGGTGACCTTTGGCGGTCATGGTTTCGTGGTCTCGCGCCTTTCCACTGGCATTCGTGTCGGCGGTGCGGTGGAACTGGGCGGGTTGCACCGGCCGCCGAATTTCAGACGATCAGAGGCGATGCTTAAAAAAGCCCAGGCCTTCCTGCCCGGGCTGAAGCCCGAGGGCGGCGTGCAATGGATGGGCTTTCGCCCGTCCCTGCCGGACAGCCTGCCGGCGATTGGTCGCTCGAAGAATTCTGCCCGCGTTATTCACGCATTCGGTCATGGCCATCTCGGGCTGACGCAATCGGCCGGCACCGCCCGGCTGGTTGCCGACCTTGTGACTGGAAACGCACCCGCCCTCGACATATCTGCCTTCTCTCCCCAACGCTTCTGAGGCTCATGATGAGTGTTCATACTTTCTCCTGCCTGGATGGTCATACCTGTGGCAATCCGGTGCGTCTGGTCTCGGGCGGCGGCCCGCGTCTGATCGGCAAGGACATGCTTGAGAAGCGCGCGCATTTTCTGCGCGAATTCGACTGGATCCGCACCGGCCTGATGTTCGAGCCGCGGGGCCATGACATGATGTCGGGCTCGATCCTTTATCCGCCGACCCGTGATGATTGCGATGTGGCGGTCCTGTTTATCGAGACCTCGGGCTGTCTGCCGATGTGCGGCCATGGCACGATCGGCACGATCACCATGGGGATCGAGAACGGGTTGATCCAGCCGCGCTCGCCTGGTCAGCTGTCGATCGATGCGCCGGCGGGCAAGGTTGATATCTCTTACCGCCAGGAGGGCCGTTTCGTTGAAGAGGTGCGGCTGACCAATGTGCCGGGCTTCCTTTATGCCGAGGGTCTGACGGCAGAGGTCGAGGGACTGGGCGAGATCGTGGTCGATGTGGCCTATGGCGGCAATTTCTACGCCATTGTCGAGCCGCAGAAGAATTTCCGCGATATGGCCGATTTCACCGCCGGAGAGCTGATCGGCTTCTCGCCGAAGCTGCGCGCTGCGCTGAACGCGAAATATGAATTCGTGCATCCCGGCGACGCGCGGATCAGCGGGCTGTCGCATATCCTCTGGACCGGGGTGCCGACGGTCGAGGGCGCACATGCCCGCAATGCCGTATTCTATGGCGACAAGGCGATTGACCGCTCGCCCTGTGGCACCGGGACGTCGGCCCGGATGGCGCAGCTGGCGGCAAAGGGCCGCCTGAGCGTCGGCGATGAATTCTGGCATGAGAGCATCATCGGCTCGATCTTCAAGGGTCGGGTCGAGGCGACCTCTGACGCGGTACCGGGAAAATCGGCGATCATCCCGTCGATTGGCGGCTGGGCGCGGCAGACCGGGATCAACACGATCTTCATTGATGAGCGTGATCCCTATGCCCATGGGTTTGTGGTGAAATGATGGGCTCGCGGTTCATTCTTGAGGGCACGGCGAAGGGTCGCGTTCTGGCATCCGATGAGCCGCTGAGCTTCTGGGGCGGGGTCGATCCCGCGACCTCAAAGGTGATCGATGCGCATCACCCGCTGCATGGCGAGACGCTTGCCGGGCGGGTGCTGGTGATGCCGGGGACACGGGGCTCCTGCACCGGGTCAGGGGTGCTTCTGGATATGGCGCTGAACGGGCTTGCGCCCGCGGCACTGGTGTTTCGCGAGCCGGAAGATGTGGTGACGCTGGGCGCGATGATTGCGGCCGAGATGTTCGGCGTGGCGCTGCCTGTCCTGCGGCTGGAGCGCGCGGCCTTCGACATAGTCTCGCATCTGGAGGAGGTGGCCGTCATTCCCGGGGCCATCGAGGCCCCGGGAATGACCCTGCCGGTCGCCTCTGCCGCGGGATCGGCGCTGGCCCTGACGGCGGCAGATCTGGCCATGCTTTCGGGCGCGGAAGGCGAGGCCGTGTCGCAGGCGATGCGCATCCTTGTTGCGATGGCGGCAAATCAGGGCGCGACCCGGCTGATCGATGTGACCCAGGGCCATATCGATGGCTGCATCTATGCGAGCCCGGCCAATCTGACTTTCGCAGCAAAGATGGCGGATTTGGGGGCACGGGTGCGGGTGCCAACGACGATGAATGCGATTTCGGTCGACCGCGAGAACTGGCGTGCCCAGGGGGTGCCGGATCTGTTCGGCACCCCGGCGCAGCGGCTGGCCGATGCCTATGTGGCGATGGGCTGTCGGCCAAGCTTCACCTGCGCACCCTATCTGCTGGAAAGCGCTCCGGCCGAAGGCGAAGCCATTGGCTGGTCGGAAAGCAATGCGGTGATCTTTGCCAATTCCGTGCTGGGGGCGCGTACGGCGAAACACCCGGATTTCCTCGACCTTTTCATTGCGATGACCGGGCGCGCGCCGCTGGCCGGCGTCTGTCTGGACGAGAACCGGGCGGCGCAGCGCGTCATCGACGTGGCGGCGATCTCTGGCGCGGATGATCTCTTCTGGCCTTTGCTGGGCTGGCTTGCGGGCCGCGCCTCGCCAGACCGGATCCCCCTGCTCAGAGGTGTGGGCGCGGCATCGCGCGAGCAGTTACAGGCGCTGTGCGCGGCCTTTGGCACCACCTCGGCCGCGCCGATGCTGCATGTCGAAGGGGTCACGCCCGAAGCGCATCTTGTCGCACCCGATGCCGACGCGGCCCGGATCAGCCGCACTGATTTCACCCGCGCCTGGGAGGAGCTGAACCAGGGCGGCGAAGAGATCGACCTTGTCGCCATCGGCAGCCCACATGCCTCGCGCGAGGAATGCCGCGCCTTCGCAAGCGCGCTGAACGGTGGGCGGGTGCAGGTGCCGACCATCATCACTGCCGGGCGCAGTATTATTGCCGATCTGCAGGGCGAGGGCACGCTCGCGACCCTCGAAGCCGCCGGTGTGCAGGTGCTTCCTGACCTCTGCTGGTGCTCGATCTCCGAGCCGGTCTTCCCGCTCGCGACCCGCACGCTGATGACCAATTCCGGCAAGTACGCCCATTATGGGCCGGGACTTTCGGGCCGGCAGATCCGGTTTGACAGTCTGAGAACCTGTGCCGCTGCCGCCCTTACCGGCCATGCCGCCAAAACCCTTCCCTCCTGGCTTTCCTGAGGTTCCCCATGCGCTCGATCAAGACCATCCATGTGATTTCCGCCCATGCCGAGGGTGAGGTGGGCGATGTCATCGTGGGCGGGGTCCGCCCGCCGCCGGGTGACACGATCTGGGCCCAGTCGCGCTGGATCGCCGAAGATGAGACGCTCAGGAATTTCGTGCTGAACGAGCCGCGCGGCGGCGTCTTCCGCCATGTGAACCTGCTTGTGCCGCCAAAAGACCCGCGCGCCGATGCCGCCTTTATCATCATGGAGCCCGAGGACACGCCGCCGATGTCCGGCTCCAATTCGATCTGCGTTTCGACCGTGCTGCTTGATGGCGGCATCATCCCGATGGTCGAGCCGGAAACGCGCATGGTGCTGGAGGCGCCGGGCGGCCTCGTCCATGTCCGCGCCGAATGCCGCAATGGCAAGGCGGAGCGGATCTTTGTCGAAAACCTGCCCTCTTTCGCGGAACGGCTGGATGCGAAGCTTGAGGTCGAGGGCCTTGGCACATTGACGGTCGATACCGCCTGGGGCGGCGACAGTTTCGTTTTTGTCGATCCCAAAGCGCTAGGTTTCAGCCTGACGCCCGACGAGGCGCATGATATCGCGAGGCTCGGGGTAAGGATCTCGGAGGCCGGCACCGAGCAGCTGGGCTTCCGCCACCCGACCAATCCGGACTGGACGCATTATTCCTTCTGCCTCTTCGCGGGCGAGGTGACGCGGCAGGGGAATGAACTCCGCGCCGGTGCTGCCGTGGCGATCCGGCCCGGCAAGGTTGACCGCTCGCCGACCGGGACCGCGCTTTCCGCGCGGATGGCGGTGCTGCATGCGCGCGGCCAGATGTCTGAGGCCGACCGTCTGACCACTGTCTCGCTGATCGGGTCGGAATTTCAGGGCCGCATCCTTGGCACCTCCGATCTGGCGGGGACGCCGGCGATCCGGCCGGAAATCTCGGGGCGCGGCTGGGTTACCGGCATCCATCAGCATATGCTGGACCCGACCGATCCCTGGCCCGGCGGCTACCGGCTTTCCGACACCTGGGGTGCGCGCTGATCCCATAGCCCGGGCACGAGCCTCTGGGGCGCTTTGTCATTGAAACGTGCAGGGTTTGCCCATAATCAGGCAATGTCGGTTTCCGCAAGGAATTGAAAGGGAATCCGTTATCCCCCCGCCTGGGGGGATGAACCGGAACTGCCCCCGCAACTGTAGGCGGCGAGGATCCGCGCGACAAAGCCACTGTGGGAGAGCCCATGGGAAGGCTGCGCAGACCCTGTGACCCGCCAGTCAGGAGACCTGCCGACTCCTGTAACCAACTTGACCCGGACGGGGCGTCCGGGGAGGCGAGATATGATTTTGACCCGCAGATGCGCCACCGCATCCCGTGCCGCCAGCCTGCGCCAGTCGCGCCGGGCCAGCTTTGTGCGTCGCGGTTTTCACGCTCTCCATCCGCTCCATCCCCCATTCCACTCGGAGATCCCGGATGCGATATTTTCCCAATACCCGTTTCTCAATGGCCGCCTCACTGGCCGCGCTCTGCTTTGGCATGCCTGCTCTGGCCGAGACCGGCTATCCGCTCAAGCTGCAGAATTGCGGGCTTGAGCTGAGCTTTGACAAGGCGCCGGAAAGTGCTGTGACCGTTGGTCAGGCGACGACCGAGATCCTTTACACGCTGGGGCTTGGCGACAAGGTCGCGGGCACTTCGGTCTGGTTCACCGAAGTCCTGCCGGAGTTCAAAGATCTGAACGACGGCATCGAGCGGCTGGCCGATAATGACCCTTCATTCGAAAGCGTCGTCGCCAAACGCCCGGGTATCGTGACCGTGCAATATGAATGGCATGTCGGCCCGCAAGGCATCGTGGCAACGCGCGAGCAATTCGCCGATCTCGGCATTCCGGCCTATGTCCTGCCGTCCGACTGCATCGGGAAGGACAATACAGCAGGCTCGGACGGCACGCGGCTGGAGCCCTATACGATGGAGGGGATCTATCTCGGCATCGAAGAGCTGGGGACGATTTTCAACATCACCGACAAGGGCGCAGAGGTGGTCGCGGACCTGAAAGCGCGCGAGGCAGCGGCGGTCGCGGCGGCGAAGGCGCTTGATCTGAAAGAGGCCTCGGCGGTGTTCTGGTTCTCGTCGGCCGAAATGGATATCGACCCCTATGTTGCCGGAAACGGTGGGGCCCCGGCCTGGATGATGTCGTCTCTGGGGCTGAAGAACGTGGTCGAAAGCCCCGAGGAATGGCCGGTTGTGTCCTGGGAAACCATCGCGCGGGCCAATCCCGATGTGATCGTGATCGCCCGTATGGACCGCCGCCGGTTCGAAGCGGATGATCATGAAAAGAAACTGGAATTCCTGAAATCCGATCCGGTGGTAAGCCAGATGGAGGCCGTGAAGAATGGCCGCATCGTGATCATCGACGCCCATGCAATGGACCCGTCGATCCGCAATATCGCGGCGCTGGAAGAGCTGGCGGCGGCGCTGCCGGCCTTTGATCTGAAATGATCCGCCGGAAATGAAACGACCGGCCACCCCTGTTGCGCTTGCCGCCCATGTCGCTCTGCGCGCCATGGCGGGGGTGGCTGTTCTTGCGCTCGCCATTCTGACGGGCGTGATCCTTGGCGAGACGCCGCTGCCCTGGTCGACGGTCTGGGCGGCATTGGCGAATAATCTCTGGGCGGCGGGGCTGCCGGTCGATCCGATTGATCAGGGCATCATCTGGGCCTACCGCGTGCCAAGGACGCTGGTTGCCGCCGGATGCGGCGCGGGGCTGGCGCTGGCAGGTGTGGTGTTGCAGGCGCTGGTCAGAAACGCGCTGGCCGATCCTTATCTGCTGGGCGTCTCGGCAGGGGCCTCGACCGGGGCGGTGGCGGTGACGATCATGGGCGTCGGTGCCGGTGCCATCGGGATCTCGGGGGGTGCCTTTCTGGGGGCGGCTCTGGCCTTTGGGCTTGTTGCGGCCCTGGCCCGCGCGGCGGGCGGCGGCCCTGCACAGATGGTGCTTGCGGGCATTGCCGGATCGCAGCTTTTCAACGCGCTGACCTCTTTCTTCATCGCGAAATCCGCCAATGCCGAACAGGCGCGCGGCATCATGTTCTGGCTTTTGGGCAATCTTTCCGGCGTGCGCTGGCCCGATGTCACACTGGCTCTGCCGGTCGCGGTTGCCGGGTTCCTCGCCTGTCTCTGGCATGCGCGTGCGCTGGATGCGTTTTCCTTTGGCTCGGACGCCGCCTCATCGCTGGGGATCGCGGTGCGCCGCGTGCAGATCGTGCTGATCGGTGCGGTGACCCTGATGACCGCGACGATGGTCAGCCTTGTTGGCTCCATCGGTTTTGTCGGTCTGGTGATCCCCCATGCGGCGCGGTTCCTTGTGGGACCGCGTCACGGGCGGCTGATCCCGGCGGCGGCCCTGACCGGGGCCGTGTTCCTGATCGCGGCCGACGTGGTCTCGCGCATGCTGATCCCGGGCCAGGTGGTGCCGATTGGTGTGGTCACGGCGCTGGTCGGCGCGCCCGGCTTTGCGCTGATCCTGATCCGGGGGAGGGTGCGCGGATGAAGATCGCGGCGCATGAACTTGGCTGGGCCGCGCGCGGGCGCAACATCGTCGAGGGCATCACGCTTGAGGTTGCCAGTGGCGAGACGCTCGGGCTGATCGGGCCGAACGGATCCGGGAAATCGACGCTGCTCAAGCTCTTCGCCGGGATCGCGGCGCGGCCGCGCGGCACGGTCAGCCTGGACGGCACGGCCCTGTCGCGCATGAACCGGCGCGATATCGCGCGGCGCATCGCCTTTGTCGAACAGCAGGCCCAGACGACCGAGGCGCTGAGCGTGCGTGACGCGGTGGAGCTGGGCCGCACGCCCTGGCTCTCGCCGCTGGCGCCTTTTGGAGCGCAGGATGCTGCGATCTGTGCCGAGGCGCTGGCGCGCGTCGGCATGGCTGAAATGGCGGCGCGGTCCTGGACCACGCTTTCGGGCGGCGAGCGTCAGCGTGTCCATATCGCCCGGGCTCTCGCGCAGCGCCCGCAGGTCATGCTGCTGGACGAGCCGACCAATCATCTTGATATCCATCATCAGCTTTCCCTGTTGCGGCTGGTCTCCGACCTGCCGGTGACGGTGGTGATCGCGCTGCATGATCTGAACCAGGCGCTAGGCTGCGACCGGCTGGCGGTGCTGGAGGGGGGCAGGCTTGCCGCCCTTGGCCCGCCGCGCGAAGTGCTCAGCGCCGACCGCCTTGCCCGCATTTTCCGCGTCGGTGCCAGGACGCTGACCGACCCGACCGACGGTGTCACGCAATTCCGTTTCCACTGCCTTGAGGATCAGCCATGAAATCCGCTCTTGCCGCCCTTTTTCTGATGATCGCCACGCCCGCGCTGGCCGAAACGCATGAGGTGGAGATGTATAACCGGTCGGAAAACGGCCCGATGATCTATGAGCCATCCTATCTGAAAATCGCCCCGGGCGATTCCGTGCGCTTTATCCCGACCCAGCCGAGCCATAATGCCGCGACCATTGATGATATGATCCCCGAAGGCGCCACGCCGTTCAGATCGAAGATCAATGAGGATTTCACCGTCACCTTCGATGTGCCGGGCGCTTACGGGATCAAATGTTCGCCGCATGTGGCGATGGGGATGGTGATGCTGATCCATGTCGGCGATGTGGCGGAAACCGTATTGCCCGAGACCCTGCCCACACGGGCGCGTGAACGGTTTGACCTGATCCTGTCCGGGATTGCGGAGTGATCAATCACGATCTCGCCGAAGACATCCGTGACTACTGGTCGCGCCGTTCCGAGACATTTGACCAGGCCTTCGGCCATGCGATAGCGCCAGGGGCCGAGGCCGCCGCCTGGGCGCAGCCGATGCGCGATCACCTGCCGCCCGCGCCGGCGCGGGTTATGGAACTGGCCTGCGGCACCGGCGAGGTGACGCGGCTGATCCATGATCTGGGCCATGAGGTCACGGCGCTGGATTTTTCCGAGGCGATGCTCGCGGTTGCGCGCGCGAAACATGCGGGCAAGCCGCGGCTGCGCTTTGTGCTGGCCGATGCGCAGGTTACGATGGAGCCCGATGCCAGTCAGGATGCGATCCTGTGCCGACACCTGGTCTGGACGCTGACCCGGCCGGAAGAGGGTTTTGCTGACTGGTTTCGGGTGCTGAAACCCGGCGGGCGGCTTCTGGTCTATGATGGTGACTGGGCAAAGCCCGCGCGTTCGGGCCACTGGCCGGCGCGGTTGCTGGCGCTCTGGGACCGGATCTCGCCCGATCCGTTTTATGACGGCGCGATGGGCGCGCGCCATGCCGCGATCATGGCGGGGCTGCCTTTCGGCAGCGGCCTGCGCTTTGAAATGCTGGTGCCACTGCTGGAAAAGGCGGGGTTCACCGCCATCATGCGCCATTCGCATGAGCCGATTGCCCGGGCGCAACGGCGGGTCAACGGGCTGCGCAACCGGCTCAGAACCCGGGTTTACGACCGCTTTATCCTGACGGCGCAAAAGCCCGGCTGAGAGCGGCAGGGTCAGCCCTGGGGGTAAAGCCGTTCCGACCGGTCGAGATGCTTTTGCATCCGCTCCGCCGCGAGATCGGGGTTCTGGGCCGCGATCGCATCGGTGATCGCCTCATGTTCCGCAAGCGTCACCGTCTCATGCCCCGACCAGTGCAGAAGCGTGTCGTGATGTTTGAAGAGCCAGCCCAGCATGGCATGGGACAGCGCGGTGATTACCGGATTGCCAAGGATCGCCGCCAGCGCCGTGTGAAAATCGATATCGGCGCGCATGAAAGCCGCCGTATCGCCAAGTGCCGCACGCTGCAGGCCGACCAGCCCGCGCAGGCGTTCCACATCTGCAGGCGTCGCCTTTGTGGCGGTCATCCGGACCAGCCCGGTCTCGAACAGTTTTCGCGCATCGCGCAGATGCCCGAGATTGCCCGGCTCTGCCGCGATCAGAAGGCTCGCGATATCATTGATCTGATGCAGTGCCAGATCCGGGTTCAGCGGATTGACGCGGCTGCGTTCGCCATGGGAGATCGTGATCAGCCCCTGGGTGTGCAGCTGCTGCAAAGCCTCGCGCACGGCGGGGCGGCCGACACCCATCCGCGCCATCATGTCACGCTCGGAGGGCAGGGCGTCGCCGGGGCGCAACTGACCCGAGGCGATCATGGCGCGCAGTTGCTCGACCACCGAATCCGACAGCTTGCGCCGTGCGACCGGCGCGAGAGACAGATCGGAAGACCGCGGTTCTGGCTTCATCTCGGCCCTTACATTGCGATTTGGCGGCCGGATGTTCCGACGCAGTGGCATGATGATATAATGACCCGGGCGGCAGGGAAAGCACAGCCTGGTCAGGCCGCGCAAAACGGGTGACAAAACCTGCTGCCCGATGCATGTCAGAAGCGGTTTCGCGACGCGTGCCGGAACTGAGAACAGCGAAATGGCATTCGCCCATCGCAGCAGCGCTGGCGGCAGGCGGGCTAACGAGCCCGACCGCTCTGCGCTGCGCGGGATATGGGCATCACCCCGGCCATGCCGAAACCGCTTCTGACTGTCTGGAACCGGCGGGCGCCGACCAGTCACTGGATGTGAAAAGGCCGTGGCGGCGTTAAAAGCCAAGGGCGCGCGTCAGGACGAAATGCTGCCGGCTGATTTCCGGCCCCGGGGCTGGTATGAAAGCCTTGTCGTTGGCGACCGGTTCCAGGTCAGGCGCATCCATGTCCATCCGGGCAAGGTGCCGATGGTGTTGATCGAACGGAAGGTCGGCAGCGGCGCGGCGCCTGACATCAGTGTTGCGGTGCGCTGCTTTCGCCAAAGCCATGCATACGCCGCGACCATTGCATGGCCACCATAAAGCCCTTGGTCGAAGGCAGCATCACCAGCGCCAGGGGAATCACCGTCAGCGTCACGATCAGGCCGACAATGCCGGGCGTCAGGTCGGTATAGCTGAACAGACCATGGATCATGAACCCGGCGATATGGCAGATGATCAGCATGGTGATATAGGCGGGGCCGTCGTCGGCCCTTTGATGCCAGAGCTCTTCGCCACAGGCCGGGCATTGCCGTACCACTTTGAGATATGACGAGAAAATCGCGCCCTCGCCGCAGGCCGGGCAGCGGCACATCAGGCCACGGCGGATCGCCTGTTTCAGTGGGCGTTCAGGAAGCTCTGCGGCGGAATGCGACGTATCGGTCATGCTGTCCTCGGGTCACGGAAGCCTGCGGGCGCTGCTATTGGCCCGTTGCCAATGATGTAGGGCAGTTTCACTATAAAGACAAGATGTCCGCAATGTATGGGTCTGCGACGGAATGACCCATATATTTAATCCAGATTGTGCGGGCTGCGGCGCTTTGAGAGCCGTTGATAAGTGTCGCGATGTCTGTTCTCCATCCTGAGATGGAAGAGCGAACTGCGCGCGGGCGCGGGGGCAGGGGAAGGGCGCCTGAGACCGGGAAGGCGCCGCCAGGCGCGCCAGAGGCGGCGCAAAAGCTCAGACACGCTGGCTCCAGAGCTGGCCATAACGCTCCATCTCCCGGTGCAAAAGGGCGCCGTGGCGGTCATACCAGTCGGTCACCGAGGTGAATTCACGAATATGCGCCTTGCCGCCGGATATTTCGACCACAGGCCAGTTTCCGACCAGGGCATTGGAAATGCCGAACAGGTCGTCGCCCCACCAGCGCGCGGGGCCGAAGACATGACGCAGCCCCCGGCCCGATTTCATTGCCGACAGCACGGCATCCGGCGCGGTGCTGTCAGCGGCCTCGGCCGCCGCCCTCCACAGATCCAGAATAGCGGCATATTGCCAGGAGACCGAACTCCACTGACCTGGAAATCGGGTCTCATATTCGGCATGAAACCGCGCCGGGTCGCGAAAATTCACCTCGGGGGCTGCAAGGGCGGGGTCGTCGAAATCGGGAAACTGGAAGATCGCGCCTTCCAGGAATTCGGGCGAGGTATGGGCGATGATGCGGTCGTGGAAATCCAGCGTGCAGGAGAGGATCTGGCCGCGAAACCCCTGGCGGAAAAGCTGTTCGCAGATCGGCAGAATGTAATCGGGATAACAGGTGTCAAGGCAGACGATCTCTGGTTTTCCCGACAGCATCCGGCGCACCAGCGGCTCAAAATCGCTGGTGGCGGGGTCGAAAAAAAACGGCTCATCAGTCATGCGAATCCCGGCGGCGGCAAAGGCGGCCAGGTATGTTGCGATTGAAGGCAGGCCGAACACATCATCCTGGGCGCAGATCGCGGCAGAGCGAAGCCCGGGGCGGTTGCGCGCCAGCCAGTCGACGCCGGTGACATTATAGATCGGGTGAACCTCGGCAGGGGCGATGAGCGTTGTGGTCTCGGGGCTGAGATCCGAGGGCAGCAGGGTCGAGGCGAGCATCCCTGTCTCCTGCACCAGGGGCGCGGCACCGGGCCAGGTGTCGCCACCCAGCATCATGAGAAAGCTGACGCCATCGCGCCGGATCAGCTTTTGTGCGCCGATTCTGGCGCGGGCCGGGTCATATTCATCATCGAAAGCCAGGATTTCGACTGGCAGCTGGCGCCCGCCAATGCGGATACCGCCCGCCGCGTTGATCCATTCCGCCCAGAGTCGGCTGCCATCCAGACCCGGTTGGCCCCAGGCGGCGACCGGGCCGCTCAGGGGGCCAAGAAAGCCGACCTTTACCCGGTCTTCAGCGGCCCCGGCGGCGCGCGGCCAGAACCCGGCCGTCAGCGCGCTGACGGCAGCGCCCAGGGTGGCGGTGAGGATGTTGCGGCGGTTTGCGCCGCCAGGGCGGGGGCTTTTCAGCATGGCTGTCCGTTTCGGGGCTGCCGGTATCAGGGCCAACGCCCGGTCTTAAGTCAAGTAATTTCACGCTCAGGAAACTGGGTGCTGGCTATGCTGCTGAATTGCCTTGCAGGGCCTATTCCGGCTCAGACGAAAACACCGGTGCGAAATCGGCAGGGGCGAGGGTCGCATCAGCATCATAGCTGCGGATTGTCTCTGGCGTCACGGTTACGATGGCCGGGCCAGCATGGCGGATGTCAAGCTTCCCCTCAATCGCGCGGACCGCCATTTCCACCGCCAGCCGCCCCTGTAAAACCGGGAAATCCGAGGGGGCGGCCAGGATCTTGCCGCGCAGGATGCCGCGATGCACGGCATGGGTCATGTAATCCGAGAGGATGCCGATATCGTCGCGCCCGCGCGCGCGCAGGATCGACACCGCCGCCTCGGCCATCGGGCCGGAGCCGACGAGGTAATCGGGCCAGGGTGTGGCCTCCAGCACATCCTCGATGAGAAGCACCTGCTCTTCGCGCCCGGTATCGCCGTGCCGCACCTCGGTGATCCGGGCCGAACTGTCTGCAAGCGCCGCGCGGAACCCCTCATCGACGAAACGTACCCAGCCTGCGCCTTCCGGCCCGGGAAACCAGGCGACCGAGACCGGGGCACTGCCTTTCGGGTGACGCGCGGCCAGCGCTTTTCCGGCGGCGGCGCCCATCTCGCGCCAGGGCACAGAGGCCTTGGCGCTGATCCCTTCGGGCGCGATGTCATTCACCGCAGCGATTACCGGCATGGTCCGGGCGATCCGGGTCAGCACCGGCGTCATCCCGTCATAAGACACTGTGCCGATGATCAGCGCATCGGCCCCGGCGGCCACGCAGGCCTCGGCCTGTTCGATCTGGCGTGTGAGATTGGGATAGCCGCCGGCCTCATACAGCGTGAAGCCGACGCCGAGGCGGCGCGCCTCTTCTGCCATGCCGTGATTGACGCTGAGCCAGTAGGAATCCTTGAGATGCGGGTAGAGGATGCATAGCTGCCAGGGCTGCGCGGCGTGATCCAGCGGCTGATAGCTGAGCGGATGGGTCGGGCTTGCGTCATCCATCGGGTGGTCATGGACCAGAAGGGACCAAGGCGTCCCGGCCGGCTCGGCGCGAAGACCGCCGAAAGACCCGCTGAGGGCAAAAATCACGCCTGTCACGGCAATGAGGGCGGCGGTCGGACGGGTCATATGCATTTTTCGGATGGCCTCGCGGCGGTTACGTGCCAGTTTCGGCGGAAATCCCGGACAGGGAAAGAGGCGATTCAGGTGATGCAGGGTGATCTGGCGACAAGGGGAAGCAAAGGAGGCAGGGGGTTGGGCTCCCGGCTTCTGACGGCCTTTCTTGTCATCACCGGCCTGCCGCTGGCGGCGGCGCTGATCGGCTGGCTTGAACTCAGCGGCACCATCCGCGCCCAGGAAGAGGCGAGCGAGCGCACGATTCCGGCTTTGGCCGGGCTGCGCGGATTTGCCGAATCCAGCGCGCGGATCGTGGCACTGGCCCCTGAACTGGCCCTGGTGCAGACCGAGGCCGAGCGGCGCGAGCGTACCGCCTGGCTCTTTGACCAGGTGGATGTGCTGAACAGGCGGCTGGCGCCCTACAGAAACAGCGACCGCGAAGCGATCGCCGGGCTTGAGATCGCGATCCGCGATCTGCGCGGTGCGATTGGCGTGCTGGATCTGGTGGTGCAACGCCGCATTCTCGCGCGGCTCACGCTGCGTCAGCATATCGGCGAGGGCATTGCCGCCGCTGCCGAGCTTGGCGGCATTGCCGATACGATGGTCGCCAATGCCGAAGCCGCCGCATCCGCGACGATTTCCAGCCTTTACGAGATCGGCCCCACCAGCGGGGAAGCGGGATTTGCCGCGCTCGACAAGCTGATCGAGGTCGATCTTTTCCAGCTGAGCCTGATGTTCGAGATGCGCGCCCATGCCTCTGAACTGGGGCTGTTGCTCAACCGCCTCGCCACCGTGCCGGACCGGCCTTCAGGCGCGACCGAAGAGCTTGCGGGGCTGCGCCGGGCGATGGAAGAACGCCTCGCTATCGTCTCGCGCCGGGTGCAGACGATTGCCGATCCGGTACGCGCCAACCGGGCGCTGGCGCTTTTGACGGTGATCCGCGCCGGGGCGCCGCGTACGCCCGGCGCCAGGGCGCGCGGCGCGCCGGATATACTGGATGCGACAGCTGCGGTTCTGACGCTGGAGGGCCGCATCGCCTCGGCCGGGGATAATGTGATCGAGGCGGTGGGCCGGATCGACAAGAGCACCGGGGTGCTGGCAGCCTCTGTGAGCGCACGGGCGACCGAGGCCGGGACGGGCGTCCTGTCGGCGATCCGCTATGCGCAAAGCCTGCAGGCCTGGGGGGCGGTGACGGCGCTGATCACCTCGCTTGCGGTGTTCTGGTTCTATGTGCGCGGCAATATCTCGCGCCGGCTCGACCGGTTGTCTTTGTCGATGACGCGGCTGGCGGGGGGGGCGATCGGCGAGGAAATCCAGCCCCGGGGCCAGGATGAGATTGCGGGGATGGAGCGTGCGGTGGCGGTGTTCCGCGCCCAGGCGATCCATAATGACGCGCTGGAGGAAGAGCGGGCGCGCCACCTCGATGAATTGCACCGGCACCGCAACGAATTGCGCGATCTGGTCGATGAGCGGACCCATGCCCTGCGCGAAGAGGTCGCGGCGCATGACATCGCCCGGGAAAAAGCCGAAGCTGCGGATCGCGCGAAATCCGAATTCCTCGCGATGATGAGCCATGAGATCCGCACGCCGATGAACGGGATGCAGGGGATGATCCGCTCGCTGCCGCGCGACGGGCTGACGCCGCAGCAGCTTGATCAGCTTTCGGCGCTGGAGCTGTCGGGCGAGCGGATGATGGGGATCCTCGGCGATATTCTCGACTTCATCCGGCCCGACCGCGATGAGGCGCGGGCGGCCAGCGCCGATTTCTCGCTGTCTGAACTGGTCGCGGATGCGGAATGGCTGCTCAGACCGGTGGCCGGGGAAAAGGGGCTCGCGCTGCAAATCACCCTGGCGCCGTATCTGCCCGGGCACGTGACCGGGGATCGCGGGCGGTTGCGGCAGATCCTTGTGAACCTTCTCTCAAATGCGATCCGCTACACGCCGGGGGGCCATGTGGCGCTGGCCGTGACCGCGACCCCGGCCGGGCCTGGCCGGGTGATGCTGCGGTTTCGGGTCAGCGATACCGGCCCCGGCATCGCGTCCGAGGCCCGTGAGCGGATCTTCGAGCCGTTCGAGCGTGGCGAGACGCCCGCTGCACGGCAATTCGGTGGCACCGGGCTGGGTCTTGCGATCTGCCGGCGCTTTGCCGCGCAGATGGGCGGGCGGCTCTGGCTGGAAGATGCGGCCCCTCCCGGCGCGGTTTTCGTGCTGGAACTGGAGTTGCCGGTCGCAGCCGCGCCGGCGCCGGCGCCCGTGGTGGCCCCGGTTGATCTGCGGCCGCTTTCCCTGCTGGTGGTCGAGGATCACCCGGTCAACCGCATGGTGGTGGCGGCGATCCTGACGCCGCTCGGGCATCGGTTGCAGATGGCCGAAACCGGGCTGGCCGCGGTCGATCTGGCAGCGGCGGGTGATTACGACGCCGTGCTGATGGATGTCGATCTGCCCGATATTTCCGGCACCGAGGCGCTCAGGCGCATTCGCGCGTTGCCCGATCCCGCCCGGGCTGGCGTGCCGGTGATCGGGATCTCGGCCCATATTGCGGGCCGCGAAACCGAGGCGAGCCTTGCTGCAGGCATGGCGCTGATGCTGGCGAAACCGCTTTCACCGCAGCGGCTTATGGCGGCGCTGGCGGATGTTTGTCGTCAGGGGGATCCGGTCTTGCAGGGCGCGCTGGCAGATCTGCCGCCCGATGTGGTGGCAGATCTGGCGGGGCTGTTTCTCAGCCGACTTGATCTTGCGCTGCCCCTGATCCGCGCGGCGGTTGCGCGCGGCGATATGGCCACCCTCGCGCGCGAGGCGCATCAGCTGGCGGGCGCTGCGGCGAATTTTGATCTCGCCGCCCTGACGGGCTGTCTTCAGGAGACCGAGCGTGCAGCGCGGGAGGGGGGTGACCCGGGACCGGCGCTGGCGCGGCTTGGCGCGCTTGTGGGCCGGGCCAAAACTGCGATACGGGCGGATCTGGCGGCCTTGTCGGCTCAATCCAGCGCGGCGGTGAACAAATAGCCTTCGCCATGCGCGGTGGCGAGGATGCGGGGGCTGCGCGGGTCATCACCAAGCTTGACCCGCAGCCTTTGCACCAGCACGTCAACGCTGCGGATATTCACCCCGCTGCGGCGGGGCGAGATTGCGCTTGCCAGCCGGTCACGGTCCAGCACCAGGCCCGGCGCGGTGACAAAAACCCTGAGGAGTTCATATTCCGCACGGGTCAGGGGGATCACGGCCCCCTCCGGCCCGGTCAGCGCGCGGGTCGCAAGGTCAAAGGTAAAGCCTTCAAACCGCAGCGATTTCCGCTCCAGAAGCCGCAATGCCTGGGTGCGGCGCAGAAGGTTCTTGATCCGCGCCAGCAGCTCGCGCCGATTGAAGGGCTTGCAGACATAATCATCGGCGCCAAGTTCCAGCCCGATGATGCGGTCGACCTCATCGGTGCGGCCCGAGATCAGGATGATGCCGATCTCTGAGCGCGCGCGAAGATCGCGGGTGATCTCCAGCCCGTCGCGGCCCGAGAGGTTGATATCGACCAGCAGAAGATCGGGCGTATCGCTCGCGAGCAGATATTCCGCCTCTTCGGCGGTATCGCATTCCGAGATCCGGTAGCCGAATCCTTCGAGATAGCTGGCCAGCGTTTTGCGGGTGACCGGCTCGTCCTCGACGATCAGGATATGCGCGGGCCGGGGGCGCGGGCCTTGCGACGCTGATCGGGGGCTGGCGGTCATCTCGCTCCTGGCCGGAATAAGGGGATATTTCTTTCTGTTAACAATCTTTCACAATTTAATCCAGCCTGTTCATCCTAAAGGGCTTACCCGGTAACAACCTCTGGCTAGCCTGAGGGTCAGGAGAGGCCGAACCTCCCGACCACCGCCGCAGCGGGAAAACCCGCGCGGGCCTCACAACAGGGAAAACCACATGACCAGAACCAGCCGCCTGTCGCGGTCGGCAAGGCTTGCCCTTGCACCGATCTTTGTCGCCGCCAGCCTTGCAGGCGCGGCACAAGCCGAGGATTCCTCAGACCCGATCACCATCCCGATCCATAACTGGTCCAGCCAGATCGTCATGAGCCATGCCGTGGGCCAGATCTTCGAAGGCATGGGCAATTCCGTTGAATATGTCTCGACCGACAGCCAGGCGGTCTATGAAGCGATCCGGCTGGGCGATGCCGCGCTGGAAGTCGAGGTCTGGGAGGGTGCATTCGGCGCCTCTTTTGATGCAGCGGTGGCGAAGGGCGGCATCCATGAGGCCGGCAACCATAATGCAGTGACGCGCGAAGACTGGTGGTACCCGCTCTGGACCAAAGAAGCCTGCCCGGGCCTGCCCGACTGGGAGGCGCTGAATGCCTGCGCCGCCGTTTTCGCCACACCTGAGACCGGCGAGAAGGGACGTTTCCTGGGCGGCCCGGTCGACTGGCTGAAACATGACGCCGAAAAGGTCGATGCGCTGTCGATGAATTTCACCGTGGTCAATGCCGGCTCGGCAGCAGCACTCTGGGCGGAACTCGCAGCAGCGGAAAAGGACAAGACGCCGATCGTGCTCTTCAACTGGACCCCGAATTTCGCCGAAGCCGTCTGGCCGGGTGAGTTCGTCGAATTCCCGAAATGGGAACCGGGCTGCGACACCGATCCGGCGGTCGGTCTGCATCCGGACAAGGTCTATGATTGCGGCAACCCCGCAGACGGCTATCTGAAGATCGCCGCCTGGGATGGGATGCCCGAAAAATGGCCGGCCGCCTATGCCGTCCTGCAAAAGGTCAGCTTCACCAATCCGCAGATCGCGGAAATGGCCAAGCTGGTCGATGTCGACGGGATGGAGCCGGAAGATGCGGCGGCCGAATGGCTGAGCGCGAACGAGGCCATCTGGAAACCCTGGCTGGAATAAGCCCGCAGTCTTTGTGACCCAAGGATAGCCTCTCAGGCCCGCCCCCGTTCTGGCGTTCAGGGGCGGGCTGCTTCAGCCCGGAGACCCGTATGACTGACTTCCCGCCCCGCCCGCAACCTGTCATCTCCTGCCGCAATGTCTGGAAAGTGTTCGGACCCCGCCCCGAGGCCGCGCTGGCTGCTTTGCGCGCGGATCCTGGCGCGCGCCCTGAAGGGCATGTGACAGCGGTGCATGATGTCTCACTCGATATCATGCCAGGCGAGATGCTGGTGGTGATGGGGCTGTCGGGATCCGGGAAATCGACATTGGTCAGGTGCCTGTCGCGCCTCAATGAAATCACGGCGGGCGAGATCCTGATCGAGGGCCAGGATATCGGCAAGCTGAACGAGGCGGCGCTGATCGATCTCAGGCGCCGCAAGATGGGCATGGTGTTCCAGAGCTTTGGCCTGCTGCCGAACCGCAATGCATTGGAAAACGTGGCTTTTCCGCTGGAAATGCGCGGGCAGCCCCGGGCGGCGCGGATTGAACGCGCCCGCGAAATGCTGGCGCTGGTGGGGCTTAAGGGTCGCGAGGGCTATTTTCCGCGCGAACTGTCCGGGGGCCAGCAGCAGCGGGTCGGCATTGCGCGCTCGCTTGCGGTCGAGCCGGATATCTGGTTCCTCGACGAGCCGTTTTCGGCGCTTGATCCGCTGATCCGGCGCGAGATGCAGGATGAGTTCCTGCGCCTCAAGGGGATGCTGAAAAAGACCATCATCTTCATCACCCATGATTTCGACGAGGCGCTGCGCCTTGCCGATCGTATCGCGATCATGAAGGACGGGCGGGTCGAACAGATCGACACGCCGGACCGGATCGTTCTGCAGCCCGCGACAGACTATGTCGCGCGCTTCACCGCCGAGATCGACCGCGCGCGGGTTTTGCATGTCTCGGGCCTCGCCGGCCCGGTGGCGGGTCGCGCCATCGAGGGGCCGGCACTGCCCGGGGGCCATACGCTGCGTGATCTGGCGCGCCGGCTGGTCAATGACAGCCGCGACTGGATTCCGGTGGCGGATGGCACCGGCCGTGTCACCGGTATGCTGGAACGCCGCCACGCCCTTGATATTTTGCTGGGCGAAGCGGCATGAGCATGGTGGACCGGATCGATCTTTCGTCGTCTTCGCCCCGGCCGCGTGCCGTCTGGCTGATGCTGGGCCTTGCAGCCGTGCTGATCCTTGGCCGCGATCTTCTGCCCGCAGAGCTGCTGCGGCTGCAGGACTGGCTGGTGCTGCCCTTCGCGCATTGGATCAATGCGGGTTTTGCCTTTCTGCGCGATGATCTGGGGCTGATGCAGGTCACCCGCGCCTTTGCCGCCATGCTGGAATGGCTGCTCGATGTGACCGCGAATATCCTTTACGGCAAGAACCGCTGGCCGAGGCTTGGCCCGCTGCCCTGGTCGGTGGTGGCGATCTCGATGGCGGCGCTTGGCTGGTGGCTCGGAGGGTGGAAGCTTGCCGCGCTTGCGGGGGGGACATTCGTCTGGATCGCGGTCATGGGCCAGTGGCAATGGGCGATGGAGACGCTTTCGGTCATCGTGGTTGCGGCGCCGTTCTCGGTGCTTGCCGGGATGCTGCTTGGCATCGCCGCCTGGCGCTGGACGGGGGTGCAGCGGGTGCTGAACCCGATCCTCAATGTAGCGCAAAGCCTGCCGCATTTCGCCTATATGATCCCGGTTGTTGTTTTCATCGGGGTCGGGCCGAAAGCAGGGGCGATTGTCACCATCATCTTTTCGGTGCCGCCGATGATTCGGATGACCGAACTGGGCCTGCGCAAAGTGCCAGAAGAGGTGATCGAGGCCGGTCGTATGTCCGGTTCTACGCCCTGGCAGCTTTTGACCCGGGTGCGGATCCCGACGGCGCGCAGTGACATCCTGATCGGCGTCAACCAGGTGATTATGCAATGCCTGGCCATGGTGGTGCTCGCAAGCTTTATCGGCATGCCGGGGCTGGGGCAAAAGCTGCTGCAACTGTTGCAGGCGCTGAAGATCGGGCTTTCGGTCGAGATCGGCATCACCATCGTGCTGATCGCGGTGGTGCTTGACCGGCTGAGCCGGGCCTGGGCGAAACGCCAGCCGCTGCATCACGCAGAGGGGCTGTCCTGGGCGCGGCGTCACCCGGTTCTGCTGGTCTGGGCGGTTGCGATTGCCCTGGCCTTTGCCCTGTCGCTGGTCTTTCCGCTGCTGGCCCAGGTGCCGCGCCGCGACGCGCTGAGCATTGCGGCCCCGGTCGATGCGTTGGTCGACTGGCTGATCCGGCTGGTCGATCCGGTGACGACCTGGCTGAGGTGGTTCCTGATCACCTGGGTGCTGATCCCGCTGCGCGATGCGATCCTGTGGCTGCCCTTCAGCGCGGTGCTGCTGGCGGTCGCGGCGGCAGGCTGGGCGGTCGGCGGCTGGAGATCGGCGCTGGTCATGCTGGGTTTCATCGGCGCCATTGCCCTTTCGGGCTGGTGGGACCGGGCCATGATCACCGTCTATATGGTCGGGTTCTCGGTCTTCCTGGCGGCGCTGATCGGATTTCCGCTGGGGATCTGGGCATCGGCCTCCGAGACCCGCGCGAACCGGGTGCTGCTGGTCTGCGACTCGCTCCAGACCTTCCCGAGCTTCATCTATCTGATCCCGGTCGTGATGCTGTTCGGCGTCAATGACGTGGCCGTGGTGATGGCGGTGGTGACTTTCGCAGCCGTGCCCCTGGTGCGCTATACGATCGAGGGGCTGCGCGGTGTTGCACCGGAACTGATCGAGGCGGCGCATATGAGCGGCACGACAAGGCGACAGATGCTCTGGCATGTGCAATTGCCGATGGCGGCGCCGGTGATGCTGGTGGGGGTGAACCAGTCGGTGATGTTCTCGCTGTTCATGGTGATCATCGCGGCCTTTATCGGCACCCAGGATCTGGGCCAGGAACTGCAACGCGCGCTTTCGGCCAGCGATGTCGGCAAGGGGATGGTGCTGGGGCTGGCGGTTGCCTTCCTTGGGCTGGCGGTCGATCACCTGATCAGCCGGCAGGCTCAGCGGATGGGGAAGGGGGCCGGCGCCTGACGCCGACCCGCTTTCCGCCTGCGGCGCCGGCGGATGTCAGCCGGCGCGCCGTGACAGCGGCGCGCCGGAAAATCAGATTGTTGCGAAGCGGGCAGGGGGTCAGCTCTGGCTGCCGAACCGGCGCCAGGCCCAGGCCAGCGCCGCCATCACGGTGATGATCACCCCATAGGTCAGCACTGTCGCATCCAGCCCGATCCGGGGGATGGCAAAGCCGGCCGCGACCACTGGCAGACCAAAGGCCAGGTAGCTCAGCGTGAACAGGGCGGCAAAGAGCTTGCCGCGCTCATCCGGCGGGCAAAGCGGCACGATGGTGCGCAAAGAGGCGTAGAAGCAGGTGCCGAACCCGGTGCCTGCAAGCGTCAGCGCGATCAGGTAAAGCGGCAGCACCCGAAGCCAGATCCCGGTCAGCGTCAGCGCTGTGCCAAGCGCCAGGGCGAAGGTTCCGTAAAGCATCACCTGGCGCGGCGTGTAGCGGCGGGCAATGAAACAGGCCATTGCGCCCATGCCTGACAACAGCGTCACAACCAGCGCCTGGGTCACAAAGCTGGTGATCCCGAAAAACACCGAAATCACAGGCGCCCCCAGCGAGAGATAGAGCCCTCCGGTTGCCCAGCCGGCAATGATGGCGGGTGTGCTCTGCCAGAAGGCCGCGCGCGTTGGCACCGGAATGCCCACCTGCGGACGCAAAGACTGTAAAAGCCCGGCATGGCGCGGCGAGGTCTCGGGCATTTTCCAGACAAGCGCCGCAAATCCCAGACAGATCAGCGTGATCGCAAGAAAGACATCAAGGCGTGCGTCAATGGCATGTTCCATCACCACGCCGGCCAGCGGCGCGCCTGCTGCCATACCGGCCAGCGGGATGACCGAGTTGCAGACCTGGGCAAGGCCGGGGCGGCTCGCGGGTTCAAGATCGGTGACGGCGGCTGAGGCCGAAGTCAGCAACAGCGCACAGCCAATCCCCTGGGCCGCGCGGGCGATGAAGAGACCCGCCGGCCCGGTGGCCAAAGCAAAGCCCAGCATCGAGCCCGCCAGCAGTACGAAGCCAAAGCTCAGCACCGGCCGCCGCCCGATATGGTCCGAGGCCGAACCGCCGGTCAGCAGCGTCGCCAGCAGCACAATCGCATAGACGGCGAAAATCGCGGTCAGCGTCGTGGCCGAGAACCCCATCTCGCGTTGCAGCACCGGATAAAAGGGCGAGGGCGCGCTGGAGCTGGCCATCATCACCCCTCCCGCCAGTGCCGCAATGATAAACCCCGCGCGGCGGCGGGAGGATCTGGCAGAGCCCGGCTGGGCGGAAATGGTCATGGGAGGCTTTCGTGGAGGTCTTCAGGAGGAATGGCCAGGCGGGCCGTGATGGTTCGATATTCTTCGAACGGATTTCTACTGACAAACCCGAGACTGTTCAACTATATTCGAACCATGGCCGATCAAGACAGTTTCACACCGCTCAGTCTTTACCACCCGCCCGGCGAGGATCTGGTTCTGACCGATATCCTTTTCGCACTCAGCGACCCGGCGCGCCTCGAGATCGTGCGCCAGATCGCCAGCGGCGCGCTGGAAATGGCGCAATGCCATCTCCAGAACCCGGATGCGCCGAAATCGACCAAATCGCATCATATGAAAGTGCTGCGCGAAGCGGGGGTCATGCGCAACGAACCGGCAGGGCGCGGGCGGCTTCTGAGCCTCAGGCTTGAAGATCTCGACCGGCGGTTTCCCGGGCTGATGCGGGCGGTTCTTGCCGAAGATCCGGGCTGATCCCTGCGGCTTACGGCTCTTCCGGCGTCTGAATGGTCTTTTAAAGACGGGCAGGTCAGGCTTCGACAGTCACAAAGATTGACCACAGCCAGAGCCTGCGCCTATCGTGAGCCCATGGTCCCGGATCCAGGACGGGCCGGGAGAAACAATCGCACGGAAACCATCGGAGGGCAGGTTCGCTTTGCCCTGGATTTTCTGCCTGCGCGGCCGCCGCCATCGAAAGGGCCCGGTGCTGTGAGTAGCAATGTGCAATCCGTCAGGCACAGTGAGGATGTTCACCACCAGGCCACGCTGCTGCAGGCCTGGGAACAGGATTACATCCAGCTGCATGCCGGGGCCTTTACCGGCTCGCTCAGCACCTTCCGGCTGGGCGCGGCGCGGCTGTTTTCGGAACGGATGAATCGCTCGGTCTTGCAGACCGGTGCGCTGCCGGCTGGGCGGCTGGCCTTTGGCCTGCCGGTCAGGGCAGGGGGGCGCAGCTGCATCTGCGGCGAAGAGGTCGGCGCGAACAGTCTGCTCGTTTTTTCCGGGCGGTCGGGGTTTGAATTCCTGTCACCCGATATATTCGAATTTCTGGGCATCGAGATCGATGTGAATGGTTTTGCCGATCCGGTGTTCGAGGCGATGTTGCGTCAGCTTGATACGGTCCTGTCCTCCGGGCGCCGCAGCCTGCCGATAGCAGGCGCGCGGGCCGCAAAGCTCGGGCGGCTCCTGCACGGGATCTTGCATGAAGAGGGGCTCGATCTCAGGCTTGAGGAACTGCCCGCTGCTGCCGCCGCCTTCAGCCGCGGACTGGTGGGCTGGATCCTTGACATGTTGCAGCCAGCCGGCACCGCTGAGGCAGGACGCAGCACCATCCGGCACTGGGATACGATCAATGCGATCCGCGAGCTGGTCGCCGATGGCCAGACCTGCCCGGTCTCGGTCGCTGAGCTGACGGTGGAGCTGGGGCTGTCACGCCGCACCTTGCAGAATGCCTGCCAGGAGGTGGTCGGCCTCAGCCCGGTGCAGTATCTGCGCGCTCTGCGGCTGTCTGAGGCGCGGCGGATGCTGCAGACAGACCGCCCCGTAACCGAAGCCGCGACGCAGTTCGGCTTCTGGCATCTCGGGTATTTTTCGCGCGATTACCGGCAGATGTTCGGCGAATTGCCCTCGGTCACCCGTGCCGCTGCGGCGCAGACAGGCCGACGCCTCCCGTCAGGCCGATGACGAGGCTCGCCCCGTCCCGGGTTTCGGAACATTTTTCGCCCTGGGCCGCGCAAAAGCAGAGCTGAAGAAGCGCGCGGCGGACATGACGAGCGGTGCGCTGATCGGTTGCGCCGATCTTGAGGCGCGTATTCCGCTGCGGCATCCGTTGCGCAGGATCCGGCAGATTCCCGCGCGGACTCAGTTTCGCCATGGTTTCGCCGTGTGACGGACACAGGCAATCCCCAGCTCAGCAAAATGATCCATCGACACATAAACCAGTTTCTTGCTGATATCGCCTCAACCCAGAGAAGGGCCCGGAGAATGAGGACTCAGGGGATTATCCTGCTTCTGACAGCGGCCGTTCTCGGTGCCTGGTTCATGGCCACGAGCTGGGGCGTCTGACGGCTGACCCGGAACCTGCGGACGGGGATGGTCAGGGACGGGCTGTTGCGACGATCGGTTGAAGCTGCCGCCGATATTATCCGGGGATAAGCAGCGGCGCGGCGCGTTTGCCCCTCTTCTGGGCCTGTCGCGCCGAAAAATTGCCCGGGCGCTGGTGGGACGAGCGCGCGCCCTTCATCGCGGAGAAAGGCGCGCAGCTCCTGGCCGGATCACCGGGCAAAGATCCGGAAGGCGGTTCTGGCAGGGTCTATCTCAGGTCCAGGGCGCCGGCATCCTTCAGCAGGGGCGTAATCAACACCACTGCCTCGGTCCGGTTGCGCACATTCAGCTTGGCGAAAATGCTTTTGGTATGGGTCTTCACCGTATTGATGTTGATCCCGAGCGTCAGTCCGATTTCGTGATTGGGCGCCCCTGACCGCATCAGCATCAGCACCTCCATCTCGCGCGGGGTTATCCCTGCCGCGCGCAGCCGCCAGGGAAGCCCTGTCTCAGCGGCGCCAGAGACGGGTGCGGGGACGGCGGGGCGCGCGCAGGGCAGTGGCACCGCCTCTTTCAGCCCGACCGACCTGATGTCATGCCGCAGCCGGTCAAGCTCATGGTCGGGCTGCGCGACCAGACCGGCCAGCACCGACCGGCAAAAGAGTTCTGATGCGGTGCGGCCCTGGCTCTTTGCCGTTTCAGATAAAGTGGTCAGCATCACCTCTGGATCTCCCCCGAGCAGTCCGGCCCGGGCCGCCCGCGCCAGTAAGACACCAAAGGGTTCCCAGATCTGCCAGATATCGGGGCCAAACCGCAGACGTGCATCGCTTTCCTGTCGCAGCACCCTGCCAAGCCCATCCTGGGCCGCAGAGATATCGCCACCCCGCAAGGCCCGGTCTGCAGCTTCAATACTGAGGCGGAACTCCATGCGCAGATCCTCTTCCTCGATCGCGGCACGGTGGAAGCGGCGGAGAAGCGTTGTTGCCTCATAGTCACGGCCCTGCTGATCATAAAGCCGGACCAGGCCGACCACAGGTATGAGCTTTCGTTCCCAAAGACCCGGAACCTGGGTGTTCTCACTTTGCAAGGCGGCCAGCCACAATGCTTCGGCCTTGGTGGCCTCACCCATCATCTGCGCGAGCTGCCCCTGCAGCGCGGACGGGAGTGCGACCATATAAGAGGTATCACTGAAATGCTGCCTTGCGATGGTCATCGCCATCGCAAGCACCCTTTCAGCATCTGCCAGCCGGCATCTGTCGAGATAGGAAATGCCGGCGATGCAAAGAGAATGCACATGGCCCCAATGGCAACCGAGTTCATCATATATGGTATGTGCGCGCCAGGTCAGGCGTTCGGCACGGTCAAGATCCCCCTCATGCAAAGCCACATAGGCATGGATCGACAACAGATCGACCTGACCAAAAGGAAGTGCGTCAAGCCCATCATCCGGGATGGCATCTATATGCCGGCGCGCGGCCACCATATCGCCGCCATAGGCTCCGATCAGGGCCCGCATCAGATCGATCCGGCCCGTGATATTCATGCGCGTTTTTTCAGGAGCTTGGCCCAGGGGCCCGCGGTCATGGTGGCCCTGGGCCAGCGTCTGCAATATCTGCTCTGCCTTCAGGAACTGGCGCAGATTGATGTAGCGCCAGACCATCAGGAACATGAGCAGTGGCCGGGCTTCGCGGCTTTCGCGCGGCAGCTGAGCCATCCAGTGCGAATAGGTGTCAAACCGCCCGTAGCTGAGATAGTCGAAGGTGCAATACCCTTCAATCAGCGCTGCCGCCTGTTCGGGTCGGTTGGCCCGGAAGGCATGATGCACGGCGTCAAAAGGCATATTGGCGCGGATGAACCATTCCGAGGCGCGCAGATGCAGGGCCGGCAGCTCGGTGGGCGCGCGGGCCCGCAAGCGGGCCTGCAGGAATTCGCGAAACAGCTGATGATACTTGTACCACCGATGCGACCCGGCCATTTCGGTCAGGAAAAGCTGATCGCTTTCAATTTGTGCAAGGAGCGCAGCAGAGCCTTCCTGCCCGGTCACCGCATCGCAAAGCTCTGGTGTCAGCGCCTCCAGCACCGAGGTCAGTTCCAGAAACTGGCACAGTTGCTCTGGCAGACCGGCGATCACCTCGTCGAGAAAATACTCTGCATATTCGCGCTGACTGCCGGCGGGTGCGCTGCGCAGGAAACTGCTGTTCGGCGCGTTTTCAATCAGCGAGGTCAGCCGCAATCCCGCAGCCCAGCCCTCGGTTGACTGCTGCAGGATCCTTGCTTCTTCATGCGACAGATCCTGTCCGATGCCAGAGCGGAAGAAGGACTGCACTTCGTCTTCCGAGAATTGCAGCTCGCGCGAAGACAGTTCCAGCAATTCTCCGGCGAGCCGGTAGCGCCCCAGCGGAAGGGCAGGGCGGTTGCGCCCGGCAACGACCAGCGTCAGGCGCTCGAACCCTGCCGCAAGAATGCGGGTCAATGTCCTGGTTTCGGCATCTCCCTCGATCAGATGGAAGTCATCGAGGATGATTGTCAGCCGGATCTGTCCGCCTGCGGGTCCGGCTGCATCCCGCAATCGGGCCAGCAGGCGCATATCAGCATCCGCCCCCTCATCGCGCGTCGAAGACGTCGTCTCGTCGGGCTGGTCCAGCCGGTTCAGCGAATGCATCAGGCAATCTGCCAGCGGCAGATGTTCGCGATGCCTGTCCGAGGCGGCATACCAGGCAACCGGCTGGCCATCGGCGCGCAGCGCATGGGCCCACTGGCTCAGCAGGCTTGTCTTGCCGGAACCCGCCGGCGCATGTACGACCACCAGCCGATAGCGTCCAAGGTCACGGGCATGATTGCTCAGGCGCGGCCGATCCAGCAGCCCGGCATGCAGCCGGGGCGCGGTGCTGTTTCTGTCGCTGAGCCCTGTAGGTGTCACGGAATGGCTGCCTCCCTGTCGTCTCACACTTTCGGGTGAGAGAAGATTTTTTGCAAGGCCACCCTTTGGGATCATGTGTCGCAGACCAGGCCTGGCTAGGCTGTCAGCCATGCTGTGACGCGAAAGATCAAGTGAGGCGACTGAAGTGAAACTTGCGGAATATGTCGGATATGATGCGACCGGGCTGGCCGAGCTGGTCGCCCGTGGGGATGTCTCACCCGTGGAGCTTCTTGATCTGGCACTCACGGCCGTCGAACAGGTGAACCCCGCGCTGAATGCGGTGGTTCATACTTTCCCTGAGGAAGCCCGCCGCTTCATCGATGAGGATCTGAGGGCCGGGCCATTCCGCGGTGTGCCGTTCCTCCTCAAGGATCTGACGCAAAACTATGCCGGACAGCCGACCGGTGCCGGAACGCCGTTGCGCAATGGTCACCAGCCCGCAGAGGACACTGAGCTGGTGCGTCGCTACAAGAGCGCCGGCTTTGTGACTTTTGGCAAAACGGCCGTGCCGGAGCTGGCAATGGACTGGACCACCCGCTCGCGGCTTCATGGCGAGACGAACAATCCGTGGAATACCGCACATACTGCCGGCACCTCCAGTGGCGGTACAGCGGCGGCTGTGGCAGCAGGGATCGTCCCGGCGGCGCATGGCAATGATGGCGGCGGCTCGATCCGGGTGCCGGCATCCTGCTGCGGCGTCTTCGGGCTGAAACCGTCGCGCGGGCGCAATCCGGCCGCACCGGCCGGCGAGACATGGGATGGGATGCTGGTCGAGCATGTGCTGACCCGTTCGGTTCGCGACAGCGCCGCGATCCTCGATGCTACTGCCGGGCCAACGGCGGGCCAGTTCTACAACAGCCCATCGGGCGGTAATTTCGTCACTGAACTGCGCCGCGATCCGGGCCGGTTGCGGATCGGCGTGCTGACCGACGCGCCTTATGGCGCACCGACCGACGGGGATTGCCTCGCTGCCGTTGAGGACGCCACCCGGCTGCTGAACAGCCTTGGTCATGATTGTGCCCCGGCCAGCCTGCAGCTGCCTGAAAACGGCTGGCCGGGATTTGAAGCCTATATCCTGACGGAATATGCGGCAGATATGCGGGTTGAGGCAGCCCAGCTCGGGCGTGCGCTGACCGAGGCGGATTTCCCTGCAACCCTGAACGAGATGATCGCGGCCGGAAATGCGCTCTCTGCCGTCGATCAGCGCATGGCAACCGCGGCGGTTCATGGTGTCGCGCAAGCGGTGAACCGGATGTTTGATGGTTTCGACGTCATCCTGTCGCCGACGCTGGCCCGGCCGCCACTGCGTCATGATGAATTCCCCCATGATGTGGACATGCGCGAGCACTACCGCTTTTACCTCTCCTGGATGCCCTATACCCATATCTACAATATCAGCGGCGCGCCGGCGATCTCGGTCCCGCTGCATTGGAATGCCGCCGGGCTGCCGGTCGGTGTGCAATTTGCTGCCGCCCCGGCGCGTGAGGATCTGCTGATCCGCCTTGGCAGCCAGCTGGAAACCGCCCGCCCGTGGTGGAACCGCCGTCCGGCCGTCTTTGCCACCTGAAATCAAGAAACGCCAACAGGGAACCCCGATGTCACATCCTAACAGCCGTAAGCGCCTGCTGACGCTTTCGTCGGCACTGAGCCTCTCTGCCATCCTTGCTGCCGCACCTTCACTCGCGGATGAGATCACGCTGGCGCGTGGTGTCGATGCCGACAGCCTTGATCCGCATCGCGCCAGCACCACCCAGTCACTGCAAGTGACCAGCATGATCTATGACACTTTGCTGACCATGGCGGCGGATGGATCCATCCATCCGGGGCTGGCCGGCGGGTATGAGGTCTCGGAAGACGGGCTGACCTATCGCTTTGCGATCCGGGACGGTGTCGCTTGCCACGATGGCAGCCCGTTCGACGCGGCCGCCGCGAAAATCAGTTTTGACCGGGCGATCAACCCCGAGACACTGAACCCCAATCTCTCGGCCTGGGGTCCGGTGGTGGCAACGGCGGTGGAAGACGACAGCCTGGTGGTGACGCTGAGCGAGCCTTACGGTCCTTTCGCCTCGTTCCTGACCAGCATTCAGGCGGGCTTCCTCTGCCCTTCGGCGCTCTCCGGGGGCGAGTTCACCCCGATTGGTACCGGCCCGTTCAGGCTGGAAAAATGGGTGCGCAACGACGCCATCGTGCTGACGGCCAATGACGCCTATACCAATGTGCACCCGCTGGTGGAAAATCCGGGCCGCCCGCATCTCGACCGGGTGACCCTGCGGGTGATCCCCGAGGCTGTGGCCCGGATGGCAGCGCTGCGCTCGGGCGAGGTGGATATCGTCGAACCCTCGCTGGAAGAGGCGGTCGATCTGAAAGATGATCCTGATTTCCGCGTCTATGCGGCGGAATATTCCGGCCAGCAGGTGCTGGCGGCCTTTACCTGGCGGGTCGCCCCGCTGGACAATCCAGAGATCCGGCGCGCCATCGGCATGGCCCTGAACAAAGAGGCCTATGCCGAAATCGCCTATGAAGGGCTGGTATCGGCCACGAATTGCACCGTCGCCCCCAATCTCTTTGCGGTGGATCAGGAAAAATGTGCCGAATGGGGCGTTTCCTATGATCCTGATGCGGCCCGTGCGGTGATGGAGGCTGCGGGTTATTCCGCCGCCAATCCGCTGAAAGTGAACCTGCAGGTCCACAAGCTGCCGGGCTTTGACCAGATGCACCAGATCATGCAGCAGGACCTGGCAGAAATCTATGTCGAGGCCGAGATCCAGACGCGTGAGGTCGCAGCTTTCTTCGACTTCATGACACAGGAAAACCTGAAGACGGATATCAAACCGACGATCTGGACCATGGGCATGTCCGGCGTCGATCCCGATTACATGTATTTCCTGTGGAAACAGCCCGGCTTTGTCAGCATGGGTGTCAATGACACGCTGGATGCAATTCTTGTCGAGCAGCGCAGGCTGACCGGCGAGGCCCGTGCGGCGAAAGTGCAGGAAGCCGAAGAATACCTGCTGAGCAATGGCTATGCCGTGCCGCTGGTTTCGCCCGGCTGGAACTGGCTCATGGCTTCTTCGGCCAGGGTTGAGGGTTTCAAGCTTGGCCATATGGTGTCGCTTGTCTTCAACGATGTGACTCTGGCCGACTGACGGACAGGCGATCTGCCCCTGCGCGTCGCCTTTCGGGCGGCGCGCCAGTTGTTTTCTCAGGCTTCCCTCACCCCTTCCGCGACGAAAGTGACCGATGCTGTTTCTTGTGCTCCGACGGCTGCTGATTGCCTTTGCGACCATCCTTGTGGTGATCGCATTGTCGGGTGTGCTGATCCATATCGTGCCCGGCGATCCGGTGACAGCGATGATGGCACAGTCGGTCTCGGCAACGCCCGAGGCGATGGCCGATATGCGCAGCCGTCTGGGACTGGATCTGCCGGTCTGGCAACAGGTGCTGCACTATGTCGGCAATGTGCTGCAAGGTGATCTGGGCACCACGATCCGCGGCGGCGAGCCGGTGGCAGAACTGCTGCTGCTTCGGCTGCCGAATACTTTTGCACTTGCGGCGGCCGGGCTGTTCACCGCCCTGCTGATCGGCGTGCCGCTGGGCTTTATCGCCGCGCTGAACCGTGGGCGTTTTACCGATATGGCGATCATGATGATCGCTGTGCTCGGGGTCTCGGTGCCCGGCTTCTGGATGGGGCTGGTGCTGATCCAGGTCTTTGCACTGAAGCTTGGCTGGCTGCCGGTCGCCGGATCGGGGCTGCGCGGCATCCTTCTGCCCGCGCTGACGCTGGGTCTGTGTTATGCTGCACTGATCGCGCGAATGACCCGCTCGGCACTGGTCGAGATCCTGTCGGAAGATTATATCCGCACCGCCCGTGCCAGAGGCCTGCGCGGCTGGCAGGTGCTGCTGGTCCATGCGCTGAAACCGGCGCTGATCAGCATCGTTACCGTGGTTGGGCTTGTCTTTGCCTATCTGATGGGCGGCCAGGTGGTGATCGAGAATGTTTTCTCCTGGAATGGCATAGGGCGGCTGGCGGTGCAGGCGATGCTGGAGCGCGATTATCCGATGATACAGGGGTTCATCGTGGTTTTTGCCACCTCGGTCGTGGTGATCACCGCGCTGATCGACATTCTTTACACCCTGCTTGATCCCAGAATGCGGAGACGGACATGACCGCCATTCCGGCACCAAAACGCATGAGGCGCAGGGTTCCTCCCGGGCTTTGGCTGGGCGGAGCGCTGTTGCTGCTGCTGGTTGCGGCAGCGCTGCTGGCCCCCTGGATCGCGCCCTATGATCCGACGAAGATGGGCGTCGGAAAGCGGCTGCTCGCACCGAATGCCAGCTTTCTGTTTGGAACGGATGAATTTGGCCGCGATCTGTTCAGCCGTGTTCTCGCCGGCGCGCGGCTCTCGCTTGGCATTGGCGCGGTGGCGGTGCTGTCCGGGCTGGTGATCGGTGGCACGATCGGCCTTGTCGCAGCCTTTGCGCCTGGCTGGCTCCGCGCGGCGCTGCTGCGGGTGGTGGATGTGCTATACTCTTTCCCCGACACGCTGATCGCACTGTCGCTCGTGGCTTTTCTCGGGCCGGGCATCGGCAATGCGACACTGGCCATCGCGATCTCTCTCGTCCCCTTCTATGCCCGTGTGAGCTATGGCCTGGCCGCAGCCGAGGCCGCACGCCCCTATATCGAGGCAGCCCGGCTGGGCGGGATTGGTCACACGAGGCTGGTGCGGGTGCATGTCATGCCCAATATCGCCCAAAGCCTGATCGTGATGGGCAGCCTTGGCTTTTCATCTGCCATTCTTTCGGCGGCGGGCCTCTCCTTCCTCGGGCTTGGTGTGCAGCCGCCCTCGCCGGAATGGGGCGCGATCCTGTCCTCGGGGCGCAACTATATCAGCAAAGCCCCCTGGATCCTCATTTTTCCGGGGCTCGCCATCGTTCTGACGGTCATGGCGCTGAACCTGATCGGTGACAATCTGCGCGATCTGATCGATCCGCGGCAGCGGGGGCGGACATGAACGCGCTGGAGATCCGCGACCTGACGGTCACGTTCGGAGGCAGCACAGATGCGCTGACGGTTGTAGATGCCGTGAGCCTGTCGGTTGCTCCCGGTGAAATCCTGGCCCTTGTCGGAGAATCCGGCAGTGGCAAAAGCATGACCTCGCTTGCGGTTATGGGTCTGTTGCCGCCGGCGGCGCGGGTCGAAGGCCGGATTACCGTTGGCGGTGCCGCGGTAAGCGGACTTGGACGCCGGGCGCTGGAAGATCTGCGGGGCCGGCAGATGGGCATGGTGTTTCAGGAGCCGATGACCTCGCTTAATCCGGTGCTGACCATCCGCCGTCAGATGACCGAAGGTCCGCGCCGCCATCTCGGACTTGGGCGGGCCGAGGCAGAAAAACTGGCCTGTGCCGCGCTGGCCGAGGTTGGCATTCCCGATCCTGTGGCTGTGATGGGGCAATATCCCCACCAGCTTTCGGGCGGCATGCGGCAGCGGGTGATGATCGCCTCGGTGCTGGCGCTGAAACCGGCCCTGCTGATCGCGGATGAGCCGACCACCGCACTTGATGTCACGGTGCAGGCGCAGGTGCTGGATCTGCTGGTTGCCCTGAAGCACCGCAGCGGTTCGGGTATCCTTCTGATCACGCATGATATCGGAGTGGTGGCGGAAACTGCTGACCGGGTTGCGGTGATGCAGCGCGGTCGCATCGTCGAGACCGGCCCGGTGGATCAGGTGCTGTTTGCACCGCGACACGACTATACGCGCAAACTGCTGGCGGCCCATCTGGATGTGAATGAGGCGCTTGCCATGCGTGCCGAAGAGCGGAAGACCTGTCCATGACCGAACCATTGCTGCGACTTGAAAACATACGCCGCACCTTCCGCAGCGGATCGCGTGTGGTCACAGCAGCTGGTGGCGTGTCCCTGCAACTGGCGGCAGGTGAAACGCTGGGCATTGTCGGCGAAAGCGGTTCCGGGAAATCCACCATCGGGCGCATCGCGACCGGGCTTGAAACTGCCGATGCAGGCAGGGTGCTGATCGATGGTGCGGATCCTGCCCGGCTGGGGGGACCCGCGCAGCGGGCCGTCCTGCGCAAGGTGCAGATGATCTTTCAGGATCCCTATTCCTCGCTTAATCCGCGGCTGACGGTGGGGATGCAGGTGGCCGAGGGGCTGGCCGACCGCAAGAGCCTGGGGCGCGATGCCCTGCGCCAGCGTCTTTCAGAGCTTTTCGTCGATGCCGGGCTGGAACCTGGCCATATCGACCGCTATCCGCATGAGTTTTCCGGTGGTCAGCGCCAGAGGGTCGCCATCGCCCGCGCTCTTGCTCCCGAACCCCGCATGATTGTTGCGGATGAACCCGTCTCGGCGCTGGATCTGACGGTTCAGGCCCAGATCATTGACCTGATGATCCGCACACAGGCACGGCGCGGGCTGTCATGGCTGTTCATCTCGCATGACATTTCAGTGGTGGCGCGGCTTTGTGACCGGGTGGCGGTGATGTATCGCGGGCGCATCGTCGAACAGGGACCGGCAGCATCCGTCATCCGCATGGCGGGACATCCCTATACCCGCAATCTGCTGGAAGCGGTCCCACGGCTTGATCATCGCCGGACCGGCGCGAAATCGGCGCCTCATATTCTGCCAGAACATGGGGACGATGATCAGTTTGAGGAAGTGGCGCCCGGTCACCTGGTAAGGCGCGCTCGCTGAAGCGCGCCCGGCCCCTGTGCGAGCCGCTTCATCGTAGTCTGGAATGACGCTGCCTGCAGCGTGAGGTCAGGCTGGGTCCCCTCCCGGCGGATTTGCCAGGTTCATCGGATCAAGCGGCCCGAGGAAGCTTTCAAGGAAATGATAGCACGCCCGGCGGGCCGCATCGCGCGAAAGCATGGTGGGATCGATGCCCTGCTCCAGCCAGAGCCCGTCACTCAGCGCGATGAACAGAACCGCGACGGAATGGGCATTGACGGTGAGGCCGCGGCTGCTGGCGGTTTCAGTGACGGCGCGGGCGACCTGGAACAGAAAGTCCTGATAACGGGCGCGGTGGACATTGCGCAGGGCAGGGTTGTTGGCAATTTCCCCCCAGAGAGCGAGCCAGATCCGCAGGCTGTCTGGGTTGAACACTGCGGGCGCGAAATTGGCCTCAACCAGATGTACCAGGCCGGAAGCCTCACCGCGAAGGGCGGCGCCGCCAGGCGCTACCGCGCTGGTAAACCTGTCATACATCGTGGCATAGCAGGCCGCGAGCAGCCCGTCTTTCGAGCCGAAATGATGGTTGATCAGGCCGCGTGAGACCGCGGCCTCGGCACAGATATTGTCAATCGTGAAGGCCGTGATGCCGCCGCGTGCAAGGCAGGCCAGCCCGGCTTCAACCAGCATGGCAGCGCGGGTCTCACTGGAATAGCGTCGAAAACGGGGGCCTTCGGTGCTCTGGGTCATGCCTGCCGGGGGCGGCAGCCGCCCCCGTCCTTTCAGCTATGGATCGGTCCGGACATTCAGCCGGCGGTGAAGCGGGTAGGGTCCGGGTGCCCGTCCGCCAGAATGACCGGCTTCAGCCCGGTGTCGTGAATCGCAAGATAAGGCTCGAAACAGATGAAGATAAAGCCGCCCGACAGTTCCATCAGATCCTCCATTTTGTTGAAGATCTCTTTGCGCTTCGCAATGTCCTGTTCGGTCAGCGAGGCCTGGTAAAGCGTTTCATACTCCGGGCTGTTGAAGAAAGACCAGTTATATATGCCGATCTGATCGGGGCGGAACCAGACCAGATTCTCGGTAGGCTCGATTCCGCCGGCGAAATTCATCAGGACAAGCTCGATTTCCTTATACCCTTCGCCGGCGGTCCTGTCGCCAAGCGCCCAGTAGGCCGCGTCCTCACTGGGCTGGATCTCGATATTGATGCCGACCTCGGAAAGGCTGGCCTGAATGATCTGCGCGGTCGAAAGCGAGGTCTGGTCTGTCAGGCAGTAAAGCTGCAGCGTGATCCCTTCGGCACCGGCCTCGGCCAGCAGGGCGCGCGCCTGATCGGTATCGCGCGGATCATAGATGTTCTTCTCGCGCCCATATTGGCCACCCGATTGCACGACGCCGGTGGCGCGGCTGGTCAGCCCGTCATAGACGCCCTCGATCACTGCCTCGCCATCATAGGCCAGCTGGATCGCGCGCCGCACCCGCTCATCCTGCAGCTGGGTCGCATTCATATTGATCGTCAGCCAGGCATAGCGGGTTGAGGGCGACTCGATCAGGCTGGCACCTGCGGGCGGTGCGGCCTTGAGGCCGGCAAATCCGCTGACCGCGAGGGCCGAGAAATCGAACGCATCGGCCTCATAGGCCAGCAGCGCCGCCTGGTCATCGGTGACGATGTAGAATTCCACCGTTTCGAATGCCGGCGCCTCAAGCGGCCAGTCCGGGTTGCGGCGCAGGGTGATCTTTGCGTTCTGCTCCCATGTGTCGAACAGATAGGGGCCGCATTGCGCGGGAAATTCGGTGGTGAACGTGCCGCCCGCCGCCTCGGTCGCGGCTTTGCAGACCAGATGACCGCCGTAATAGGGCAGGGCGATCACTTCAAAGGGCCGGAAGGCGTCTGTCAGGTGGATGATGCCGGTCTTTTCCCCCGTCACTTCAACATGGTCGAGTTTTTCAAACTGATAGGCCCAGGCGCTGTCAGAGCCTGCCAGGCGCTCAAAGGAATATTTCACATCCTCTGCGGTGACGGGCCCGAAATCGCCGGTCCATTTCAGCCCGTCATGCAGGGTGAATTCCAGCGTGGTCGGGCTGGTCCATTCGTAGCGGCTGGCGGCATAGGGAGAGACGGTCTGATCCTCGCGCATGTCGGGCAGCCGTACCAGGGTGACCGTGCAGCAGCGTTGCAGGATGTCGTCTATCGCGCCGACCATGTTATAGGGATCGATGGCCTGAAAATCGCCGGCAACCCGCAGGCGCAATATATTGCCGGATTGTGACCAGGCGAGGTTCGGGATTCCTGCCGTCAGGGTTGCCAGAAAGGCGCCACCGGCTTTCAGAAGGCTGCGGCGATCGGTGCTCCAGGTCATGATGTCTCTCCACTGTCGGTTTTTGTTTAATTGGCCCGGTTTGTGGGCAAGTCAGGGAAATCAGGGACGGCGAGATGGCAGCTGACAGACCGCCCGGGGGCGATCTCACGCAAAGCGGGGCGCGTCTCGCGGCACAGGCTCATCGCCCGCGGGCAACGGCTGTGGAACTCGCAGCCTTTCGGACGACGCAGGAGGCCGGGGATCTCTCCTTTGATCGCCAGATCGGCGCGGCGGCGGCGCGGATCGGGATCCGGCTCTGAGGCGATCAGGCTGGCCGTATAGGGATGCGCGGGCCTTGCGAAGACCTCTGCGGCAGGCCCGGTCTCGACCAGCCGCCCGAGATAGAGAATGGCGATGCGGTCGGCGGTATTGCGCACCACCGCCAGATTATGGGTGATGATCAGAAAGCTGACGCCGCGGCTTTCCTTGAGATCCGAGAGCAGGTTGAGGATCTCTCCCTGGATCGAGACATCAAGACCCGCCGTCGGTTCATCCGCAATGACCAGAGCCGGATCAAGCGCCAGCGCGCGCGCCACACTGACCCGCCGGGCCTGGCCGCCCGACAGCTCATGCGGATAGCGGTCTGCCATAGCGGGCGGCAGGCCGACCCGTGCCAGCATCTCCCCGGCGCGCGCCTGCCGGTTGGCGGGGGCCGGGCCATGGATCACGAAAGGTTCGGTGATCAGGTCACCGACCCGCATCCGGGGTGAGAGTGAGGCGACAGCGTCCTGAAACATCATCGCGGTCTCGCGCCGCAGCCGGCGTATCTGCGCGGGGCCGACAGTCTCGCCGTCAAAGCGCAGCTGGCCGCCGCTTGCGGGCACAAGGCCAAGCATGGTGCGCGCAAGGGTGGTCTTGCCGGAGCCGCTTTCGCCGACGATCCCCAGCGTCTCGCCCCGGTTCAGGGTCAGTGTGATGCCGTTGAGGATGTTGATCACCGGACGGCGAAACGGCAGCAGGGCCGACAAGAGATCGCCCGGCAATGCCATATCGACGCGCAGATCGCTGACCTCGTAAAGCACGTTCATGGCGTCACCTGATGACACAGGACCGCGTGGCTTTCGCTCAGCCGCACGCGCGGGACGGGGTGGGCACAGCCGGGGGCTGCCTGTGGGCATCGGCTGGCAAAGGCGCAGCCGGCGGGCGGTGCCGTCAGATCGGGCAGGCGGCCCGGTATCGTGGGCAGGCGCGCGACCGGGCCCTGAATATGGGCCGGATCACAGGCGATCAGTGCACGGGCATAGGGGTGGCGGGCATTGTGGTAGATTTCATCGGTGGTGCCCTCTTCGACCACCTCGCCGGCATACATGACATAGACACGGTCACACAGTTCTCCCACCACGCCCAGATGATGGGTGACGATGACGATGGAGCCCTGATACTGCTGGCGCAATTCGCGAAACAGGTGGATGATCTGCGCCTCCATCGTCACATCCAGCGCGGTGGTCGGCTCATCGGCAATCAGAAGATCCGGCTGCATCATCAGGGCCGCCGCAATCGCCGCGCGCTGGCGCATGCCGCCCGACAGCTCATGCATATAGCGCCTGAGCACGAGCTCCGGGTCGGGGATGCCGACGCTTGCCAGCATAGCACGCGCACGGGCCAGCTTTTCGGCGCGCGACACATTTGCGCGATGCTGGAAATCCACCAGTTGCTGGCCCAGTGTCAGCACCGGGTTGAAGGCGCTCATCGGGTCCTGGAAGATCATCGCCACCCTGTCGCCGCGCAGCTCCCGTCGCCGCGCTTCGGTGGTGGTGATCATGTCCTCGCCCCTGATCCGCAACTCACCCGATAGGGTGGCGCCAGGGGCCGGCAGGCCGATCAGGGCCGAGGCAAGTGTGGATTTGCCGCAGCCGCTTTCGCCGACGATGCCGATCACCTCGCCGGCCCGCGCCGTCAGGCTGGCGCCGCGCAGGGCCTGGACCGGGCCATAAGACAGCCGCAACTCTGTGACTTCCAGAAGAGCACTCATGCCTGCCTCCGCTTCAGTTTCGGATCAAGCGCATCGCGCAGGCCCTCGCCCAGGAAGGTGAAGCCGATGGTCGCCAGCACCAGGGGAATGCCGCCTGCGATCACCAGCGTCGGCTGCTGCCGGAGCGAGGTATAGCCGTCATAGAGGATGTTCCCCCAGGAGGGCGTCGGCGGTTTGACACCAAGGTTGAGGTAGGAGAGCCCTGCCTCAAGCATGATGACCACCGGCACATCCATGGACAGCACGATCACCAGCGGCCCGACCACATTGGGCAGGAGATGGCGCAACAGAATGCGCGCAGTCGAGGCGCCCATCGTGCGTTCAGCCTCGATGAAATCGGCGTTCTTCAGGCCCAGAACCTGCGCCCGGATCAGCCTTGCATAGCCCGGGATCGAGACCAGCACGATCACCAGCAGCAGTGTCTGGGTGCCCGGTCCCATGACGGTGATCACGGCGAGCGCGAAGAGGATCATCGGCAGGGATGAGAGGGAATCCAGTACCAGCACCAGAAGCCCGTCCAGCCAGCGCGGCCCATAGCCCGCGATCAGCCCGAGGATAAGGCCGATGGCCCCGGCGATTCCGGTGGCGCCAAGGGCGATGGCCAGCGCGTTGCGGGTTCCCATGATCAACCGCGAGAAGGTATCGCGGCCCAGCTGGTCGGTTCCCGCCAGATGAGTGAGGGTTGGACCGAGGAGCTTTGACTTCACGTCGATTTTCAGCGGGTCAAAGGGGGTGATCCAGGGCGCCAGGATCGCAATCAGCAGGAAGCTGCCCACCAGGACCGCGCCGGTCGCGCCCATCGGATCCGACATCAGCCTGGAGAAAGCGCCTTGCGGGCGCACCCGAGAGAGGGGATCAGCGGGCGCCGGCTCAGCTGCGGAAGACATCGCGAACCCTCGGATCAAGCCGCGCGATCAGCAGATCGGCAGCAGTAACGATGAAGAGGTAAAAGGCGGTCATGAAAAGCACCGTGCCCATCACCAGCGGGTAATTCCGTTTCGCCACCGCCGAGGTGATCAGCGAGCCGATCCCGGGCCGCGAAAACACCGTCTCGACAAAGACCGCCGATGACAGGATGGAGCCGAACCCGACTGCAAGGATCGCAATGGTCGGGATGATCGCGAGGCGCAGCGCGTAGCGGGTAACGATCTTGGTCTCGGACAGGCCAAAGGCGCGGGCGGTGCGGATATGGCTGGCGCCCATCACCTCCAGCATCGAGGCGCGCACCAGCCGGGCCAGATAGCCGACCCAGGTGATGCCGATGGCGAAAGCCGGCAGGATCACCGCGCGGATCTGGCTGCCGAGATCTCCGGCCTGACCCGCACCGATGGCGGGCAACCAGTTCAGCCAGACCGCGAAAATCAGCAGCGAGTAAAGCGCGATGACGAAAGAGGGCACGGCGATCATCGAGACCGACAGCACCCCCAGAAGCCGGTCAATCCAGGTGTCGCGCCAGACCACCGCGACACAGCCAAGCGCCACCCCGAACACCAGCGCCAGGCCAAGCGCGACCAGTCCGAGGATCAGCGTATTGGGAAACACTTCGAGGATCTGATCCAGCACCGGCCGCTTTGACCAGACGTCATAGCCCAGATCACCCCGCAGCGCGTTCGAGAAGAAGTTCCAGATCTGGGTCTGCAACGGCTGATCAAGGCCCATTCTGGCGTTGAGTTCGGCCTTCAGCTCGGGCGTGGCCCTTGGTCCGAGCGCCAGGGATGCCGGATCGCCCGGCACCAGAAACACCATCGCATACATCGCAAGCATAACGATCACGAGTATCAGTATCGCAAGCCCGATGCGCCGGATGGCATAGCTCAGCATCTGCGGCACCTCTGGCACAACGACCCGTCAGGTTCGGGCCGGACGTCCTTTGCGCGCCATACCCGGCGCAGAGGCGCGCTAAGCGGAGGATCAGCTTCGGGGTCAGAGATGGTCACGAGCGATCCTCTCATCCCAGTTGCGCGTAAAGATCACTGTGCCATTCTCGCGGATGGTCACCGTCATCTCAACACGGAAATGGGTGGCGTCGCAGGTCAGCCGCCCTTCGCTTTCATGGCTGGCGGTCAGGCCCTTGCGCTCGATCTCCACCCGGAATTTGGTGAGGGTGGTGGCTGAAAGCGGGTCTCCGTCGGTGATTTCATAGCGCGACAGGCATTCGGCGCGGTGGATATGCCCGATATCGGGCATCTCGCTGATGCCGGTCCAGCGCGGAAAATCGACGGTCATGCGGCCGGTCAGCAGATCATGGCGCACTTCGCGCCGGGCCGCAGCCTCCACTGGATGCGAGATTTGCGGTGTGTTTTCCGCAGAAGCCGGCGGGTCAAACGCGCGCAGGGTGCCATCGCTCGCCTGCGGTGCCCGCACAGGCAGCATCAGACGGCTCTCGCCGGTCTGAATGGTCAGCGTGGCAGGCTCGGGCGAGGGCCAGGCAATCGGCCAGTAAGTGGTGGAAATTGAGATTGCCAGCCGGTGACCGGCAGGAACCGCAACCGCAATATCCTCCATCTCGACGGTTGCATCGGTGAAGACACCGGGCACCAGCGCCTCGGGGAATTCATGGCTTTTGCGATGCGTGAGGTTCAGGATGCCGATGCCGATCCGGGTCGAAGAGCCGTCCGGCGCCACATCATTAAGCCTGACCGAGACCAGCGCCATCGGCTTGTCAGAGGCAAACCGCAACATGACCTGTGGCGCGCCCAACAGCTCGATCCGCTCAGGCAGCGGGTCCGAGAGGAAGACGAGGCTGCCGCCATCATCCATGCGCTGATCGGTGGCCCAGTCGGCATTCTCGCCGTAGCGCCCGACCTCGCCGGCGGTCAGGCCCACCCACAGGGGCGAGCAGACCGGCAGGCCCTGCACCGGCCCGGCTTCCTCGCCCAGCTGGTGGCCCGCATTCAGATGCAGGATGCGCGGCGTGACATGTGGCGATGGCCAGGACGGCTCGCCGATCCAGCGGCCGGGGCGCTCCAGGTAGCAGGTGCGCGGCGGCACGGGTTCCTGCATCCAGGTGCGGTAGAGCGGCTCGTCCATGATGCCGGTCTCGCGGCCTTTCATCCAGTGATCGCACCAGCGCAGCACTTCCTGCAGCCAGCCGATGGCGGGCGCGACCGACACATCATAGGGGTAGGAATGGGCCCAGGGGCCGACCAGCCCCAGCCGTGGCCCCGAAAGCCCGGCCAGCAGGCGCGGCACCGCTTCGGAGTAATTGTCGGCCCAGCCCGAGACAGCATAGACCGGAATGGTGATTTTTGAGAAATCCTCGCAGACCGAGCCCTGTTTCCAGTAGTCATCGCGGCGCTGGTGGCGCAGCCAGGTGAGCATCCAAGGGAAATTCGCCTCGATCCGCTGCATCCAGATCTCGCGCCAGCGCGGACCGACGATTGCCTCATCCGGCGGCAGGTCATTATTGGCGAACATGGTCGAGGACCAGTCGAAATCATCCTTTGACAGGCAGCCGCCGACCCGGTGGATATCGGTTGCGAAGCGGTCATCGGTCGAGCCGACGGTGATCACGGTCTTCAGCGCCGGCGGCTGGCGCGCGGCGATCTGCAATCCGTTAAATCCGCCCCAGCTGATGCCGATCATGGTGACCTGGCCATCGCACCATTCCTGCGCGGCGATCCAGGCGATCAGCTCGCAGCCGTCGATCTGTTCCTGCACTGAATATTCGTCAGTGATGATGCCGTCGCTTTCGCCGGTGCCACGAATATCGACCCGGATCGCCGCATAGCCATGGCCTGCCAGATATTCATGCATGGCATTGTCCCGGGTGCGGGTGCCATCATGCTTGCGGTAAGGCAGATATTCGAGCACCGCAGGCGAGGGCATATCGGCCCCGTCCGGTCCGACCGGCAGCCAGAGCTTTGCCGCCAGTCTGGTCCCGTCATTCAGCGGGATAAACAGGTTCTCGATGATGCGAACCGGGTTCTGGAACTGGCTGTGATCGTGCATAGCGGCTCCTTTGTTGAACAACAATGCAATAAAGAATTTCTAGTGGCAAACGATTTTTTGCGTCTGAAAGCCTGAATATTCTCACTGAATTGAGCAGGCATTATTCTTATATAGCTGCATCGAACGGGCTTGACCCGCTGAAATTTCCACCGCTACTGTATATATGTTCAACAAGGATGGTCCGATGTCGCAGCCAACCGCCAGGAACCCGCGCTATGATGTGCTGTTTGAGCCGCTGGCGATCGGGCCGAAACTCGCAAAGAACCGCTTTTTCCAGGTCCCGCATGCCAGTGGCATGACAAATGCCGCCCCGCATGTGCGCGCGGCCTTCCGCGCCATGAAGGCCGAGGGCGGCTGGGGCGTGATCTCGACAGGCGCCTGCTCGGTGCATCCTTCTTCGGATGACAGCCCTTTCCCGGCGGCAACGCTCTGGGATGAGGCCGATATCCGCGCGCATGCGCTGATGACCGACGCGGTTCACGCGCATGGCGCGCTGGCCGGGGTCGAACTCTGGCATGGCGGAGCGGTGACGATGAACCGCACCACGCGGCTCGCCTCGCTGTCGCCCTCGGGCGTGCCCTGGATGGCGGGGCATCCGGGCTTTATGTCCTCGGCGCGGCCCCGAGTGATGGACAGCAGTGATATTCGCGATCTGATCCGCTGGCATGCGGAGGCAGCGGTCCGGGCTGAACAGGCGGGGTTTGACATCCTCTATGTCTATGCCGGCATGGGCTATTTGCCCTATCAGTTCCTGCTCTCCGACTATAACAAGCGCACCGATGCCTATGGGGGCAGCGCCCGTAACCGCGCGCGCCTGCTGATCGAGCTGATCGACGCCGTGCGCGAGGCGACGCATGGCCGCCAGGCGGTGGCCCTGCGTATCTCGCTGCAGGAGTTGCGCGCCCGCCCGTCCGACACTGCCGAAAGCGAGGCGCATGAGGTGATCTCGCTTCTGGCCGATGCGCCTGACCTGTTCGACGTCAAGATGGACTATTCTTCGACCGACTGCTCGGTCTCGCGCTATTCGCCCGAAGGCAGCCATGAGGCGGTGATTTCCTTCGTCAAGCAGCTGACCGACAAGCCGGTCGTCGGGGTAGGGCGCTTTACCTCGCCCGATACGATGGTATCGATGCTGCGGCGGGGCGTACTGGATTTCATCGGCGGCGCGCGGCCGTCAATCGCCGATCCGTTCCTGCCCGAAAAGATCCGCACCGGGCGCGAGGACGAGATCCGCGAATGTATCGGCTGCAATCTGTGCATTTCGTCCTGGCATGACGGGGTCTGGGTCCGCTGCACCCAAAACCCCACCGCGGGTGAGGAATGGCGGCGCGGCTGGCATCCCGAGAAGGTGCCGGTGACCGCCCCCGCCATCCAGGGTGAGGCCGAGAATGTGCTGGTGATCGGCGGCGGTCCCTCGGGGATGGAGGCGGCGCTGACTCTGGGGCGCCGGGGCTATCGGGTGACGCTTGCCGATCAGGCGCGCGAGTTTGGCGGGCGCCTGCGGTTCGAGGCGCGGCTCCCAGGCCTTTCGGCCTGGAACCGGGTGACGGAATACCGGCTCGGGCGGCTGTCGCAGATGCCGAATGTGTCCCTGTTCCCTGAAAGCCCGATGCAGGCGGCGGATGTGCTGGAATTCGGCGCGCAGCATGTGGTCGTGGCGACCGGTGCGCGCTGGCTGCCGGTGACCTGTGGCATGAATGAGCTGCCCGCCGGCCGGGTTGACGGCCCGCGTGTCTATACCCCCGATGATCTGGCGGCAGGCGCCCGCCCCGAGGGGCCGGTGGCGGTGTTCGATTATGACAACTATTATATGGGGTCGGCGATTGCCGAAATGCTGGCCGATCAGAGCCATGCCGTCACCTATATCACCAATTCCGGCGCGGCGGCGGCCTGGGGCATCATGACGAATGAGCAGCCTCTGGTGCATCAGAGCTTTGCCCGCCGCGAGATCGCCTATCGCACGCTTGAGGTGGTGACGGACTTTGACGGTGAGACCCTGACCCTTGCCCAGACCTTCTCTGGGGCAAAAAGCAGGATCGCCGCGCGGTCGCTGGTGATCACCGGTCTGCGCGAAGGCGGATCGGCGCTGCATGAAGCGCTCGCGGCCTCGGATCTGGCGGCGGCGGGGGTGCGCAGCCTGCATCTGACCGGGGACGCCAATGCGCCGGGCGCGATTGCCCATGCAACATATCAGGGACATCGTACCGCGCGCGAGCTGGGCCTTGAGGCGCATCAGATCAGGGTGGGCCGTGACGCACCCTTTGCCCCGCGCGATTTTCTGGCGGAGGCTGCCGAATGACGGACGCCTCCTCCTCCCCCCGCCGTACCCGCCGCGCCGCCCGTCAGATCGGAGCGCTTGACCAGCCGCCCTTCGGCCAGCAGCCCCGAACCTATGATCCGGTCCGGGTGATATCCGACGACCAGGTCGCACAGATCCATGAGGCAGCGCTGAGCGTCCTGCGCGATATCGGCATGCGGGTGCTGGAGCCCGGCGCGCGTGAGCGGTTCCGCCAGGCCGGTGCCGTGGTCGAAGATGAGACAGTGCGCTTTCCGCCCGGCCTGATCGAAGAGACCCTGAAAACCGTGCCCGCGCATTTCACGCTGCGCGCCCGCAACCCCGCGCGCAATCTGCGGCTTGGCGGCGGCGATCATATCTTCGCCTCGGTCGGCGGACCGGCCTATGTGATGGACAATGACCGCGGCCGGCGCGACGGCACATTTGCCGAGATGTGTGATTTCCTCAAACTCGTGCAGCAGATCAATGTCCTGCACCAGGAGGGCGGCGGCCCGTTCGAGCCGCTGGACCTGCCCGCCCATACCCGACACCTCGATATCTGCCTCGCGCAGATCACTATCCTCGACAAGAACTGGCAGACCCAGACCCTTGGCCGCCAGCGCACCATGGACGGGATCGAGATGGCCGCGCTGTCGCTGGACACCACGCCCGACGGGCTGACCGCGGTGCCCACGCTTCTTGGTATCATCAATACCAACTCACCCCTGCAGCTTGATATCCCGATGGGAGAGGGGCTGATCACCATGGCCGAACATGGTCAGGTCAACGTGATCACCCCCTTCACACTTGCGGGCGCCATGAGCCCGGTGACGCTCGCGGGGGCGCTGACGCTGCAACATGCCGAGGCGATGGTGGGGATCGCACTGACCCAGCTGGTGCGGCCGGGGGTGCCGGTGATGTATGGTGGCTTCACCTCGAATGTTGACATGCGTTCGGGCGCACCGGCCTTCGGCACGCCGGAATATACCCGCGCGGCCCAGGCTTCGGGCCAGCTCGCACGCCATATCGGCGTTCCGTTCCGCTCCTCCAATGTCTGTGCCGCCAATGCGGTCGATGCCCAGGCGGCGTATGAATCGCAAATGTCGCTCTGGGGGGCCCTGATGGGCGGCGCGCATCTGGTGAACCATGCGGCAGGCTGGCTGCATGGCGGCCTGACCGCCAGCTTTGAAAAGCTGATCCTCGATGCTGAAATGCTTCAGATGATGGCAGAGTATTTCCGTCCGATCGAGGTCAGCCCGGCGACACTGGCGCTCGATGCCATCGCCGAGGTGGGCCCCGGCGGCCATTTCTTCGGAACCTCTCATACGATGGAGCGTTATGAGCGGGCTTTCTACCGTCCGCTGGTCTCCAACTGGGACAATCACCCGCAATGGCTCGAGCGCGGTGCAGTCGAGACCCGCGAGCGCGCAAATACATTGTGGAAGCAGATGCTCGGGGATTATGAGGCGCCGCCGATGGATCCCGGTACGCTTGAGGCGCTGAACAGTTTCGTCGATCGCCGCAAGGCCGAGGGTGGCGCTCCGATGAACTGACCTCTCTCTGATCACCGGATTCGGCCCGTCCTGGGCCGGGATTCGGTGATCGTTTGGGCGAGTTCTGCCAGGCCTCTGATTTTTCTTCCGAAATTTGGGGTGGTTTGCGCAAGATTCTGTCAGGTGCAGGGGGTGTGGCCGGTTTGGCCTGATCGGTGCGGCAGAATTATCTGCCTTATTTCATTGGGCTTTCGCATATCTTCGCGGGTATTTTATGACTTTCTGGAAAAAAGGGT
>NZ_JAMCCR010000006.1:0-220218 GCF_023371075.1 Pseudomonas sp. GX19020
TTGGCCGGGCCTGGCTTGCGCGGCTTGCACGCGGGTGATGGGGATTTCTCTGGCAAGGGGGGGGGGGGGGGGGGGCGCCCCCCCCCCCCCCCCCCCCCCCCCCCCCCCCTCCCCGCCGCCCGCCGTAAGGCGGGCGGCCAGCGCCTCTGGCGGATGATGCCTTCAGATCACAGCGGTTTCAGCCCGGCCTCGATCCGCGCGCGCTTTGCTTCGAGGAAGGGCGGCAGCGACAGGCGTTCGCCAAGGCTTTCCAGCGGCTCGTCCACGGTGAAACCAGGCGTGTCCGAGGCGATTTCGAACAGATTGCCACCGGGTTCGCGGAAGTAGAGGCTGCGGAAATAATAGCGTTCCACCTCGCCGGAAGAGGGAATGCGGAATTCCCTCAGCCGTGCGGCCCAGTCCTGGATGCCTTGCGTATCCGGGGTGCGGAAGGCGACATGATGCACCGCGCCCGCGCCCTGGCGCGCCACGGGCAGCCCGGGCTGCACCGCGACATGCAGTTCCGCCGATGGCCCGCCCTGGCCCATCGAGAAGACATGCACCTCCCCTTCGCCATCCGGGCTCGCATATTCGCCGGTCTCGCGCATGTTCATCACCCGCTCCAGCATTGCCTTTGTCGGCGCCAGGTCCGCGACCGAGATGGTGATCGGACCAAGGCCCCGGATCTGATGCGCCGCCTCGACCGGGCTGCGGTCCCAGGGGTTCGCCAGACCCGGCTGATCGGCGGTCAGCCGGAAACGCTGGCCTTCGGGGTCTTCAAAATCGAGGCTCACCCGCCCGTCAACCGTGCTGACAGCCCCGCTTTCCAGCCCATGATCGCGGATCCGTCCGGCCCAGAAATCAAAGCTGTCAGGTGCGATCCGAAGGCCGGTCCGGCTGATCGAATGCACCCCGCGCCGTTCTCGCCCCACCGGCCAGTCAAAAAAGGTCAGATCGGTGCCGGGGCTTGCCAGCCCGTCGGCATAGAAGAGATGATAGGCCGAGGTATCGTCCTGGTTCACCGTTTTCTTCACCAGCCTGAGGCCCAGGGTCTCGGTATAGAAGCGTTTGTTTTCAGGGGCATTGGCGGTGATCGCCGTCAAGTGATGGATGCCGCCGAGTGTAAGGTCAGAAGAGTTTGCCATGATCGGCCTCCTTTCGTTGTCCTGAATATGCGCGCCGATGGTGTTTCCTTCCAGCGGGGCATTGCCTGATCCGGCGTTCGCGCTTTACGAACGGGTCTGCCCAGGCGACACTCGGTCATGCGCTATACTCTTGATGAAATCGACACTTTCCTGACCGTGATGGAGCTGGGCACCGTCACCGCTGCTGCCGCGCGGCTGAACCTGTCGAAATCGGTGATCTCGAAACGGCTGGGGGATCTGGAAACCGGGCTTGGTGTGGCGCTGTTTCGCCGCAATGCCGGCCGCATCACCGCGACCGAGGCCGCACACCGGCTGGCCACCCGCTTTCGCCCGGCGCTGACCGATCTGCGCGCGGCGGCGGAATCCGCGGCATGGGGCGGGATGGGGGATGGGGAGGGGCTGCGCGGAACGCTCTCGCTTGCTGCGCCCATGACCTTTGGCACACTGCATCTGACCGGGATTATCGCGGATTTCGCGCGCCTTCATCCGGGGCTGGAGATCCGGGTCGATTATGACGACCGTGCCCGTGATCTTGCGCGCGAAGGGTTTGACCTCGCGATCCGGGTTGGCCAGTCACCGGGCGGCGCGCTGATGTCGCGAAAGCTCTGCGAGGATCGCTCGCTGGTCTGTGCCAGCCCCGATTTCCTGGCCCGCCACGGCAGTCCCGCAGGTTTGCAGGATCTGACCGGCCAGCCGGTGATCGGCTATAGCCATATCTCCAACGCGGATCTCTGGCAGCTGAGCGAGGGCGGGCGCATGGTCTCGCCCGCCGTGACCGAGCGGATCAGCGTCAATAATGGCGAGGCGATGCGCGATATGGCGGTGGCGGGGCTTGGCTTTGCGATGCTGCCCGGCTTTATCGCAGCGCCGGCATTGCAATCGGGGGCGCTGGTGGCGGTGCTCGGGCACTGTGGCACCCGCAGCCTGCCAGTGACGGCGCTCTGGCCGCCGGTGCAGCCGATGCCACTGAAGCTCCGGCGCTTCATCGACCATCTTCTGGCGCATTTCAACGGCGAAGCCCCCTGGCTCAAGATGATCCAGGGGGCGACACAGGGTTAAGCGCGGGCCCGGAGCCAGGCCCTGGCATGGGTCAGGTCGTCAGCGGCCAGCTCATGTCCGGCGGAAAGCGTCTCGGCGGTCAGATCGGCACCGCCCTGGCGCAAAGCGCTTTCCAGCGCCGGGGCCATGCGGGCGAAGGGATCGCGGGCGCCGTTCAGCATCAGGACCTCTGGTGCACCCAGCTTATCACCAGGTGGCACCTCCAGCGCCTGCACGGCGCGCAACAGTATCGCGCGGTTCACCACGCCCGGATGCAGTTGCAGGATCGCGCCCAAGAGGTTCGCGCCATTGGAATAGCCGAGGAAAGAAAGCCTCGCCTCGTCAAGCCCATAGCCCCGGATTGCACCTGCGGCGAAATCCGCAAAGGCCTCTGCCTCGGCACGGATATCCTCCTGGTCATAGGTCACCGCGTCAAAACGGCGGAACCAGCGGTTGATGCCTTCCTCGGTCGAGCGCCCGCGTACGCCCAGCAATGTGGCACGCGGATTGATCTTATGCGCCAGCGGCATGAGATCGGTTTCGTTTCCGCCGGTGCCATGCAGCAGCATGATGGTCGAGCCATCGGGGTCTTCAGGCCGGTGAAAACGGTGGATGAAGGCAAGATCGCGCATCGGAAACCTCTCCTCGCCCGGGCGGGCGAATTGCGGCAGCATGACCCGAAGATCATCTGCCCGCGCGGCATCAGAGGGCGGCACCATCAGGGTGCGGCCCAGCTGATCCGGCGCCTCATCAACGCTCATTCCCGGCCCGTCCGTGGCGTATTCGATTAGCGTGCCGGCCGGTTCGCGGACATAGAGCGACAGGAAATATTTACGGTCATGGACATGGGTGGGCCCGTAATCCTTTAGCGAGACCCGCATGGCCTGAACCGCAGCTACATCCGGGGCGCGGAACGCGACGTGATCGGCCACGCCCGCGCCCTGGATCGAGGGGACGAAGCCGGAAACCTCGCGGATATCAACCACATCCGTGTCAGAGTTGAGCCGGCGGCTGGCGCCGTCGCGGGCGATATCGGCATAGCCGAAGCGGGTGATGAAACCGGCGGTCTCATCGCCTTTATCGGTCAGGATCGTGACGCCCCGGACCCGCATCGCAGCCATGGTATCGGTGCCGGTCAGCTTCACGACCATCCCGTCCGGGTCTTTCAGCCGCAAGACCGGCTCGCCGAATTCCCGAGCCGGCCCTTCGACCTGGATCCGCGCCGACAGAGCTTTGGTCAGCCAGTCGCCGATCGTCTCCGGCGGCACCGCCAGAGCGATTTCCGAAACCTGGCCTAGGCCGGTGCGGCCCTTTCCCGCAGCCTCCCAGACAAGGAAGGTCAGAAGCGAGCCGGGGCTGCCGACCGCGTCGCCATAGATCAGGTGGAGCTGTTCGGCATCCTCAAATCCCCCGGTCTGTTTGACCAGGTTCAGGCCCAGAAAGCCCATATAGAAATCGACATTCGCCTGAACATTGGCGGTGATGCCGGTGACGTGATGGATACCAGTGGTCATTTCTGCTCTCCTGCAGGGATTGGCCCCGCCTTGCTTGCTTGCCAGCCGTTCTTATTTAGCAGCTTCCCGGGCAAGGATTTTCTGCACGGCCTCGCCTGCTGCCAGCCGGTCATAGAGCGCCTGAACATGGGGATAGTCCTTCAGCCCGCCGGGGATCTTTGCGCGACCCCAGCGGATCATCGGGAAGGCATAGGCGTCAATCACCGAACGCCCGCCGTCGAGGAACCAGTCGCGCCCCGTCAGATGATCGTTCAGCACCGCGAATTTCTTCTTCACCTGTTCAATCCCGGCGGCGGCCACGGCGGCTTTTGCCGCATCGGAGCCATCGGTCGTGTAGCGGTCGGGCATGAAGACGGGCCAGAAGGCGGCATGGACATCCGAGGTCAGGAAGGCCGACCATTTATGCGCCTCGGCCTTGGCGCGCAGGCTGTCGCCGCCCGCAAGCCCGGCCTCGGGGTGTTTTTGCGCGAGATAGTCGAGGATCGCGCCGGCCTGGGTCAAAAGCCAGCCATCATCTTCACGCAAAACCGGCACTGCGCCGGTCGGATTGACCGCGAGGATCTCGGGCGAGCCGGCGGTGACCCGCACTGCCTCATAAGGCGCGCCGATCCATTCCAGCACGATATGGGGCGCCAGCGAACATGCGCCCGGTTTGTAGAAAAGAGTGGTCATTCCTGCCTCCTGTCGAAACCTTCATCGACTATATGCCATTTCGCGGCGCCAGGGGGCAGTCCCCGGAGCCGGAATGCCGCGTTCGTAAATACCGAACGGCAGGAGGTTAAGTGTCAGCTTTGCGGCAGCCAGGTGCGGGCAACCTTTTTCGCGAAACTCTTCAGACCCTGGCCGGGGCCGGCGAGGAATTCCTCTGCCCGGGCCGCGTCATGTTTCGAGAAATCGCGAATCCACCAGCCGACCGCCTTTTGCATGAACCAGTCGCTTTCAGAGACATAGCGGGCGGCCCAGCCCAGCACCCGCTCGCGGATGTCCAGATCCGCTGCTTTCGGGTTGCTCATCCGTGCCCAGGGCAGGGTGAAAACCAGCGTCGCACGGCGCGACCACATATGCGGCGAGGTCACCCAGGCCTCGACCTCGTCAAGGCGCGACGGATCGGCGATCAGCCGTCGCCCGCCGGCATCGGCAACATGATCGGCAATCGCCCAGCCATCAAACTGCGGCACCCAGGAGGCGATCAGCGCCCAGACGCCGTCATCCGGGCGGATCCGCGCCTGGACCATCAGCTTGGCCGCTGCGATCCGCGCCTCATGGATATTACTGTCCCAAAGGCCGGAGGCCAGTGCGATCCTCTGGTCAATATCGATGTCTTCGCGCCAGGCTTTTGCCATTTCCGTCAGCACCGGCACCGGGATGCCAAGACAGTCGCGGGCGGTCTTGTGATAGCTGGCCGCCTCGGCGGCACGGGCCGGGTCAGCGGCGGCACGAAGCCCGGCAAGCGCGGCCTCAAGAGTGATCTGGTCTGTCATTTTGCGGCTCCGGCCCCGGGGCTGTCTGCGGGGGAGCCTCTGCTATAACCGCCCACCCGCACGGGGACCAGATCGCGAAAGGCTCCGTCATCAGGACTGGCTGCCCTGCGAGGGAGTGCGAGCCGGCCTGCAATTCCGGGGCTCAGGCCGAATGCAGAACGGCAAGCTCGCGGATCCAGTCCAGGTGGAACGCATCCGCCCGCGCCGGGGGCTGCCGTTGCAGAAGTGTCGCGGCCAGCGGGTCGGGGGCGCTGGTCTTGCTGCCTGAAAGCTCTTCAAGCACCGCGTGGCCGCAAAACGGGACATGGACCTCGGAATAGCCGCCCTCATGGCTCAGAACGAGGCGCCCGCCGCACAGATCCCGCGCCGCCTCCATCACCATCCGTGTCATCTGTCGGAAGGTCTCGGCCGTGGCGAGCATCCGGCCCAGCGGATCAACGCCCGACGCATCAAAGCCGCAGGCCACAAGAATCACATCCGGGCGAAACCGGTGCAGCGCCGGGACGACGATCTCTTCAAACACAGTCAGATAGGCGAGATGACCGGCACCGGGCGGCAATGGCAGATTGATATTGGCGCCGAGCCCGGCGCCTTCGCCGCGATCTTTCGCATCTCCGGTATCAAGGGGGTAATTATGCTCCTGATGGATGGAAATCGTCAGCACATCGGGATCGGCGTAATAAATCGCCTCGGTGCCATTGCCGTGATGCACATCCCAGTCCACCACCGCAAATCGGGTCGCACTTCCCTCGGCGCGGGCGGCCTCGATCGCCACCGCAATATTGTTGATCAGGCAAAAGCCATTCGGCCAGTCGGGAAGGGCATGATGCCCCGGCGGGCGCGAGAGGGCATAGGCATTCTGCATGTCACCTGCCAGCACAGACCGCAGCGCGGCGACGGTCAGCCCCGCAGAAAGCGCCGCAATCTCGTACCCGCCGCGCCCGAACGGCGTGCGCAGACCGAGCTCGCCGCCCCCCGCATCCGAGGCCGCGCGAAAGGCGTCAAGATAGGCCCGGGGATGCACCCGGGCGAGTTCCTGATCCGTGGCCGGATCGCCGCTGCGGTGGTCGAGATCACGGATCAGCCCGGTCACCTCGATCAGGTTCTTCAGCCGGCGCTTGGTTTCAGGGTTTTCGGGCAGCCCGCCCATGGTTGGCTGTACAAGGCCACCAACCGGCAGGGTCAGCGCATAATTGCCGCCGCCATGCCAGAAACACCGCTCATCTGAGAAAAAACCTGTGACCATCCGGGCCTCCTGTCTTGTGGCCAGAGTTGCGAAGCCCAATGCTGACCGCAAGGGGAAAGGACGCGAATATGACTTTGCCGGATCTGACCGGAATGGCGGTGAGCGGGACGGAAATCGCAGTGCGGGTAACGCCCAATGCGCGGCGCGAACAGCTGGAGCCCGGCATGCCCGTCAGGATCAGCGTGACGGTGGTGCCCGAAGACGGCCGCGCGACCCTTGCGGCGCGCGATCTGCTGGCGAAAGCGATGGGCGTGGCCAAATCGCGGCTCACCCTGATCCGGGGGGCCAAATCGCGCGACAAGCTCTTTCGGCTGGACTGAACCCGTGGCCCGCATCTGAAGACGCGGCACCCGCCAGCCCCCTGAACTGCGCGAAAGATGCGTCCGGTCTCAGCGTTTGCGCATTTCGATCCGATAGCTGCCCTCGGGCAGGTCGAGCGCAGCGGCCAGATCGGCGATCTGCGCCATCGACAGGGTGATGCGCGAGGTTTCATCGGTCTCGGGATCGGTCTGTTCGACCGTCACGCATTCATCAAAAGCGGTGATGGTGATATCGCCGGTCAGCGGCATGCCATCGCCCCCCTCGTCGATCAGGGTGACAACCGTGGCGTCATATTCGTGCTCGATCGTAAACATGAGGCCAGCATGGCCGCTTTGCGCGCGGGGGGCAATGTATCCGGCCCCGCTTCCGCGATTATTTCCTCCCCATGGCAGAGCCCTTTGCGGGCCGCCCGGTCTGGCGGTAAACTATTGGTGTGCAGGCGCGCGCGCGTGATCCACATCCCGCCCTGGTGGCAATGTGCCCTTTCCGCGGGGGGAGAGTTGCTGCTAAGGCTGAACTGCCTTTTTCAGATTGTCCGGCGCCATGGTTCTCGATTCCCCGTCCAAAATTTCCCCTCTGGCCCTGATGCCTGGTCTGATCCCCGCCCTGGGACGGCTGGCCCGGATGCCGGTTCTCGCCGCGGGGCTTGCGGCTGCGATGGCGCTGTCGGCCTGTGTGGTCCCTGCGGGCTATCCCACCGGGAGCGGACCAGGCAGCACCACGACGCGCCAGGAAGTTCTGACCTCGAACGGCAAGCCGCTTGCCGCCAATGACCCGATCCTTGACGTCGCCGCGCGTATGACCCCGGTTGTCATTCGGTTTTGCCGCGAGAAGCTGCGCAGGGGCAATTGCGCCTTCCAGATCGCAGTGGATGAAGACCGCGCGCAGCCCGCCAATGCCTTCCAGACGCTTGACGACAATGGCCGCCCGGTGATCGTCTTCACCCGCAGCCTGCTCAATTTGGCGAAGAACCCCGATGAGCTGGCCTTCGTGCTGGGCCATGAGGCGGCGCATCACATTGCCGGCCATATCCCGCGCCGTCAGGATCAGGCGATGACGGGGGCGATTCTGGTTGGCATCCTTGGCCAGTCGGCAGGCCTGACCGGCGAGGAACTGAAGCGCGTCCAGGAAATTGGCGCGGGCCTTGCCGCCCAGCATTATTCCAAGGAATTCGAGCTGGAAGCCGACGCGCTGGGGGCCGAGATCGCGATGGCGGCGGGCTATGATCCGATCCGGGGTGCGAATTTCTTTACCCGTCTGCCCGATCCCGGTGATCGTTTCATGGGGTCGCATCCCGCGAATTCCGAACGCCTCGCCGTGGTCCGTGCGACGGTGAAGCGGCTCGCGGGCGGCTGAGCGGATGGCGAATCTGCCGGATAGAGGCTTCACGCTTGCTGATGTGATCCGTGACCGAGGCTCGCGTTATGCGGTGTCGGGCGGGCCAGTGGCGGATAAGGCAGGCGCCCTGGCCTTTCTCACGGCTTTGAAACGCGACAAGAAATTCGCCAAAGCGACCCATAATTCCTGGGCTGCCGATACGCTGGCAGACGGGCCTTTGCGCAATGATGACGGCGAAAGCGGTGCGGCGGCGATCATCCTTCGGATGCTTGAGCGCGAGGGGTTGAAGGACCATATCATTGTCGTCACCCGCTGGTATGGCGGTGTGCATCTGGGCGGCGACAGGTTTTCGCATGTCACCGCCTGTGTCCGGGCCTGGTTTGAGGCGCGGCGCGAACAGACCGGGCGCTGACGCGCGCCCGGACCCGTGGCCGTGCCACTTCGGTCGCTTTGTCGCGCGGCAGATCGCGGCCAGATCACGGCGCAGAACCGTGTCGAGCACCGGCCCCGCTCCGTCGCTGAGCAGGCTGCGGCCATTCATATGTTCCGGCTGGATCGCCTGGCGCAGGGTCAGCTACGATTTCTTGCTCTGGCGGGTCAGCCCATCCTTTGCCCAGGCGCGATCCGTGTCGCTGTCGGCGCGCCCGTGATCAGCAACGCCATGGACCGGCGCCTGCCAAGGAGAATGGAATGATGCAAAAACACAGAAAAGCCTCCGTAATACGGGCTCTCTGTGGCAAAAGAAGATGGCGCGAAAGCGGCATATCAGTGCCGCTACTGGTCTCGCCGCGCCGCCGTCTCAGAGGGAGCGGTTCAAACCAGCCGGCCCCAGAGGTCATATTCCCCGGCCTCATCCACTTCGATCGTGACGATATCGCCGGGGGCCAGCCCCTCGAAATCCTCGTCGATAAAGAGATTGCCATCGATTTCCGGCGCGTCCGCTTTGGTGCGGCAGGTGGCGCCGTCTGCATCCACTTCATCGACGATCACTTCGATCCGGGTGCCGATTTTCGCGGCCAGTTTCGCCTCGGAAATCGCCTGGGCTTTCTCCATAAAGCGGGCAAACCGCTCTTCCTTGACCTCTTCCGGCACATGATCGGGCAGGCTGTTTGACCGTGCACCGCTCACATTCTCGTATTTAAACGCACCAACCCGGTCGAGCTGCGCCTCATCCAGCCAGTCGAGCAGCGTCTGGAACTCTGCCTCGGTCTCGCCGGGATACCCCACGATAAAAGTCGAGCGCAGCACGATATCGGGGCAGGCGGCGCGCCAGGCGGCGATCTCGTCCAGCGTCCGCGACGCCGCTGCGGGGCGCGCCATACGTTTCAGCACCTCGGGATGCGCGTGCTGGAAGGGGATGTCGAGATAGGGCAGGATCAGTCCTTCCGCCATGGCCGGGATCAGGTCGCGCACATGCGGATAGGGATAGACGTAATGCATCCGGACCCAGGCACCGAGCGAGCCGAGATCGCGCGCCAGCGACAGGATCGGGAATTTCTCGTCGCGGCCTTTCCAGTCGGTGCCATAGGCCGAAGTGTCCTGGCTGATGACCAGCAGCTCTTTCACGCCTGCCTCGACCAGCTTTTCCGCCTCGCGCAAGACCGCCTTTGCCGGGCGTGACTGCAGCTTTCCGCGCATGTCGGGGATGATGCAGAACTTGCACTTATGATCGCAACCCTCTGAAATCTTGAGATAAGAGAAATGTCGTGGCGTGAGGCGGATGCCTGAGGCCGGCAGGAGGTCGATAAACGGATCGGGCGAGGGCGGCACGACGCCATGCACCGCATCCAGAACCTGTTCATATTGATGTGGGCCGGTCACGGCCATCACTTTGGGATGCGCGCCGGTGATATATTCGGGTTCGGCCCCCAGGCAGCCGGTCACGATCACCCGGCCATTCTCGCGCAGGGCTTCGCCAATCGCATCGAGGCTTTCGGCCTTGGCCGAATCCAGAAACCCGCAGGTGTTCACGATCACCGCATCGGCACCCTTGTAATCGGGCGAGATCGCATAGCCCTCGGCCCGGAGCCGCGTCAGGATCCGCTCGCTGTCGACCAGCGCTTTGGGGCATCCGAGCGAGACCATGCCAATTGTCGGCTGCCCCTCACGGCGCGCCATTTCGGGGACGGTTGCACGGGCAAGGTCAGGGCGGAGGAGCGGAGGATTTTGCGACATGCGCGCGCATATAGGCCATTCCCGCCGCCTCGGATAGAGGGATCGGTTTCTGCCGCGCCTCAAAGTATAAAAGGCCTTCGCCGCCGGCTTCCTGACAGAAATACTCCCGCTGCAAGGCGCCCGCATCCCGGGCAGGGGAACAAAAGGGCCTCCGCTCCCGGCAATTTGATGCCAGAGCCGTGCTGCAACACGCAGCGCTCCTTGCCCGGGGAACCGCTCCGCTCCTAAACTCGTTACCAGAGCACAATAAAAGACTGGAGACGGCGATGCGGTGGGTTTGGCGGGCGCTTGCGGGTCTGGCGGTCCTCGTGCTGATCCTGGTGGTCGGTGTCATGCTGATCCCGACCGAACGGATCGCCCGGCTGGCGGCGGATCAGTTCGAAAAAGCCACCGGCCGTGCCCTGCATATCGAGGGCGAGGTATCGCCCCGGTTCTGGCCGGTTCTGGGCATCAAAACCGGTCCGGTCACCATCGCCAATGCCGCCTGGTCCGACAGTGCCACGCCGCTCTTTGCGGCGGACAGCGTGACCATCGAACTCAGTGCTTCGGCGCTTCTCGGGGGCGATGTGAGAATCCTTGGGATCGCGTCGCAACGCCCGCGTCTCCAGCTTGAACGCAGCAAAAGCGGCGAAGCCAACTGGGAATTTCAGCCCGAGCCAGTCGCTACAACAGACGGGGCGGGGGATACCGCACCCGCCGTCACTGCGCCCGCTGGCCCGACCGCCTTCACGCTCGAACGCGGTCTCATCTCCGGCGCGACACTGCGCTATATCGACCATGGCACGGGTCAGGATCTGGTGCTGGACGGGGTCGATGCCGAGATTTCCATTCCCGATTTCACCGGGCCCTTCACCCTGAACGCGCGCGCGGTCGCCTCTGGCCAGCCCCTGTCGATCAGCGCCGAAGGCGGGGTATTTTCCGCCTTTGCCGATGGGCGGGTGGTGCCGCTGACGCTTGATCTGACCATCGGGCAGAACCGGATCGGCTTTGTCGGGCGTGGCGGCTGGGCGCCCCGGGCGGCCGAGGGCGCGCTGACCGCCAGTCTTTCCGATATCCCCGCCCTGGGGGCGGCCCTGGGAACGGCGGTTTCGGCCCCTCCTGCGGGCTTTGGCGCCGACAGGCTTTCCGTCACCGGCCAGGTGATGCTGGATGAAAAAGGCGCGCTCTATCTTCGGGGCGCTGAAATCATGGCGGATAACAACCGCCTGCTCGGGGATCTTGATCTGAGCCAGGGCGAGGCGCGCCCGAAGATCTCGGGCAATCTGCGCGCAGATGCGCTTGAGTTCGCTGGCCTCTCGGGCGGCGGTGGCAGCCCTGGACCCGGCGGTGGCGCAGCGGGAGGCATGCAGGCACGGGGCTGGCCCAGGGATCATATCGACGTCTCGGCCCTTGGCCTCGTCGATGCCAATATCAGCCTCGCCGCCAATTCGGTCGATCTGGGCGTGGTGAAATTCGGTGAAACCCGCTTCATGCTGACCATTGACCGCGCGCGTGCGGTGTTCGATCTGCGCCAGCTTGCGGCCTATGGTGGCGCGGTCAGCGGCGAATTCGTGGTCAATGGCCGGGGCGGGCTGTCGGTCGGGGGCAATCTTTCGCTTGTGGGGCTCGATGTAGCGCCCCTGATGCAGGATCTTGCCGGCTGGGACCGGATGATCACAAAGGCGAGCCTCAATCTGAAATTCCTCGGCGTCGGCAATTCCATTGATGAGATCATGCGCAGCCTGAAAGGGGATGGCAGCCTGACGCTGGGCAAGGGGGAACTCCGGGGGCTCGATATCGCGGGCATGCTGCGTCGGCTCGACACCTCTTATGTCGGCGAGGGGCAGAAGACGATTTTCGACGGGATCGCCGGCACATTCACCATTCTGGACGGCAATCTCACCACCAGCGATCTGAGCCTCGTCGCCCCCTACCTGACCGCAAGCGGCGCGGGTCGCATCGGGCTGGGGGACCGCGATCTCGACATGCGGCTGCGCCCGACCGCCTTCCCGGGCGGCGGTGAGGGCACCGGCGGTGTGATGGTGCCGTTGCGGATCACCGGTTCCTGGGCGGATCCGACCTACCGCCTGGATCTCGAGGCCATCGCGCGCGAAAAGATGGAGGCCGAGGCAAAGGCCGCCGAGGAACGGCTGAAACAGGAGGCGAAAGAGGCGGAAGCGCGGGCGAAAGCCGAGCTTGAGGCAAAGCTGAAATCCGAGCTCGGGATCGAGGCCGCCGCAGAGGAAAGCCTGCAGGATGCCGCCAAACGCCGCGCCCGCGAGGCGGTCTCGCAAGAGGCCGGGCGGCTTCTGGAAGGGATCCTTGGTGGCAACTGATCTGCTGGCCGAGCTGACAGCGGCCGAGAACCGGGTCTGGCAGGCGCTGGTGGCGGGCGATGCCACCGCAGATGGGGCGGCGCTGGATGACAGCTTTCTGGGCGTCTATCCGAGCGGGTTCTCCGACAAAGCCGGCCATATCGGCCAACTCGCAGAGGGTCCGGTGATGGAGCATTTCCGGCTTTCAGAACTGCGCCTTATGCGCCTGGGCAGCATTGACCCGCATGACATGACCCCACAAGACCTGGGACCGCATGAGAAGAGGGGGCCTCGCGACGGGTCTGGAGACAGCGGGGCACCCGGCCCGGGCGCTGCCACAGAGCTGGCTCTCCTGGCCTATCGTGCCGATTTTCGCCGCAAGGGCGCGATCAGGGATGAGGCCTGCTATGTCAGTTCGATCTGGCGCCGACAGGGCGGGGCCTGGATCAATCTCTTCAGCCAGGACACGCCGGTTGCAGGTATCGCGGGCTGAGCCCCGGGGCAGAGCCACACAAAAGAACCTCAGGACATTAAAAAAGGGCCGGGTAATCCCGGCCCTTCTGCATTCTTTCCGCCGGCTCAGTTGGTCGGGCGGATATAGATTTCGACGCGGCGGTTCTTGGCGCGACCGTCGGCGGTCTGGTTCGAGGCCACCGGCACATCTTCGCCCCGGCCAATTGCCGAGATCCGGCCCGCTGGTACGCCATTGTTGCGCAAAACGGTCGCAACCGAATTGGCGCGGCGCTGCGACAGGTCGAGGTTATAGGCGGCAGCCCCGGTCGAATCGGTATGGCCGATGATCTGGACCTGGCTGTTCGGATAGCGCGTCAGGCTTTGTGCCACGGCGCGCAGATCGCCCTGCAGCGAGCCCGAAAGCGTGGCGCTGTCGGTTGCGAACAGCAGATCCTGCGGCATGTTCACCAGCAGGTAATCGCCATGATTGGTGACATTGACGCCCGGCGACATCTGCGAGCGCAGCTCGGCCGCCTGCTGATCCAGCGTCGCCCCGATGGCGCCGCCCGCGATGGCGCCGATCACGCCGCCCACGGCCGCCTTGCCAAGGCTGCCCTTGCCGCCCGAGCTGGCGCCCGCTGCCGCGCCGACCAGACCGCCCATGATCGCGCCTTGTTGGGTGCGGGCATTGGGATTGTCGGGATAGGCATTCGGATCGACGCAGCCCGTCAGGGCGATGACGCATACCGAAGCAAGTAGAATGGAAATCCTGGTCATGGTGCTGCTCTTGTCTGACAGAGGTTTGGCCCGCAAAAGGCCGGGCTTGCCCTATCCTATATCACCTGGAAAGGATCGGTGACAGTGGGGTGACGCTGACCTGTCCCATGCGCGGCTCTGTGCCGATCGGCCCATGTTTACGGCTTTCCGAGCAAAAGGCGTGAGGGATTGTTTTCCGCTGGTCCGGGCGCCCGCTCCGGAGGTGTCCGCCACGGGCCAGAGGACAAACCCGCTGCAATTGGCGCAAAACGCTTGTTTCCCGCCCTCCCGCCATGGCAAAGCGCTGCCATGATACGCCAGCTCGATTACAACGCGATGCACGCCGTCTTCACCCGCTTTCGGGAAACCGAAGCCGAACCGAAGGGCGAGCTTGACCACACCAACGCCTTCACGCTGCTGGTGGCGGTGGCGTTGTCGGCTCAGGCCACCGATAAGGGCGTGAATCGCGCGACGCGCGAGCTGTTTCAGATCGCCGATACGCCGGAAAAGATGCTCGCGCTTGGCGAGGAGCGCCTGATCGAGCATATCAGGACCATCGGCCTTTATCGCAATAAGGCGAAAAACGTCATCAGGCTCAGCCAGCGGCTGATTGACGAATATGGCGGCGAAGTGCCGTCCTCGCGCGCAGCCCTCGTGACGCTGCCCGGGGTCGGCAGGAAAACCGCCAATGTCGTGCTGAATATGTGGTTCCGCATCCCGGCCCAGGCCGTCGACACCCATATTTTCCGCATCGGCAACCGCAGCGGCATCTGTCCGGGCCGCGACGAGACCGCCGTTGAGCGCGCCATCGAAGACAATGTTCCCGCCGAATTCCAGCAACACGCGCATCACTGGCTGATCCTGCATGGGCGGTATATCTGCGTCGCGCGAAACCCCAAATGCGGCATCTGCCCGATCAGAGACTGGTGCCTTTTCGAGGAGAAGACATGAAGAAATACCAGGTCGTGGGCATCGGAAATGCCATCGTGGATGTGCTCTCCACTGCGGATGACAGCTTTCTGACGCGCACCGGCATCGAAAAGGGCATCATGCAGCTGGTCGAGCGCGAGCGGGGCGAGTTTCTCTATGATGCGATGGACAATCGTCGCGAGGCGCCGGGCGGCTCGGTCGCGAATACCATCGCGGGCCTTGGCAGCCTTGGCCTTTCGACCGGCTTTATCGGCCGGGTCAGCGATGATGGCCTTGGTCGCTTTTACGCGCAAAGCATGGCGGATGAGGGCACCGATTTCGTAAACCCGCCGGTGCCGGGCGCAGAGCTTCCGACATCGCGCTCGATGATCTTTGTCTCGCCCGATGGCGAGCGTTCGATGAACACCTATCTCGGGGTCTCGTCCGAACTGGGGCCGGAGGATGTGTCGGATTCGGTCGCCGGTGGCGCCGGGATCCTGTTCCTTGAGGGCTATCTTTACGACAAGGACAAGGGCAAGGCGGCGTTTGAACGCGCGGCGAAGCTGACCCGTCAGGGCGGCGGCAAGGCCGGGATCGCACTTTCGGACCCGTTCTGCGTCGACCGTCACCGCGACAGTTTCCGCAAGCTGGTGAAAGATCTCGATTACGTCATCGGTAATGAGCATGAATGGGCCTCGCTTTACGAGACCGATCTGTCATCGGCGCTGGAACAGGCGGCGCAGGATGCCGGGCTGGTGGTCTGCACGCGCTCTGGCTCCGAAGTGATCCTGATCCGCGGCGATGAGCAGGTGGTGGTGCCGGTCACCCGCGTGGTGCCGGTCGATGCGACCGGGGCAGGGGATCAGTTCGCGGCGGGCTTCCTTTATGGTCTCGCGACCGGGGCCTCGCTCGAAGTGTCTGGCCGGATGGGCTGCGTCGCCGCTGCCGAGGTGATTGGCCATTTCGGCGCACGCCCCGAGACGGATGTGCTGGGGCTGTTCCGCGCCGCAGGTCTGGTGACTGGCTGACCACAGGAAAGCCGGGCGCATCCTTGCGCCCGGTTTCTTATAGAGAAACCGGGCCGCCGCCTGCTGCAGCGACCCGGTTCCGGCGGGCAGCCGATGCGGCTGCTGCGCGGGTCATCCTGGTTGCGGCGCCTCTTTCCTCGCGAACAGCTGATTTGTGATGCCGCCGCCGATGATCAGCCCGATACACCCGGGGGCACGCCACATTCAGAGCCTCTGATCAGGGTTGCGCGACAGGGCCTGCCGACAGGCATTCGGCGAGATGCCGGGCGGTCGAGGTCAGCAGCAGCGTATAGAGCTCCGGTCCCGGTTCCATCGCGGTCCCCACGGGGTCAAGCGCGGCGCCGATCCGGACACCGGTGTTTTCCGCCACCCGTTCCGCCAGAGCCGGGTCCTGTCCGGCCTCGGGGAAAAGGCAGACCACCTCTCCGGCGGCGACTTTCGCGCGCAGTTCGGTAAGGTGTTTCGCGCCCGGCGTGCTGGCATCCCCCGGCGAAATCGATCCTGCAGAGCTGAGCCCGTAATGCGCGGTGAAATAGCCCCAGGCGTCATGAAAGCCTACGAAAGGCTGGTTTTTGATCGGAGCGAGCAGCGCCTGCGCCTCGGTATCGGCGGCCGTGATTTTCTCTGCGGCGGCGGTGGCATTGGCCTGATAAATTGCTGCGTTCTCCGGATCCAGCCGACCCAGTTCAGCTGCGATCACCCCGAGCCAGAGCTTGCCATTGGCCGGGTCGAGCCAGGCGTGGGGGTCGGTTCCCTCATGGGAATGATCATGGTCATGATCATGGCCGTCGCCCGCGGCCTCGCCATGGTCATGACCGTCTTCATGGTTGTGATCATGATCATGATCGTGCGCATGATCATGTCCGTGGTCGTGGTCATGCTCCTCTGCATCGCCGTCTTTGGCATAATCCTGCAGATGCGTGCCCTTTGTCGCAAGGAGGCCGAGCACCGCTGCGCCGGACGGCCGCAGCGCGAGCGGCTGTTCAATCCAGGGCGTCAGCTCCGGCCCGATCAGTACCACCAGATCCGCCGCCGAAAGCGCGCGCGCCTGGGACGGGCGCAGCTGGAAATGATGTTCGGATGCGCCGGGTTCCAGCAGGAGATCGGGCTGGCCGAGATCCCCCATCACCGCTGCGACCAGCGAGTGGACCGGCGGGATATCGGTCACCACTTTCGGCACTTCGGCAAAGGCGGCGGTGGCAAAGGCCGCAGGAAGGAGAGCGGCGCTGCCAAGCAGGATGGCGGCGCTGGAAAGGGTGTTCGATATGATATAACGCATGAGACAGGTCTTCCGCTTGAGAGGCGCATGATCTATGTATGTAATACCATAACACGTCAAGGGGCCAATATGGCACATGATCACGCTACGGATTGTCCGGCCTGCCAGGAGCCGGCTGCGGCCTTTGCCCGCCATGATCATGCCCATTGCGCCCAGGATGTGCTGGAACGCGCCGATGGGCTGGTGGCCCTTAATGGGGCGCGGCTGACGCCGGTACGGCGGCGGGTGCTGGAGATCCTGCTGGAGGAACATCGCGCCATGGGGGCCTATGATGTGCTCAAGCGTCTCGCGGCCGAGGGCTATGGCAACCAGCCGCCGGTGGCGTACCGGGCGCTGGAATTCCTTGTTGAACAAGGGCTTGCCCATCGGGTGCGGCGGCTGAACGCATTTACCGCCTGTATGCATCCCGGTGAGGCCCATGCGCCCGCTTTCCTGATCTGCCGCATCTGCAACACCGTGGCCGAGGCCCCGGCAGCGGCGGTGCGCGAGGCGCTGGACGCTGCGGCCGGCCTCCTTGGCTTTCGCGTTGAACGCTCGACCGTCGAGGCGCTCGGCCTTTGCCCCAGCTGCCAGGAGCAGGCGGCGTGAGCACCGGCAGCCTGCTCAGCGCGACAGGCATCTGCATCCGCTTTGGTGGTGATGAGGTGCTGCATGATATTTCGCTTGGCATCGAGCCTGGCGAGATCGTCACCATTCTTGGCCCGAACGGCTCGGGGAAATCGACGCTCCTGCGCGCGCTTCTGGGCATTCTGCCGCTGAGCAAGGGCAGTATCACCCGCGCGCCTGGGCTCCGGATCGGCTATGTGCCGCAGCGGCTGGTGATTGAGCGGACCATGCCGCTGAGCCTGCGCCGTTTTCTGTCGCTGCCCAGGCGCGTGACCGATGTGCGCGCCGAAGCCGCGCTGGCCCAGGTCGGGCTGGAAGGCAAGGGGGGCTTGCAGATGGCTGCGCTGTCGGGCGGGCAGATGCAGCGCGCGCTCCTGGCCCGCGCGCTGCTGTCGGCCCCGCAGCTTCTTATTCTGGATGAGCCGACCCAGGGCCTTGACCAGCCGGGCGAGGCCGCCTTTTACCGGCTGATCGAGGAGGTGCGGGCCGGGACCGGTGCTGCTGTCCTGATGGTCAGCCATGATCTGCATGTCGTCATGGCGGCAAGCGACCGGGTGATCTGCCTCAACGGTCATATCTGTTGCCAGGGCACGCCACAGGTGGTCTCGACCGCGCCGGAATATCGCGCGCTTTTCGGCATGGACACCCATGGCGCGCTGGCGCTCTATCGCCATGAACACGATCATGATCATAACGGACCGCAGGATCATCACTGCGGCCATGATCACGACCATCACCACCATCATCACGGAAACGCCCCGCATGTTTGACGATCTGGTAACCCGCGCGACGCTTGCGGGGGCAGGGCTTTCGCTTGCGACCGGCCCGCTTGGCTGTTTCGTCATCTGGCGGCGCATGGCCTATTTCGGCGATGCGACCGCACATGCCGCGATCCTTGGCGTGGCGCTGGCGCTGGCGGTTGATCTGCCGGTGAGCCTGGGCACCCTGGTCGTGGCGCTTGCGATGGCGGTGACGGTGGCGGCGCTGGCGGTCAGGGGCTGGGCAATGGATACGGTGCTGGGCGTGCTGTCGCATTCTGCGCTGGCCTTTGGTCTGGTGGCGGTCAGCTATTTCCCGACCGTGCGCAGCGATCTGTCCTCCTGGCTTTTCGGTGATATCCTCGCGGTCGGCACTGGCGACCTGGCCTGGATATGGATCGGCGCAGGGCTTGTGGCGGCGCTGATCGCCTGGCGCTGGCAGGCGCTTCTGACCACGACGCTGAACGAGGATCTCGCCCATGCTTCGGGCCTTAACCCCGCGCGGGAACGGCTGGTGCTGGTCGTGGCGCTGGCGGTGGTGGTTGCGGTGGCGCTGAAGCTGGTCGGCGCGCTTTTGATTGCGGCCATGCTGATCATCCCGGCGGCAAGCGCGCGCTGGCTGGCGCGCGGACCCGAGGCGATGGCGGTGCTGGCGGTGGGGTTTGGCGTGGTTTCGGTCTTTCTGGGGCTGCAGCTCTCGCTCTGGCAGGACACGCCGGCAGGGCCTTCGGTCATTGTCGCGGCGGCAGGAATCTTCGCGCTGGCGGGGCTGGTCTCGGGGCTTATGACCCGGATCAGGCCCGCATCCCGGCAGGGCTGAGGGCGTCAGCGCCCGCAGGAAAGCGCTGCATCCGGCTGAAAACTGCCGCGGCATTGCCCGAGACCTGCCCGATTTCTGCAATACCCCGGTGCCCGGACGGCATGGTGCCCGACGGCTCTGCAGGTGTGGAATGCGTTTTAGCAATATATTGATCGGCATCATCCTGCCGGCGGCGGCCCTGACTGCCTGGCTGTGGGTCGGCTTTCAGAAGACCAATCAGGCCAATCTGGATGAGGGGCGCGATCAGGTCACCTTTGATCAATACGTCCTTGCCTGGGCCTCGGGCCCTGGCAGTGCCGATTTATCGCATCTGCCCGGCGGCGGCGTGACGGCGCTGGCCGATATGTTCCCTGAGGCACCAGAGGGCTGGACCCGCCGGACAGTATCCAGGGCAGATGGCAAGGCGCTTGCGGTCTGGGGGCTGGACGCGCGCCGCCAGGCCTTGCTGAAAGATGCCGCGATCGAGGACAGCGGCGCGGGTGTCGAGCAGGCCAGCGCGGCCTGGGATACACCCGACGGTGTCCTGGTCGCGGAACTGGTGCGCTATCCCGACACGCTGTTTGCAACGCCCGTTGGCGTAAGCCTGCTGGACCAGAACCGCGCCCCCTTTGGCCAGATCGGCAATCAGCCCTTGATGAACATCGCGGGGCTTGAGATCCGCGAGGCGCAGCTGGCGCCGCAGATCCCGGCCCGCGTGTTGCGCGCAGGGATTGACGGGCAGATCGTGCTGCGCGTCTCGGCGCCGAAACGGATCTCGGACGAGACCCTGCTGAGCTTTTTCGCCACGCTGAATGTCGAGGCGATGAATGCTCGCCTGGCGGCGCCAATTGCGGGCATGGGCGAGGTGAAGGACGGCAAAAAGCGCCTCGCCGTGCTGGTTGCGGGCATGTCCGACGCCCAGCGGGCTGTGCTGGAAGAGGCCGGCGCGGGGTTCAGCACGGATTATGCCCGCCTTACCGCAGCGCGCGAGGCGCTCCGGGCCGGGCTGAGCGAAGCCGGGCCTGTTGTGGCTGAGGCCGATCCGGGTGTGGCAATGGCTGCTGCACCGAAAGAGACGGTGGCGATCCGGCGGGGTGTCGCAAAAAATGATCCTGGCCGCAGCAGTTTCAGGACCGGCGGCAAGGGCAGTGGTTTGCAGGATGACTGCAAGAAGGTCGGCGGTCGCAAGACCTGTGGCGCGGCGGCGCCCCGGGCAGAATAGCGCCTGCCGCCGCCGGCCAGCCTGGCCCGGGCCCGCGCCTTTGGTTGCGAAGGCCGTGCGCAGGGACGGCCCGGCCGGCGGATCAATCACCGTCCGGGGCGCCTATGTCATCGTGCCGCCTGCGCGCGCGGGCTACGCAATTACGCGAGGCCTGCACAGGGCCCCCGCAAAGGGGCGGCCAGCACTCCCGCGAACTGCGCCAATGTCGCTTTTTGACGCTATGGGTCGTGCGGTGCAGCCCCGTCTTCTGCCGCTCTGGCAGTAATGACCCACCACATTCCGCCAAGATCATCCCGCCGGAGAAGCCCAGATGAAAACCCATGTCAAAGCCCTCGTCGTTGGCGGCGGTGCCGTTGGCACTTCGATTGCCTATCACCTGCAAAAGGCGGGCTGGGAGACGATGCTGGTCGAACGCGACGAGCTGACCTCCGGTTCGACCTGGCACGCGGCCGGCCTGCTGCCTTTGTTCAACATGGGCTATGCGACCACCCATATCCATAAATACTCGGTCGATTTCTATAAGGGGCTGGAGGCTGAAACCGGCCTCAATGCGGGCTTTTCCATCTGTGGCAACCTGCGCATGGCGCAGACCGATGACCGGATGGACGAATATATGCTCTATTCCTCGGTCGCCGAGACCGCAGGCGTCTACCATGAATTCCTGACGCCTTCGCAGATGAAAGAGCGCTGGCCGCTCCTGCGGACCGATGATCTGAAAGGCGCGCTCTTCCACCCGCAGGACGGCTATATCAACCCCGCCGATGTGACCCAGGCCATGGCCAAGGGCGCGCGCCAGCTGGGTGTGACGATTGAGCGCAAGATCCAGGTCGACGGCTATCGCTGGACGGGTTCGGAATGGATCGTTTCGGTCACCCGCATGGCCGATGTCGGTGGCAACCTGGTGCCGACCGAAGAGAAGTTCGAGATCCATGCCGAACATGTCGTGACCGCGACCGGCAACCATTCGCAGCGCACCGCGAAACTGCTCGGCATCAAGATCCCCGCGATCCCGGTCGAGCATCAGTTCATCGTGACCGAGCCCGACCCGGCGCTGGTCGCATATCGCGCCGCCGGAAACCCCGAGCACCCGGTGCTGCGCGATGCCGATGCGAAATGGTATGTCCGCGAAGAACGCGGCGGCTGGATCCTTGGCCCCTATGAGCGCGGCGCGCCCGCACGCTTCCCCTACGGCGTGCCCGACAGCTTCCGCGCCGACCTCTTCCCGCTGGATCTGGAGCGGATCGAGGAAGAATATATGTCGATGATCCACCGGTTGCCCTCGTCGGAAGTCGTTGGTCTGAAAGATGATTTCAACGGCCCGATCTGCTATACGCCCGATGGCAACCCGCTGGTCGGCCCGGCGCCGGGCCTGCGCAATATGTGGCTGGCGGAAGGGTTCAGCTTTGGCATCACCGCCGCTGGCGGCACCGGCTATTACCTCGCCCAGATGATGGTGCAGGGCGAGGCCGAGATCGACATGGCGTCGCTTGATCCCAAGCGCTACGGGGCCTGGATGACCACGGAATATGCGGTGAAGAAGAATGAGGAATGCTATGAGCATGTCTTCATCCTCCACCACCCGGATGAGGAACGCGAAGCGGCCCGCCCGCTGCGCACCGCGCCCGCCTATGACCGCCAGCTCGCGCTTGGCGCGCAGATGGGTCAGGTCAATGGCTGGGAACGTCCGAACTATTACGGCCCGCTCGATGCGTCGCCGACATTCGACCATGATTCCCGCAGCTTCCGCCGCGGCGCCTGGTGGGAATTTGCCGAGCGCGAAGCGAAATCCGTGCGCGAGACCTGCGGCATCATCGACGCCTCTGCCTTTACCAAGCATCTTGTGCGCGGCCCGGGCGCGACGGCCTTCCTCGACCATTTCACCTGCAACAAGCTGCCCAAGGTCGGTCGCATCAATCTGACCTATGCGCTCACTGACGCCGGCACCACCCGCACCGAATATACCATCGTGCGTCTGGCCGAGGATGAATACTACCTGATCTCGGCCGGGGCCTGGACCGCCTATGATGCCGACTTCCTGCACAAAGCGGCGGAAGACTTCATCGCAGCCGGCGGCGGGCATATCGACATCCATGACATCACCACGCAATGGGGTGTCTTCGCACTGGCCGGCCCGACCTCGCGCGCGATCCTCAATGAGATCGTCAAAGACGCAAACCCGGAAACCGTGCTTTCGAACAAACGCTTCCCCTGGCTCTCGTATCGCGACATCGAGCTCGGTATGTGCCCGGTCCGCGCGATCCGGGTGGCCTATACGGGCGAGCTCGGCTGGGAGCTGCATTACCCGATCGAATTCGGCCGCTACCTCTGGGATCTGCTGCTGAAAGCAGGCGAGAAGCACGGATTGACCCCGGTCGGCGCCCGCGCGCAAAACTGGCTGCGCCAGGAGAAGTCCTATCGCGCTTTCGGCACCGAACTGGGCCGCGACGCAACGCCACTGGAAGCAGCGCTCGACCGCTTTGTCGATCTTGAGAAAGATTTCCGCGGCAAACAGGCGATGCTTGACACAGGCGTGCGCGCGAAATGCGTGACTGTGCTGATCGATGGCCCATCGGATACCGATCCCTGGGGCAAGGAAGCGCTGCTTCTGAATGGCGAGAAAATCGGGCGCCTGACCTCGGGCGGCTGGTCAGTGGTATTCGGCAAGCAGATCGGCATGGGCTATGTCCGTCCCGACCTGGCCGAGATCGGCACGAAGCTGAAGGTTAAGATGCTGTTGAAAGAATGGGATGCGGTTGTTGTCGAAGACAGCCCGCATGATCCGGCCAATACCCGCATTCGCATCGACGGCTGAGCTGTGGCCAGCGTCCGGGGCTCTGCCCCGGACCCCGGGATATTTTCAGACAGATGAAAACGAAAAAACCTGCCCTTTTGTTGAGGGGCAGGTTTTTTCATCTGTCCATAAATATCCCGGGGGTGCGGGGGCTGGCCCCCGCTTGTCTCCGGTTAGGGTGCGCGCGCGGCCAGCCAGGCGTTCCACTGGATGGGATTGCCCTCATAGACATTGATGTCGACTTCGCCTTTGACCCCTGGAACCAGCCCGGTCGAGGTATATTGCCAGAACAGCCAGTGCTGCCCGTCATAGAGGTCCTGCGGATGTTTCGCGACCGCGCGCAGCCAGAAATCGGCCCCGGTCACTTTCCACATCTGATTGTCTTCGAAGAAATCGATCGAGGTGTAGAGGATCGGTTTCTGGCCGTAATGCCGGGTCAGGATATCGATGAAGATGCGCGCGTCTTCGCGGATCACGGAGGCCTCGCGACGGATGGTGCAGGTCGGCGAGAAAGGGGTCCATTCCATATCGAGGACGGGGGGCAAGCCGCCTGCCACTTTTGGCACATGGCGGATGAACCAGCGCGCCTGCTCTTCGGCCGAACGGCAATGGTAGAAGAAATGATAGGCGCCACGCCGGACGCCGGCCCGACCTGCGCCGCGCCAGTGCTCTTCGAACATCGGATCGACCCGGTCGCCGCCCTCGGTCGCCTTGATGAAGGCGAAATTGACGCCATTGGCGCGGGCGGTCGCCCAGTCGATCTCGGTCTGGTAGCGCGCGACGTCGATCCCGTGCACGGCATAACCCTGTGGGGGTTTGCCGCCCCAGCCGGTCACCGGCTTTGCATCACCGAAATTCGGCGCGGTCACAACATTGGACGCGATTGGGGTGGAAGGCCGCGCGGCGGGGCGGTCTCTGGACCCGACGCCACCACAGGCGGCAAGGGTCAGGCTCAGGGCGAGTGCGATCAGGATACGGGTCATGGCGCGGATCGTCGCCGATCCGGGCCGGGCTGTCACGGGGTCATTTTGCCCCTGGGTGGGACTTCTTTACCCGAAGCGCGCGGGGGCGAGCGCGGCGACCAGGTCGGGCGCAAGTTCCGGACTTTGCCCAAGGATCAGCGCGGCCGCGAGCTGGCTCGCCGCCGGGCAGGTCTGGAAGCCATAGCCGCCCTGGCCCGCCAGCCAGAAGAACCCCGCCTGCCCTGGCGCAAAGCCGATCACGGGCTGACGGTCGGGCGAAAAGGTCCGCAGCCCCGCCCAGCTAGCGAGGAGCCGCGTCACCGGCTCGGTCACGCAATCCTCATAGCGTGCAAGCCCCTCGGCCAGCACCATATCATCGGCCCAGGCGTCATGCGGCGCATCGACCGGGTCTTCTTCGGCCGGCGAGACGATCAGTGCGCCGGCATCGGGCTTCATGTACCAGGTCTCTTCCGGGCCGAAGACCATCGGCCAGCGGGCCACATCCACCCCCAGAGGTGCCGGGATCCGCGCCATGGAACGGCGCAGCGGCCTGAACCCGAGCGGCGAAAGCCCCGCCAGGGCCGAGACGTCATCGACCCAGGCGCCGGCGGCATTGATCAGCACCTGTGCCCGCGCCTCGCCGCCCTGCCAGGTGACATGCCAGCCGCTGCCCTCGCGCCGGATCCCGGTCACCCGCGCTTTGACCCGGATCTGAGCTCCCGCCATCCGGGCCTCACGGACGAAATTCTGCAGGAGCAGATCGGTATCGATATCCTCTGCGGACGTGGAATGCGCCGCGAGGGTGATGCGGTCTGGCCTCAGGATCGGCACCATCGCTCTCGCCTCATCCGGCGGGATCTGCGTCATCTCCATGGCCTGCGCCTCGGCTTTGAACGCGTCTTCCTCGCCGGTGCCTGCAACCAGAAGAAGACCGCGCGGGCTTAAAATATCCGCCGTCGCGCGAAAATGCGGCTCCGAGGCTTTCGACAGCGCCACCACTGCCGGCGGGCCGTAATGCGGCTCATAAAGCGCGGCCGAGCGGCCCGAGGCGTGATGCGCCAGCTGATCCTCGGCCTCGAGAAGCAGCATCCGCCCGGCCGGGGCCAGCCTGGCCGCAAGCGAGATCCCCGCGATCCCGCCGCCGATGATGATGAAATCCTGGTCCATGCGCTTCCTCCTCGCCCTGGGCGGATAAGCTCATTGTTTCGGGAACATCGCAAGTGGTCCGGGGTTGCGCGGTCTGTGGCCAGGATGGTGGGGAATTAACCAGGGCCGCAAAGAGGAGTCACGGCTTTCAGCGGGGTAGGTTAATCTTTTGTTAATCTTTTGCGATTCGCAGAAGATCTGTGTTTTGAAGACCTGTATTGTCCGGCCAGGGCGGTTGTTTCCCGCCAATGTCGGTCCTGTCTGACCCGTTCTGTCTTTTGTGCCCCCTGTAACCAGTTCCGCTCCAGTTGTGAGTATCGTGCCAGTTTTGTCCGTCCTTCCCGCGCAATCCTCGCTGATTGTCCATCTTGGCCCGCATAAGACCGGATCCACGGCGATCCAGAATATGCTGTGTCAGAATACCGCGCTTTTGCTGTCAGCCGGGATTTCCACCCTTGCCGGTCCGCTGCCATCGCAGGCCGGAAAGGCTCTGGCCGCCAAAGATTTCGATGCGGCCAGGGGGCTTCTGACCCGGCTTGACCATGAGATCGGCAAAAGCCCGGGCCCGGTCACCATTCTTTCGCAAGAGGATTTCGCCGGCGATCTGTTTGGGCGCACCAATACCACGCAGGTCTATCCGACACTGGTGAAAAACATCCGCATCATGTCGCGGATTTTTGCGCGCCACCGGCCGGTTTTCGTCTTTTTCCGCCGCGAGGAAAAGGAATGGCTGCGCAGCTGCTATGCCCAGCATCTGCGCTATCAGGCCAAATTCTCGCGTTTTGAGGATTTCTCGGCGGCGGTCACGGATTTCCGCTGGGAGGATCTGACGGCAAAACTGGAAGAGACATTTCCCGGGACGGTGTTCATCGAAGACTATCGCCGCGCGCCGGATCATGGGGTGACACGGCTCTTATCCCATGCCGGGTTCCAGGCGTTGCCGCAGGGGTTTGACTGTTCGGCGATGGTGCAAAATCTGTCGCTGCCTGCAGAGACACTGGCGCGGCTGGAACGGCTCAACCGTTTTGCCGACAATTCGAGGCTCCTTCCGGTCTATAAAGACCGGCTGCTTGCGGCAGATCGCGCCGGGGCACCCGGGGGAGGGGAACCGGCCTGGCCGCCCGCGCCGCAGCCGGATGTGCCCGGGCTTTCTGCCCTTGCCCGCCGGGCGGCAGAGCGGGTGGGCGCGCCGGAGCAGGTCGCCGATATCCTGCCAGGCCCCGACGCTGACCTTGCCGCGCTTGGCGCAAGACAGATGCCCGCTGACGCCGAAATGCCCCAGGTCAGCCGCAGTGATATGCGCGACCAGGCCGATATTCTGCGCTATCATTTCCGCGGCCGCAGCGAACTGGCCTGGACGCTGGGCCTGACGATCTCGTACCTGCGCCGCGATACCCAGCTGACCGACAAGGCCCGTGATCTCTTCCATCGCATCTGGCGTGAGGAGGGGAAGAACCTCGCGGCGGAGCTCAGCACGCGCTGGCTGATCTCGAGCCTGCAGACCTTCCTCGATCACGGCCGGAACGAGGCGCAGCGCCTGATCGGCGGCATCGGCTATTTCTACGCCAATATGATGAAGATTTATGAGGGCGAGCGCGCCATTGAGGGGCATGAGACCAATGCGGTCTATCCCGGTTCCGAGGCGCAAACAAAGAATGGCTTTCGCGGCATGGATCGCTACAGCCTTGGCGGCACGGACCTTTTGCTCAACACCAATGCGCTGGCGCTGAGCTATGCGGCGGCCGAACCGGTGGCGGGGCTGATCCTCGAAGAACTGCTTTTGCGGGTGAAGCACAGCCATTCGGTCTTTTCGCGCAACGACCAGAGCCGGGCAGAGCTGGGCGTCTCACGGCCCGGTTTCACCAATACCTGGACCTTCTTTGACGAGGTGGCGCCGCGCGCGTCAGGGCAGGCTCCGGGGTGACTTGTCCGGCGCTCGCCCGGCGCCATAGCCGGATGAAATGGGGGTTTTCGCGAAACTGCTGTGCCGGATCGGCCTCTGGCATTCTGTCGCGCTGATCCTGCCACGGGCGGCGGCCGTCCGGCCAGGCGGAGAGCCCGCTTGCTGCGAGGCCGGCCGATTGCTAACAACGGTCTGATCCTGAACGGAAAGCGAGCCCCTCCGTGTTGTCTCTGCCTTTGTCCGCGCCGGTTTTGACCCTCGCGATGCGCCTCCGCGCCGTGCGGGGCTGAGCGATGTTTCCCGCAGCCCTTGTCGCCGCGCTGATCGGCTTTGGATCCAGCATCGCAATCGTGCTTTCAGCTGCGGCTGCGGTGGGGGCGAGCCCGGCGCAAACCACCAGCTGGATCCTGGCACTCTGTCTTGCAAAGGCGGCGGGTTCGGCCTTTTTGTCCTGGCGCTATCGGGTACCGGCGGTGCTGGCCTGGTCGACGCCCGGCGCGGCGCTGATCGCGGCCAGTGCCGGCGTGAACATGGCCGAGGCGGCAGGTGCCTTTATCGTCGCGGGCCTTCTGGTGGCGCTGACCGGGGTGATCGGGCCGCTGGGGCGGTTGATCCGGGCGATCCCGGACGGAATTGCGGGGGCGATGCTGGCCGGGGTGTTGCTGCCTTTTTCCATGGCAGGGGCAAGGGTCGCGGGCGAGAGCCCGGGTCTTGTGCTGCCGATGGTTGCGGTCTTTGCGCTGGTGCGGCTTTTCAATGCGCCGATGGCGGTGCTGGCGGCTTTGCTCGCGGGCCTCGGCGCGACAGTCATCACCGGAGCGGCGGCCTGGCCGGATCTGACCTTCCACCTGCCGGGCCTTGTTTTCGTCTCGCCGGAATTCTCTCCCGGGGTGTTGATCGGGCTCGCGGTGCCGCTCTATCTGGTGAATATGGCCTCACAGAACCTGCCAGGGTTTGCGACGATGCGGGCGTCCGGATACGAGCCGCCGGTTTCACCCGCGCTTGGGGTGACAGGCGGGCTCTCGGCGCTTGCCGGGCTGTTCGGGGCCCATAGTGTGACGATGGCAGCGATCACAGCTGCGATCTGTATGGGGCCGGATGTGCATTCCGATCCGGCGCGGCGCTGGAAGGTGGGGATCGTCTATGCGGCGATCTGGATCTGTCTTGGCCTGTTCAGCCCGATGATCCTGATGCTGCTTACAGCGCTGCCGGCTGCGGTGATGGTGACGCTTGTGGCGCTGGCCCTGCTCGGGCCTCTGACCGGCGCATTGGCGACCGCCTGTGCCGCACCCGATCAGCGTTTTTCGGCCACGCTGACGCTTGCGGTAAGTGCGTCTGGCATGACAGCTTTCGGGATCGGAGCAGCATTCTGGGGGCTGATGGCCGGCATTGCCATTTTCGGCCTCGAACGACTGCACGCCGCCCGCCAGAGGTAAGCGCCGATTTCTTCAAAGAAATCGGACCGGAATTTTGGAAAATTCCGGTTGCTCCCCCTGATGGGTCTTCAGATCAGAAGGGAATTTCATCATCCTTGCTGGCGGCGGTCACGAAGCCGGCTTTCACATGTTTCACGCCGGCTTTTTCGAAATCGACTTCAAATGTATCGGCTTCCATATCGAGAATTCTGCCATAGCCGAATTTCTGATTGAACACCCTGTCGCCCACTGAAAAACCGGAAAGAGCCTCCAGATCGATCGTCACCTGGCGGCGTGGCGTGGCCGGGCGCGGGCCGGCATTGCTTTGCAGCCGGCGCCAGCCGGGCGAGTTATAGACATCGGCTTTGGTCGCCCGGGCCTCGATATCCGAGCCAAAGCCCCCGCCGCCAAAATCCCCGGCAAACCCCCCGCTCGCAGCCGCGCCGTAGCCCCCGCCCATCAGCCCGGGCGGTGTCAGCACATCCACATCCGCGACCGGCAGTTCATCGACAAAGCGCGAGGCCATCTGGCTTTGCCATTGCCCGTAGACCCGGCGGTTGGAGGCGAAGGAGATATAGCACAGTTCCTCGGCCCGGGTGATGCCGACATAGGCGAGGCGGCGTTCCTCCTCGATGCCTTTCTGACCCGATTCGTCCATGCTGCGCTGACTGGGAAACAGCCCTTCTTCCCATCCGGGCAGGAAGACCGCCGGGAATTCCAGCCCCTTGGCCCCGTGCAGCGTCATGATCGAGACCTTCTCGGCGGCCTCTTCGCTGTCATTCTCCATCACCAGCGCGACATGTTCCAAAAAGCCCTGAAGGCTGTCGAACTGTTCCAGCGCCTTCACCAGTTCCTTGAGGTTCTCCAGCCGCCCCTCGGCATCCGGGTTCTTATCCTTTTCGGCATTCTGCCACATCGAGATATAGCCGGATTCCTCCAGAATAATCTCGGCAAGCCGCACATGGCCCGAGACGCTTGCGGGTGGCGTATCGGGCATGAGTGGCTCGATCACCTGATCGGCGGTGTCGGGCCGCGTGGTCAAGACCGCCTCATGCCAGCGGTCGATGCCTTCAATGAATTGCCGCAGCTGCCCCGCACCCTTGCCGCCAATGCCGCCGGTCGAGACGAGGCTGCGGGCGCCCTCATGCTGGCTCATGCCGATCCGCCGCGCCTCGGCCCGGATGGATGCCGTCGCCTTGTCGCCCAGCCCGCGTTTCGGCAGGTTGACCACGCGTTCAAACGCCAGATCATCCTCGGGCGAGACCGCGAGGCGGAAATAGGCCATCGCATCGCGGATCTCCTGGCGCTCGTAAAAGCGCGGGCCGCCGATCACGCGATAGGGCAGGCCGATGGTGAGGAACCGATCCTCGAAGGCGCGCATCTGATGCGAGGCCCGCACAAGGATCGCCTGGGAATTCAGCCCGACCGGCAGATGGCCGCGTGTTCCCCTGGCCAGTGCTTCGATCTCTTCGCCGATCGCACGCGCCTCTTCCTCGCCATCCCAATAGCCGGTGAGGCGGACCTTCTCGCCTTCTTCGGCTTCGGTCCAGAGCGTCTTGCCAAGCCGGTTGGCATTGCCCCGGATCACCGCCGAGGCCGCCGCCAGGATATGCGGGGTAGAGCGGTAATTCTGTTCCAGCCGGATCACCTTGGCGCCGGGGAAATCCTTTTCAAATTTCAGGATATTGCCGACCTCGGCACCGCGCCAGCCATAGATCGACTGATCGTCATCGCCGACACAGCAGATATTCTGATGGCCCTGCGCCAGCAGCCTGAGCCAGAGGTACTGGCAGACATTGGTATCCTGATATTCATCGACGAGGATATATTTAAACCAGCGCTGATACTGCGCCAGAACATCGGGATGCGCGCGGAAGATGGTCACGCAATGCAAGAGCAGATCGCCGAAATCGCAGGCGTTCAGGGTGCGCAGCCGCTCCTGATACTGGGCGTAAAGTTCGGTGCCTTTATTGTCATAGGCACCGGCTTCCGATGAGGGCACCTTGTCCGGGGTCCAGGCGCGGTTCTTCCAGGTGTCGATCAGCCCGGCCAGCATCCGGGGCGGCCAGCGCTTGTCATCCATATTCGCAGCCTGGATCAGCTGTTTCAAAAGCCTGAGCTGGTCATCAGTGTCGAGAATGGTAAAGCTCGGCTTCAGCCCGGCGAGTTCGGCATGGCGGCGCAGGATTTTCACGCTGAGCGAGTGGAATGTCCCCATCCAGGGCATGCCGCTTTCAGATTGGTTCATCGCCTCGACGCGGGATTTCATCTCGCGCGCGGCTTTATTGGTAAAGGTGACCGCAAGGATCTCATTGCTGCGTGCACGCCCCTCGCGCATCAGATGCACGATCCGCGCCGTCAGCGCCTTGGTCTTGCCGGTGCCCGCGCCCGCAAGCATCAGGACCGGCCCGTCCAGCGTCAGCACGGCCTCAAGCTGCGCCGGGTTCAGCCCGTCGAGATAAGGTTTCGGACGTGCCGCGAGCGCCCGCTGCGAAAGCGGGACAGGGGCTGCTGCTGCCTCGAAGGCTTCGTGATCATCCCAGGGGTCCATAAGGTCAGATTTAGCCTGCGTGTTTCGGATGTTCAAGGAATGTTCCGGCTTGCCCGGCAAATCAACGCTTTTTGCGCGACCCGTTCCGTGGCGGGGTCCAATTGCCTGCATGTTCCATAAAGCTGCCGCCCCGAGTGGCAAGCCTGACCGCATCAGATGTGGGGATATGTTCGGGACTATGTCGGCATTGATCATTCGCCCGATTGTGATTGCGGCCATTTTCGGAATGCTGTTTCTGATCGGGAAAATCCGGCGCGACCTCCACCGGGCAAAGCGACTTGCCGATGGCACGATCCAGCTGCGGTTTTTCAGCCGGAATGGTGCTGCAGCGGTCCGGGCAGCCGGGTTGGAAAGCTGTGCGAATATGCCTGGATCGCGTTTTTGCTTTTGCCGCTGGTGCATCCGTACCAAAGACAGCCCCTGAATATTCGCTGGAATACGGCCGGAATCGCCGGACCCGGCGGGGCAAATTCCCGAACGTTTCTGACATTCACAGCATTTCCGCCCGGGGCGCGCAGCCGGGCCAGCGGTGTCCGGTCGGTAACAGATTTGCAACTGCAAACTGTGCCTGCATATTTCGCAAAATTTGCAGGTTTTCTGCGCTGCGGCCTTGCGCCGCAGTGCAGCGCCCATAGAGTGCGCCCCAAAGAAACAGTCCCGGGGAGGTCTGCCATGCCCGAATTTCGGAAAATCCTTATCGCCAATCGTGGTGAAATCGCCATCCGCGCGATGCGTGCCGCCAATGAGATGGGCAAGAAGACCGTGGCGGTCTATGCCGAAGAGGACAAGCTCTCGCTGCACCGGTTCAAGGCCGATGAAGCCTATCAGATCGGCAAGGGGATGAGCCCGGTCGGCGCCTATCTCTCGATCCCGGAGATCATCCGGGTGGCGCGGCTCTCGGGGGCGGATGCGATCCATCCGGGATATGGGCTGCTGTCCGAGAACCCGGATTTCGTCGAGGCCTGCGATGCGGCGGGGATCACCTTTATCGGGCCGCGCGCGGAAACCATGCGCGCGCTTGGCGACAAGGCCTCGGCCCGCAAGGTGGCGATTGAGGCCGGTGTGCCGGTCATTCCGGCGACCGAGGTGCTGGGCGATGACATGGCCGTCATCCGCAAACAGGCGAAAGAAGTCGGCTATCCTTTGATGCTGAAAGCCTCCTGGGGCGGCGGCGGGCGGGGGATGCGCCCGATCAATTCGGAAGACGAGCTTGAGGCCAAGGTGCTGGAGGGCCGGCGCGAGGCCGAGGCCGCTTTCGGCAATGGCGAGGGCTATCTGGAGAAGATGATCCTGCGCGCGCGCCATGTCGAGGTGCAGATCCTCGGCGATAAACAGGGCAATGTCTGGCATCTGTGGGAGCGTGACTGCACCGTGCAGCGGCGCAACCAGAAGGTGGTGGAGCGCGCGCCCGCGCCTTACCTCAGCCAGGAACAGCGCGAGGCGGTCTGCGAAATGGCGCGCCGCATCTGTAAACACGTCAATTACGAATGCGCCGGCACCGTCGAATTCCTGATGGATATGGACAGCCAGGAATTTTACTTCATCGAGGTGAATCCCCGCGTCCAGGTCGAACATACCGTTACCGAAGAAGTGACCGGCATTGATATCGTCCAGGCGCAGATCCTGATCGAAGAGGGCAAATCGCTGCCCGAGGCGACCGGGGTCGCAAGCCAGGCCGAGGTCAGGCTGAACGGCCATGCGCTGCAATGCCGGGTGACGACCGAAGATCCGCTGAACAATTTCATCCCCGATTACGGCCGGCTGACGGCTTATCGCTCGGCCACCGGCAACGGGATCCGGCTGGATGGCGGCACCGCCTATGCCGGCGGCGTGATCACGCGCTATTATGACAGCCTGCTCGTCAAGGTCACGGCCCATGCCCAGACGCCGGAAAAGGCGCTGCACCGCATGGACCGGGCATTGCGCGAATTCCGCATCCGGGGCCTTGCGACGAATATCGAATTCGTCATCAATCTGCTGAAGCACCCGACCTTCCTCGACAGCTCTTATACGACGAAGTTCATCGACACGACGCCGGATCTGTTCAGCTTCAAAAAGCGTCAGGACCGGGCAACCAAGATCCTGACCTATCTTGCCGATATCTCGGTCAATGGTCACCCCGAGACCAATGGCCGCCCGAAGCCGGCGGAGGCCAAGGCACCGAAAGCGCCGGTTGCGCGCGAGGGTCAGCCCGCTTACGGCACCCGCAACCTGCTGGAGCAAAAGGGTCCGCAGGCGGTCGCTGACTGGATGAAGGCGCAGACCCAGGTGCTGCTGACCGACACCACGATGCGCGATGGTCACCAGTCGCTCCTGGCGACGCGGATGCGCTCGATCGACATGATCAAGGCGGCACCCGCCTATGCCGCCAATCTGCCGCAGCTCTTCTCGGTTGAATGCTGGGGGGGGGCGACCTTTGATGTGGCCTACCGCTTCCTGCAGGAATGCCCCTGGCAGAGGCTGCGCGATCTGCGCGCCGCGATGCCGAACCTGATGACGCAGATGCTGCTACGCGCCTCGAACGGGGTCGGTTACACGAATTATCCGGATAATGTTGTCCAGTCCTTCGTGAAACAGGCCGCCGAGACCGGGGTGGATGTCTTCCGCGTGTTCGACAGCCTGAACTGGGTTGAAAACATGCGCGTTGCCATGGATGCGGTGCTGGAGGCGAACAAGATCTGCGAAGGCACGATCTGCTATACCGGCGACATGCTCGACCCGGATCGCTCGAAATATGATCTGAAATACTATGTCGAGCGCGCGGGAGAGCTGAAAGCCGCCGGTGCGCATGTGCTGGGGCTGAAGGATATGGCGGGGCTTCTGAAGCCTGCCGCCGCAAGGGTGCTGATCAGAACGCTCAAGCAGGAGATCGGCCTGCCGGTGCATTTCCACACCCATGACACGTCCGGCGCCTCGGCGGCGACGGTGCTCGCGGCCTGTGATGCAGGCGTCGATGCGATTGACGCGGCGATGGATGCATTTTCAGGTGGCACCTCGCAGCCCTGCCTCGGCTCCATCGTCGAGGCCCTGCGCCATACCGAGCGTGACACCGGGCTTGATATCGGTGCCGTGCGCGAGATGTCGAATTACTGGGAACATGTCCGGGCGCAATATGCCGCGTTTGAATCGGGCACTGCGGCGCCTGCCTCCGAGGTCTGGCTGCATGAGATGCCCGGAGGCCAGTTCACCAATCTCAAGGCCCAGGCGCGTTCGCTTGGTCTGGAAGACCGCTGGCCCGAGGTTGCGCAATCCTATGCCGATGCGAACCAGATGTTCGGCGATATCGTCAAGGTGACGCCGTCGTCCAAAGTGGTCGGGGATATGGCGCTGATGATGGTGGCCCAGGGCCTGACCCGCGCCCAGGTCGAGGATCCGGGCACCGATGTGGCTTTCCCCGATTCGGTTGTCGATATGCTCAGGGGCAATCTGGGGCAGCCCTACCAGGGCTGGCCGCAGGGCATTCTGAAAAAGGTGCTGAAAGGCGAGAAACCTCTGACCGAACGTCCCGGCGCGCATCTGCCGCCGGTGGATATGGAAGAGACCCGCGCAAAGGTCTCGGCCGAGCTTGGTGGCCTGAAGATCGATGACGAGGATCTGAACGGCTATCTGATGTATCCGAAGGTCTTCCTCGACTATATGAGCCGCCACCGGGTTTATGGCCCGGTGCGCACCCTGCCGACGCGGGCGTTTTTCTACGGGATGGAGCCCGGCGAAGAAATCGCGGTCGAGATCGATCCGGGCAAGACGCTGGAAATCCGTTTCCTGACGCTGGGCGAGGTGGATGATGCGGGCGAGGTGAAGGTCTTTTTTGAACTGAACGGCCAGCCCCGCACGATCCGGGTGCCGAACCGCGCAGTGAAGGCCAAGACAGCGGCGCGCCCCAAGGCAGTCGATGGCAACCAGGCCCATATCGGCGCGCCGATGCCGGGCTCGGTCGCGAGCGTCGCGGTGACTTCGGGGCAGAAGGTCAGGGCAGGGGATCTCCTGCTGACGATCGAGGCGATGAAGATGGAAACCGGGCTTCACGCCGACCGCGAGGCCACGGTGAAAGCGGTCCATGTCAGCGCAGGCGCACAGATCGAAGCCAAGGATCTGCTGATCGAATTGGAGTGAGCCTGACGGGGGGCTGCCGTCTCCCCCGCGAGTATTTTTCTCAAGAGGAGGATATGCGGATATTTTCCTCTTGCGGTGGCCGGGCGCTTCGCCTAAATCCCCGTTCACCGAAACGGTGCGGGCGTAGCTCAGGGGTAGAGCATAACCTTGCCAAGGTTAGGGTCGGGCGTTCGAATCGCCTCGCCCGCTCCAATTCGGAAAAGCAAAGGGCGCCTTCGTGGCGCCCTTTTGCATTTCACACCCTTGCCGCGCAGGTGAGGGGCGACTATTCCCTGCCGCAAAGACCGCGGGAGGCAGATGAGATGCGCAAGGCCACTATAAGCCGCAAGACGGCGGAAACCGGGATCGAGGTCGAGATCAACCTCGACGGCACCGGTCGCTATGATTGCCGGACCGGAGTGGGGTTCTTTGACCATATGCTCGACCAGCTGGCGCGTCATTCGCTGATCGACATCACGGTGCGGGCCGAGGGCGATCTGCATGTCGATGATCATCACACGGTCGAAGATACCGGAATCGCGCTTGGCCAGGCTCTGGTAAAGGCGCTCGGCGACAAAAAAGGGATCCGGCGCTACGGCCATTTCCGGCTTGCAATGGATGACACCCAGGTGGCGGCGGCGCTCGATCTGTCGGCGCGGCCTTTCCTGGTGTGGAATGTCGATTTCCCCAGCCAGAAGATCGGCACCTTCGACACCGAGCTTGTGCGCGAATTCTTCCAGGCGCTGTCGACCCATGGCGGCATCACGCTGCATGTCGACCGTCTCCATGGCATCAACAGCCACCACATCGCCGAAGCCAGTTTCAAGGCGGTCGCGCGTGCGCTGCGCGAGGCAGTGGAGCCGGATCCGCGCATGGCGGGTGTCCTTCCTTCGACCAAGGGTGCCCTGTGACACGGGTGCCCTGTGAGCGCCGCAAATTTCTTGCAAGAAATTTGGCCGGAGTTTTTCAAAACTCCGGTTTGCGCCCTTTGACCACGGGAGCGCCCCTATGACCCTGACCGTTCTGGTGGATTACGACAGCGGCAACCTCCATTCCGCCGCCAAGGCGTTTCAGCGCATGGCCGATGAGACCGGGGCCGGCGATATCATCGTGTCATCGCGGCCCGAGGATGTGCTGCGCGCGTCGCGTATCGTCTTGCCGGGCGACGGGGCTTTCCCGTCCTGCCGCAGGGCGCTCGCCGCAAAAGACGGGCTGTTCGAAGCGATTGAAGAGGCGGTGATCACCCGGGCACGGCCGTTCTTTGGCATTTGCATCGGCATGCAGATGCTGGCCTCGCGCGGGTTCGAACATGGCGACACGCCCGGATTTGACTGGATCCGGGGCGAGGTCGGGCGGATTTCGCCGGCCGATCCCGCCCTGAAAGTCCCGCATATGGGCTGGAACGATCTGCAGATCGACCGACCGCATCCGGTTCTGTCAGGTGTGAAAAGTGGCGATCATGCCTATTTCGTCCATTCCTGGCAGTTTCGCACGGCCTCGGCCGAAAACCGCATCGCCTGGGTGGATTACGCAGGCGAGGTGACCGCGATTGTCGGGCGCGACAATATTTTCGGGACCCAGTTCCACCCCGAGAAAAGTGCTGCCACCGGCCTCAGGATCATCGCGAACTTTCTGGCCTGGAAACCCTGAGCTGCGGTCCGTAACTGACGCGGGTTGGAGCGGACCCGCTAGTCGTAGAACGCGGTATCTTACATTTCGATCCGGTTCCCGTCGCCCGGATGCATGTGCCGCCCTCATGGCAGATCCCCGGAACACAGCCCTGATCGCGAGGCTTTTGCCGCGCAGTAGCATCCCGGAGCTACAGGTCAGTCCGCGATCAGACGACCACTGCGTGCCGCTGTCATAAAGGCTGCGCGAAAGTCTGATTGCTGTCTCCACCTGCACTGAAAACCCGCCACCTGAACACGCACCGACTTCCGGCGGAAACCCCGGTCGATCAGACAAAACATGGCGGGAGGCCGGGGCCCATGCCGGTAATGGTCGCCGGCCTGGGCCTTCCCTTCCGGCCCCGCCCGTGCCAAAGGATCGATGATGCCAGCATGACGGAGCCCGGGCCCATGATCCTCTATCCCGCCATCGACCTGAAGGATGGCCAATGTGTGCGCCTCCTGCGCGGAGAGATGTCCGCCGCCACTGTCTTCGGCGATGACCCCGCCGCCCAGGCTGCGAAATTCGAGGCCGCCGGCTGCGAATGGCTGCATCTCGTCGATCTTAACGGCGCCTTTGCCGGACAGCCGGTCAATGCGGCGGCGGTCGAGGCGATCCTCGCCCGGATCAGGGTTCCCGCCCAGCTCGGCGGCGGTATCCGCGACCTGGCAACCATCGCGATGTGGCTTGAAAAAGGCCTTTCCCGCGTGATCCTCGGCACTGTCGCGGTCGAAAATCCAGACCTCGTACGCGAGGCAGCCCGCGCCTTCCCGGGCCAGGTCGCAGTCGGCATCGACGCCCGCAAGGGCTTTGTCGCGACCAAGGGCTGGGCCGAAGAAACCACCGTCCAGGTCACTGATCTCGCGAAAAGCTTCGAGGATGCCGGTGTCGCCGCCATCATCTATACCGATATCGACCGCGACGGCGCGATGCAGGGTCCGAATATCACCGCGACCGAAGCGCTTGCCCGTGCCGTCTCGATCCCGGTGATCGCCTCGGGCGGCGTCAGCCGGATGGAAGACCTGATCCAGCTCCGCGATACCGGCGTGATCGCCGGCGCCATCTCGGGCCGCGCCCTCTATGATGGCGCCATCGATCTTGCCACCGCCCTCGAAACCCTGAAGGCCTGACCGGCTTTCATCTGTCGCTAAATATCCCGGGGGAGTCCCGCGCCAGCGGGACGGGGGCAGAGCCCCCTGCTTTTTCCCTGGCCCGGCCCGCCACAGGAGACCTGACCGGATGCTGAAGACCCGCCTGATCCCCTGCCTCGACGTTGCCGATGGCCGCGTGGTAAAGGGTGTGAATTTTGTCAATCTGGTCGATGCCGGTGACCCGGTCGCCGTGGCTGCCGCATATGACCGCGCCGGCGCCGACGAGATCACCTTCCTCGACATCCATGCCACTCATGAAAACCGTGGCACGATGTTCGACCTTGTCACCCGCACCGCCGAACAGATCTATGTGCCCCTGACCGTGGGTGGCGGTGTGCGCAGCCATGAGGATGTCCGCGCGCTGCTGCTCGCCGGTGCCGACAAGGTCAGCTTCAACTCCGCCGCTGTGGCGAACCCCGATGTTGTCGCCGAAGCCGCCGACCGTTTCGGCAGCCAGTGCATCGTCGTTGCCATCGACGCGAAAACCGTCAGCCCCGGCAAATGGGAGATCTTCACCCATGGCGGCCGCAAACCGACCGGCATCGACGCGGTCGATTTCGCCCGGCTCGTCGAGGCAAAAGGCGCGGGTGAGATCCTCCTGACCTCGATGGACCGCGACGGCACCAAAGACGGCTACAATCTGCCCCTGACGCGGGCGATCTCGGAGGCGGTGAAGATCCCGGTCATCGCCTCGGGGGGCGCCGGCAACCTTGACCACCTTGTTGCGGGCATCCGCGAAGGCCACGCCTCGGCCGTGCTAGCGGCCTCGATCTTCCATTTCGGCACCTATACCATCGCCGAAGCCAAGGCCCATATGGCGGCGGCGGGCATCCCGATGCGGCTGGAGTAAAGCCATGACCCAATCCGATACAGACAGCCTCGCCCGCCTCGCGACCACCATCGCCGCGCGCAAAAATGCCGATCCCGAAACCTCCTGGACCGCCAAGCTGCTGTCAAAGGGCCCCGGGAAATGCGCCGCGAAATTCGGCGAAGAGGCGGTCGAGGCGATCATCGAAGCCGCCAAAGGCGACCGCGAGCGCCTGATTTCCGAAGGCGCCGATGTGCTTTACCATTTCCTTGTCATGCTGACGTCGCGCGATGTCACGCTGGCCGATGTGCTTGAGGAACTCGCGCGTCGCGAGGGGCTCTCCGGCATCGCCGAGAAACAATCGCGCGGCTGAGCACTGGCCAGCACCATTGGGCCCGGTGCGCGGCTTCCTTTGTCCGGCGGCCTGCCATTTCCGAGGGGAAGCCTCCACTCTCCGGGGCGCAGATATCGCAGGCGGCTGCAGCGGATGTGGCAACAGCATCGGTGAAATAGGGCCGGCAAGTCATGCGACCGGATGGCGATCCGCCTCGCGCGTCACAGGCCCCCTGCGCGCGGCGTGACGGATCCCGGACAGAGCTTGCGTGACCCTGGACCGTTGTGGCTTCAGTCGAAGAGGTCGATCCGATGCGGGTTGAGCCGTCTGAGATCGCCGCGCCGCAAAGTCAGCCCGTTGCGGTCGAAGAAATCGAGGATCTCGATCGCGACCTTGCGCCCGTTCTGCACCTGGTCGCGAAAGGCGGGGGCGGTGAACCAGCCATCCGTGCTGGCGGCGGCGATATCGCGCAGGATCGCCACCATTTCGTGCACCACGATGCGGGCGAAGAAATGGTCCGTGGCGATCTGATCGGTGAGGCCTAGCCTCTGGCTGTGGCGCATCAGCCGGCGCAGCTCTTTCTCTTCGACGGCGAATTCGGTCGCGAAATCGCGCACCCGGGGCGGGCGAAAGCGCTCTTCGCCCAGAAGCCGGGGGAAGATGCGGGTGAACAGCGCCTCATCCTCGGGCGAGAGGCGCACCTGATGCCCGGGAAGCCGCAGGAATGCGCCATCCAGCACCAGGCGGCCGGCGCCGGCCTCTTCCTGGAGGAATAAAAGGAAGACCTCTTTCGGCAGGCGTGGGCTCAGCATCAGCCGCAACCGCTCGCGGCCAAGGCCGGCGAGGTCGGGATTGGCCGCGTGGAATTCCCCCAGATGGGTGGCGAGCCCCGTCCGCAGAGCCTGGATCTGCGCTGGCGAGAGGGCGAGGGGGCCAAGCAGCACCGCCCCGACCTTTGCCGCGAGATCCGGGCCGGAAGCGGGGTCAAGCCCGCGATCACGCAGGAAGACCGGCATATCGACGGGCGCAACCTGCAGGAGCCGCCTCAGTGCCGCCCCGGGAGAGGTTTCGCGGGCGGCCTCAAGCCAGGCCAGCCGCTCGGGTGTGCCGCGTTTGCGCGCGGGCGCCCGCAAATCGATGAAGAAACCGCCCGCGAGCGAGCGCGTCGCAGAGGTGTCGCGCAGAATGAAACGGTCGCCCATGGTGGCGGCAATCGGGCGCTCCAGCACAAGCTGCGCGAAACCAGTCTCGCCCGGAGCGATGTCGCCGCCAATCGGCACGACGCGGGCCGCGACCTCGCAGGCATGGGTGTAAAGATGCACAGGCAGCCATGTAGTGACGGGTCTGGGTGCCGAGGCCAGCACGTCAAGCATGACGTCGATCCGCCCGGCGGGGGCATGCAGCCCGGGGGCGAGAATCATGTCACCGCGCTGGATCGCATCTTTCGTCACGCCGTCCCCGGTCAGGTTCAGTGCACAGCGTTGACCGGCAAGCCCCTGATCAGATTTGCGGTTCTGGGCATGGATGCCGCGTACCCGCGCCGGCAGGCCGAGGGGCGAGATCATCACCTGATCGCCCACCGCCACGCGGCCTGCAATCATCGTCCCTGTGACCACCGTGCCCGCGCCGGCAATGGTGAAGCTGCGGTCAACCGAGAGCCGCATCGGCCCGGAAGACCCGCGTTCACGCATTCCGGCCCCGGCTTCGGCAAGGATCCGGCGCAGCTCTGAGATGCCTTCGCCGGTCTGGGCGGAAACCTCGACAACCGGCGCGTTGGCCAGGCTGGTTCCGGCCAGGGCGGCGCGGATTTCCGCCCGGACATTCGCCCGGCGCGTCTCATCGGCGAGATCGGCCTTGGTCATCGCGACCACGCCACCGGGGAGGCCGAGAAGGTTCAGGATTTCAAGATGTTCGCGGGTTTGAGGCATCACGCCGTCATCGGCAGCCACCACCAGAAGGGCAAAGTCGATGCCGCCGGCGCCGGCCAGCATGGTGCGGATCAGCCGCTCATGACCGGGCACATCGACAAAGCCGGTGATCCGCCCCGATGGGATCTCCGGTTCAGCCGGATCGCCGAGATCGGTATAGGCGAAGCCAAGTTCAATCGTGATGCCACGCGCCTTTTCTTCGGCCAGGCGGTCGGCATCCACCCCGGTCAGCGCCTGGACCAGCGCCGTCTTGCCGTGGTCGATATGGCCTGCAGTGCCGATGATCACAGCGCGGCCAGGGCGTCAGTCAGCATAGCGTCCTCTTCAAGACAGCGCAGATCAAGGATCAGCGCGCCACCCTGGATATGGCCGATCACCGGCATGGGAAGGGCGCGCAGCTGTGCTGCCAGCCGGTCGGGCGCGTCGCCGCCCTGACCGGTCAGCCGCAGCCCGGCCGAGGGGATCGTATCGACCGGCAGCGCACCAGACCCGATCTGGCTGGCGCAGGGGCAGGGGGTGGCGGCGAAGCCAAAGGGCCGCAGCAGAGCATCAATACGGGGCGCCAGCCGCTGCGCCTGGGCGGCGATCTCTGCCATCGGGCGCGCGAGCATCCTCAATGTGGGCAACCGCTCCGCCAGCCGGTCCGGGTCGCGATACAGTTTCAGCGTTGCCTCAAGCGCGGCGATGCGGATCTTGTCGAGCCGCAGCGCGCGTTTCAGCGGGTTGCGGTTGATCGCGGCGATCAGGTCCTTACGCCCGACGATAAAACCGGCCTGCGGCCCCCCGAGCAGCTTGTCTCCGGAAAATGTCACCAGATCAGCGCCTTCCGCGACAGCCTCAGCCACCGTGGGCTCACGCCGGAGCCCGTAATGCGACAGATCGACCAGCGAGCCTGCGCCAAGATCGTTCATCATCGGTACCCGTGCCTCGCGCGCGATCAGCGCCAGGTCGGGGGCTGCGACCTCTGCGGTGAAGCCCTCGATCCGGTAGTTCGAGGTATGGACCTTCAGGATCACGCCGGTCTCAGCCGTGATCGCGCCCTGGTAATCTTTGGGATGGGTGCGGTTCGTGGTGCCGATCTCGACCAGATTCGCGCCGGCCCGCGCCATGATATCGGGCATGCGGAAGGCGCCGCCGATCTCGATCAGCTCGCCGCGCGACACCACTGCCTCGCGGCCCTGGGCAAGGGTGTTCAGCGCGATCAGCACGGCGGCGGCGTTGTTGTTGACGATGGTGGCATCTTCGGCGCCGGTAAGTTCCACCAGGAGCCCGCGCAGATGATCGTCACGCTGACCGCGCCCGCCGGTTTCCAGATCAAATTCCAGCGCGAGAGGATTTGCCATCGCGGTTACCGCCGCGCGCACCGCCTCATCCGCAAGGATCGCACGGCCGAGATTGGTGTGCAGCACCGTGCCGGTGAGGTTCAGTATCGGCCTGAGCCGGGTGCGGTCACGCGCGGCCAGATCGGCGGCAACCAGATCCGGCAACCGCTGCGCCAGCACCGCACCATCCTCACCGGCACGGATCGCGTCGCGCATCTCGTCAAGGCGCGCCCGCAGCGCCTCGCGCACAGCCTGGCGGCCATGGCGGGCGACAAGACCGGCGCCCGCGGCACTGTTCAGGGCCTGATCGACCGAGGGGAGGGCCCGAAACCCCTCCATCAATAGCCCGTCAGAAAGGGGTTGCATCCTGCGCGTTTCAGATCGGTTTCCTTCATCATCATATCTAGTCCGATACTGCCGACATCATCGGCCACCGCGTCAAGGCTCGGGTTCTTTTCCTGGTAGAAAATCTTGATCCAGGAGTGACATTCCCGGCAGCATTCGGCTTTCACCGTCGCCTCGGTCGTCTCGGCAGAGCGGTAAGTCAGCCCTTTATTGGTGCCGCAGGCAAGACAATGAATGCGAACCTCATTCCATTGAGTGGCGCAACCCGAGCAAACGGCGTAGCGGATGCTTTCGATCCCGGGGGTGGAGGTGACCAGCGACGAGACCGGCCGCCCGCCGCATGAGGGGCAGATGCCGGTGCGGATCGGGCGCAGGTTTTCCACTTCCAGCCCCGAGGCGAGACGCGCCAGGTAAACCTGCACGGCGGCCGAGGCGAAGAGATGCGGCGCGGCGCTGTCTTCGGGGATCTCGCCCGCCAGCGCATTGGTCAAAAGCCAGGTCCGATCCCCCTCATCCGCCGCCGTCACCGCCTCAAGTGCGGTACGGGCGGGGTCTGGCATGGTGATGCGGGCGGCGGCCTCGCAAAGTCGCGCCAGCAGGTGGTGCAACGCGGGATCAGCGGCCAGCGCGGCGCTGTCGATGGGCGGCATCTGGGCCGCCCTGGCACGTGCCAGCTGGTCCGGCGCGATCACCGGCGCGGGGCCGGATTTCGCCAGCCGGGCCTGGATCTCTGTGAGCTCTGCGAGGAATGTCAGATAGGGCGCAAGCCGGCTGGTCTGAGCCAGAAAAGCAAACCGCCCGGCGCGACGGGTGAAGACCGCGACCGGGTCGGGCAGGAATGCGAACGGCGCCTCAGGGACGCCGCCGATGACCGAAGGGTCGGGTTGGATGTCATGGGTCATGGGTCTCTCCGGCCGCATTGCATCCTCCCCGGGCCGGGGACGGGCCGGGGAGAGGGCCGGCGGATCACTCCGCCGGGGTGTTATGATTATCGGGGGCTTTGCGATTCTTTGCCAGTTCGCGCAGCCATTTGCGGTGATGGCGGAAGGCCCAGCCGCCGGTCACGCTGCCCGTGGTCATCGCGCGCAGCGTGCCCCGGGTCCAGATCGCCGCATAGACATGCAGGATGAAGACCAGGATGATCCCGACAGCAGAGAGCGCATGGACCAGCAGCGCAATCCGCCGCGCCGGGATGGTGGCCGCCCATGGGGCGTAGGGTTCCCACAAGGGCACCTGTTTCTCCCAGATCATCAGCCCGGTAAGGATCAGCAGCAGGATCAGCCCCGTCATCGCCCAGAAGACGAATTTCTGCCCGGCATTGTATTTGCCAAGCTCGGGCAGCTTATCCTCATTGCCCTGGACCACATCGCCGATATGCGCGACCCAGGTCGCGTCTTCGCGTCTCGGCAGGTTCAGCTTCCACATCTGCAAAAACAAGAGGAAGAAGCTGAGAAACAGCACGATCCCGATGGCCGGATGCAGCCAGCGCACCACCTGGCCACCGCCGAACAGACCCGAAAGGAAGAACAAAGACGGGTGGAACAGTGCCAGCCCCGAGATCGCCAGCAGGATCAGCGACACGGCCGTGACCCAGTGGTTCAGCCGCGTGATGCCCCGGTAACGGCTGACCGTCACTGGTTTCGTGCTTTCGATATGGTCGCCGGGAGCGGAATACTGATGGGGCATCACAGCTCCTCCCGGTTCTCGGGCTGAACCGCTGCGGTCTTCACAACCAGCTCTTCGGCCTCATGTTCTTCCTCGGCGGTAACGGTATTGCCCTTCGAGAAGAGCCCATGCAGCACCGCACCCGCCGCCGCCAGACCGATGGCGGCAAGGCCGACGGTCTTGGTGGCACCTTTCCAGCTTTCCACCACCGGTGAGATGCGCGGATCATCCGGCAGACCGGCGTAAAGGCCGGGCTTGTCGGCGTGGTGGAGCACATACATCACATGCGTGCCGCCAACCCCCTGCGGATCATATAGCCCGGCATTCTCATAGCCGCGCGATTTCAGATCCTCGATCCGTTCATTGGCCAGCGCGATCTGGCTTTCCTTGGTGCCGAAGGTGATGGCCTGAGTCGGACAGGCTTTCGCGCAGGCCGGCCCTTGCCCCACCGCCACACGGTCGGAACAAAGCGTGCATTTTTTGGACACATGCGCGGTCTTGTGGATGCGGGGGATGTCGAAGGGACAACCCGAGACGCAATAGCCGCAGCCGATGCAATTGGCGGAAACGAAATCCACGATGCCATTGGAATATTGCACAATCGCGCCAGGTGCCGGGCAGGCTTTCAGACAGCCCGGATCCTCGCAATGCATGCAGCCATCCTTGCGGATCAGCCATTCCAGATCGCCTTCGGGGTTCACATATTCGTCGAACCGCATCAGCGTGAACATTTCCGGCGTCAGATCATGCGGGTTTTCATACACCCCGACATTCTCCTCCATCTCCGGATGGGTATCGTTCCACTCGATACAGGCCGACTGGCAGGCCTTGCAGCCGATGCATTTCGACACATCGATCAGCTTGGCGACCTTTTCCAGTTGCCGGTCGGGGGCGGGCACATTGGCGGTGGCCGAAATGCGCACGACATCCGAGGGCAAAAGGTTCGAGGCGAGCGGCTGAACCGGAGGGTTCGCCGCCGCCGTGGTGGGTTGAGGAGCGCGTTCGGTTGTCATGCGAGGCCCTCCGATGCGGGTTCGATATTGACGAGATAGGCCTTGAACTCCGGCGTCTCGATATTGGCGTCACCGACAAAGGGACCAAGCGTATTGGGGCCAAAGCCCTTGCGCGCCGCACCTTTGAACCCCCAGTGGATCGGGATACCGACGACATGAACGGGTTTGCCGTCGCAGATCATCGGACGGATCCGTTTCGTCACCACCGCCTTTGCCCAGACCTGGCCGCGTTTTGACCAGACGCGGACCATGCCACCCTTTTTGATCCCCTTTTCCGCCGCCAGTTCTTCGCTGATTTCCACGAAGAATTCCGGCTGGGTCACCGCATTCACATGGTTGTGCTTGGTCCAGTAGTGGAAATGTTCGGTCAGGCGGTAGGAGGTGGCAACCAGCGGGAATTCCGCACTGGTGGCCATATTCGCCATGTCATCCGGGAAGACGCGGGCCACGGGGTTGCCGCGCATTTCCGGGTTGAGCGGATTGGCGATCGGGCTTTCGAACGGCTCCATATGGGTGGGGAAGGGGCCGTCGCGCATCAGCTTGCGCGAGAAGAAGCGGCTTGTCCCTTCCGGGTTCATGATGAAGGGCCCGACCTCGCGCGGTTTGGCTGTCACGGCAATATCCGGGATATCCGGGCCGACCCATTTCTCGCCATTCCACTCGATCAGCACGCGGGACGGATCCCAGGGCTTGCCGTCAAGGTCGCAAGACGCGCGGTTGTAAAGCACGCGGCGATTGGCCGGCCAGGCGAAGGACCATTGCTGGAATACCCCCATCCCGGACGGGTCGCTGTTGTCGCGCCGCGCCATCATATTGCCGTCCTCGGTGAAGCAGCCGGCATAGATCCAGCAGGCGCCCATCGTGGACCCGTCATCCCTGAGCTGGCCAAAGCCAGAGACCTGCTTACCCGCCTCAAGCACGACTTTCGTCGGGTCTGTGGCGTCGTAAAGCGTGGTCAGGGCGCGGCCGTTCAGCTCCATCGCCAGTTCGGCAGCGGTGGGCTCTTCGGGATCCGCGTAATCCCAGGCGAGGTTCAGCACGGGTTCGGGCGATTTTCCGCCCTCGGTTTCATAGAGCTTCCGGATCCGCTGATAGATCTGGGTCATGATCCAGACATCGGTCCGCGCTTCACCCGGAGGGGTCGCCCCCGCCCAGTGCCATTGCAGCCAGCGGCCCGAATTCACCGTCGCGCCCTCGTCTTCGGCGAAACAGGTGGTCGGCAGTTCCAACACCTCGGTCTGAATGCTGGCGGTATCCACATCGTTGTAAATACCGTGATTTTCCCAGAAAGCGGCGGTTTCGGTCGCCAGCGGGTCCATCACAACCAGCAGTTTCAGCTTTGAGAAGGCTTCGGTCATCTTGCCCCGGTTGGGGAAAGACAAAAGCGGGTTGAAGCCCTGGCAGAAGTAAATATTCACCTCGCCATTCTTCATCATGTTGAACATGCGCATCGCGTCATATTGCGCAATGTCCAGCTTCGGCAGCCAGTCATAGCCCCAGCCGTTTTCAGCTGTCGCCTTGTCGCCCCACAGCGCCTTCATGAAGGAAACCATGAACTTGCCGTAGTTCTGCCAGTAGCTCATCTGGTTCGGGCGCAGCGGCTTGTTGCCGCGCGTCGACATATAGGTCGTGAAGTCGGGCTCCGTCTCCCGCGGCATCGCAAGATAGCCGGGGATCAGGTTCGACATCAGACCGACATCGGTGAGACCCTGGATATTGGAATGCCCGCGCAAAGCGTTCATCCCGCCGCCCGGCACCCCGATATTGCCCAGCAAAAGCTGCAGCATCGCCATGCCACGGATGTTCTGCGACCCCTTGGAATGCTGGGTCCAGCCAAGCGCATACATCGAGGTCATGGTCTTGGTCGGAGACGAGGTCTCGCCGATCATCTCGCAGATCTTCAGGAAGCGATCTTTCGGCGTGCCGCAGACATTCTCTACAAATTCAGGCGTGTAGATATCGACATGCTTCTTCATCAGCTGCCAGACAGAGCGCGGATGCGTCAGCGTCTCATCCGTGATGACATAGCCATCCTCGCCCAGCTCATATTCCCAGCTGGTCTGGTCGTAGCTGCGGGTCTCTTCGTTATAGCCGGTGAACATGCCATCGGCCCAGCCGAAGTCTTCGCGCACCAGATATCCGACATTGGTGTAGTTGCGGACATAGTCCCACTGCACCTTGTCATTTTCGATACACCAGCGGATCACCCCCATCAGGAAGGCGATGTCAGATCCGGGACGGATCGGCGCATAGTAATCCGACACCGAGGCAGAGCGGTTAAACCGCGGATCCACCACGATCAGTTTCGCACCGCGATGGTGCTTGGCTTCGGTCACCCATTTGAAGCCGCAGGGATGCGCTTCGGCGGCGTTGCCACCCATGATGACGACGAGGTCGGTATTCTTGATATCGGTCCAGGAGTTTGTCATCGCTCCACGGCCAAATGTCGGGCCCAAACTGGACACCGTGGGGCCGTGTCAGACGCGCGCCTGGTTGTCGAAACCTACAATGCCCAGCGAGCGGACCACTTTCCAGGTCGCCCAGGCTGTTTCATTGGTGGTGGCCGAGGCCGCCAGATAGCCGGTGGTGGTCAGTCGGTTGACCTGGACGCCATCGGCATTCTTCTCGATCAGGTTCGCATCGCGGTCGTCTTTGACGGCGCGGGCGATTTTGTCGAAGGCCTCATCCCAGGAGATTTCCTCGAATCTGTCCGAGCCGGGGCGGCGGATGCGCGGATGGGTCAGGCGGGTTTCGGCCTTGACGTAATCCTTAAGCGCCGCGCCTTTGGGGCAGAGCGTGCCCTTGTTGGTCGGGTGGTCGGCATCGCCTTCGATATGGATCAGCTCGGCTTTTTCGCCGGCGGCCAGATCCCCTTTGGAATACATGATGACGCCGCAGGCGACCGAGCAATAGGTGCAGATATTGCGGGTTTCGGTCATGGTGGCCAGCTTGAAATCGCGCACATGCGCGGCCTCTGCTGCCTCTGCCTCGTGATAGCCCATGGCTGCCAGAGACGTTGCTGCCACCCCCGCCCCGGACAGCTTGATAAAGCTGCGGCGCGAAAGGTCGATATTCATGTGACCCCTCCTTTTACTACCTGTCTGCGCTTGTGCCCGGCAGGCAGGGTGCCGGCCGGATCCGCGCGCGATGGGTTGCTTCAATCGCGTCATAGATAGATCAAATGGTCCGGTCTGTGGGCAGGGAAGTCAAGGAAAACACGTTATTTCCTTGTGTACATAACGAGGGGAGCGCTGCTCAGGGCCCCCGAAAATCGGATCAGCAGCAGGGCTCTGGGCCGTTCCGGCAGGGTGATTTGCAAAGGCTGACCGTCCTGTCTGCCCCGCAGACTTGCCCCGGCAGAGCGGGACTGGCAAAGTCAGGACGCGGCCGGGATATGTGTGGGTATTTGCACCCTCCGGACCGGCAATGGGGCGTATCCCGCGCCCGTCGAGGGGCCTGTCCGCAGGTCCGTCCAGATTGAGAGGTGACAGCCATGACCCAGATGCAGACCCCGCAGCCCGAACCGCGCCTGACATCGCTGTCCCATGGCGGGGGGTGTGGCTGCAAGATCGCGCCAGGGGTGCTTTCGGGGATCCTGCGCGGCACCTCTGCGCTGCCGGTGCCCGAGGCGTTGCTTGTGGGCATCGAGACCTCGGATGATGCGGCGGTCTATCAGCTGAACGAGCATCAGGCGATCGTCGCGACCACCGATTTCTTCATGCCGATCGTCGATGATCCGGTGGATTTCGGACGTATCGCGGCGACGAATGCGATCTCGGATGTCTATGCGATGGGGGCGACGCCGATCTTTGCGCTGGCGCTGGTGGGGATGCCGATCAATGTGCTCTCGGTTGAGACCATCGGCCGGATCCTTGAGGGTGGATCACAGGCCTGCCGGGCGGCGGGGATCCCGATTGCCGGTGGCCATACGATCGACTCGGTCGAGGCGATTTACGGTCTGGTGGCTCTGGGGGTCGTCGATCCGGCGCATGTGAAGAAGAACGCTGCGGCGCAGGCCGGGGATGTGCTGGTTTTTGGCAAGCCGCTCGGCGTGGGCATCTATTCGGCGGCGCTGAAGAAGGAAAAGCTGGGCGCCGAAGGCTATGCCCGCATGATCGCCACCACGACAAAGCTGAACACGCCGGGGCCGCGGCTCGCGCGACTGGACGGTGTTCACGCGATGACCGATGTGACCGGGTTCGGGCTTGGCGGCCATGGGCTTGAGATGTCGCGCGGCGCGGGGAAGGGGATCCGCATCGACTGGGCCTCGGTGCCGGTCCTGACGGATGCGGCGGCTTTGGCAGAGGCCGGGTTCATCACCGGTGCCTCAGCACGGAACTGGGCGAGCTATGGCGCCGAGATTGTTTTCACGCGCGAGATGTCGAAGGTGGATCAGGCGCTGCTGACCGATCCGCAGACCTCGGGCGGGCTTTTGGTTGCCTGCGCGCCGGAGGCGGTGGCCGAGGTGTTGCGGATCTTTGCGGAAGAGGGCTTCGCCGGGGCCGCAGTCATCGGCGAGGTCGGGGACGGCGCGCCGGGTCTTGTGATCGCCTGACCATCGCCTGCGCCGCATGTCAGATGGAAAGCCCCGCTTTGGCGGGGCTTATTCCTGTTCCCTGAGGGCTTTGGCCTCGGTTTCGAGCTGGATCAGCAGGGGCGTTTTCTGCCGCCAGGCCTCATACCAGGTTGTCACAGCGTCACCGAAAATCTCTGGCCCGGCTTTGACGACAGTGGCCTCGGCCCCGACCAGTTTCGCGCGGTAATCGGCGTCGATCTGCGGATAGGCCTCGCGGATCTGCGCTGTCTCGGCGGCGACGAGCCTGGTGATCAGGGCGCGGTCTTCTTCGCTGTAGCTTTGCCATTTCCGCGCCGAGGCCACGGCAACCATCGGAAAGATCATATGTTCCGTATCCAGCACCACGGCGGAATAGTCGTGGAAGCGGTTGTTGAACGTGCCTTCGAAATCAAGCTGCATGCCGTCGATCTGGCCATTCGTATAGGCGTCGAACAGTTCGGGCAGCGGCAGGGGCGTGGGGGCGGTGCCGGCCCGGGTCCAGAAGTCGAGCTCCTGCGTCAGTGGCACGGTGCGGATCTTGCGCCCCGCCACGGTGCCGCCTTCCTCCAGCGGTTTGGACAGAAGAACGATCCGCATCCCCGCCATGCCATAGCCAAGGCCATGCAATCCGAGGGCGCCAAGATTGTCCTGCAATGCGGATGCGGTCGGGCCTTCAAGCAGTTGCGCAGCCTGTTCGGCGGTATCGACCAGGAAAGGCGCGGTCAGGATGCCAAAATTCTCGTCGCGATTGCTCAGTTCTCCGACCGTCAGGAAGGCCAGATCCAGCGCGCCCGATTGCAGCTGTTGCAGCATCTGCGCCTCATTGCCGAGCTGGCCCGAGGGGAAGACCGCGAGATTCAGGCGGCCATCGGTTTCGGCGCTCAGTTCCGCGGCAAGGTGATTGGCCGAGCGGGTCCATTGATGCGGCGGCGGTGTGATTAGGCCGATGCGCAGGTCTTCGGCCCTGGCTGGGGCTGCGAGGGCGAGAAGCGCGAGGGCGAGGATCGTGGGTCTCGGAAATGCCATATCAGCCTCCGGTCATGGTGGATTGCAGCGCGGTGATCACCGTCAGCCCTGCGAGAACCGCAAGGGTTGCGATGAAGAAGGGGGTGAGAAGCCAGGAGAGCCGCGTTGACGACACACCGGTCATCAGGGACGCGGTGTAAAGCCCGGCGCCGACTGGTGGGGTCAGAAGGCCAAGCGCCATATTGAGGCACAGGATCACACCGAATGCGGTGGGCGAGATGCCATAGACATCGGTTGCGACCGGCAGCAGCACCGGCGCGGTAAGGATGATACCGGGGATCGGCTCCAGCACTGTGCCCAGCAAAAGCAGCAGGATATTCAGCAGGATCAGGAACATCAGCGGCGAATGGGCGAGATCCTGGATCAGGCGCGCGGCCTCGGCCGGCAGGTTCCCATAGGTCAGCACCCAGCCGATGATCTGCGCGCCGGCCACCAGAAACAGCACTGCGCCCGAGGTGATCGCCGTGCGTACCAGCGCCGGGATGAGGTCGGAAAGCCGCATCTCGCGGTAAAGAAACAGCCCGATCAGCACCGTGGCCAGCGAGGCCAGAGCCGCCGATTGTGTCGGTGTGGCAAAGCCGCCGAGGATCGAGCCGACGACAACGCCGGGAATGATCAGCGCGGGCAGCGCGTCGCGCAGCGCGATGAGACGGGCGTTCAGCGCCATCAGCCCGGTTTTCGGCAGGTTGTACCGCCAGCCGAGCCAGGCGATCACGGCGGCGAAACTCGCGGCAAGTGCCAGGCCTGGCAGAAGGCTCGCGCGAAACAGCTGATCGACCGGCAGCTGCGCCACGGCGGCAAAGACGATCAGGTTCATCGAAGGGGGCAGGACCGGAGCCAGCAGGCCGCCGGCGGCGGTGACAGAGGCCGAGACATCTTTCGGATAGCCGCCGCGCTCCATCTCGGGGACGGCGAGGCGCGACATGATCGTGAGCTGCGCCACGGTCGAGCCCAGCACCGAGGCCATCATCAGATTTGCCAGCAAATTGATATAGGCGAGACCTGCGCGCAAAGGCCACATCAGCGCGGCGGCAAGCGCGAAGAGGCGACGCCCGATACCACCTGCGCCCATCAGCTCGCCCAGCAGAATGAAGAGGGGCAGCGTCAGAAGCGAATAGCTCTCGATCCCGGCGAAGAGCTGTTGCGGAAAGCCGGTCAGCAGAACCTCATTCCCGGAGGCGACGATCAGGATCAGCGTGGTCGCGACCAGCAGACAGGCAATCGGCGCACCCATCAGCAAAAGCACGGTGAAAGACAGGCCCGCGATCATGGCAATTCCCGCAGCGTGGTGAGGTCGGCGGCGATCTGCGCCAGGATATGCAGGATCGAGGTCAGCGTGGTGACCGGCATCACCAGCCAGAACCAGATCTTGCGGACCCCCAGCGTCTGGGTAGGGTCGGTATAGATGAAGCTGAAGGTCTCCTGCGCCAGCGCGGCGCCCGATCCGGCGCGGATCAGGCCCGGCAGATCCAGCCAGCGCCAGATGATCACCGCCATCACGATCAGAAAGACCAGCAGCGCAAGATCATTGACCAGCGCGAGCCGGGCGCGGTTTTTCGGGTTCAGCGCATCGGGCAAAAGCCCGACTGTCATATGCTGGCCAAGCGCTATCGCCATCGAAGCGCCGAGAAAGGCGAGGCAGACCATCAGATGCACGGCGAATTCATCGGTCCAGGCCAACGGGCGGCGCAGCCAGCCCGACACGGCGCCCGCGACCATCGCCAGGAAGATCAGCGCGACCAGCAGGGCGCCGATCCCTTTTTCCAGACGTAGGACCATCCTGCTGAGCCGTGCGAGACCACACGCCCGGCGCGGGGGCAGGCTGAGGGGGATTTCGGTCATCTTCTGCGCCCGTCCCCTGCAGTTTCACCGGGAGGCCCTCCCGGACTTTTCGCCGGAATCTCGCCATCGATCTGCACCATCAGATGACCCTGGCTGCAGCGCTCGACCCGGGCGATGACGCCGTAAACCTCGGCCAGCATGGCGGGGGTTACGACTTCGGCGGGCGGGCCAAAGGCGTAAAGGCCGCCCTTGTGCAAGATCGCGATCCGGTCCGACCAGCGCGCCGCCAGCGCGAGATCGTGTAATACGGTCAATACGATACGGCCCTCAGTTGCGATGCGGCGCACTTCGGATAAAAGCCGCACCTGACGCGCGAGGTCGAGCGCCGAGGTCGGCTCATCCAGCAGCAAAAGCCGCGGCGCACGCACGATGGCCTGGGCGAGGCTCACCATCTGGCGCTGCCCGCCCGAAAGCTGATCCAGCCCCGCCAGTGCGAGATGACCGATCCCGAGGCGTAACAGCACCGCCATAGCGCGGGTCTCGGGCGGCTCGGTTACCGCGCGTTCACCACTGGCCCTGAGCGCGGTGATCACGGTTTCCAGCACATTGAGCGAGGCGCCCGAAGGCAGGCTTTGCGGCATGAAGCCCACGATCTTCGCACGGGCGGGCGCGCTCAGCTGCGCAAGGTCCTGCCCGTCCAGCGCAATCTGGCCGGTATAGGGCGCAAGGCCGGCAATCGCTTTCAGCAGCGTCGATTTCCCGGCGGCATTGGGACCGGCGAGCGTCGTGACCTCACCGGGGCGCAGATCGGGCAGGCTGAGCCCGGCAATTACCCGGCGGCGGCCATAGCCGGTCGAGACATCGCGGAGCGTGAGGCTCATCTTCCCGGTCTCCCGCGCAGGATCAGCCAGAAGAAGACCGGCAGGCCGATCAGCGAAGTCACAAGCCCCACGGGCAGCAAAGTGCCGGTGATCAGCAGTTTCGAGAGGGTCGAGGCCGCGGACATCAGAAGTGCGCCGGTGAAAATGCTGGCGGGCAGAAGGAAACGGTGATCCTCGCCCACCAGCATCCGCGCGATATGCGGGCCGGCAAGGCCGATGAACCCGATCACGCCCACCATGGAAACGGCGGTGGCGGCCAGCAGGCTCACGCGGAGCAGCGCCCAGCGGCGCAGCGCCGTGACATCGACACCAAAGCCGCGCGCCTGTTCCTCGCCGAGCCGCAAGGCGGTCAGCTTCCAGGACGCCATCAGCGCGAAGGGCACAGTCACGGCGATGACCAGGGCAAGGATCGTGACCGAGCCCCAATTGACAGCCTGGAGGCTGCCCATGGTCCAGATCACCAGCTGTTGCAGATCCTCGGCCGAGGCCAGGAATTGCAGGAGCGACAGAAAGGCCGCAGCGGTGAAATTCAGCGCGATCCCGAAAAGGATCAGCACTTCCGGCCCGCCGCCCCTCAGCCGCCCCATCAGCTGCAACAGCCCGAGCGCCCCCAGCGAGAACAGGAAGGCATTCGCGGTGATCCCCCAGGCGGGCGGCAGGAAGGGGATCGTCAGCCCCAGCACAATCGCCACCCCCGCGCCAAGCGCTGCGGCCGCGGAAACACCCAGCGTGAAAGGCTCGGCCAACGGGTTTTCCAGCACCGTCTGCATCTCCGCCCCCGCGAGCGCCAGGGCGGCCCCGACAAGCAGCGCCATGATGGCCACGGGCAGGCGCACCTGCCAGACAATGACCGAAGTGCCGCGCGGCACCTCGCCCCCGCTCAGCGCCCGGATCGTCTCGGACAAAGGCAGGCCCGAAGGGCCGGTGGTCAGATCGACCAGCACTGCGATCAGCGCGAAAACGGCCATCGCGCCCACAAGAGCGGCGCGGCGGCGGTTTTGCCGGTGATAGCGGTCAAGAAGTTCGGTGCCGGACATCCTGGATCAGGTCTCTTCCGAAATCCACCAGGTCCCGGGTACCTGAACCGGTGAGAAACGGGTCTCGATTTCCTTAAGCGTCGCGGCCGGATCGACATCTTCGAAAAGGTCCGGATGGAAGGCTTTTGCGAGATATTCGATCAGCGCGATATGGCTCGGGGTGTCGTTGAAGAGATGCCAGACCCCATAGGCGCGGCCCTCGGCCACAGCGGTCAGCGCGTTGAAGCCGGTGGCGCCAATCAGCGCGTCGAAGCTTTCGCGCGCCTCTGGTGCGGTGATATCCGACCCCAGCACCAGGCCGCCGCGCGCCCGCATGTGATCGCCGCCGGTTGCGACATAGAATTCAGGATCGGCGCCGATCAGGAATTCTAGGCTGACATTGCCCAGAACGCCCTGCACCACCTCGGATCCGATATTGGCGCCGCCTGCGGTCTCGATGAAATCGCGAAACACCCCGGAACCAACGGTCGAGCAGCAATTCGACGGCGCGGCATGGACATGGAAGAAGACGCGCGGGCGTCTGATTGCCGGATCGGCGAGCCGGTCGCGGATGCGCTTCAGCCGGGTCTCGTAGAATTCGGCGAACTCTTCCGCCCGGGCGGCGCCGTCGGTCAGTTGGCCCAAAAGCCGCAGTGACGGGATCGAGTTTTCCTGCGGATGGGCGAAGAAATCGACATAGGCGACCGCGATACCGGCGGCCTCGATCTGCTCGCGGGCGCGCTCCATCGCCGGATCGCCCTGATCCATCAGCGACAGCACCACCAGATCGGGATCAAGCGAGATGATCGTCTCGACCGAGATTTCGCGATTGCCGGTGCCGACCGGGCGGATCGCGTCTATCGCGGGGAATTTCGCGCGGTAGGCCGCCAGCGTCGGCTCATCGAGCCCTTTATCGGTGCGCCAGCCGATCACTTTCGCCACGGGATCGTCATGGAGGAGGCCCAGCACCGCCATATGCCGCCCTTCGCCCAGCACGATCCGGGTCGCAGGCGCCTCAAGCACCACCTCACGTCCGAGAATATCGGTGGCGCGGATCTCGGCCAGTGCCGGCAGTGCCAGCGCTGTCAGCAGCGCAGCGGTCAGGGAAAGCGGGCGGAAGCGGATCATCGGGTTACCTCTGGCACCGGACATCTCTGGCATCGGGGCGCGATGCCTGTGACGGGCGGCTTTCTGACGAGGACAGGGGCGGTGATCCGCCCCTGTCGCATAGCAGTCGCGGCAGCAGGCCGCTTAGTCGGCTTTCGGTCTGATCCGCCAGATGCGGTCGCCGCTGTCATCATCCTGGCCGCGCGATTTGTTCACCGCCCAGACGGTGCCCCCGGCATCGGCGACCAGCTCATTGGGCAGGCTGCCCGCGTCGAAATTGGCCACGACCTGGCCTTCGGTATCGACCACGGTGATGGTGCCCGCGCCGCGGTTTCCGACGAAAACCAGCTTCGATTTCGGCTCATAGGTCACGTAAAGCGCGCCGGCCCCGGTTTCGACATCATGCAGCACCGACCCATCGGCCCCATTCACGATCAGCAGATTGTCGGTGGTCTGCGAGGCCACGAACACCAGATCATCCGCCGCATCATAAGCCACCGAAGCCGCGCCGATCGAGCCCGGCAGCGGCGTCACCCGGATATCACCGGTTCTGGTGTCGATCACCGCAAGCTCCGGCGTCGCGTTCGAGGCGGCAAAGAGCTTGCCGGTCTCTGCGTCGAAATGGATGTCCTGGGTGCCAAAGCTCTCGCCGCGCAACTGCGAGGGAATGGTGAAAGGCTCGAGCTTCTCGAGCTTTTTCGAATCGATCACCTCGATCACCGGCGAGCGCGCCGAAGAGATGTAGATACGACCCGCGCCCTCATCGACCTGAACAGAGAACGGATGTGCGATGAAATCCGGCTCGAACTGTTTCACCAGCGAGAGGTCATCGGCACTGTAGACGGCAATGGTGTTCTGGCGGGTATTGGTGGTCCAGAGCCGGCCGGCCGCCTCATCAAGGCCAAGCCCGTAAACCGCGTAAAGCGCCGGGCGGCCATCATCATCCGCCGCAGGGGCAGGGCCACCTTCGGGAACAGGCGCGGCAGCCGGGGTGATCTGTTCGATGACTTTCAGCGTGTCAGGATCGACCTTTGAGAGCGCCGAGTCTTTCACCGGCGGGCGCCCCACCGCCGAGGTGACATAGAAGACATGCCGCGAGGGGCTATAGGCCAGCTGATAGAGGCCCCGCGTCACCGGCGCGCTGGTGATGTCGAATTTGTCGGCCCCCTCAATCGCAAGGTTCGGCGAGATCTTCAGATCCACCACTGTCGCGGCTGATGGTTTCTCGGCAATCACGAGGATCGGCTGCAACCCGGTCACGGCTTTGGCGTCAAGCGTGAGGTCAAAGCGGAATTTACCACTGTCGCCCACGCGGATCGGCCCGCCTTCATTCAGGACAGTATTGCCGCGCATCAGGGTGATTTCCTGGCCCGGGATCATCCGCTCGCCGGTGATCGACACGACCGAACCTGCAACCACAGCCGCGCCCGGTTCCACCGCACCGGCGCGCACCACGCCGGGGAAGCCGTCGGTCGTGGCCGAAAAGATGGTCTCGGCGCTCAGCGGGCCCGCCATCACGGCAAAGGCGAGGGCAGAGGCGCCCAGAATGCCACGAAAGCGGCGCAGCGGGGGGAATGCCATATCGGTCTCCTCGGTATCATGCTGGATCGGCTCAGAAATGGTCCCTGGCGGGTCTGGCGCGGGAAGGGTTCTGTGGGGCGGCGGCCACCGGGCCGGACGCAGGATCTGAAGCGGGTGGTCTTCCGGGTGTCGTCATCAGGGCTGCAATCGGTCAGGCAATAATCGGTCAGACAGGAGGCCGGGTCACGAAATTCTCCGCGCGACTCCGTTCGGTCTGTCGCCGGTCTTCCGGTGCAGCAGTATATTCTTGAGAGGGATTGTCAACTAATTCGCCCGGGGCTAACTGGCAAAGGGCCATGCGTCCGAATGGGCCGCTGCCGCGTTTGCCGGTGGCCGATATGGCGTCATAGCTGTGTTTTCCGCTGCCAGAGGAAGAATACCATGTCTGTAAACGGCAAGACCGGCCCCGATCATGCCCGAAAACCGGCAGAGCTGAAGATCATGGATGCCGATATTCCCAGCCACAGCCTGTCGCAAAAAACTGTGAAGACCGGGCCGGGCCACCGGCTCTATCTCGCGGTCCCGAAGGGGGCGGCACCGGCGGCGGGCTGGCCGGTTCTGTATTTGCTCGACGGCAATGCGGCCTTTGATTTCCTGACAGAAGACCACCTGGCGCTGGTGCCCGGGCTGATGCTGGTGGGAGTGGGCTATGATACCGACCGCCAGTTCTCGCGCGAGCGCCGGACGCTGGATTTCACCGCGCCGGACGGGCCGGGGGATGGGATCCGTCCGGATCATGTCCATGAGGGGCGGATGGCGGGAGGAGCGGCGCAGTTTCTTGACCGGCTGACCGGCGATCTGCGTCGGGCGGCGGAAGATGGCCGGCCCGTCGACCCCGCGCGCCGCAGCCTCTGGGGGCATTCCTTCGGCGGGCTCTTTACGCTTTACGCGGCGCTGACGCGGCCTTCGGCTTTTGCACGCTATGCCGCGATCAGCCCGTCGATCTGGTGGGATGAGGATCTCATCCGCCGGGTGGCGGCGGGGGCGGCAAAGCTCGACACCCCTCCGGCGCTGATGATGGCCCTGGGCGATAAGGAAAAGCGCAGCGGCGCCTCTGGTCCGCCGCCAGACGGGCCCGCGCCTGCAACGATGGATTTCGTGAAAGGCCTGGCCGAACATCCCGGTTTCGCGCCGGAAATCCATGTCCTGCCCGATCACGCCCATATCCAGACCATCGCGGGATCATTGCCGCTCGCGCTGCCTTTCGCACTGGGCTGAAGCGGATGGGCGCTCAGCCCATCCGCTTTGCCAGTTCCGGTGCGATCAGGGCGACTGCGGCGGGCGAGATCATCTCCGAATGCAGGAAGGGAACTTCCAGCATCTCTGTCTGGCCGATATAGGGCGCCCAGAGCGCGGCGGTGAGATCGCGCCCGGCATGGTCGTGCCCGGCGCGGATATGGGTGATCTGGCCTGCGAAATGCCGCTGCTGATGGCTGCGCACCAGACGATTGGTATCCGTCACCAGCCGCACGACACCATTGAGCACCTCTTCGGGCAGGGCGCCCATGGCGCTGTGTCCGGCGCGCAGGAACGCGACCACCTTGTCCCGGCTGTCGAGGTCACGATGCGCCTCGGGATCATGCCCGGCAATCGCCAGCAGCGCCCGGAGCGCGGCCGCCGGATCGGGTTCCGGCTCGTCGCGCCAGACATCGGTCGGGTAGCTGTCGAGCAGCGCCACGAGCCCGGTTTCGCGCCCCATTCGTGCCAGCTCCACCGCCATTTCCTGGGCGATGATGCCGCCCACCGACCATCCCGCAAGGTGGATCGGGCCTTCGGGCTGCGCCTGCGCCACCAATGCCGCATAGCTCTTTGCCAGCGCGCCGAGGTTCTCGGGCAAAGGCTGCGCCGGATCGAGACCCGGATGCTGGACCGCATAGACCGCGCGCTCTGGCGCAAGCGCGCGGGCAAGGGCGCGATAGCCCCAGCCAAGCCCGCCCGCCGGATGGATCAGGAAGAGCGGCGCTTTGTCGGGATCGCCCTGCGCCAGCCGGATCAGCGGCCCCAGTCCGTCATCGGTTGGCCCCGATGCGTCAAGCTGTGCCGCCAGCATATCAAGGACCGGCGCGGCGAAAATCGTGCCAAGCCCAGGCGCGCGACCGGTTTCTTCCCCGATCCGGAGCGCAAGGCGCACGGCCGACAGGCTGTCGCCGCCAAGCGCGAAGAAATCGGCCTCGGCCGGGGCGGGAGCATCAAGATGCAGGACCTCGGCATAGAGCCGGGCGAGGAGGCGTTCTGCCCCGGTCCCGGCCGCGCGGCCGGATGCGGTAAATTCGGGCGCGGGCAGGGCCTTGCGGTCAAGTTTGCCGTTTGAGGTGACGGGGAGCCCGTTCAGCGCGATCTCGGCTGCGGGCACCATATAAGCGGGCAGGCGGGCTGCGAGCAAAGGCGCAAGACTTCCCGGACGGTAATCCGCCGCCGTTCCGGTTTCAGGCACCAGATAGGCCACGAGGCGCTTTTCCCCGGCACGGTCCTCCCGCGCCAGCACCACGGCTTCGCGCGCAAGACCGGTCGCCATGATCGCCGCCTCGATCTCGCCCAGCTCGATTCGAAGGCCCCTGATCTTGACCTGGTTGTCCGAACGCCCAAGATAGACCACGGCGCCGTCAGGCCGCGTTTTCGCAACATCGCCAGTGGCATAGAGGCGCTGGCCGGGATGGCGCGGGTCCTCGATAAACCGCTCGGCTGTCAGATCCGGGCGGCCAAGATAGCCGCGCGCCAGCTGCACGCCGCCAAGATAAAGATTGCCGGGCATGCCCGCAGGCACCGGGCGCAGATATTCATCCAGCACCGGCAGTGAGGTGTTCCAGACCGGCCAGCCAATCGGCAGCGGGTTGGACTGGTCCTCTGGCGTTGCGGGCCAGAAGGAAACATCGACCGCGGCCTCGGTCGGGCCGTAAAGATTGTGCAATTCGCCGCTGATGCGACGGTGAAAGCGCGCGCGCTGATCGGCGGTGAGCTCTTCGCCGGAACAGAAGGTGCGGCGGATGGCGAGCCCCTCTGAGGCGGGGGCCGCGAGGAAAGCCGAGAGCATGGAGGGCACGAAATGCAGCGTGGTGATCCGGTGGTCACGGATCAGCCTGGCGATTTCCGACGGGTCGCGATGCGCGCCGGGGGGCGCCATGACCAGTTCGGCGCCGGAAATACAGGGAAGGATGAATTCCCAGACCGAGACGTCGAATGTGGCAGGGGTTTTTTGCAGGATGCGGTCGCCTGGGCCGATGCCGTAATGATCACGCATCCAGAGCAGGCGGTTCACAATGGCGCGGTGCTCGATCATCACACCTTTCGGCTCGCCGGTCGAGCCGGAGGTGTAGATGACATAGGCGAGGCTGTCGCCGGAAATGGCGGGTGCCGGATCTTCACGTAGCGCGGATGAGACCGCTGCGGCAACAGGCCGGGCGGCAGGCGCAGCACTGCCATCCGGGGACCAGGTTTCGGGCCAGTCACCAGGGCGAAAGAGCGGGGCATCCTGCGGCAGCAGCGGCGCGATTGCCTCGCTGGTCATGACCAGCACCGGCTGTGCCATTGTGATGATCCGCGCCAGGCGCTCGGGCGGGTGATCCGGGTCAAGCGGCAACCAGGCGGCTCCGGCCCGCAGGATCGCGATCAGAGCCACCGAGAGTTCCAGTGACCGTTCGATCGCCACGGCGACGATCCGGTCCGGTCCGGCGCCCCGCGCGCGCAGCTCTGCCGCAAGCGCCGCACTCGCCGCATCAAGCCGGGCATAGCTCAGCCCTGCCGCACCAAAGCGCAGCGCCGGGGCCTCCGGTGTCGCCTGCATCTGAGCAACGATCAGATCGGTCAGCGTGACATCGGGCAGATCACAGCGGCTCGCCGCCGCCCTTGCGTCCTGCGCCGCAATCTCCGCCGGGCTGGCCGAGGGCACATCACGCAGCCGGTCTGCCGCCAGGGCACCTTCCAGGAAAGCCACCAGCCGCAATCCGTGGCTGCGGGTATCCTCTGCACTGTACAGCGCAGGGTTGCTGTCGGTTTCGAACAGGATCCCCGCCTCGGGATCGCCCCGGAAGGTAAAGGTCAGATCCTCGACCGCGCCTGCGCCCAGAATATGCAGCCGGCAATCCAGCCCCGGGAAAACCGGAGGCCGGTCAAAGGGCTGCACATTGACCAGCGGCCCGTGCAGCCGCCTTACCCCGCCAATCAGCCCCAGATCGCGGCGCAGCTGTTCCGAGCGGTAAAGCCCGTGTTTGCGCGCCTCGCGCATCCGCAGCGCCTCGCCCTTCAGCCATTGCGCCAGCGGGGTCTCTTCCTCGGCGCGGATCCGGTGCGGCAGCACATTCATCGCCATACAGGGCAGGCGGGCGATTTTGCGCCCCATCCGGGCCATGAAGGGCATGCCGATCACCGCCTCGCCACCGGCACCATCCACCCCCGACCAGCGCGCGAGACAGGCGCCGCTCAGCGCGGTCAGCACATCGGGCCAGCCGAGGTCATGTTCCTCGGAAAACGCCGCCAGCCGCCTGGTCAGCGTGCCAGGCAGCCAGAGGCTTTCGCGGTGGAAATCATGGGCGCTGACGGCGCGTTCACCTGCAAGCGTGCCCGGGCTTGTCACCACCGGCGCGCCGGTCATCTCTGCCTTCCACCAGGCCGCATCCACCGCCCTGCGCGGTCCGGTGCGATAGGTCGCATCCTCGTCATCGGCGCGGGTCAGCGGCGGGAAGGCCAGCGGCGCAGGCCCCGCGCCGGTCAGATGGCCGTAATGCTCGCCGATCCGGTTCGAGACCAGCACCATCCCATAGCCATCGGTCGCAAGGTGATGGATGCGCTCGTATAGAAATACCCGGTCGGGCAGCAGGAAGAGGGTGAAAGCCGCCACAGGCTCTGTAGCCAGATCCGTGGGGCGGGCGGTATCGGCCCGCATTTGCGCCAGCGCGGCAGCCACCGCATCGGGATATGCGGTCAGATCGACCTCGCCCAGAGCGATCTCGCCCGGGACAAGCCATTGTTCCGGCCCCTGCGCTCCGGCGCGAAAGCGCAGATGCAGCGCCTCGGTCTCCTGCACCGTCCGCGCCACGGCCCCGCGCAAGGCCGCCAGATCGACCGCACCGGTCAGTTCCAGATATTGCCCGGTGTTCAGGATCGGATTGGCCGGGTCAAGCGCCTGGAAATACCAGAGCCCCTCCTGCGCCTCGGTCAGAGGGCGCGTCTCCTGAACATCCCGGGTCATTTCAGCCAGCCACCCGCAGGTGCGAAATCGCCTCCCACCATTCGCCGAGCGTTGCACTTTCGGCAAAGACCGCGAAATCCACCTTCAGCCCGGCCTGTTCCCAGGCGCTGACCAGCCGCATCAGCCGGAGCGAATCCAGCCCCAGATCGGGCAGGTGATCGTCATTGCCGATCTCTTCGGGCTCAAGGTCGATCAGCCGCGCGATGTCGGCCCGCATCTTTTCAAGGGTCACAGTCTCACCGGAAACAGTCATTTTGCGGCTTCTTCTTCCAGATAGCGCGCGCGCAGCTCGGCGCGCAGTTTGTTGCGGCTGATCTTTCCAACGGCGGTGGTGGCGAATTCCGTTACGAAAACCACCTCATCGGGCACTTTGAAAGCGGCAATGCCGCGGCCGCGGACAAAGGCCTTCACAGCGGTGGGCTTGGGCTGATCGGCGCCCGGGTTCACCACGACAAAGGCGCAGCTGCGCTCGCCTAAGAAAGCATCCGGGATCGAGACCACGACGGCGTCAAACACCGCCGGGTGGGCCAGCAGGTGATCTTCGATCTCTTCGGCCGAGATCTTTTCGCCGGCGCGGTTGATATGGTCGCCGGCGCGGCCCTGGACGACCAGATAGCCGCCGGGCAGCTGCTTCACTATATCGCCGGTGCGGTAGAACCCGTCAGGGGTAAAGCTGCGGGCATTGGCTGCCGGCTCGTTGTGATAGGCGCGGATCGTATAGGGGCCTCTGGTGTGGAGATAGCCTGCCTCACCCTGGGCGACCGGCTGGCCTTCATCATCCAGCACCAGCACCTCGTCATCTGGGCTGATCGGGCGGCCCTGCGTCGAGATAATGGTCTCTTCCGGATCATCAAGGCGGGTATAATTCACCAGCCCCTCGGCCATGCCGAATACCTGTTGCAGGGTGCAGCCGAGCGTGGGGCGCACCCGTGCCGCCGCTTCGGGGATGAATTTCGCGCCGCCCACGCCCAGCACTTCGAGGCTGGAAAGGTCATGCGTGCTTCCCGGGGCCGCCTGCATCCACAAAAGCGCCAGCGGCGGCACGAGGCCGGTGATGGTGACCCGCTCGGCCTCGATCAGCGGGAAGGCGGTGGCGGGGGCGGGGTTGGGGCTGAGCACCACCTTCGCGCCCACTGACAGCGCCCCGAACACGCCGGGCGATGACATCGGGAAATTATGCGCGACCGGCAGGGCGCAGAGATAGACGCTGTCAGGGTTCAGCCCGCAGATCACCGCGCTTTCGCGGAAGCTGTAGATATAATCGTCATGGGTGCGCGGGATCAGTTTCGAAAGCCCCGTAGTGCCGCCGGAAATCTGCATGAAGGCGACCCGGGGCGGATCGGTCTCAGGCAGCGTTCCAACGCCCTGACCCAATGCAGCAAGGTCTGCGAAGCTCGTGAATTCCTGCGCCTCGCCGATCACAATGACCTCCAGACCTTCGGCCTCTGCGCGCAGCTCACGGGCGAGGGCGCGGTAGTCGAACCCCTCCCAGCTGTCGGCGATCACCAGCGCTTTCGCATCCGAGCGGGCGATGAAATGCGAGATTTCCGTGCGACGATGCGCGGGCAGGGCATAGACCGGGATAAGCCCGGCCAGAAACAGGCCAAAGACCGAAGGAAAGAAGCCCGCGATATTCGGAAGCTGTACCACCACCCGCTCGCCGGGCTGCAGACCCAGAGCCAGATATCCCCTTGCTGCCTGCTCGGCGGCGGTCAGAAGATCCGCATAGCTCAGCCGGGTTTCGCCTCCGACCACGGCGATCCGTGGCCCGTGTTCGGCGGCGAGCCGGCGCAACAGATCGCCAAAGCTTTCGCCGCGCCAATACCCTTTTTCGCGGTAGCGGGCGGCGAAATCTGCGGGCCAGGTCTGGTGTGGCGCGGAAATATCGGGTGTGGCGACATCAGGCAGGGCCACATCAGGACGGGGGGCTTCGGTCATGGCGCACCTGCGGAACAGTGACGGCGTTTTGCGGCATGTCCGGCGGGCCGGGATGACGCTCTTTGGGCCGGGATAAAGCCACCTGGAAAAATAGTCAACTTTACGTCTGGCGGTTGGCAGGTGCAGCATTATCCCTTAGGCGGTAAGGAAGGCGCGGCCAAAACCCGAAACCGAAGACCCGTGCTGCAAGACCAGGTGAAACAGATAACGAGCATGATCCGGATGAGGCTCCCCCTGAAAGACACGCCCCGCGCCTATGGCAAAGTGACCCGTGCGCTGCATTGGTCGATCGCGGCCCTGGTGCTGTGGCAGTTCATGACGATGATCCTCAAGGTGGGGTTTGGCGTCTCGCCAAGAGAAAGCGCCATAGTCGGCTCGCATGGGCCGGTTGGCACTGCGGTTTTCATCCTGATCGTGATCCGGGTGATCTGGGCTTTCGCGAATGCCGGGCGCCGGCCCGATCATGGGCGCGGCATCATCGGCATCGCGGCCAAAGCCGGGCATGGCATCCTTTACCTGGTGATGCTGATCGTGCCGCTGGCGGCGCTGTCTCGGGCTTTCGGCTCGGGGCGCGGCTTTTCGCCCTTTGGCTTCCCGCTCTTCCCGACCCGCGAAGAGCCCATTGCCTGGATGGTCGGGTTCGGGGATGCCGTGCATGGCGAGCTGGGCTGGGTCTTCGGTGTGCTGCTGATCGGCCATATCGCGATGGTCGGCCTGCATGAGGCGATGTGGAAAGACGGAACACTGGCGAAAATGGCCGGCAAAAAGGCCCTGCGCGACGGCTGAGGGCGCGCGCCCGGGCGAGGAGGGCTTGCCCCGCCGCCGTATCTGCGCAACGCATGAAAGATGCGTATTCTCTGTGCCACCTCGGTCCGCGATGAAGGGCCCTATCTGATTGAATGGCTCGCCTGGCACCGGGTGCTCGGGGCGAGCGATTTTCTGATCGCCTCGAATGACTGCCGCGACGGAACCGACCGGCTGCTGGACGCCCTGGCCCAGGCAGGCGTGCTGCGCCATCTGCCACAGCCGCCGATGGCCGCGCTTGCCTCTGCGAAAGGCAAAGCTGCCAGTGTGCAGTGGCGCGCGCTCAAGGCGATCTGGGCCGAGCCGGAGCGCAAGGCCGCGGATTGGATGCTGGTCTCGGATGTCGATGAATTCCCGGTGATCCATTGCGGGAAGGGGCGCTTTGCCGATCTGACCGCAGCTTTGCCCGAAGAGACAGAGGCGGTGGCGCTGGCCTGGCGCCTGTTCGGTGCGGGCGGTATCGCGGGGTTCGAAGAGCGGCCGGTGACGGCGCAGTTCCTCCGCTCGGCGCCGCCCGATATGATGCATCCGGTTGCGGCCACGATGTTCAAGAGCCTGTTCCGGCCAGCGGCGTTTCAGCGCCCGGGGGTGCATCGGCCGCAGCGTCGCGCAGGGCAGGGGCCTGCAGCCTGGGTTGATGGCAGCGGCCGCGCATTATCTCCGGTCCTGAGCCAGGACGGCCGGCTGTCGCTGATCCCGCTGACCGGCTATCGTGACCTTGCCGAAATGCACCATTATTCGCTGCGCTCGGCGGCGGCTTTTGTGGTGAAATCAGATCGCGGCCTGCCCAATCGCAGCCAGAAAGAGATCGACCTGCATTACTGGGTCGAGCGCAATTTCAACAATCAGGAGAATAGGGCAGCCCTCGCGCTGGCGGCGCCGCTGGCCGAAGAGGTCGCCGCGCTGATGGCGCTTCCGCAGGTGGCCGCCTTGCATGAGGCGGCGCTTGCCTGGCATCGCGCGCGCTTTGATCAGTTGATCCGTCAGGCCGGAACCTACCGGCTCTGGGCGGCCTGCCTGCATGCGGCGGGCAGCTATGCCCTTGGTCCCGCGCGCGAGATGCTTCTTTTGCAGCAATATCAGCATCTGGCGCGTAACCCTGACGATACGGCCTGAAAGAAAATGAGCCGGGCCGAAGCGGGCTGAACGTAAACGACCTGCGCCAGGCCGCAGGAAAGCCCCCCGCCTGGCCGGCGAAACCCGGCTGATACCGCCATAATCCGGCTGGATTTTCGCTGGCCTTCCGGCCTCTTTGCCGGTAGAGTTTCACATCACGGACCCGGGGGGACACCCGGGCCAGAGGCAGAAATTCGGTTTACCGATTTATCGAGGCGGCTCCCCATGACTGAGATGGTCTATGGTTCCTCACCTGTTGCTGTGCGCGAGCCTGTGCTGCCGCGCTGGTGGCGTACGGTTGATCGCTGGACCATGTGTTCGGTTTTCATGCTGTTCGGGATCGGGCTTTTGCTGGGCCTTGCGGCCTCGGTGCCGCTTGCAAGTCGGAACGAGCTGAACCAGTTCTTCTATGTGCAGCGTCAGACGATTTTCGGCTGTATCGCATTGGTGGTGATGCTGGCGATTTCGACCATGTCGCCTTCAGTTGTGCGGCGGCTCGGGATCCTTGGCTTCGTGATCGCACTGATCCTTGTCATGGCGCTGCCTTTCGTCGGTCAGGACCACGGCAAGGGGGCCATTCGCTGGCTGTCGCTGGGTGGCTTTTCGCTGCAGCCCTCTGAATTTCTCAAGCCCGGTTTCGTGATCGTCACCGCCTGGATGATGGCGGCGGCCCAGGATATCAATGGCCCGCCCGGCAAGCTGATTTCCTTCGGGATCCTTGGGCTTGTGGTCGGTTTTCTGTCCATGCAGCCCGATTTCGGGCAATCGGCGCTGATCGTTTTCTCCTGGGGGGTGATCTATTTCATTGCCGGGGCACCGATGGTGCTGATTGGATCCGTCATCGGCATTGTCGCATTTGGCGGCTTTACCGCCTATGGTGCCTCTGAACACTTCGCCCGCCGGATCGACGGGTTCCTGTCTCCGGATGTCGATCCGCGCACCCAGCTTGGCTATGCGGCGAACGCGATCCAGGAGGGCGGTTTCTTCGGCGTCGGCGTCGGTGAAGGCCAGGTGAAATGGTCGCTGCCCGATGCGCATACCGATTTCATCATCGCGGTCGCGGCCGAGGAATATGGCCTTGTGCTGGTTCTGGTGATCCTTGCGCTGTTCGGGATCGTCGTGGTGCGCTCGCTGGTCCGCCTGACCGCCGAACGCGACACTTTCACCCGCCTTGCCGGATCGGGCCTTGCCTGCATCTTCGGCGTTCAGGCCATGATCAATATGGGCGTTGCCGTCCGGCTCCTGCCCGCAAAAGGGATGACGCTGCCCTTCGTGTCTTACGGTGGCTCGTCGATCATCGCTGCCGGGATCACGGTGGGGATGCTTCTGGCGCTCACCCGCACCCGGCCGCGTGACCGGATGGCGGAACTCTTCGGGCGGAGGCGCTGATGGCGCCTTTGCTGCTGATCGCGGCCGGGGGCACCGGCGGGCATATGTTCCCCGCCCAGGCCCTGGCCGAAGCCATGCTGGCACGCGGCTGGCGGGTCAGGCTGTCGACCGATGAGCGCGGTGCGCGCTATGCCGGCGGATTTCCCAAAGCGGTGGTTGTCGAGAAAGTGTCTTCGGCCACTTTCGCGCGCGGTGGCGCGGTGGCGAAACTGGCAGCGCCTTTCCGCATTGCGGGGGGCGTGATCGCAGCGGTGGTCAGGATGCTGACCGACAAGCCCGTTGTCGTGGTGGGCTTTGGCGGCTATCCGACCATCCCCGCGCTGTCGGCGGCGTTCCTGCTGCGCCGCCCGCGGATGATCCATGAACAAAACGGCGTGCTGGGGCGGGTTAACCAGCTCTTTGCCAAACGCGTTGATCTTGTCGCCTGTGGCACCTGGCCGACCGTTTTGCCGGCTGGTATCGAGGGCCAGCCTGTCGGAAATCCGGTGCGCGCGAGCGTCCTGGAACGCGCCGGCGCCCCCTATATCGAGCCGGGTGACTACCCGATGAGCCTTCTGGTGATCGGTGGCAGTCAGGGCGCGCGCATCCTTTCAGATGTGGTGCCGGCGGCACTTGCTTTGCTGCCCGAGCGCCTGCGCGACAATCTGCGCGTGGCGCATCAGGCCCGGGCCGAGGATGCCGAACGGGCGCAGGCCGGCTATTACGAGGCCGGGATCCGCGCCGAGATCAGGCCGTTCTTCGATGATATCCCCCGCAGGCTTTCCGAGGCGCAGCTGGTGATCTCGCGGTCCGGCGCCTCGTCGGTGGCGGATATTTCGGTGATCGGGCGCCCGTCGGTGCTGATCCCCTTTGCCGCCGCGACGGGCGATCACCAGACCGCAAATGCGCGCGGCCTGGTTGACGCTGGGGCAGCGGTGCTGATCCCCGAGAAACTGCTTGACCCCGCCAGTCTGAGCGCGCAAGTCGCCGCCGTCCTCGGAAATCCCCGGGGCGCGCGGCAGATGGCCGCCAATGCGCTGAGCTGTGGTCGCCCGGATGCGACCGAAACTCTGGTGGCGCTGGTTGAAGAGCTCGCAGGAGATAAAAGATGAATGCCGCAACCAAACTCCCGCTGGAGCTCGGGCCGATCCATTTCGTCGGCATCGGCGGCATCGGCATGTCGGGCATCGCCGAGGTCCTGCTGACGCTGGGCTACCGGGTGCAGGGCTCTGACAGCAAAGCGTCGAAAATCACCGACCGGCTGGTCAGCCTTGGCGCTGAATTCCACGAGGGGCAGCGGGCCGGGAATATCGGCGAAGATGTCTCGGTTGTGGTGATTTCCTCGGCGATCAAACGCGGCAACCCGGAACTGGAAGAGGCACGCCGCCGCAAGCTTCCCGTGGTGCGCCGTGCCGAGATGCTGGCCGAGCTGATGCGCCTGCGGTCAAACATCGCGGTCGCGGGCACGCATGGCAAGACGACCACGACGACCATGGTTGCGACTTTGCTCGACAAAGGCGGCTTTGATCCGACCGTGATCAATGGCGGCGTGATCCATGCTTATGGGTCAAACGCCCGCGCAGGCGCCGGTGAATGGATGGTGGTCGAGGCCGACGAGTCTGACGGCTCGTTCAACCGGCTGCCCGCGACCATCGCCATTGTCACCAATATCGACCCCGAACATATGGAGCACTGGGGCACCATCGAGGCACTGCGCAAGGGCTTCCTCGATTTCGTCTCCAATATCCCGTTCTACGGCGTGGCGGTGTGCTGCACCGACCATCCCGAAGTCCAGGCGCTGGTCGGCCGCGTCGCCGACCGCCGGGTGATCAGCTTTGGTTTTAACGCCCAGGCCGATGTGCGGGCAGTGAATCTCAGGTTCGAAAAGGGCATGTCCTGCTTCGATATTCAGCTGCAAAACGAGGGCGAAGGCTCGGTTATCGAAGGGTGCGAGCTGCCGATGCCAGGCGACCACAATGTGTCGAATGCGCTTTCGGCGGTGGCTGTCGCCCGCCATCTCGGGATGAAGCGAGAAGAGATCCGCGCGGCGCTTGCGGGCTTTGCCGGTGTCAACCGCCGCTTTACCCGGGTGGGCGAGGTGAGCGGCGTGCCGATCATCGATGATTACGGTCATCACCCGGTCGAGATTGCCGCCGTGCTGAAAGCGGCACGCCAGGCGGTCTCCGGCACGCCGGGCGCGCGCGTCATCGCCGTGCATCAGCCGCATCGCTATTCGCGGCTTTCGAACCTGTTCGATGATTTCTGCACCTGTTTCAACGAGGCCGATGTGGTTGGCATCGCCGAGGTCTATGCGGCGGGCGAAGATCCGATCCAGGGCGCAAGCCGCGATGATCTCGTGGCGGGACTAATCGCCCATGGCCACCGCCATGCCCGGGCGGTGATCGACGAGGCTGACCTCGCGCGGCTCTTCCGCGAACAGGCGCGGCCGGGCGATATCTTTGTCTGCCTTGGTGCGGGGACCATCTCGGCCTGGGCGAACGGGCTGCCGGCGAAGCTTCTCGGCCAGGCGGCCTGATCGGGTGGATGTGGCCCTCTTGCTCCTTGCCTTCTTCGCCGCCACCTGGCTGAGCGCGGCAGGGGCTTGGGCTGCCTGGAGGCGCGGGTGGAAACTTGCGGTCCTTCTGGCCTTGCTGGTCGTGGCGGGGTTTGTGGGGCTGTTTTTCTATCTCTCGACCATTGCGAGTGGCAGTTATCTGGCCGGTCTCGGTGAGATGCTGGTCGCGGTCGGGCTGGCGGCCGGGCCGGGGGGCGGGCTGATCATCGGCGTGATCGCAGCCTATTCCATGCCGGTGGGGATCGGTTGTGCGGTCCTTCACCTCTGTATTCTTGCCCTCACACTGGCCGATAGCCTGTGACGGGCCTGACTGTAACATTGTTGACACCGAAGGCGCCTTGCAACGCGCCCGAACGCACGGGGCTGCCATGATTGACCTTTCTCTGATCCTGGCCTGTCTCTGGCTGGTTCTGGCCAATGTGATCGCGATGTTTCCCACCCGTGACAAACATATCCGGGCCGCGATGATGCTGGTGGTGATCGGCATCCCGCTGCTGGGCTGGGTGACATGGAGCAACGGCCCGGTCTGGGGCCTTGTCTTCCTGATCGGGGGTGCGAGTGTGATGCGCTGGCCGCTGATCTGGTTCTGGCGTTCGATGCGCAGAACGGGCTGAGCCGGAAAGCCATATTCCGGACAAAGCTCCGGGCAATATTGCGGCCAGTGTCCGGTCGTGGGGTCTGTCATGCCGCTCTCCTATGTTATCCCGGTTTCAGTCGCGATGCTGTTGCTGGTGGTGATCCCCTTTGTCAGAGGGGAGGCCTCTGGCATGGCGCTGCGGCTGATCCTGATCCTGTGCCTTGTGGGGCTGCCCCCGGCGATTGCAGCGCTCGAGGCGCGCAATGTCTTCGACTTCTTCGCGATCTGGATACTTGTGCTGCTGGCACCCCTCGTGTGGCTCATGAACGGTGAAGGCGTCGGGGGCGGAGGTCGCGAGGGCACCGGCGAGGGCCTGCTTGTCCAGATCCTGCCATGGCTGCCCCTGTTGGCGCTTGGGCTGGTCGTGGTCACAGTGCTGGCGCTGAAATTCCTGCATATCCGGGCAAAACGCCGCCAGGGCTGATCCGCAGGCAGCGCTGACCCATGGGCACCCCCTTGCGCAAAGCCAGGCTTCGCGGATAGCTGGGGCCCATGACATATGCTCTGGCTCTCCCCACTCCGCGCGGCCCGCTGACCGCTGATCGCCCGCTTGCCGACCTGACCTGGCTTCGGGTCGGAGGCCCGGCGGACTGGTTCTTCCAGCCCGCGGATGAGGCGGACCTGGCCGGTTTTCTGGCCGCACTTCCGCCCGGGATCGCGGTCTTCCCGATGGGGGTCGGCTCAAACCTGATCATCCGCGATGGCGGGCTTCGCGCTGTGGTGATCCGGCTAGGGCGGGGGTTCAACGGGATTGAAATCGACGGCGACCGGGTGATTGCGGGTGCAGCCGCGCTGGATGCACATGTCGCGAAAAAGGCCGCCGAGGCGGGGCGGGATCTGACCTTCCTGCGCACCATTCCCGGCAGTATCGGCGGCGCGGTGCGGATGAATGCGGGCTGTTATGGGCTGTATGTCGCGGATCATCTGGAGGAGGTGAAGATCATCACCCGCGAGGGTGAGACAAAGGTTCTGCCGGCGGCGGAGCTGAACCTGCGCTACCGCCAGTCGGACCTGCCAGAGGGCGCCGTGCTGATCTCGGCCACCTTCCGCGCCCCCGAAGGCGACCCCGGGGCGCTGGCCGCGCGCATGGCAGAGCAACTCGCGAAACGTGACGCTTCGCAGCCCACGAAAGAGCGCACGGCAGGCTCGACCTTCCGCAACCCGGCCGGGTTTTCCTCGACCGGGCGGGCGGATGACAGCCATGAGCTGAAAGCCTGGAAGCTGATTGATGACGCCGGAATGCGCGGCGCATCGGTCGGCGCGGCGCAGATGTCGCCGATGCACGCTAATTTCATGATCAATACCGGTGGCGCTACAGCCACGGATCTCGAATCACTTGGGGAAGAAGTGCGAAAAAAGGTGTTCCAATCCAGCGGGATCACGCTAGAATGGGAAATCATGAGGGTTGGTGATCCAGGTCGCTGACAAGAGTCAAGGCCCTGGATCCAGGCGTATGATCCGGGTGATAAAGCGGCGATAAAGCCGGGAATAACAAGAACGGGGTCAGTAAGACCCTGAGAGGCAGTAAATGGCGGCGGGATCGGGCAGATTTCCCCGCGTGGCGGTTCTGAAAGGTGGCATGTCTGCCGAGAGAGAGGTTTCCCTCTCCTCGGGTGCGGAATGTGCGACGGCGCTGCGTGAGGCGGGTTATGAGGTGATCGAGGTCGATGCGGGCCGCGATCTGGCCGCGCGTCTGACCGAGCTGCGCCCGGATGCCGTGTTCAACGCCTTGCATGGCCGCTGGGGTGAGGATGGCTGCGTCCAGGGCATTCTTGAATGGCTGCGCATCCCCTATACCCATTCCGGCCTGCTGGCCTCGTCGCTGGCGATGGATAAGACCCGCTCGAAAGAAGTGTTCCGCGCCGCCGGCCTGCCAGTGGTCGAAAGCGTGATCGCGTCCCGCAACGACGTTGAGGCCGGCCATGTGCTGCCGCCGCCCTATGTTGTGAAGCCGAATAACGAGGGTTCCTCGGTCGGGGTCTATCTGGTCCATCCCGGCTCGAATGCGCCGCGTCTCGCAGAGACCATGCCCGAGATGGTGATGGTCGAGACCTATGTGCCGGGCCGCGAGATGACGGTTGCCGTGATGGGGGACCGCGCACTTGGTGTGACCGATATCGTCACCGATGGCTGGTATGATTACGATGCGAAATACAAGGCGGGTGGATCGCGCCACGTGATCCCGGCGGATCTGCCGCAGGAGATCTCTGACGCCTGTCTCGACATCGCAGTAAAGGCGCATAAGGCGCTTGGCTGCCGTGGCCTGTCGCGCGCCGATTACCGTTGGGATGAAAGCCGCGGCCTTGCGGGGCTGATCCTGCTGGAGGTCAATACCCAGCCTGGCATGACGCCGACCTCGCTCGCGCCCGAACAGGCGGCATATCAGGGCATTTCCTTCCCCGAGCTCTGTTCCTGGCTGGTCGAGGATGCGTCATGCGATCGCTGATCCCCTTTCGCATCCGCCCGGCGCGCCATGGGCGCCAGCCCGCCTTTGGCCGGGCCGAGCCGCCGCTGACCCGTCAGAAAGTCGTGCATGATCCGTCGCCCTCGCTCTGGGCGTACCGGATGCAGCGGGTGATGCTGACGCCTTACCTGCGCGCTTTCCTGAGGGTCGGGTTACCGGTTCTGGCGGTGGCGGCGATGGCCGGCGTCTATATGTCGAGCGAAGAGCGCCGCAATGGCGTGGTCCAGGTCTTCACCGACCTGCGCGAGAAATTCCAGAGCCGCCCGGAATTCATGGTGACGCTGGTCTCGATCGAGGGCTCCTCGGTCGAACTGGCGGATGCCGTACGCTCGCGGCTGGATCTGAACCTGCCGCAAAGCTCGTTTGACCTTGATCTTGAAGCCGCCCGCGCGCGGGTCGTGGAACTTGACGCCGTCAAGGGGGCGGAGTTGCGGGTGCGGTCGGGGGGCGTGCTTTCGGTCCTGATCACCGAACGCCAGCCCGTCCTGGTCTGGCGTCAGGCCTCGGGGCTCTCGCTGGTCGACGAGACCGGTCACCGCGTCGCAGGCCTTTTTGAACGCGCGGACCGCGACGACCTGCCGCTGATCGCGGGCGAGGGGGCGGATGCCGCCGCGCCAGAGGCGCTTGAGATCCTTGCCGCCGCCGGGCCGATTGCGCCCCGGATCCGGGGCCTTGTCCGCATGGGCGAGCGCCGCTGGGACATCGTGCTGGATCGCGGCCAGCGCATTCTTTTGCCCGAAGACCGTCCGGTGCGCGCGCTGGAACGTCTGCTGGCGCTGGATCAGGCCCAGGACATGCTGGCCCGCGATCTGGCGGCCGTCGATCTGCGACTGCCGAACCGTCCGACCCTGCGCCTGACCACCTATGCGATGAACGAAATTCGTCGCGCCAAAGGCCTTCAGCCCCTGCCCGAAACCGTGGAGACCGAATTGTGACCGACCTCTACCAGACCCAACGCGTCATGCGGAACATGCGCCGGGCTGCCATGCAGCGGGGCGTGATTGCTATTCTTGATGTGGGCACCTCGAAAATTGCCTGCCTTATCCTGAAATTCGACGGCGAAGCCCGCCTGCGCGAAGTCGAGGGCGTTGGCCCTATGGCCGGTCAGTCGAAATTCCGCATTATCGGGGCTGCGACCACCCGCTCGCGCGGCGTCCGGTTCGGCGAGATCTCGGTCATGAACGAGACCGAGCGCGCCATCCGCACCGCCGTCCAGGCGGCGCAGAAGATGGCGAATGTCCGTGTCGATCACGTGATCGCCTGTTTCTCGGGCGCCGAGCCGCGCTCTTACGGGCTGGCGGGCGAGATCGATCTTGAAGACAATGTCGTCACCGAACATGACATCGCCCGCGTGCTTGCCTCTTGCGATGTGCCCGATATCGGGCCAGGGCGTGAGGTTCTGCATGCGCAGCCGGTGAATTTCGCACTGGATCACCGCTCGGGTCTTGCCGATCCGCGCGGCCAGATCGGCAACCGGCTGGCCTGTGACATGCACCTTCTGTCGGTGGAAGATTCCGCGATCCAGAACCTGCTTTACTGCATCCAGCGCTGTGACCTGGAACTGGCGGGGATTGCGTCTTCGGCCTATGTTTCGGCGATTTCCAGCCTTGTGGAAGACGAGCAGGAACTGGGCGCGGCCTGTATCGATCTGGGCGGCGGTGCGACCGGCGTCTCGATCTTCATGAAGAAACACATGATCTATGCCGACAGCGTGCGGATGGGCGGCGATCACGTGACAGCGGATATTTCCAAAGGGCTTTATATCCCCGCGGCCGATGCCGAAAAGATCAAGACCCGCCATGGTGGTCTCTTTGCCACCGGCATGGATGACCGCGAGATGATTGAGCTCGGCGGCGAAAGCGGCGACTGGGAGAAAGACCGCCGCCGCATTTCCCGCACCGAGCTGATCGGCATCATGCGCCCCCGCGTCGAGGAAATCCTCGAAGAGGCGCGCACCGTGCTGGATGCGGCTGGCTTCGACCATCTGCCTTCGCAGCAGATCGTGCTGACGGGCGGCGGCAGCCAGATCCCGGGTCTTGATATGCTGGCCAACCGGATCCTCGGGCAGCGCGTCCGTCTGGGCCGCCCGCTGCGGGTCCAGGGCCTGCCGCAGGCTGCGACCGGGCCGGCCTTTGCCTCGGCTGTGGGGCTTTGTCTCTTTGCAGCGCATCCGCAAGATGAGTGGTGGGACTTTGAAGTTCCCGCCGAACGCTATCCGGCCAGGTCGTTGCGCAGGGCATTCAGATGGTTCAAGGACAACTGGTAACCCCAGGATACAGCGTCACTCGCGAAATCCCGCCGATAGGGGCGGCGAAGACCCCATATTTTGTGGGACTGAGTTATTTTTTCCGTGACCTCCCTGACCGATGTCGATAGACTCGGAGCCAAATCGGTGTGGCGCGCCCCGGGACGGGTGGCCAGAGCTGAAAAAGAATACCTCGCGCGTAACGATCACAAAAACGGCTCATTAAGGTTTACGGGCGATAACCTTGATGTTGACCTGGGAAAAAACGGACAGGCGGAACCATGGCACTCAATCTGACGATGGCGAACCAGCGGGAAGAGCTGAAGCCGCGCATTACCGTGTTTGGTGTGGGCGGCGCAGGCGGCAATGCGGTCAATAATATGATCGACAAGCAGCTTGAAGGCGTCGAATTCGTCGTGGCGAATACCGATGCCCAGGCGCTGCAGCAGTCCATGGCCCATGCCCGGATCCAGATGGGTCTGAAAGTGACCGAGGGGCTTGGCGCAGGGGCGCGTCCGTCGGTTGGTGCAGCCGCTGCCGAAGAAACCATCGAAGAGATCGTCGACCATCTGGCCGGCGCGCATATGTGTTTTATCACCGCCGGAATGGGCGGAGGCACCGGCACCGGTGCGGCCCCGATCATCGCGCAGGCCGCGCGTGAGCTGGGCGTGCTGACCGTCGGCGTCGTGACCAAGCCCTTCTCGTTTGAAGGCGGCAAGCGCATGCGCCAGGCCGAAGAAGGTATCGAGGCGCTGCAAAAGGTCGTCGATACGCTGATCATCATTCCGAACCAGAACCTGTTCCGTCTGGCGAATGACCGCACCACCTTTACCGAAGCCTTCGCGATGGCCGATGACGTTCTGTATCAGGGCGTCAAAGGTGTGACCGATCTGATGGTTCGCCCGGGCATCATCAACCTCGACTTCGCCGATGTCCGTTCGGTGATGGATGAGATGGGCAAGGCGATGATGGGTACCGGCGAGGCCGATGGCGATGATCGCGCCGTTCAGGCCGCCGAAAAGGCGATTGCCAACCCGCTGCTTGATGAAATCAGCCTCAATGGCGCCAAAGGCGTGCTGATCTCGATCACCGGCGGCCATGATCTGACCCTGTTCGAACTGGACGAAGCCGCGAATATCATCCGCGAGAAAGTCGATCCGGAAGCCAATATCATCGTTGGCTCGACGCTGGACAATACGATGGAAGGGCGCATCCGCGTTTCCGTCGTGGCCACCGGCATCGATGCTGGCCAGCAGCTGAAGCCCGAACAACCCCTGGCGCGCCGCCCTATGGCGCAGCCGCTGCAGCTGCAGCCGGGCCATGGCGCCGGACACAACGATGTGCCGGAAGTGGCTTTCGTGCCGGCCGCTGCCGCGCCGCAGCAAAACTGGCAGCCTGCCGCGCAGCAACCGATGCACGCCCCGGCCGCCCCGCAGCCCGTTGCGCCCCAGCCGGCTCCGCAGCCTGCGGCCTATGCTCCGGCACCGCCCCAGGCTTACGCGCCCGCTCCGGCCTATGCAGCTGCCCAGCCTGCTGCTGCACCGCGCGCAGCGCAGACCGAAGATCTTTTCGGGGCCGGTGAAAACCATGGCCATGATTTCCAGCCGCGCTATGAGAACGAAGATCACCACGGCCATGTGAATGACGTGCCGCCGCCGGTCTATCGCCCGCGTCCTGCCGCTGGCCAGGCCGGCATGACCTCGGCCCGTCCGACACCCTCTTCGATCGAAGCCGAAGCAGGCTCCTTCGTCGCACCGCGCCCGCATGTGCCCGGCACGCCGACCCCGGCTGCGCTGGCCCGTCTGGCAAATGCGGTACAGAAAAACCCGCGTCAGGCGCAGCCGCAGCAGCAGCCGATTGCCCAGGAACCAGCGCAGGCTGCACGCCCGCGCTTTGGCATCGGCTCGCTGATCAACCGTATGGCCGGCCATCTCGAAAGTGGCACCCAGGCCGAGCGCAGCCCGGCGCAGTCGCATCGCCAGCAACCTCCGGTTACCGCCTATGATGACGAAGGCGAGGCCGGCAACGATCAGGACAAGATCGAGATTCCTGCATTCCTCAGAAGACAGGCCAACTGAAACGAGCAGAATCCTATGTTACAAAAGGGCCGGGAAACCGGCCCTTTTTCTTTTGGAATCATCATCTTGCTGCAGTCGCAAACTGTGTCACAAACCGTTGCAAAAGGTGAATTGTGATCCCCCTCACCATTTACTAACTAATCTTAACGAAGGCGTGGGGCTTACTCCCCAAGGGCCGGAAATGATGCGGAGCCGTTCCGATTGTCCTGATGCAGGACCAGACGGCGAGAGAAAGAGGCACCAGGGTGCAAAACACACTGAACACGGCAGTCAGCTTCAGCGGGGTGGGTCTCCACACCGGGCAGTCTGCGCGCATGACGGTGCGCCCGGCTCCGGCCGATCACGGCATCTGGTTCCGCCGCACCGATATTCTGGCCGGAACCAGCGGACAGCGCGCCGATATCCCGGCAATCTGGTCGGCGGTGACGCCGTCGCGGCTTTGCACCGTCGTCGAGAATGCCGATGGTGTTTCGGTCTCGACCGTTGAACATCTGACCGCGGCCCTTGCCGGCTGCGCGATCCATAACGCGCTGATCGAGATCGATTGCGGTGAAGTGCCGATCCTTGACGGCTCGGCCGAGCCCTTTGTGCAGGGCTTTCTGGCCGCCGGCATTCGCGAACAGGCCTCGGAAATCCGCGCCATCCGCGTGCTGAAACCGGTCGAAGTGCGCGAAGGCGAGGCGATTGCCCGTCTGGAGCCCGCCGATATGCTGGAAATCGATTTCCGCATCGAATTTGCCGAGGCAGCCATCGGCACGCAGGAACGCCATCTGCGCATGTCGAACGGCGCTTTCGTGCGCGAACTGTCCGACAGCCGCACTTTCTGCCGTCAGGCCGATGTCGATGCGATGCGCGAACGCGGGCTGGCGCTTGGCGGCACGCTGGACAATGCCGTTGTGTTTGACGGTGACCGCGTGGTTTCGCCCGGCGGTCTGCGTCATGAAGACGAGCCGGTGCGCCATAAGATGCTTGATGCCGTAGGCGATCTCTCGCTTGCCGGCGGGCCGATTCTCGGACGTTACACCGGCATTCGTGCCGGTCACGCGCTGACCAATCGCCTCTTGCGCGCGCTGTTCGCCGACCCGGCCAATTTCCGGATCGAGGAATGCAGCAGCGGCATCGGCGGGAAACTGCCTGGAATCGGCGTTCATCGCGGCGATCTGCCGTCCTCGCGCCGCCGCGCCGCCTGATTGCGCGCCGCAGAGGGGCGGGCCGGCCTTGCAAAGTGGCAGTTCGGCGGCCCTCACCCCACAGGCAGGCGGCTTTATGGCGGATAAGAAAGGCATTTTGCGCAACCGATTTTTCTGTGCTAGGACACAGGCAAATCGCCAGGATGAGCCCCGGGTAAACCGGGTCCATCGGTCTGGGGCAGGGGAGTATCCCGGTCGCGACGTGGCGGATCCGGGCAAGGAAGTCAGGTTTGGATAAGCGGAAGATGGCAGGCAAGGGACCGGGATCAGGCATTCCGGCGCTGAAGATCGGGGCAGCTTTGCTGCTCACGGTGTCGCTTTCGGCCTGCGGTGGCGGCAAAACCTCAAAGACTGAGTCGCTTGAGGCCCTCAATGCCGAGGAAATCTACCGCAAGGGCGAGCTGGAGCTGGAAACGGCCCGCCGCGCCGGTGATTCCCTGATGTATTTCCAGGAAGTCGAACGGCTTTATCCCTATTCGGAATTCGCCCGCCGCGCGCTGATCATGCAGGCTTTCGTCAATCACAAGACGAAGAAATACGAAGAGGCCCGCGCCGCCGCGCAGCGCTTCCTTGATTTCTATCCCGATGACGAAGACGCGCCCTATGCGGCCTATCTGATGGCGCTGAGCTATTATGACCAGATCGAGGATGTCGGCCGCGACCAGGGGCTGACCTATCAGGCGCTGGTCTCCTTGCGCGATGTGATCGAACGCTATCCGGACAGCGAATACAGCACTTCGGCGATCATGAAATTCGATCTCGCCTTCGACCATCTTGCGGCGAAGGAAATGGAGATCGGGCGCTATTATCTCAAGCGCCGCCATTATACCGCCGCGCTGAACCGGTTCCGCACCGTTGTGCAGGATTACCAGACCACGACCCATACCGCCGAGGCGCTCTATCGTCTGATCGAATGCTATCTGGCGCTTGGCTTCGAGGCCGAGGCGCAGACCGCCGGCGCGATCCTGGGCTATAACTACCAGTCCTCGCCCTTCTACCAGGACGGTTATAATCTGTTGAAAGGCAAAGGCCTCTCGCCCGAGGTCAAGGGCGACAGCTGGCTGTCGAAAGCCTATCGTCAGATGGTCCGTGGTGAATGGCTGTAACGGTCGGGCAGGGGGCGTGATGCGTCCCCGCCGATCCATGCCAGACCTCATATGCTGATCCTCTCATGCTGATCTCGCTCGACATTCGCGACATTCTGATCATTGACCGCCTCACGCTGGATCTTGGCGCGGGGCTCAATGTGCTGACCGGCGAGACCGGGGCGGGCAAGTCGATCCTGCTTGATGCGCTTGGCATGGTGCTGGGCTGGAAGGGTCGCGCCGATCTGGTGCGGCAGGGCGCCGACCGCGGCGAGGTCACGGCTATTTTCGATCTGCCCGCCGGGCATCCGGCCCATGCGATCCTTGAAGAGGCCGGTGTGGAAACCGAGGGCGAGCTTATTCTCCGTCGCCTGGCCCATGCCGATGGTCGCCGCCAGGCCTGGGCCAATGATCGCCGCGTCTCGGCCGAGGTGCTGCGGGGACTTTCGGAAACACTCGTTGAACTGCACGGCCAGCATGACGACCGGGGGCTTCTGAACCCGCGCGGGCACCGGGCTTTGCTCGATCTCTTCGGCAGCGTTGATCTCGGGGCGTTGCGCGGTCTCTGGACGGCGCGCCGCAGCGCGCGCGAGGCGATCGCTGCAGCTGAGGCGCAGATTGAGCGGGCCAGGACCGAAGAGGATTTTCTGCGCCATGCCGTGGCTGAGCTGGAAAAGCTCGCGCCCGAACCGGGCGAAGAAGCGGCACTGGATGCGAAACGGCGGCTGATGCAGGCTGCGGGCCGCATCCGCGAAGATGTCGCCAAGGCGCTTGGGGCCTTGTCGGAAGAGGGTGCCGAGGGCCGGATGCGGGACGCCACCCGCTGGCTGGAATCGGCGGCGGACAAGGCGGCGGGCCGTCTTGACGAGGCGCTGGCCGCATTGTCCCGCGCGATGATCGAGCTTTCCGAGGCGCAATCCGGGGTGGAGGCCGCGCTTCAGGCGCTGGATTTCGACCCGGCGGCGCTCGAATCTGCCGAAGAGCGGCTCTTCGCGATCCGCGCCGCGTCGCGCAAATATGGTATCCCGGCGGATGATCTGGCGCGCCATGCTGCCGATCTCTCCGCCCGTCTCGCGGCGCTTGATGCGGGCGAGGCCGGGCTGGGCCGTCTCGCTGCTGCGCTGGCCAAAGCCGATGCAGATTATCAGGCCGAGGCTGTCCGGATCACAGGCCTGCGGCAGCGGGCGGCCGAGCGGCTCGATGCCGCGATGGCCGCCGAGCTCGCGCCCCTGAAGATGGAGCGCGCGGTGTTTCGCAGCGTGATCACCAGCTCGGACTCCGGCCCCGACGGTCAGGATCAGGTCACCTTCACCGTGGCCACCAACCCGGGCGCGCCGCCCGGCCCGCTGAACAAAATAGCGTCCGGGGGCGAGCTGTCGCGCTTTCTCCTTGCGCTGAAAGTCTGTCTGACCGGCGGCGCGAGCGGCCTTACGCTGATCTTTGACGAAATCGACCGTGGTGTCGGCGGGGCCACCGCCGATGCGGTCGGCCGGCGCCTGCGCGCGCTGTCAGATGAGGCCCAGGTTCTGGTCGTCACCCATTCGCCCCAGGTCGCGGCCCTTGGCGCGCATCACTGGCGGGTGGAAAAGCGGGTCGAAAACAATGTCACCCTCTCGACCGTGGTGGCGCTTTCCGACACCGAGCGCGTCGAGGAAATCGCCCGCATGATCTCGGGTGACACCATTTCCGACGCCGCCCGCGAGGCCGCGCGCAGCCTGATCAGCGCCTGATCTTCCCCTGACGCGACGTCAGACATGCAGCCCGCAACCAACGGCTTTGCCGGGCTGAGGGTTCTCGCCGCAGCGCCGCACTGCTATCTTGCACGGGGGAGGCCTTTATCCTTCGGAGCCAAGACATGACTGCCCTGAAATCCATCCTGACCGCCTGGCGCCTGCCGGTGATCTTCCCCTCGCAAGAGGTTTTCGAGCGCCGGTTGCGCCCGCGGGGCTGAGCCGCTTACCTGAGGCCGGAACCGGCCATCGGCTTGCAGTAAGGCATGGGCCTCCGGTAAGGCGCGGGCTTGCAGTAAGGCCCGGGCTCGCAGTAAGGAAGGGCACCGCCGCCAACCCAGTGCCCATCGGAGTGCGCCCATGAAAGCCGCCGTCATCACCTTCCCCGGCTCGAATTGCGACCGTGACCTTGCCGTTGCTTTTGAAAAGGCCGGCTTCGATGTCACCCGCGTCTGGCACAAGGACAGCGATCTTCCGGCGGGCACCGATATTGTCGGCGTCCCGGGTGGCTTCTCATACGGGGATTACCTGCGCTGCGGCGCCATCGCGGCACAATCGCCGATCTCGGCTGCGGTCAGGGCCCATGCCGGGCGTGGCGGTTACGCCATCGGCATCTGCAATGGTTTCCAGATCCTGACCGAAATGCGGCTTCTGCCCGGTGTGCTGATGCGCAACAAGGGCCTGCAATATATCTGCCGCACCATCACGCTGAAGGTCGCGACCACCCAATCGGCCTTTACCGCAAATTACGGAAAAGGCGATGAAATCCGCGTGCCGATCGCGCATCACGACGGCAATTACACTGTGGATGAGGCGACGCTGGCGGCGCTGAAAGCCGAAGACCGCATTGCCTTTACCTATGGCGACAACCCGAATGGCTCGATGGGCGACATCGCAGGCGTCCTGTCGGAGAACCGCCGCGTGCTGGGTATGATGCCGCATCCCGAACGCGCTTTCGAGCCGCTGCACGGGTCGAAAGACGGCGCAGCGCTTTTCGCCTCGCTCATGGGCGGGTTGGCGCTGGCCTGACCCCCATCGCCTTGAGGCAATCCGGCGCGGCGCCTATTTTAGCGCAATGTTTCGCAGCGAGAGCACACAGCCGAATGACAAACCACAGGGTCTTCCCTGGCGGGTAAAGCTTGTCATTCTGGCGCTGGTTGTGGCGGCCATCGGTGTGGTTCTGGTCTCGAATCGCTGGCTGACCGAGCGGTTCACGGAAACCAACCGCAACCGCTCGGATGTGCGCCTCGCACTTTATTCCGGGAACCTTGTCTCGGAATTGCAGCGCACCTCGGTGGTGCCTTTGCTGCTGGCGCGCGACCCGGATCTGATCGCGGCGCTGAAAGACGGGAACTTCTCGCGCACCTCTGCGAAACTGATCGCGCTTCAGGCGGAAATCGGCGTGGCGGCGATCCGGCTTCTCGATATCGATGGCCGCGTGGTGGGGGCGACCAACCGCAATATCCTGGGGTCGAACTTCCGTCAGGAAGGGTATTTCGTTGATGCGCAACGCACCAATGAGACGATCTTTACCTCTTCTCCACGCGAATCGGGCGGCTATGATTTCAGCTACAGCCGGGCGATCCGCTCGGATGGCAAGATCCTTGGCGTCATCGTCGTCTCGGTTGATCTGCTGAAATATGAGCGCGCCTGGTCGGGGCTGAATGACGCCGTGGTGGTCACGAATTCCGAAGGTACGGTCATTCTGACCACGGTGCCCTCCTGGCGTGGCCGCCCGCTGAATGAGGCCATGGCGCGCGGCGAACCCATGAGCGCGCTTGAACGCGCGATCCAGGCCTCGACTGACTGGGCAAGGCCGCGCACCGATGCATGGATGCAGGGCGATCCGGTGATGAAGACCGAGGCGCGTATTCCGTTTCGCGGCTGGCGCATCGTGACCTTCACCGATTACACCCAGGTTCGCGAAAGGGTGAATGGTATCCTCGCGCTTGAGATCATGGGTTTCGCGATCCTGATGTCGATTGCCTTCTATTTCCTGACACGGCGGGCCTGGTCGCGGTCCTGGTCGCTGGCCCGCGAATCGGCGGAACTGCGGGCGCTGAATGTGCGGCTGCAACGCGAGATCGCCGAGCGCGAAAAGGTCGAGGCCAACCTGCAGGTTGCCGAGCAGACGCTGGAGCAATCGTCGAAACTGGCGGTTCTGGGCGAGATGTCGGCGGCGGTCAGCCATGAGCTGAACCAGCCGCTGGCCGCGATGAAGACCTATCTCGCGGGCGCGCGGCTGTTGTTACAGCGCAAACGGCCGGAAGAGGCGCTGTCTTCCTTCCAGCGGATCGACGATCTGATCGACCGGATGGGGTCGATCACCCGTCAGCTGAAATCCTATGCCCGCAAAGGCGGCGAGGCTTTCGAGCCGGTGGATCTGCGCGCCTGTGTCTCCTCGGCGCTGGCGATGATGGAGCCGCAGCTGAAAAGCCGCGTCGTCAAGATCGTGCGCGGCATGCCGCGCCAGCCGGTCATGGTGATGGCAGACCGGATCCGGCTGGAACAGGTGATCATCAACCTGTTGCGCAATGCGCTTGATGCGCTGCGCGAGGTGCCCAATCCGCAGATCGAACTTCTGCTCGCCGCAGGCGAGACGGCGACACTGACGGTGCGCGACAACGGCCCGGGGATCATCGATCTCGATAACCTGTTCGAGCCTTTCTACACGACGAAGAAACCCGGCGAGGGCGTGGGGCTTGGCCTTGCGATCTCTTCCGGGATTGTAACCGATCTGGGCGGCCGGCTGACCGCCCATAATGGCGAAGCGCAGGATGGGGCGCAGGGAGGCGCAGTCTTCGAGATGCAGCTCCCGATCCTTGGCGACGCAAGACAAGCAGCAGAATGAGGTCAATATGGCACGCGCGATGAAAGTGGCGATCGTGGATGACGAGGCGGATATGCGCGCTTCGATCAGCCAGTGGCTGGCGCTCTCGGGCTTTGACACCGAGACCTATCCTTCGGCGGAAGATGCGCTGAAATCCATCGGTGCGGATTTTTCCGGCGTCGTGGTATCGGATATCAAGATGCCCGGCATGGATGGTATGGCGTTTCTCAAGAAACTGATGAGCCTCGATTCCGGCCTGCCGGTGATCATGATCACCGGGCATGGCGATGTGCCGATGGCGGTAGAGGCGATGCGGGTCGGCGCCTTCGATTTCCTGGAAAAGCCGTTCAACCCGGACCGGATGACGGAACTGGCGAAAAAGGCGACCCATGCGCGGCGGATGACGCTGGACAGCCGGGCGCTGCGTCGCGAGCTGGCCGATGGCACCACCATCATGCAAAAGCTGGTCGGCACCTCGCCCGCGATGGAGCGGCTGCGCGAAGACATTCTCGATCTGGGTCAGGCGGATTCACATGTTCTGATCGATGGCGAGACCGGCACCGGCAAGACACTTGTCGCCCATGCGCTGCATGCGGTTGGGCCGCGCGCGTCGAAGAAATTCGTGACGATCTCCTGCGCCGCCTGGTCCGAGGATCAGCTTTCCGCCAAGCTCTTCGGCCCGGGTGAAGACGGCGCGATCCCGCTGGTCGAAGAGGCGCGGGGTGGCACATTGCTGCTGGAAGATATCGAGGCACTGAGCCAGGGGCTGCAGGCGCGGCTTCTGACCTTCATCAATGATCAGGGCCTGCCGCCGGAAACCCGCATCATCGCGATCCGCAACCAACAGGCGCAGGATCTGACGCTGGAACAGGCTTTGCGCCCCGATCTCTTCTACCGGCTGGGCGCGATGACCATCGTATTGCCGCCTTTGCGGGCGCGGGGCGAGGATATCCTTCAGCTCTTCACCCGGCTTTCGGAGCAGTTTTCCGAAGAATATGGCTGTGATGCCCCTCAGGTCACGGCGCAGGAGGCCGCGCAGCTGTTGCAGGCCCCCTGGCCGGGCAATGTGCGCCAGCTGGTGAATATCGCGGAACGCGCGGTCTTGCAGAACCGTCGCGGCTCCGGCTCGATTGCATCTTTGCTGATGGCCGATAACGAGGCCTCCGGCCCGGCGATGACCACCGAAGGCAAGCCGCTGAAGGAATATGTCGAGGCGTTTGAACGGATGCTGATCGACAATACGATGCGCCGTCATAAGGGCTCGATCGTTGCGGTGATGGAAGAGCTTTGCCTGCCGCGCCGCACGCTGAATGAGAAAATGGCGAAATATAACCTGCAGCGTTCGGATTATACCTGAGCGCCGCGTGCTTTGCTCTGCGCATACCTCCGGTGGAAGTGTCAGGATACGGGGGAAGCGTATTTCCTCTTGGTTTGAGGGCGCCGGGGGAGGCACCCGGTACAAGAGACGGGGGCCGCGCCCTCTCTCTTCGGGCAGGTGCCACATGGCGGGCGAGAGATTTTCATTGCTCTTCAGTCGGCTTTGATCGTAAGTTGCCCACTATGGCCGTTTTGTAACGGTCAAAGAAATTCTCTCCCCTTCGCGGGCATGGCGCGACGTTACGCGCCGCCCCATGACCGGGAGCCGGATCGGCCGTAAGGCTGTGCACATTGTCAGATGGATCAGCGCTTCCCTGTGAAGTGCCTGTCTGGCCAGTAAGGTGGGGGCCTGAACCCCCAGGACGTAACCGCGATGAGGCGCGTGAGCAGTGTAACGATTGGCGATACTGGCCCCAGAGGCCGGCTGAGCCCGTTCGCGCCCGCCGTCCGCGCTCAGACAAGCCGCCCCGAACCGTATGATCTGCTCTCCGGCCCTGTCTCAGGGCCGCTGGGGGTCTTTATGCCACCGGGGCGCAATGGAAAAACATGGCTAAGAAGATGCTTATCGACGCCACCCATCCCGAGGAGACCCGGGTTGTTGTGGTGGACGGAAACAAAGTCGAAGAATTTGACTTTGAAACAATAAACAAGCGCCAGCTCGCGGGGAACATCTACCTCGCCAAGGTGACGCGGGTTGAACCCTCGCTCCAGGCGGCCTTTGTGGATTATGGTGGAAACCGCCACGGCTTCCTCGCTTTTGCCGAAATCCACCCGGATTACTACCAGATCCCGGTTGCGGACCGCCAGGCGCTCCTCGCCGAAGAGCGCGCTATGGCGCGTGAGGAAGAGGAAGAGGACAATCGTCGTGCCCGCCGCCGCAAGCCGGCGCCGCGGGCTGAACGCGCACCCGCCGATCCCAGCGTTTCGGCGCCGTTGGCAGGTGAGGCTGCGGCCTCGCACAGCGAGATGGATGTGATCGACCTCTCGGCCGGTGACGGCGATGAGGGCGTCTCCACGCTCGCGGTTGCTGAGGATCTGATGGCGACTGAGACCGGGGCCGTCGCGCCGCCCGAACCCGTCGCGGTCGAAGAGGCTGCCGCTGAAGAGGCTGCGGTTGCAGATGATGCGGGCGACGAGGCCCGCAGCGATGAAGCGACCGGGGATGATCATGACGATCATGACCACAGCGAGCATGATCATGGCGATCATGACCATCACGCCGCTGCCAGCGCAGATGAGATCGAAACCATCGCGGAAGAGGATGTCTCGGAAGAGATCGCCGCTCCGCGCCGGCAGCGCCTGCGCAAATACAAGATCCAGGAAGTGGTCAAGGTCCGGCAGATCATGCTGGTCCAGGTCGTCAAGGAAGAGCGCGGCAATAAAGGCGCGGCGCTGACCACCTATCTCTCGCTTGCCGGCCGTTACTGCGTCCTGATGCCGAATACCGCACGTGGCGGTGGCATTTCGCGCAAGATCACCCAGGCCGCCGACCGCAAGAAGCTGAAGGAAATCGCGGGCGAACTGGAGGTGCCGGAAGGCGCCGGCCTGATCATCCGCACCGCAGGTGCCAAGCGCACCAAGCCGGAGATCCGGCGCGATTACGAATATCTGATGCGGCTCTGGGAACAGATCCGCGATCTGACGCTGCGCTCGGTCGCGCCTGCCGCGATCTATGAGGAAGGCGATCTGATCAAGCGCACCATCCGCGATCTCTATAGCCGCGAGATCGACGAGGTGCTGGTTGAAGGCGAGGCGGGCTACCGTTCCGCCAAAGACTTCATGCGGATGATCATGCCGGCGCATGCGAAACAGGTGAAGCTCTATAACGAGCCGATGCCGCTTTTCGCGCGCTTCCAGGTCGAAAGCTATCTCGGCGGCATGTTCAACCCGGTCGTGCAGCTGAAATCCGGCGGCTATATCGTCATCGGCATCACCGAGGCGCTGGTCGCCATCGACGTGAACTCTGGCCGCGCGACGAAAGAGGGATCCATCGAGGATACCGCGCTCAAGACCAACCTCGAGGCCTGTGACGAGGTCGCCCGCCAGCTGCGTCTGCGCGATCTGGCCGGGCTGATCGTGATCGACTTCATCGACATGGAAGAGCGTCGCAACAACGCCTCGGTCGAGAAGCGGCTGAAAGACCGTCTGAAAACCGACCGTGCGCGGATCCAGGTTGGCCGGATCTCGGGCTTTGGCCTGATGGAGATGTCGCGCCAGCGCCTGCGTCCGGGGATGCTGGAATCGACCACGCAGCCCTGCTCGCATTGCCATGGCACCGGGCTGATCCGTTCGGATGACAGCATGGCGCTGACCATTCTGCGCGCTCTGGAAGAAGAGGGCACGCGCAAGCGGTCGAAAGAGGTGCTGCTGAAGGCGCCGATCGGCATCGTTAACTACCTCTTCAACCATAAGCGCGAACATATCGGGCTGATCGAAACCCGCTACGGCATGGCGGTCAGGATGGAGGCCGATCCGGCGCTCGTCTCGCCCGATTTCGAGCTGGAGAAGTTCAAGACCGCGACCCGCAGCCTGCCCGAGCCGAGCCAGGTCATCTCCGGCCATGCCGGATTGATGGGCGATCTGGTCGAAGAGGAAGACGAGGATCTGGTCGACGAGATCCTGGAAGAGGAAGAAGAGGTCGCGGAAGAGGCGGCTGCGGTTGCAGCTCCGGCCCGGGCCGAGCCCGCAGCGGAAGGCGGGGAAGGGGGCGGGAAGAAGAAGCGCCGTCGTCGTCGCCGTCGTCGGGGTGGTCGTGATGGTCAGGGCGCCGAGGGGAGCGCTGAAGCGGGCGACGAGTCCGATGAAGAAGGCTCGGATGAGGATGACGCAGACGGCACCGATGCAGAGGTTGCAGCGGGTGACGTGAGCGAGGCAGTGGCGCCAGAAGCCGAAGCACCGGCAAAACCGAAGCGGGCGACGCGGTCGCGGTCGAAATCTGCGGCGGCAAAGGCTGCTGCAGCGGCGGCCGATGCGGCAGAGACTGTGGAAGCTGTGGCTGATACAGTTGTCGCTGAAACTGCTGTGACCGATCCGGTCGTGGAAGGCGAAGCTGTGGCGTCTGAGGCGGAAGCTCCTGCCGCCGCCCCGGCACCAAAGCGCCGCAGCCGGGCGAAAGCCAGCGCAGCGGTTATCGGGGAAGACGCCGCGCCTGAGGCTGTCGCTTCTGAACCGGCCGCCGCGAAGAAGCCCGCGCGCAGCCGCGCAGCGGCGAAGCCGAAAGCCGCAAGCAGCCGTTCGCGGTCGAAGAAAGCCGATGAGGCTGAAGTCGCAGTGGTTGACGTTGCAGCGGCTGTGGATGCAGGGGTTGGTGCTGTACCGGCGGAAGCCGCGCCTGAGGCGCCCGCAGGTGGCCCGGCCGGGGCTTCTCCGGCACCGGTCCCGGCGGGGATTGCGGCAGATCCTGTCATTTCCGGTGTAGCGGATGCGGGTGAGGCCCCGGTCGCTGATGCCGGTCTGGCCGGTGACACGGATGGCGATGATGACCGCCCGCGCAAAAAGGGCTGGTGGTCGCAGGGGCGCTGATCCGCGCAGAGATTAAAAAAGGGGGCCGCGAGGCCCCCTTTTCCTTTACCGCCCGGTCTTTGCACCCTGGTTTTACCTGCGGAGCTTCACCATTTCTGGAAAATGAAAAACGCGCCCAGAGCGATCAGGCTGAAGCCGATCAGATGGTTCCAGCCAAGGGATTCCTTGAGATAAAGCACCGAAAATGCCGCAAAAACCGCGAGGGTGATCACCTCCTGGATGGTCTTGAGCTGGGCTGCGTTGAAATAGGTGTAGCCAATGCGGTTCGCCGGAACCATCAGGCAATATTCAAAGAAGGCGACGCCCCAGGAGATAAGAATGACCTTGAACATCGGCATAGAGGCGCCGTCTTTCAGATGGCCATACCAGGCGTAGGTCATGAAGATATTCGAGGCGATCAGCAAAAGGACCGTCACCAGGGGAACGGGAAGATTGAGCATGTCTGACACCGGAGATGCGAAGGAGGTTCCGGCTGACCCTATTGCGCGGCCCAAGGCATCGGAAGGGGGATTCGCGCGGGCCTTCGGCGGGTAAAATTGTGGGCTGACGAAAACTCCTGCGGTAAGCGGGAAAGCGACAACTCTGTCTTGCCAATGCCGCTAAGATCAAAACAATGTTCTCTTCGCGGGGCTTGCACCTTTTTGCCGCAGGAATGATATTCCGTTCAGCTCGCGGCGGGCTTTTCGCGCCGTGTTTCATTTTCTGAAGGCTGACCCCATGTCGTTCTTTTCCCTGTCCCGCCGTGCGGCCCTTACGCTTGCCGCTGCCGCCCTCATGTCCCCCGCGCTGTCTCCGGCGGCTTTCGCTGACAATGCCGCGCTGAAGGTCGGGATCATGGGGGGCGAGGATGAAGCAGTCTGGGCCGTGGTCGCGGAACAGGCGAAGCCGCTGGGCCTTGATGTCTCGACCGTGATCTTCAATGATTACACCCAGCCGAACGAGGCGCTGGCCCGCAATGAGATCGACGCGAATGCCTTCCAGCATCTGCCCTATCTCGAAGCGCAGATCGCCGCGCATGGCTATGAGATCATCCCGGAGATCGACACCGCGATCTTCCCGATCGGCGTCTATTCGAAGAAACATGCCTCGCTGGCAGAACTGCCGGACGGTGCCGTGATCGGCGTGCCGAATGATCCGTCGAATGGCGGCCGCGCGCTCAAGGTGCTGGAGCAGCTGGGCCTCATCAAGGTCAACCCGGAGGCCGGTATTCTGGCGACCGTGATCGACGTGACCGAGAACCCGAAAAACCTTGACCTGCGCGAGCTGGATGCCGGTGTGGTCGGGCGCGCGATTGATGACCTTGACGCGGCAGTGGTCAATACCGACTGGGCGGCCAAGGCAGACCTGCTCGACAACCGGATCGCCGAGGAATCGGGCGTGAACAACCCCTATACCAACTTCATCGCCATCCGCACCGCCGACAAAGACGCGGAATGGGTTGCGAAACTGCGCGAAGCCTTCCAGTCCGACGCGGTCAAAGCGGCTTATGCAGACGCTTACAAAGGCGCGGCAGTTCCCGCCTGGTAAGAATTGGTTTAAACGATACGCATCAGGGCGCCCGGATCAGCTTCGGGCGCCCTGACTGATTGAAGGAGCAGTGCCGATGGCAGGGGCGGGAACAGTGGCCGGAGCAGGGTCAGGGCCGGGCGCGGAAGTGCCGGCGGTGCAGCTTGACCATGTGGTCCGGCGGTTCAATGACCGGCCGGCGCTGGACGATATTTCACTGACGCTGGGGCGGGGCGAGATCGTCGGGCTGATCGGGCGCTCTGGCGCGGGAAAATCGACGCTGATCCGCTGCCTGAACGGGCTTGACCGGCCGCAGGCGGGGCGCGTTGTGATCGACGGCACCGATATTTCGACGCTGTCGGAACAGGCGCTGAACCCGGTGCGTCGCCGCATCGGGATGATTTTCCAGCATTTCAATCTGTTATCCGCGAAGACCGTCGCCGAGAATGTGGCGCTGCCTTTGAAGATCGCCGGCGTGGCCCGCGCCGCGCGGATGAAACGGGTTATGGAATTGCTGGATCTTGTGGGCCTGGCCGACAAGGCGAATGCCTATCCGGCGCAGCTTTCGGGCGGGCAGAAGCAGCGGATCGGCATCGCGCGGGCGCTGGCGCCCGAGCCGCTTTTGCTTTTGTCGGATGAGGCGACTTCGGCGCTAGACCCCGAGACGACGCAACAGATCCTGACGCTGCTTAAAGATGTGAACCGCCAGCTTGGCCTGACGATCCTGATGATCACCCATGAGATGGAGGTGGTGCGCCAGATCGCCCATCGTGTCCTCGTGCTGGATGCGGGACGTATCGTCGAGGAAGGCCCGGTGGCGAAGGTGCTTGCCAGTCCTCAGACCGACACCACCCGCAGCCTTTTGCGCGGCCTCTCGCCGGTCTTGCCGGCGGATCTGCTGGCGCAGATCGCGCCCGAAGGGGATCAGGCGCTGATCCGCGTTGATGTCTACGGGCCCGATGCCCGCCGCCCGCTTCTGGCCGGGGTCGAGGCGATCACGGGGCAGCCCGCGCGGCTGCTGCATGGCGGGTTGAATGATGTTCAGGGCGAGCCTTATGGCAGGCTTTTTCTGGCACTCGGGACCGCTGACAAGGACAAGCTGGCTGCGGTGGTGGCAAAGCTGAAACCGGAAACGACCGCAATCGAGGTGCTCGGCTATGTCCCCGCAAATGTTTGATACGCTGCTGGGCTGGGCGATGACGCGGCCGATGTTCGACCTGCTGGTCAAGGGGATGTGGGAGACGGTGGTGATGACCGGCGTTTCCGGCGCGCTGTCTTTTGTGATCGGCCTGCCGCTGGCACTGATCCTCGTGACGACCGACAAAGGCGGTATCTTTCAGAACCTGCTGATTAACCGGAGCCTTGGCTGGCTGGTGAATGCGCTGCGGTCGGTGCCCTTCATCATCCTGCTGGTGGCGGCGATTCCGCTGACGCGGCTGATCGTGGGCACGGCCATCGGGATCGGCGCGGCGATTGTGCCGCTGACGCTGGCGGCGGCGCCCTATTTCGCCCGGGTGGCCGAGGTATCGCTGCGCGAGGTCGACCGCGCTTTGATCGATGCGGCCCGCGCGATGGGCGCGACCCGGATGACGATCCTGCGCGATGTGCTGATCCCCGAGGCTTTGCCTGGCATCGTTTCGGGCTTTACCGTGACCATGGTGACGCTGATCGGCGCCTCTGCAATGGCGGGGGCGGTCGGGGCCGGCGGGCTCGGCGATATTGCGATCCGCTATGGTTATCAGCGCTTTGAGACGGTGATTATGGTCGCAGTCGTGATCATCCTGATCGTGATGGTGTCGATCATGCAATGGGCCGGAGATGCGCTGGCACGGCGCATCGACCATCGTTGAGAGAGATGCGCTGGCCCGGCGCATCGACCATCGCTGAGAGGGAGAGCTTACAGGCTGATGCGCTTTGAACGGCGCATCAGCAACGGCGCTTGCAGATGACCGGTGCGGCAGGCCGACATTGTGAGGATATGCAAATGAAAACAGCGGCCTGTGGCCGCTTTTTCACATCACATCTTAAAGGATGATCCTGGACTGGAGCGGGCGAGGCGATTCGAACGCCCGACCCTAACCTTGGCAAGGTTATGCTCTACCCCTGAGCTACGCCCGCAACCGGTCCGGATGGCGGTGATCTAACCCCGCCTGCGCCGGGGCGCAAGAGGGGAAATGTAAAAATCTGTAAGCTTGCGCAAAAACAGCGGCTAAGCCGTTGCGAAGGCAGGCTAAACCTCGGAGGGCGCGCCACCTTCGAACCGGTTCTCGGCCTGATAGGAACAGGGCGCCTCCTGCATCTGGAGATGCAGTTTGTCGCCGTTATAGGGATGGGCGCGGGCGAGATCCTCGTCGAAATCAATGCCGAGCCCGGGGCCTTCGGGGGGCAGGATATAGCCATTTTCCCAGCGGATCGTGTTTTTGATCAGGCGCTGATGGAAGGCGCCGCCGGTCTCGATGGTCTCAACCAGCAAAAGATTGGGGATCGTGACCCCAAGATGGATATTCGCCGCCCATTCCACCGGCCCTGCATAGAGATGCGGCGCGATTTCGGCATTATAGACCTCGGCAATGGCGGCGAGTTTGCGGCCTTCGGAAATACCGCCAAGCCGGCCAAGTGCGGGTTGCAGGATCCGCACACCGCCCGCCCGCAAAAGCGTGGCGAATTCGGTCTTGGTGGTCAGCCGCTCGCCGGTTGCAAGTGGAATGCGGACCTGTTTCGCGACCTCGGCGAATTCCAGAAGATTGTCGGGCGGGATCGGTTCCTCATACCAGAGCGGGTTCCATGGCTCGAGCTCGCGGCCAAGCCGGATGGCGCCTTCGGTGGTGAACTGGCCATGGGTGCCGAACAGCAGATCGGCGCGGTCGCCGACCGCTTCGCGGATGGTTTTGCAAAAGGCGACCGAGCGCGCGATGTCGGACAGAGCGGGCTGATGCCCGCCCCGGATCGTATAGGGGCCGGCGGGGTCGAATTTCAGCGCCGTAAAGCCCTGATCGACATAGCGAAGCGCCGCCTCGGCCTGCTGGTCGGGGCTGGCCCAGAATTCGGTCGGGTCCTGGCCGGGCTCGGGGTAGAGATAGGTGTAGGAGCGCAGTCGGTCATTCATCCGCCCGCCATTCAGCGCCCAGACCGGGCGGTTGCGCGCCTTGCCGATAATGTCCCAGCAGGCGATCTCAAGCCCGGAAAAAGCCCCCATCACGGTGAGATCAGGGCGCTGCGTAAAGCCGGAGGAATAGACCCTTCGATACATGAGTTCGATGTTTTCGGGGTTTTCGCCCTGCATATGGCGGGTGAAGACGTCTTCGATGACGGCCCGCATCGCTTTGGGGCCGACGCTTGAGGCGTAGCATTCGCCATATCCGGTGATGCCGCAGCGCGTGGTGAGTTTCGGGAAGATCCAGTAACGGCCACCCCAGCCGGGGGCGGGTGGGGCAACGACGAAAATTTCAAGGTCCTGCAGGATCATGACGGGCGTCTCCTGGTTGGGGAGCGCCGGGCTTTTACTCTCCCGGGCCCCCGTGGAGTATTTGGGTCATAAGGAAGGTAGCAGGGATTTCTTCAGGGGCCAGGGTGATTTTCGACGTGGCGGAGTCGGGATCAGGGGATGAGGCCGGTGATCCGGTGCAGCAGGGCGGCGGTCTCTTGCGGCCTGGCGAAGAAGGGGGCGTGCCCGCAGGCAAGGGAGAAGCGGTGACCGGGCGGGACAGCACCGGCCATGGCGTGCTGGAAGGCGGGAGGGATGGCGCGGTCGTTTTCGCAGGTGATGGCGAAGCGCGGCAGGTTCTGTGAACGTGCGGTAAGACGGAGCGGGGTTTCCTGCGGTGCAATGGATTCGGGCGCCATTTGGCGGGCGGCGAGGGCCCGGGTCTCAGGTGGGCAGTCGTGGAAGAACAGGGGCGTCAGGCTTTCGGGGGCGAAGCTGTAGCTGCCGCTGGCGCGGTCGGTTTTCAGGGCGGCGCGCAGCGGTTGTTCGCTCTGGCTGCGGCGGCGTGAGGCGACGGAACTGCCGTTCCCGGGGATATAGCCGCAGAGCCAGATCAGGGCCTGGATTTTTTCCGGATCGGTTTCGGCAGCGGCGGTGATCGGAAAGCCACCGGCGGAGTGGCCGACGAGCAAAGTGGGGCCGGTGAGGCTGTCGCAGATCGCCCGCGCCTGGTCTTTGAGGCTGATCCCGGGGCCGCGCGGCAGGTCGATTGCGCGGGCGCTGTGGCCATACCCGGTCAGGGCTTCGGTCAGCCAGGGCCAGCACCAGGCACCAAAGCCCGAGCCGTGGACCAGCAGAAAGTCAGCCATGCCCGATCCGGGTCAGGAAATCGCGGATCGCCTCGGCATAGTCATCGGGCTTTTCGGCCAGGGGAATATGGCCGGCGCCCCGGATCAGACGGAACTGGTGGCCGGGGATCAGATCGGCGGTCTCGCGCACCAGATCAACGGGGGTGGAGCCATCATGGCTGCCGGCGATCACCAGGGTCGGGAGCCGCAGCGTCGCGGTGGTCTCGTAGAAATCGGTGCCGGCAATGGCGCTGGCGCAGCCGGCCCAGCCCTCAGGGGATGTAGCGAGGAAACGGGCGCTGAGACCGGCAAGCGCCGGGCTTTCACGCCAGTTGCGGCCCAGCCAGCGCTCCATCGTGGCGTCATGCAGGGCGGCGAGCCCTGCGCGGCGCACCAGCGCGATACGATCCTGCCATTGCGAAGCGATGCCAATACGGGCGGCGGTGTTCGACAGCACAAGGCCCCGCACGAGATCGAGCCGTTTTACCGCCAGGCCCTGGGCGATCAGCCCCCCGATCGAAAGGCCGATCACCACGCAGTCTTTCAGGCCGAAATGTCCGATCAGCCGTTCCGTGTCCTGGATCAGCGCTCCCATCTTATAGGGCGCGGGCGGGCAGTCGCTGGCGCCATGGCCGCGCAGATCGAAACTGAGAATGCGGTGCCGGGGCAGGTGGTCGATCAGCGGTTGCCAGATCTCATGGCTGAGGCCAAGCGCGTGGAGCAGCACCAGGGGGGGGCCATCTTCGGGGCCGGTGAGGCTGGCATTGAGACGCAGATCGGGCAGATAGATGAGGGGCATGTTCGAAATCTGTAATTATTTGCCGGAAATCCGGCAGTCAGGGGCAGGAAATGTTGGATCTTGTCAGGGGTTCTTTGTGAGGCAATCGCGGAACAGATCTTCCGAGACATTGCCACCCGAAGCGATGCAGATCACCTGATCAGGCAGATCAGGGCGGAAGAGCGCTGCCGCAAGCGCCACTGCGCCGCCGGGCTCCAGCACCAGACGCAGATGGCGGAAGGCGAGTGTCACGGCCTCCAGCGCCTCGGAATCACTGACCACAAGCCCCGGACCGGCCAGGGCAGAGAGCAGGGGGAAGGTCATCTTTCCGGGTATGGGCGTCAGGATCGCATCACAGACCGATCCGGTCAGGGCAGGGTTGCGCAGTCGTTCGCCGGCGGCAAGCGAGCGCGCCATATCGTCAAAGCCCTGGGGCTCGGCGGTGCGCAGGCGCAGTCCGGGCGCGCGTGCCTCCAAAGCCAGCGCAACCCCTGAGGATAGCCCGCCGCCGCCGCAGGGCACCAGCACATCGGCGCGGGCCAGTCCGGCCTCCTGCGCCTGTTCCGCGATCTCCAGCCCGACCGTACCCTGACCTGCGATCACCTCGGCATGGTCATAAGGCGGGATCAGGGCATAGCCGCGCTCTGTCGCGATCCGGGTGGCGATGGCCTCGCGATCCTCGGTCGCGCGGTTATAAAGCACGACCTCGCCGCCCCAGGCGCGGGTATTGGCGATCTTCACCTGCGGCGCGTCCTGAGGCATCAGGATCACGCTCGCGATGCCATGGCCCGAGGCCGCGCGCGCCACGCCCTGGGCGTGATTGCCCGAAGACATCGCGATCACGCCCGGCGTACCCGGCGGCAATGCCGAGACCGCCGCCCAGCCGCCGCGCGCCTTGAAACTGCCGGTGACCTGGAGCGATTCCGCTTTCACAAACACTTGCCGGCCGGCGATCCGGTCCAGCAGCGGTGCATTCAGCAGCGGCGTGCGCAGCACATTTCCCCGCAGACGTGCAGCGGCGGCTTCGATCATGGTGATGTTCATGCAAGGGCTCCGATCCAGGCGGTCAATGCGGCAAGCGCCTCTGGTTCGTCAAGAAAAGGAACATGGCCGCGCCCGGGGATTTCGGTGACAGCAAGATCTGGCCGGATCCGGAGCATCTGCGCGACCGTCGCAGATGAAAGCAGGTCGGAATTCGCGCCCCGGATAAGTGCAACCGGCAGTCCCCGGCTTGCCTCCCATTGCGGCCAGAGATCAGGGAGCGGCCGTGTCGGGTCATAGCCCGAAAGAAAGGCATCGCGCAGGGCCGGGTCGTAGCGCAGGGCCAGCCCGCCGGGCACCTCGATAAACAGCCGCGCCGCATGAGCGAGCCAGTCCGTAGCGCTGAGCCCGGTAAAGCCCGGGCTGTTGGCGGCCATTTGCAGCGCCACTTCGGCAAGGCTGCGGGCCTGGGGGGTACGGCCGATACGGGCAGCGATGCCTGACAGCCCTGCGGGGGCGATTTCGGGGCCGATATCGTTGAGGCAAAGCCCGATCAGCCGCTCCCGTGCCAGCTGGGCCAGCACCATGCCGATCAGCCCGCCGCGCGAGGTGCCAAGGAGCGCCGCGCGCCCGACCCCCAGATGATCCAGCAGCGCCAGCGCATCGGCGCCCTCCTGCGCGATGGTATAGGTCGCGGCGCCGGTGAAATCGCTCTCGCCGCGGCCGCGGTAATCCATCCGGATCACGCGGCAGCTGCCCAGGGCTGGCAGCGCGGGGATGAAATCCTCTTTCGTGCGGGTCAGACCGGCGAGGCACAGGACCGGCAGGCCATCCTCTGCCCCGTCCAGGCAATAGGCCAGCCGGGTGCCGTCGGGGCTGGTGAAGAACAGGGTCTCGCCCATCTGGTCTTCGGCACTGAGCCTGTTCTGGTCTGGCATGGCATCTCCTTCCTGGGTCTGCATTGGCTGCGGATGGGGCAGGGATATTGGGCGGTGGAGGCTGGTGGCCTCGGCTCAGATTGCCCGCTGCGGGGCGAAGGGGGAAGGGGGGCTGGCCCCGGTTTGTCCGGGAATGCCGGGCTTTCACGGCCCCGGGGCCGCGCAAAAACCGCAGGCGCGGCATCACGCCGCTTGCCGCGCGGGGGGTTCAGCCGTAAATCCCCCCAGACCGTTGCTACACCTGTCGCCATTATTTCATCGCTCTCCTTGCCTAAACCCCAGCCGGGGCGGTTTGCGCCCACCCCGGGAACCGGGGATACCGGCCTGAAACCGCCCGACCAGCCACAGGAGCCCCCATGGCCCGTAAGCCAGCAAATGCCCGCGCGGCCGCAAGCAGTCCGGCCGCCAATGGCGAGGAGCGTGCGTCGCGCAAGGTCTCGGCGCTTGGGGGCTTGCGACCTTTCCTGCGGCCTTACCGTCTTATGCTGCTGCTGGCGCTGTTTGCGCTGGTGCTGACGGCGGGGGTGACGCTTGTGCTGCCGCTGGCGGTGCGCCGGGTGGTTGATGGCTTTGGCAATCATCTCGAACTTCTGGATACCTATTTCTCGGCCTTTCTGCTGATCGCGGCGCTGCTCGCTTTGGGGACGGGGCTGCGCTATTACGTTGTGACCCGGCTGGGAGAGCGGGTCGTCGCAGATATCCGCAAGGCGGTGTTCGCCCGGGTGACCTGCCTTTCGCCGTCGTTCTTCGAGAAGACCATGACCGGCGAGGTGGTCTCGCGCATCACCACCGATACCACGCTGATCCTGTCGGTGATCGGTTCTTCGGTTTCGGTCGCGCTGCGCAATCTGCTGATGCTGATCGGCGGCATGGTGATGCTGCTGCTGACTTCGGCCAAGCTTACCGGGCTGGTCTTGCTGATCGTGCCCGCCGTGGTGGTACCGATTGTGGTGATGGGGCGGCGTCTGCGGCGTCTTTCGCGCGAGAACCAGGACTGGATCGCGGAAAGCTCGGGCATGGCGTCTGAGGCGCTTGGGGCCATCCAGACCGTGCAGGCCTTTACCCATGAAGAGGCGACCCGCGCCAGATTTGCCCGGGTGACGGAAGAGAGCTTCATTTCGGCAAAGACCCGCATCGGCACCCGCGCGGTGATGACGGTGATCGTGATCTTCCTTGTGTTCGCAGGGATTGTCGGCGTGTTGTGGATCGGCGCGCGCGATGTGCGTGGCGGCGCTATGAGTGTCGGAGAGCTGATCCAGTTCGTTATCTATGCGGTGCTTGTGGCGGGTTCGGTCGGGTCTTTGTCCGAGATCTGGGGCGAATTGCAGCGCGCTGCCGGCGCGACCGAACGGCTGGTCGAGCTTTTGAACACCGAAGACGAGATCCGTGATCCTGCGCGCCCGGCTTTGCTGCCGCGCCCGGTGAAAGGCGCGATTGCCTTTGACAATGTCGGTTTCTCCTATCCGACACGCCCGGGCCAGCTGGCGCTGGACGGGGTGTCCTTCACCGTGAACCCGGGCGAGACCGTGGCGCTGGTCGGCCCGTCCGGCGCCGGGAAATCCACGGTTCTGCAACTGATCGAGCGGTTCTATGACCCGCAATCGGGGCGCATCACGCTGGACGGGATCGCACTCGACAGCCTTTCGCGCGAAGATTTCCGCCGTGAAATTGCGCTGGTGCCGCAGGATCCGGTGATTTTCGCGATGACGGCGCGCGACAATATCCGCTTTGGCCGCCCCGATGCGACCGATGCCGAGGTCGAGGCTGCGGCCCGCACCGCGCAGGCGCATGATTTCATCATGGGGCTTCCCGGCGGCTATGACAGCCGTCTGGGCGAACGCGGCGTGATGCTGTCAGGCGGCCAGCGCCAGCGCATTTCCATCGCGCGGGCGATCCTGCGCGATGCGCCGGTCCTGCTGCTGGATGAGGCGACTTCCGCGCTGGATTCGGAATCGGAACATGCGGTTCAGAAAGCGTTCAGCCGCCTGTCGGAAGGGCGCAGCACGCTGGTCGTGGCGCATCGCCTTGCCACCGTCAAAAGCGCTGACCGGATCCTCGTCTTCGAGGGCGGCCGGATCGTGGCCGAAGGCACGCATGACGCATTGGTGCGCGAAGGCGGGCTTTACGCGCGGCTGGCAAAACTGCAGTTCACCGACGGGCTGGCGGCCTGACAGGTCGGGTATTCCGCCATGCCTGACCCGGCTGTTGCTTTGACCTTGCGGTGAAAAGCGGCGAAAAAGGTTGGCAAGCCTCGCCCCCGTCGCCACATTCCTGTGATGAGCCGCGCGCGAGACGGGGTGCAGAAGGGGAGAACGGCATGGCAGGAACCGCGACAGGCTCTGCAGGTGCAGGGCAGAACGTCTACGCCACGAGGGAAGATTTCAGGGCGCTGGAAGCCGAGATGCCCTGGGCGGACCGCGATGTTCCCCGCACCATCCATGAGGCGCTGAGCCGGGTGAAAGCCGCCCATGGCGCGCGTCCGGCAATCAGCTACCAACTGCTCTCGGATCCCGGGGCGGCAAACACAACCCTGACCTGGGCCGGGCTGCATGACCAGGTGACGCGGGCCGCGAACCTCTTTCGCACGCTTGGGGTCGGGCCGAAGGATGTCGTGGCCTATGTGCTCCCGAATACGCTTGAGACGGCAGTGACGCTGCTGGGGGGCATGGTTGCGGGGATCGCCAATCCGATCAACCCGCTGCTGGAGCCGTCGCAGATTTCCTCGATCCTGCGCGAGACAAAGGCAAAGGTGGTGGTGACGCTGCGCGCCTTTCCCAAGACCGATATCGCGCAGAAGGTGGCCGAGGCCGTGCGCCATGCCCCGAATGTCAGACATGTGCTGGAAATTGATCTTCTGACCTATCTGACCGGGGTGAAGAAATTCATCGTGCCGCTGGTCCGCCCGAAAAACCCGGTCGCACATACGGCGGATGTGCAAAGCTTCCATACCGCACTGGCGCGTCAGCCCGGCGACCGGCTGACCTTCCAGGATGATCCCGCCGACCGTGTTGCTGCCTATTTCCACACCGGTGGCACCACGGGCATGCCCAAGGTCGCGCAGCACAAAGTCTCGGGAATGATCTATAACGGCTGGATCGGCGGCACGCTTTTGTTCCGCGAGACCGATGTGGTCATGTGTCCGCTGCCCTTGTTCCATGTATTTGCCGTCTATCCGATCCTGATGTCGATGATCTCATCTGGCGCGCAGGTCGTTTTCCCCACCCCGGCCGGATACCGGGGCGAGGGCGTTTTCGACAATCTGTGGAAGCTGATCGCGCGCTACCGCTGCACCTATCTGATCACCGTGCCGACCGCCCTGGCCGCGCTGATGCAGCGCCCGGTCAATGCCGATATCTCAAGCCTGCGCGCCGGGTTCTCGGGTTCGGCCCCTTTGCCGATAGAGCTGTATAACCGGTTCAAAAAGGAAACCGGGGTCGAGATTGTCGAGGGGTATGGCCTGACCGAATGCACCTGTCTGGTGGCTGTGAACCCACCGGCAGGGGTAAAGAAAAACGGCTCGGTCGGGCTGATCTTTCCCTATAGCCATGTTCGGATCCTGAACCGCGACGGAGAGGGCGGCTTTACCGAGGCCGGCACCGATGAGGTCGGCGAGATCTGCGTTGGCTCGCCCGGGGTCTATGAGGGCTCGACCTATACCGAGGACGACAAGAACAAGGATCTCTTCGCCGAAGGCCGGTTCCTGCGCACCGGCGATCTGGGCCGGATCGACGGGGATGGCTATCTCTTCATCACCGGCCGCGCCAAGGATCTGATCATTCGCGGCGGCCATAATATCGACCCGGCAGTGATTGAAGAGGCGCTGTCCGGCCATCCGGCAGTTGCCATTGTCGGCGCCATCGGCCAGCCCGATCTGCATGCGGGAGAGCTGCCTGCGGCCTATGTCGAACTGGTCAAAGGGGCCTCGGTGACGGTGCCTGAGCTGATGTCTTACGCCGAAAGCCATATCTCCGAGCGCGCGGCAGTGCCGAAATATATCGAGATCCTGCCGGAATTGCCGAAAACCGCTGTCGGCAAAGTCTTTAAACCCGATCTGCGAAGGCTGGCGATCATCCGCTGCTTCAATGCAGCTCTCGACAAAGCGGGGCTCGCGGTGCGGGTCATTTCGGTGATCGAGGATAAGAAACGCGGCCTCGTCGCCCGGGTCGGCAAAGAGGCCGGCGTGACGCAGGCCGCGGTCGAAGCGGTGCTGGGCGGCTTTACCAGCCCCTGGGAATGGGACGACTGACGGGATTGCCCGGCTTTATGACAGGAGTTTTCATTTGATGATTCCCGGCTTTCGCAGCACTCTCGCCCCTGTGAACGGCAGTTGAACGACAGTTGAAGGACATCACAGAATGAAACTGGCCAGGGGTGTTTCCGGTATCGCGCTTTCCGCTTTGCTTGCGCTGGCTCAGGTTGTGCCGGCGCTGGCCTATTCCAGCGAGATCCTGTTCCAGCACAAGCACTGGAAGGTGGATATCCATGGCTGGGATGATGGCGAGGTCGGCTGTCGTGCCGTTGTCGGCGACGACAAGGAAAGCTTTGCGATCTGGATCTTTCAGGATGCGATGATCCAGCTGCAGTTCTTTTCCACCTCCTGGGATTTCGGCACCGAAGGCCAGGTCGCAGATCTGCGGGTCCAGATCGACAAGCGTGAAGGCTGGGATCTGACCGCCGCCAGTCTCAAGCAGAATTCGGTGAGCTTTAACCTGCCCGACAGTGATGCGGCGGTGAGTTTCGTGATGGAGATCGCGGGGGGCAACAAGCTGTTCCTGCGTTCGAAAGACGGAAAGGATGTGCAGAATTACTCGCTTTCGGGGTCGAAAGCCTCGATCACGTCGCTGCTCGAATGCGGCGATGCGATCACCGGCAAAAGCGCGCCCCCGGCACCGTCAAACCCGTTCCAGTGATGGCGCAATGGGGAGAGCCGCGCTTGCGTGGCAGGCAGCGTCCCGCTCCGAAGGGGAGGCGGGCCAGGTTGCGCCCCAAGCCTCCTCTGGCTCTGGCTTGTAAAATTGCCGAACGGGCACTACCTCTCAGTCAAATTCCTTCCGGAGAAGCTGTCCCTATGCGTCTGAACCTCGCCGCCACCACCGTCCCGGTTTCGCTACGAGAAGTTCAGACCCATGCCCGCATCCGTTTTTCTGTCCCATCTGTCGTGGTCCACGCCTGACGGAACACCGCTTTTCTCTGACCTGAGCCTGGCTTTCGGCCCTGAACGGACCGGCGTCGTTGGCCGCAATGGTTCCGGCAAAAGCACGCTTCTGCGCCTTATTTCTGGTGATTTACCACCCGCTTCCGGTCAGGTGCGGATTTCTGGTGCCATAGCGATGATGCGACAGGAGGCGATGGAGCATCCTGACGACACCATAGCCGACCTGTTCGCTATCCGGCCCGCACTTGATTTGCTCACTCGGGCCGAGGCGGGGCTTGCGCAGGCCGATGAACTGGCGGATGCGGACTGGACATTGCCAGCCCGGATCGAGGCCGCGCTTTTGCGCTGTGGCCTCTCCGCCGCGCCGCACACACCGCTTGCGACACTTTCCGGTGGACAGCGCAGTCGCGCCGCATTGGCCGCCCTGATCCTTGCAGAGCCGGATTTCCTGGTTCTGGATGAACCGACCAACAATCTCGACCGTGATGGGCGCAGGGCAGTGATCGACCTCATCCGGGGATGGACAGGCGGGGCGATTATCGTCAGCCATGATCGCGAACTTCTGGAAGAAATGGACGCCATTGTCGAACTGACCGCGCTTGGGGCAACCCGATATGGAGGGAATTACAGCGCCTTCCGACAGCACAGGGATGCGGAGCTGAATGCAGCGGCCCGTGATCTTGCTGATGCGGAAAAAGCCCTCTCGGATGCTGCGCGTCGCGCGCAGCAGGCGGCCGAGCGTAAGGCGCGCAAGGACGGTGCCGGGCATCGGGCGCGCGCCAGAGGGGATCAGCCAAAAATACTGATGGATTTCGCGAGGGGAAGGGCGGAAGCCTCGGGTGGTGCCGGGGCGCGCCTGCGGGATGCCCGGCGCCAAGCGGCGGGTGAGGCAATGTCCGCCGCGCGCGAAAAGGTCGAAATCCTGCAACCGCTCCGTATGGACATTCCTCCGACCGGCCTTGCCCCCGGCAAGACGGTGCTGACACTGGATGGCCTGACCGGCGGCTATGATCCTGCCCATCCTGTGATCCGCGATCTGTCGCTGACCGTCACCGGCCCCGAACGGATCGTCATCGCCGGGCCGAATGGCAGCGGTAAGACCACGCTGCTGAAGATCATCACCCGCCAGATCACGCCGCAATGCGGGCGGGCGGAGGTGATGGTGCCCTTCGCGCTGCTGGATCAGCATGTCGGATTGCTCGATCCCGCCCGCAGCCTTCGCGATAACTTCCTGCACCTGAATCCCATGGCGGATAGCCATATGGCCCATGCCGCACTGGCCCGGTTTGGGTTCCGTGCATCGGACGCCTTGCGTTATACGCGTGAATTGAGTGGCGGCGAGCGCCTTCGCGCCGGACTGGCCTGCGCCCTTGGCGCAACGCCGCCGCCGATGTTGCTGATCCTGGACGAACCGACCAATCACCTCGATCTGGACGGGATCGCCGCATTGGAGGCCGCGCTGGCTGCTTATGATGGTGCGGTGTTGGTCATCAGCCACGACACGGAATTCCTTGAAGCGCTCGCATGGGACAGAGCGCTTCATCTCGGGCTATGACCGCTTCGTCCCATATTGCACCTTCGGGGTCTCTGTGAGGCCGGCGAGGGGATCTCAGCAGAGCTTTAGGGGGCGTTTGACCTGGGGCGGGCAGGGGGCTCAGCGCAGGCTGCACAAAGCTCGATCGGCGCAGGTTCGGGGGCCAGACAGCGCTGCATTGGCAGTCACGCTGCCGTCGCGTCAGGCTGGCTGACCGGCCAGCGGATCCTAACCAACTAAAACTCTCGGCTTTACTTTTCTGATAAAACTTGTCATCCATTCCGGCAGCCAGGCAATGGTTCCAATCCATCCCTTTGCCGCCGCGAGGCCATATGACCGGTTCGTTCAGTTGCCCTGCCAGGTCCGCCCGCTCGTTCTGCGTGGCAACTCGTGTTGCACCCTGCGCTGTCCTGTTGGCCGGTTCCCCTTTTCCCGCCGGAGTTAAGTCTTGAAAAATCCGCGTCTTGTGAAAAATTCCCGCCTTGTCCTCGCGGCTTTGCTGAGCACCACGCTCGCGGCTCCGGCGCTCGCCGCAGATCCTGCCGGCGTGGTGGCACATTATGCCGATATCGCCGAAGCTTCTTATGGTGACAGCCTCGCCACCGCGCGGGTGCTGCGGGAATCACTGGGCAATCTGGTCGCGCAGCCGTCGCAGGAAACGCTGGATGCGGCGCGCAGCGCCTGGCTTGCCGCGCGCGTGCCCTATCAGCAGACCGAGGCCTTCCGCTTTGGCAATGCCCTGGTCGATGACTGGGAAGGCAGGGTGAACGCCTGGCCGCTGGATGAGGGTCTGATCGATTATGTCGACGCCGCCAGCTATGGCGAGAGCGAAGAGAACCCGCTCGCGACCCTGAATGTGATCGCGAACCCGAAATTCACCCTTTCGGGGAATGAGATCGACGCCACCACCATCACGCCCGCGCTGATCGCGGATGTGTTGCAGGAGGCCGACGGGATCGAGGCCAATGTCGCCTCGGGCTATCATGCGATTGAATTCCTGCTCTGGGGTCAGGATCTGAACGGCACCGGCCCGGGCGCGGGCAACCGGCCCTGGACCGATTATGCCACGGGTGACGCCTGCACCGGCGGCAATTGCGACCGCCGCGCCGCCTATCTGATCGCGGCCTCCGACCTTCTGGTCTCGGATCTCGAAGAGATGACCGGCAATTGGGGCGCCGAGGGCGAGGCCCGCAAAGCGGTTGTCCAGGATCCCTCGGCCGGGCTGATGGCGATCCTGACCGGCATGGGCTCTTTGTCTTACGGTGAGCTTGCAGGCGAGCGGATGAAGCTTGGCCTGATGCTTTCGGATCCGGAAGAGGAGCATGACTGCTTCTCGGACAATACCCATAACAGCCATTATTATGATGGGCTGGGCATCAGGAATGTCTATCTCGGCGAATATACCCGCATTGATGGCACCAGGCTGACCGGCCCGTCGGTGTCGGAGCTGGTGGCAGTAAAAGATACCGCAGTCGATACCCAGCTGAAGGCCGAACTGGACAGTTCGGTCGCGGCACTGAACGCGATCAAGACCGCGGCCGAGGAAGGCTTCGCCTATGACCAGATGCTGGAAGCCGGCAATGAGAAGGGCGAGAAACTGATCATGGGCGCGGTCAATGCGCTGGTGACCCAGACCGCCTCGATCGAACGCGCGGTTTCCGTGCTGGGCCTGTCAAAGATCGATTTCGAGGGGTCCGACAGCCTCGACAACCCCAACGCCGTCTTCCAGTAAGCTGAGAGAACCGCCGCCATGATCGTCTGTCATTGCATGAGCATCTCGGATCACGAAATCCGCGCCGCCGTGGACTGGATGCGGGCGGCGGATCGCTCGACCATCATCACCCCGGGCAAGGTCTATCACGCGCTTGGCAAGAAGGCGGATTGCGGCGGTTGCATGCCGGTCTTCCTTGATACGATGCGCAGCTGCGAGAGCTTTGGTGTGGCCGGAGACCCGGCGCGACCGGCGGTTCCGATGCTGAAACCGATGCGCGCGCGCCGCCTGGGCTGAGAGAAAGTCCTGGTTTTTCCGGGCGTTTTTGTCGGATTTAGAATAATTCTAAAAAATGCCCTTCAGCCCATAGACAGCGGCTCCGGGGCGATTTACCTTCAGCCCATCCGTAGCAAGCCGGGCCCTGTGCCCGCGCAACGATTGGGGTTTGCCATGAAGGGCGACAAGAAAGTCATCGAATATCTCAATGCCGGCCTGCGCTCCGAGCTGACCGCGGTAAGCCAGTACTGGTTGCATTACCGCCTGCTCGACGACTGGGGCTATGGCAAGCTCGCCGCCAAGGCGCGCGCCGAGTCGATTGAAGAGATGCAGCATGCGGATAAGTTCATCACCCGCATCATCTTTCTCGAAGGCCACCCGAATCTGCAAAAGCTCGACAGCCTGCGGATCGGCCAGAATGTGAAAGAGATCCTCGAGGCGGACCTTGCCGCCGAGCACGGCGCCCGCGCCCTCTATATCGAGGCGCGCCGCTATTGCGACGAAGCCGGCGACTATGTCAGCCGCGCGCTGTTTGACGAGCTGATCCAGGATGAGGAAGGCCATATCGACTTCCTCGAAACCCAGCTGGGTCTGTTCAAAGAGCTGGGCGACAAGAACTACGGTCTGCTGAATGCTTCGCCGGCCAATGAAGCCGAATAAGAACAGCCTTAATATCTGATCCTGAAGCGCCGTGGAGGGGAAACCTGCCGCGGCTCTTTCAGTATGAGAAGCAAGGAGGGGGCCAGCCCCCTCGCGGCTCTGCCGCTCACCCCCGGGATATTTAGAGACAGATGAATGCCGCCGGCTGATTTCATCTGTCCCTTAAATATCCCCGCCGGAGGCTTTCGGAGCCGGGCAGGGAGCGCCGCGCGGATCATTCGCGTGCCAGCGCCACAACCGGGTCGAGTTTCGAGGCCGCGCGGGCCGGCAGATAGCCAAAGACGATGCCGATAGTCGTTGAGGACAAAAAGGCTGCGATGATGGTGAGGGTGGAATAGCTCAGCCGGATTTCCTGGCCGATCTGGCCCGCCAGCCAGCCGCCACCAAGGGCGAGGGCAACGCCCAGCACACCTCCGATGAAGCAGACCAGAACTGCTTCGATCAGGAACTGCGCAATGATGTCGGAGCGCCTTGCCCCCACTGCGAGACGGACGCCGATTTCGCGGGTGCGTTCGGTCACCGAGACCAGCATGATATTCATCACGCCAATGCCGCCGACGATCAGCGAGATCACGGCGATCGACGAGATCAGGAGGGTCAGCGTCCGGTTGGTGGCGGTGAGATTTTCGCGGATCGTGTCGGAATTGGTGAGAAAGAAGTCTTCCTTGCCATGGCGCTGGGTCAGGAGCCGGGTGATCCCGGCCTCGGCCTCGGCCATATCGGCGTCGTCATGCACCCGCACGGTGATCGAATCCACCCGGTTCTGGCCGGTGATGCGCTGACTGACGGTTGTATAGGGCAGGAATATCCGCGGGGTAGAAGGGCCAAAGCTCTGGCCGGAGGCGCTGACCACGCCGATCACCTCGATCGGCACCCGCCCGATCAACAGGACTTTGCCGATCGGATCCTCACCCGCGGCAAAGAAGGCGTTGCGCGCATCACTGTCGAGCACGCCGACCTGGGCGCGGCTGTCGACGGCGATCTGGGTCAGAAGCTGCCCGCTGGTGAGTGAGAACCCGCCGACATCGAAATAGGCCGCGCCGACGCCGCGCACGGAGAGGCTCGCCGTCACTGCGCTGCGCGTCACATTCTCCGTGGTGGAGATCTCGGGCGAGGCCGAGGCGGTATAGGCTTCGCCGGCCAGCACCGTCGCATCAGTGTCGATCAGCGTGTTGATCCGCCTCGCATTACGGTCACCAAAACCGGTGCCCGGTCGTACGGTGATGGTCGAGGTGCCGAGCGAAGCGATGTTTTCGAGCACCTGTTCGCGCGATCCGGTGCCAAGTGCTACCACCGACACGACCGAAGCGATGCCGATGATGATCCCCAGCATGGTCAGGAAGCTGCGCAGCCGATGCGCATTGAGCGAGCGCAGTGCCATTGTGAAAGCATCGCGCTGCCGGCCGGCCCGGGCGAGAGGGCCGGTTTTCTCGGGCGGCGCGGGATCGGGCGTCGCGCCGGTCACCGGGGCGGGGCCGCTGTCTGAAAGGATCGTGCCATCCGAGATCTCGATCACCCGTCCGGCGCGGGCGGCGACATCGCGGTCATGGGTGACGATGATGATCGTATGGCCGCGCGCATTCAGCTCATCGAGCAGCGCCAGCAGATCCTTGCCGGAGCGGTTGTCGAGCGCGCCGGTCGGCTCATCGGCGAGGATCACCTCGCCGCCATTCATCAGCGCGCGCGCGACAGAGACACGTTGCTGCTGGCCGCCCGAAAGCTCTGACGGGCGGTGGTCGCTGCGCTCGCCAAGTCCAAGCCGCGTGAGCAGTTCTTTCGCGCGCCGCGACCGCTCACCGGCAGGGCGGCCGGCATAGATCGAGGGCACTTCGACATTGCCGCTGGCATCGAGGTCGGCAAGCAACTGATAGCGCTGGAATATGAATCCGAAATGCAGCCGGCGCAGCCGGGCGCGGCCCTCTTCGGGCAGGGCGGTCACATCAATGCCACCATAGTGGTAGCTGCCGGTTGTGGGACGGTCGAGACAGCCGATGACGTTCATCAGCGTCGACTTTCCCGAACCGGAGGTGCCGACAATCGCCACCATCTCACCGGCATGGATGGTCAGGCTGACATCTTTCAGCACGGTGAGGCTCTCGCCGCCGCTGGTGAAGCTGCGGCTGATGCCGCGCAAATCGATCAGCGGCGGGCCGCTTCTGACGGTGTCACTCATGCGTCGTCACTCATCCATCGGGCCTCAGAACAACCCACCCGAAGGCCGGTGCGTTGCGCCTTGTGTCCGGCCCGGCTGACCCGGTTGCGAACCGGACTGACCCGCCCCACGCGACATGGCGCCGGAGGGCGCGGTCACGATGCGTTCACCTTCGCTGATCCCCGTGACGATCACGGTCTGGCTGGCGGTGGCGGCCCCGGTCTCGACATCGCGGATTTCGACTGCGCCGCTTGTCGGGTCCAGCACCCGCACTTTTTTCCCGCTGCTCCGGCCAGAGATCACGGCGGCGGTCGGCACGATCAGCGCATCGGGGATCTCTTCCATCACGATCACCACTTCGGCGGTCATGCCGATCCTGAGGATGCCTTTCGGGTTCGGCACTTCGAGAATGGCGCGGTAATAGATCGCCGAGCTGGTATCGACCTCGTCTGCGGTCGCGATCGAGGCCGGGGCCGGTTCGATATCGCGCAGAACCGCGTCAAAGCGCATATCCGGCGCCCCCGAGAGGGTGAAACTTGCCTTTTGCCCGGGCTGGACCGCGATCACATCGGCCTCGGAAATATCGACCTTGATGATCATGCGGTCCAGATCGGCCAGTTTGATCAGCGTCGGGCTGGACTGATTGGCGTTGATCGTCTGTCCTTCGCGGGCGACCAGGGCAACGACAGTTCCGTCTGAGGGCGCGGTGATCCTTGTGCGTTCCAATGCGATATTCGCGGCCTGAACAGCCAGTTCAGCCTGGGATTCGCTGGCTTTCAGCGCTGCGAGATTGGCTTCGGCGACCTTGAACTGCGCTTCGCTGGCCTCAAGCGTCTGGGCGGTGGCCAGCTTGCGGCTGCTCAGCTCGCGCTGACGTTCCAGCGCGAGGCGGGCCTCTTCGATACTGGCCTCCTGGGCCGCGATCTGGGCGCGGATCTGCGCCAGGGAGGCCTGGGCGCGCAGCTGGTCGGTCTTCTGATCTTCAGGGTCGATCTGTGCGACCAGGTCTCCGGCGGCGAGTTTCTGCCCCAGTTCAACCGGCAGGGATTGGATCTGACCGCCGACCTGGGCACCGACCGAGACAAGGCTCGCGGCCTCGATCACGCCGGTTGCCAGCACGGTCTTGCGGAACGTGCCGCGGATCACCGCCTCCGAGGCCGGCGCGGCCTGGGCGGCGCCCTCGCTCATCTGCATCCGCCACAGGCCAAAGCCCGCGCCGCCGGCAAGAGCGAGGATAAGGGTGATCCAAAGGATTTTGCGCATCTGGCTTTGATCCGGCTTGCTTGTGCTGCTCGTCTGTTGCCGGATTATACGTGCGCGATGCAAGCTTCCGTCGCGGCCGGGTGCGGGATTTATCGTTCAGGCATCGGGTCTGGTGAAGACGAAGACCACGCCGAACCCCATAATCGCGGCAACCACAAGGATCAGCGGCCAGCCGGGATTGCTGCCCCAGAGGAACAGCACGAAGCCAAGGCTGCAACCACCGGCTGCCATCCATTTCGCGCGGCGCGGGATCGCCCCCTTGTTGCGCCAGTCGCGCAAAAGCGGGCCGAAATGGCGGTGATCCAGCAGCCAGCGCTCCAGCCGGGGCGAGGACCGGGTGAAACAGGCGGCGGCGAGCAACAGGAAGGGTACGGTCGGCAGCACCGGCAGAAAGGCTCCGACAAAGCCCAGCCCGGTGAAAAACAGCCCGAGGATGAGAAAAAGCGCACGGGTGAGGGCGGTTCCGCTGGCCGCGCGGCTCTCAGGGCAGGCATTCGCGATGTGCTCAGGCGCGGCTGCATCATTGGTCGGGGGGCGTTCAGCGGTCATCGGGTAACCCGGGTTTCAGGAGGTAGGGCGCGATCCGTTCCGGGCGGAACCCCTGTCCGATCAGCCGCCCCATCAGCCGCGCCAGCACCGGCCAGCGCGTGATCATGCGGATAAAGCCCGGCGGGCGCGGGCTGGTCTCGCCGTCAGGGCGGCGCTTGCGGCGCATCATCTTTTGCAAGCCTTGCGTTGCGCGTGTCGGAAAGAGCCTGCGCGTCTCGACCCGGGCGAGGTCGCGCGGGCTCAACCTTCCTTCGCGAAGGGGGCGTGCCAGAATATTCGCCGCCGCCACCGCATCCTGGATCGCGAGACTGACGCCAAAGCCCCCGACAGGCGACATCGCATGGGCGGCATCGCCGATACACAGCACGCCGGGCGCCCACCAGCGCGTCAGCCGGTCCATCCGGATCGACAGAAGATGGACCTGATCCCAGGCGGTGATTTCGTCAAACCGGCCGGGCGGAAGCGGCGCCAGCGCGGCCAGTGCCGCACGAAACGCGGGCAGGCCAGCGGCCTGCAGATCGTCATAGGATCCTTTGCGGATCACATAGCCGCATTGCCAGTACTCACCCCGGTCGATCAGCACGAGGCCCTGGCCCGGGCCGGCATGGCTCATCGCGGGCGCGGGGTCATCGGCCCGGCGCGAGAGCCGCAGCCAGACCACATCCACCGGCGAGCCGAAATCGGTGACGCTAAACCCCGCCTCGCGCCGGATCACCGAATGCCGGCCATCGGCGCCAATCACAAGCGGCGCGCGGATCTCGCCCGCCCCGGTATCCGACTGCCAGGCAAGGCCACAGACTTTTTCGCCATCGCGCAGAAGACCGGTGACGGAATGCCCCATTTTAAGGGTGAAACCGGGAAGCGCGGCGGCTTTTCGGGCAAGGAAGTTCAGGAAATCCCATTGCGGCATGAAGGCGATAAAGCGGCATTCGGTCTTCAGCCTGCGGAAATCGGCGATGGTCACCTGCCGCCCGCCGATCTCGGCATGAAGATCAGGTGCCTTCTGATGCGGCAGGGCGAGAAATTCCTCTAGCCAGCCCAGATCGGCGATCAGTTGCAGGGTTGAGGGATGGATGGTGTCGCCGCGAAAATCATGCAGGAAATCAGGGTGTTTCTCGAGAACGCTCACCCGCAGCCCGGCGCGGGCCAGCAAAAGCCCCGCCATCATGCCCGCCGGGCCGCCGCCTGCGATCACGCAGTCCTGATCCTGTTCCGGCATCGTCCTGTCCTCGCCTCAGGCCCATCTCTGAGCCGCCTCCGCTCTGCCTTTGGGGGCAGGCCGGCGCTGCCGTTCTGGCGAAAGCGGGGCGCGCGGCTTGTGGCGGCCCTGGCTGGCTGAACGCATGCGGCTATCTTCGCATGCGGGCGGGCGGGTTTCCAGAGCCTCCCCGCCGCCCGGGTCTGCGACACGCAAGTGTGTCCGGGCCTGCAAGGGTCTGCGCAGGGGGATTATCCGGCGCATTGCGGCCAGCTGCGGGCCTTTTCCTTCAGCAGCCCGACAAAGGCCTGGACCTTGCGGGTGCGGTGCAGGTCGACATGGGTGACGATCCACAAAGGCGAATCCCATTCCGGGCGCGGCGCCAGAACCTCGACGAGGTCGGGACGGGTCGCGGCCTCCCAGGCGGGCAGGAACCCGATGCCCACGCCATCTTCCAGCGCCGCATCCCAGGCCGCCGGTTCGGTCGAGCGGAAGGTGAGCTGTTCGTTCGACACCTTGTCGCGCAGCCAGCGGAAAAATGCGGCACGGCTGCCCTCGCTTTCGGCGATGACAAAGCGGTGGCCGGCAAAATCATGTTCCGATTCCGGTTTGCCCCAGGCCTCGACATAGGATTTCGATGCGTAAAGCCCGTAGCGGATCCGGATCAGCGGCTGGACGACATTGTCGGGCTCTTCGGGGGCCGCGCCGGCGCGGATCGCCACATGCGCCTCGCCATAATCCAGCCGGAAGATGCGCATATCGGTCAGAAGCCGCACGATCACCGCCGGATGCTGGCGCTGGAAATCCGCCAGCACCGGGACCAGCAGGCCCGACAGCCCGGCGATCGAGGTGATGATGAACTCGCCCTGTACCGTCTCGCCATGACCCTTGATGCGCGAGCCGAGCTGGGCAAATTGCTCTTCGGTGGTCTGGGCGACGGTCAGAAGGTCGCGCCCGGCTTCGGTCGGCGTATAGCCGCGGGTATGGCGCTGAAAGAGCCGCGTGCCGAGCCGTTTTTCCAGCGCATCAATATGGCGGATCACCGTGGCATGGTGGACGCCCAGCACTTCCGCAGCCCCCGAGACGGTTCCAAGGCGGGCGACCTGATAGGCGGTGCGGATCTCGTCCCAGTTTTCCATAAGCTCCCCCGGCTGGCTGTGCGTCAGCGCACAGATGATTACGGATTGGCGCAAGAGGCAAGGGGGCTCCGGGGTAAACATGCAAGGATGCAGGGAAATCTTCCCCGGGCCAATGAGGGGCATGAGATTGGGTTGCTTTTGCCGCAAATTCACCAGAATGATGCGAGAGCTTGCCCGGGTGAGTATGCGCGCCAATCCGGCTGCGCGCCGGTCCGGATGGATACAAAGGGCGATTGCACCAGCGATGATCAGTTTGCCGGGTTTCTTTGTCGTAAGGACTGTAGGTGCGGTCAGGCTGGCGCTCTCGCTGCCCCGAATTTCACTGACCGGTATCGCGCTGTTCGGGGCCGCATTGGCACCGATCCTTTGGCCGGCGCCGGCTGCGGCCGATCCGAAGGCGGTGATCGGGATGCAGACCGCCGATGAAGCACGGGGCTGGCAGCCGGTGGGCAAGCTGGTGCTTGGGGATCGCGGGTTCTGCACCGGGGTCTTGATCGAGCGGCAACTGGTGCTGACAGCGGCGCATTGCCTCTTTGACAAGGATACCGGCGCGCGGCTCAGGGATGAAATGATCACCTTCCAGGCCGGCTGGCGCAATGGCCGGGCCGAGGCCTATCGCGGCGTCCGCCGTTCGGTCGCGCATCCGGATTACGTCTATTCCGGCAGTGACAATCTGGGCCGCGTTGCCTGGGATCTGGCGCTTCTGGAACTCGACAAACCGATCATGTTGCCGCAGATTGAGCCTTTCCCCACCGGCCCGCGCCCGATGCGTGACGCCGCCGTCAGCGTGGTTTCCTATGCGAAGGACCGCTCGGAAGTGCCCTCGATCGAGCGCGACTGTGCCGTGCTCGCGCTTGAGACATCGGCGCTGGTCCTGACCTGTGACATCGATTTCGGCTCCTCGGGTGCACCGGTTTTCGCGTTGCGCGACGGGCGGCCCGAGGTCGTGGCGGTGATCTCGGCCAAGGCAGATTACAACGGCGAGAAAGTCGCGCTTGCCGTCGCGGTGGACGCGCCGCTGCAACGCCTGCGCGATGAACTTGGGCTCGATTTGCCCGGGCGCGGGGCGGCGGGAGTAAGGGTGATCTCCGGCGGTGGCGCCAATCGCGGTGGCGGAGCGGCGGCGGAGACTGCGGCGGAAACAGCGGACCCGGCCAGCAGTGGCGGCCAGGCTACTAGCATGGGGCAGGGCGGCGCCAAATTCATCCGGCCGTAACGCATCTCGCGGCGGCCTCCCGACACAGCGCGGTGTTCACGCGGATGTGACCTCTGCCCGGCTGTTGCAGGCCCCTTGACGCAGGGGGCCGCGCTTCCCAGATCAGGGTCATGCCGGGCGCCATGATGGGCCCGGCGCCAATGCCCGGCCCCGTGAGGGGAGGGTCTGATCCAAAGAGCATCGCTTCCCAAGGAGGATGATCATGCGCAGCTATGATTTCGCACCGCTTTACCGTGCCACTGTCGGCTTTGACCGTGTGGCCGATCTGATGGACCGGGTTCTGACATCCGATGTCGCTCAGCCGGGCTACCCGCCCTATAATATCGAAAAAACCGCCGAAGATGCTTACCGCATCTCGGTCGCCGTTGCCGGGTTTGCCCCCGAGGATCTTACGGTCGAAGTCCGCGACGGCAGCCTGTTTGTGACCGCCCGCAAGGCCACCGATGAGGCCCCCCGCAGCTTCCTGCATCGTGGCATCGCGACCCGCGCCTTTGAGCGTCGCTTCGCGCTGGCTGATCATGTTCGCGTCACCGGCGCGACGCATGAGCTTGGCATGCTGCATATCGACCTCGCGCGCGAGATCCCCGAGGCAATGAAGCCGCGCCGGATCGAGATTGCCGGCCCGGTCAGGGCAGAAGCCCCCGCGCTTGAGGCAAGGGCGGAACAGGTGAACTGAGGCCCTGGTCTGCCTGAGACCATGTGGCAAAGACAAAGGCGCATCGGGCAACCGATGCGCCTTTTCTCATCTGGGTGGTTGCTTCGACCCTGTGGGCTGATCTGAAAGCTATGGCTGGTGTTGCCGGCAGAGGTGAAGGCTGAAATCTCTTGCCAGGGCTGCATGTGCCGCCAGCCGCCATCATGGGTCTGTGACAGCACCACCTGCGCGGTGCAGGCGCAGCTGGCGTCGCGGACGGCACCTTGCCTGATCCCGTAGCCGCAAACCTTGCGGTTCTTTCGGGAGAGCAAACACGCCGCCCGGGCCACGCAAACTCTGCCAAAGGTGTCTGCGGCAGGCGCGCGGGGGGGCGGGCAGGAGATGTGGTCGGCCCCTGGCCTGCGACGCCGCCACTCACAGAAAAAACCCCGGCGGATCGCTCCGCCGGGGGGTTCTTTTCAGGTCAGAACGGGATCAGAGCCCCATCTTGATCAGTTCGAACTCTTCCAGCAGGCGCGCGCGCAGATCGGGGTCCATCGGCGTCTGGCGGAACAGCGTGGTTTCGACCGGATCGAGGAAGGCGGATTTCAGCCTTTCGGGATCGATGGCATCGGTCGCGGCTTTGTTGGTATTGGCATAGCCGATCGCCTCGATGATCGACGGCAGGCTTTCGACTGCGAACATCGAATTCACCCAGTCATAGACTTTGTCTTCTTTGCCGGGACCGTTCTTCATATTGACGAAACCGCAGAAGAAGGTGGTGGAACCCTCGGCCGGCGCGCGGTTGAAGCCAACCGGGAAACCATCGGCCTGCAAAATGGCGACCGGGTCATTCCAGGACCAGGCGACCTCGACCTCACCCGATGCCATCAGCTGCGCCAGTTCCGACGGATCCGACCACCAGGAGCGCACATTCGGCGCGGCTTCGCGCAGCCAGGCGGCAGCTTTCTCGATCTGCTCATCGGTCACCTCATCCCAGGAGTCGGTGCCGGTTGCGAGGAAGCCAAGCGCCCAGGCGTCATCGGAATTGTCCGAAATCGCGATCTTGCCCTTGAAGTCGGGGTTCAGGAAAACACTCAGCGAGGCGACCTTGTCGTCGGAGACCTTGTCTTTGTTATAGGCGATGGCCGTATAGGCAAAGTCATAGGGGATGAACCAGACGCCCTCATCATCCTTGATGTGATGCGATTCCAGCAATTCCGGGTCGATATTGGCGAAAGCCTCGATTTTCGAGGTATCCCAGGGCTCGATCAGCCCGGCTTCACGGTAATTCGGCACGGCGCCGGGGCAGGGGTGGACAACATCGGCCTTGAACCCCGAGGAGACTTTCTGGAACGCCTCATCGTCATCGGCGTAGAACGCATAGGTCGGCTTCTGGCCGTGTTTCGCAACATAAGGGGCAAGCGCGCCATCGATTTCCCAGCCAGCCCAGTCGAAAACGGTCAGCTCGGGGTCGGCGGCCTGCGCTGCGGTGGCAATCGCGATGGCCGAAGCGGCTCCGGCAAGGTAAGAAAGGCAACGGGTCATCGTGACTCCTCTGGCGGTTGATATCAGGCAGGTGCCGTCAGTCTGGCCCCCTGGGGCAGATCCGGGCACGGGTGATCTCTCTGAGGCTATGACAGGTGAAATTCTCTCACAAGCATCTTTGACACCCAAAACCGGCTTTCCGCCGTCCAGGATATGGGAAAGAATTCCGCTGGCTGATTTCCGGGCGGCTGATTTGTGGCTGCGTGAAGTCAGGCGTGAGGGCCCCAGCGCGATGAGACGGGGCCAGAGCTGAAAAGAGACGGGGGCGACAATGGCAGTGACCGGGGCAGAACAGACGGAAGGCGGATGGTCTGCGGGCCAATATGCGAAATTCCTTGATGCGCGCACGCGCCCGGCCCGCGATCTGCTGGCGGCGGTGCCGCTGGAAACGGCGCAGGAGGTGACCGATCTTGGCTCTGGCCCGGGGAATTCCACGGCGCTTTTGCGCGCAAGGTTCGGCGCGGCGCGGATCACCGGGACCGATACCGATGCGGATATGCTGCGAACCGCGCGCGAGGCGCTGCCGGATTGTCATTTCGAGGCGGCGGATATTGCGACCTGGACGGCGGAGCAGAAGCAGGATCTGGTCTATGCCAATGCTTCGCTGCAATGGATCCCGGATCACCGGCAGCTCTTTCCCCGGCTTCTGGCACAGCTGAGCCCGGGCGGCGTGCTTGCGGTGCAGATGCCCGATAATCTTGACGAGCCGACCCATATCGCCATGCGCGAGATCTCGGGCGATCCCCGCTGGGCCGAGCGGCTGACGGCAGCCCGGGCACGGCGCGTGCCGCTTCTGACCCCCGCGGATCTGCACGGGCTTTTGCGCGCGGAGTGCCGGCAGCTTGATATCTGGCGGACAGTCTACCAGGTGGAGCTGACCGGCACGGATGCGGTGACGCAATGGTTCCTCGGCTCGGCGTTGCGACCTTTGCTCGCGCCTTTGAGTGAAGCGGAACGTGCGGATTTCCTCGACGCCTTCCGCGCGCGGATCGCGCCATTCTATCCCGAACAAGACGGGCGCGTTCTCCTGCCCTTCCCGCGCGCCTTCTTTGTCGCGACCCGGGCCTGAACAGCGTCAGGGCCGCCCCCGCAAGAGAGGGCTTGCCTTTCAGGAGGCGCCGGATAAATCTCGGCAGCGATCCCCGGGGGCAAACTGCTCTGTCGCGGGGTCTGGGCCGGCGGGAGACATCGCCGGCTCTGGCTGGAAGACCTGCTGCGAAAAGGGGGGCCGGGAGACCGGATGCGCCCCGGGCCGCAGGTTTTTGCCGCCCACTTTTCAGCAGTCCTAAAGACAGGCCCCAGAATGACTGGGACCATAATGACTGGGACCATAATGACAGGGATCAGAATGACTGGGAAAATGGCATGACCGCACTTGATCTGGACTTTACCCGCAAACAGTTTCCGGCCTTTGCCTCGCCGGTTCTGTCCTCACATGCGTTTTTCGAGAATGCCGGCGGCAGCTATCCCTGCATCCAGGTGATCGACCGGCTGACGCGGTTCTACCATGACCGCAAAGTGCAGCCTTACGGGCCCTATCCGGGCGGGCAGGCGGCGGGCGCCGAGATGGATGAGGCGCGGGAAAAGCTGGCCGCGATGATGGCGGTAAAGCCTGCGCAGGTCTCGTTCGGCCCCTCGACCAGCGCAAATACCTATGTTTTGGCTCAGGCGGTACGGGCCTGGCTGAAGGGGGATGCGAAGGCTGCGATCGTGGTGACGAACCAGGATCACGAGGCCAATAGCGGTGTCTGGCGGCGTCTGGCTGATGAGGGAATCGAGGTTCGGGAATGGCGGCTTGATCCTGCGACCGGCTCGCTCGACCCGGCGGATCTGAGCGCGCTGCTGGCGGATGGGCATGTGCGCCTGGTCGCGTTTCCGCATTGCTCGAATGTAATTGCCGAAGTGAATGATGTGGCGGCGATCTCGGCGCTGGCCCATGCGGCGGGGGCGAAGGTGGTGGTCGATGGCGTGTCTTACGCGCCGCATGGTTTCCCGGATTTCCCGGCGCTTGGCTGTGATGCCTATCTGTTTTCCGCCTATAAGACCTATGGCCCGCATCAGGGGATCATGGTGCTGGACGAGGCGTTCGGGATGGATCTGCCGGGGCAGGGGCATTTCTTCAATCATGGCTCGCTTTACAAGCGTCATACGCCCGCCGGGCCAGACCATGCCCAGGTCGCGGCCTGTGCGGGGATGGCCGATTATGTCGACGCCCTGGCGGCGCATCACGGCATCACCGGCGATGCAGGCGCACGGGGGCGCGGCGTTCATGATCTCATGCGCGCCCAGGAAATACAGGTGATCCAGCCCTTGCTGGACTACCTTGCTGCGCGCAACGACCTGCGGCTGATCGGCCCCCGCGACGCCGCGCGGCGCGCGCCGACGGTGGCGGTGGAGCTGTCCGGCGCGGCGGAACCGGTCTCGGAAGAGCTTGGCCGACACGGGATCGCCTGCTGGGCCGGGGATTTCTACGCGGTCAGGCCGCTGGAGGCACTCGGCATTGCGCGCGACAAGGGGGTGCTGCGGCTCTCGGCGGCGCATTATACCAGCGCCGATGATGTCGCGCGGCTGATCCGGGCGCTGGATCAGGTGCTTTGAGACAGCCGGGGGGCGGGGGACCAGCCCGGCCCCCCGAAGTATCCGGGTCATAAGGAAGAGGGCAAAAGAGCTTGGCCCTGCGGTGCCGTTTTTCGCGCGCAGAGTGCTGATCTGTCAGAGATTGTCTCAACTCGTCCCGCAAATTGACAAAATCCCGCGTGAGTTTGCAGCTGTAGTGAAACAGTCTGGATGGGCCTTCCGGGGTCTGAGGAGTGACATGCCGACATCCGCAAAAATGGTGGCCGCAGTCTGGTTTGCCCTGATGAGCTGGCTTGCGGCCAATGCCCATATCCCCGCGCTTCCCGATGGCGGGGCCGGCGGAACCATGGTCTTTCGCGGGGTTTCGGCAGCGATCGGCCTGATTTGCGGCTGGAAAATCATGGGAAATGGCGTTGGGTCCAGCTATGCCGATTCCATCGGCACCGGGCTCAAGACCTCGATTGTTATGGCGATTCTCGCGCTTATGGTGTTTTCGGGGCGGCAGATGATCACCGATTCGATGAAGATGCGCTATGAAGGGCCGATGGATGCCATGCTGGGCTGGTTCACCAAAATGATGGAAAACGGTTGGGATATGTTGACGGTCGGCGTCCTGGGCGTGCTGATCCTGGCGGGGGTCTTTGGCGGGCCGCTTGCCGAATGGACAAGGCGGCGCTGGCGGTGAGCGCGGCGGATGTGCCGGGCGAGGATCCCCGTTTCGCGAAATGTCCTGGTCTGCGCGCGTTGATCGCCGGGCCGGGCGGTGCCGCAGGGGAGGCGCGTCTCGCCTTCTGGCAGGCGGCCACCCGCGGCGCAGAGGCCGGCGATCCGGCGCTGGAACTGCGGCTTGCACAGGATATTCTGGCGCAGGAGGGGGCCGCGTCAGCAGAACGGCTTTATGCGTTGCGCGGGCCGATGCTGTCCTGTGCGGCCTCTGCTTTGCGCGCGGCCGGACAAACCCGCGCCAATGGACCCGAAGATGCTCTGGTCGAGACCGACAGTATGGACCACCCGTTTCGCGGCTTTTTTGCGGTAGCGCGGGCCGGGCTCAGGCACCGGCAATTTGCCGGGGGCATGAGCGGGGGGCTGTTGCGCGAGGCCTTTGTCGCGACGGATGCGGTGACCGTCTTGCCCTATGATCCGGTGCGCGATCATGTGCTGCTGGTGGAACAGTTTCGCATGGGCCCCTGGATCAGGGGCGAGGCGCGACCCTGGCTGATCGAGGCGGTCGCGGGCCGGATCGACGCAGGCGAGACCCCGGAAGAGGCCGCGCGGCGCGAGGCGCAGGAAGAGGCCGGCCTGACCATCGGCGAGCTTTTGCATGTCAGCGATTACTACCCGTCGCCCGGCGCCCATACCGAATATATCTGGTCACTGGTCGGGCTGGCGGATCTGCCTGAAAAAAGCGGCGGGCTCTTTGGCCTCGCGACCGAGGGCGAGGATATCCGCACCCATGTGATCCCCTTTGACACCGCGATGGCCTGGCTGTCTGAGGGCCGGCTGGCCAATGCGCCGCTGATCCTGTCGCTGTTCTGGCTGGCGCGGCAGCGACCGGCTTTGCGTGCAGCTGCGGGCCAGGGCTGACCAGAGACCCGAGGCGGCCTACGCGCCGCGCCCGGGGCGGGAAAGCTGTGCGTTTTGTCACGCAAGCGCAGGTTTCACACCTGTTACACTTGATCCGGGCCTGGCGGCTGGTCATAACTCTGCCTCAGTCGCCGGGGAGGCCGCCATGGGGTGGGTTGATGGGTGCGGCTCCGGTGGAATGCCGGGGATTTCAGGGCCGGATTGACCGAGATGGATGCAGATAGCCGCAAGATCCCGACCCATGAGGTCACCTATTCGCGGCTGCGCGACATGATCCTTTTTGGGGCTCTGGCGCCGGGGCAGCCGGTGACGATCCAGGGTCTGATCGGAGAGCTCGACGCCGGCATGACGCCGGTGCGCGAGGCGATCCGGCGGCTCGCGGCCGAGGGCGCGCTGATGCCCCAGGGCAATCGTCGGGTCTCGGTGCCGCAGATGACGGAATCGGTGCTTGATCAGCTGGGCTGGGCGCGCTTTGCGATCGAGCCACAGCTGGCGCGGCTTGCAATGCGGGCGATGCAACCGGCGCTGATCCGGCAGCTGCGGCTTTTAGACGACCGGATCAACACCGCGATCAGCGAGGGCGATATCGCCGCCTATCTGCGATTCAATCATGCGTTCCATTTCGCGCTTTACGAGGCAGCGGATGCCCCGGTGCTGCTGGATATCGCGCAATCGCTGTGGCTGCGGGCCGGGCCTTCGCTGCGCCTCGTGATGGGGCGGCTTGGAGGAGCGGGGCTGCCGGATCAGCATGTCGAGGCATTGGCGGCGATGGAGGCGGGCAATGCGGAGGCTCTTGCCGCCGCGATTGCGCAGGATATCGGCCAGGGCATGGATCAGGTGCGGCTTGCGCTTGCCGAAGGGGCGTTCTGAGGCCGGCGGCCTTGCCTGGTGCCAGATATTGCGCATGGCCAGTCTCTGGCGGGACCATTCGGGAATGGGTGCGCCAGCTTTTAGCTTTAAAAGGCCCCTGAAACAGTCACGCGGTCGGACAGTTTTCCTCGCCCCGCCTTCTGCTTGTTTATGGTTCTTCGCTGTTTCAATGGGCGACATGCCTTTTCCCGCGCGCAACCTTCAGGCGGCGGGCAGCCCGGCAGTCGGGTGGAAGTGTGGGCCGCGACGGCGAAGATGACGCGGGAGCGGCGTCTTGAGGCCGCAACAGACGGTCTGCGCGCCTTGCGGTGTGACGCAGGTATGGCACAACTCGGCGCAGAGCCTCACCCGCCCGGACGAGCGGGGTGAACCCGGAAAGTGGCGGAGGACGATTCATGCTGCCACCACTGGTTCAAGGCCCATGAAAAAGGGGCAAGGGGCCCTCGCCGCGGATGAGATCACTCTGTACGATCAGGACCGGGCGGTTCCCCATCAGCGCCGTTGTCGGGAAAACGCTCCTTTGGCGGTTCACGACCCTTCCTCCACCGGTGAGGAAGAACCTCGCGCCGGTGCCGGGGGACTTCTTGTAAAGCCGCGCATCCGGACCGGTCCCGGCTACAAGGGGCTTTGCGGGCGCGGTGTCGGGGGCGCCGGCTCCGGTAAGGTCGCCGGGATCATCTACGCCGGTACCGACGAACCCGCGAAATGGAGGATCATACCGCGTCAGCTCTGTCAGCTCCCGTTCGGCGCGGACCGAACAGAGGATCTGGGTCAGCCCTGCCGGGATCAGCACTACAGGCTCCATCGGGGAGCGGCCGAAGCCGGGATAAAGCCCCCGATTTCGGCACTACGTTACGCCAGTGCCCTGTTTGCCACCTGCCGGATCTCGCGCAGCGGGTGGTGCGCGGGGATGCGCCTCATCTGCATATCTGAAAAGCCAACCACCCTCGGCGTCTGTCCCGCGCATCTGTGTCTCCCCACCCGACCTGAGCAGGGGGAAACATGTGCCGCATCGCAGGCCGAGCGCTGACTGGTTCTGCGACTTGTCAGATCAAAGTGATGAGGCCCGCAGCTGACGGCGGGGACGGATGGGTCAGATCTGCAGATGGTTGGAGTGACTGCCAGCGGCCCGCGCCGCCGGCTATGTGCCATGCCGTCAGTCCGCGCGTCCCCTGGTGCAGGCAGCCATGACGCAACTGCTAAAATCGCGAAACAGGGAGGCGTGACTTCAATACCCTACAGATGATCCGCTGCCGTCTTCGCCGGCAGAAATTATCCACGAGCAGATCACCAGCATCTTTCATCTGTTCCTGAACATCCCGGTCAGGGCCGTCGGGCCGGCAGATGGGGGCCGCGCCCCCTCGCACCCCGAACCCGGGGGCAAGCCGCTTTTCATTGTAACCCGCGTCGTATATGGCCAGTCTTGTCGTGGGTTTCGGTCCAGTCGGGGGGCGGCAGATGGCTATTCCAGTCGAGGCATTCTTTCTGGCTTCCGGTGCGGCGGGGACGCTGCAAAGCCGGATCCGGGCCATGGTGACTGAGGGGATCCTTTCGGGGCGCTTCCGGCCGGGGCAGAAGATGCCCTCTTCGCGCGGGCTTGCGGCACATCTCGGGATCTCGCGCATCACGGTTACCCTGGCTTATGGCGACCTGGTGTCCTCTGACTATCTCACGTCGCGCGGACGCTCGGGCTATTATGTCTCGGACAATGCCCCGCGCGCACCGGATTTTCCAAGCCCCGCCCGTCCCGCGGAAGAGGTTGATTATCATGCGTTTTCCGGTGGACGCTTTACCCGCGCGATGCAGGGTGTCGAGCGCCCGGATGACTGGGAGCGCTATCCCTGGCCCTTTATCTATGGCCAGACCGACCCCACGCTGTTTGACCATCAGAACTGGCGGGCCTGCGCGTTGCGGGCCCTGGGGCGGCGGGATTTTTCCACCCTCACCTCGGATTTCTATGAGCGTGACGATCCGGCGCTGATCGAACAGGTTTTGCGGGTGATCCTGCCACGGCGCGGTATCGCCGCGGGGCAGGATGAGGTGCTGCTGACGATGGGGGCGCAGAACGCGCTCTGGATCGCGACCGAGATCCTGCTGGGCGAGCCCGCGCGCGGCCATCGCGCCGTGATCGAGAACCCGTGTTATCAGGGCATCCGGCGGGTGCTGGAGGTTTCGGGCGCCGAGGTGGTCTCGCTGGATGTCGACGAGGGCGGGTTGCCTTTGTCGGGCTTTGCGCCGGGCGGTCAGGTCCGGCGCGGCGATGTGGTCTATGTCACGCCCTCGCACCAGGCGCCGACCAATGCGACCATGGCGCTGGAGCGGCGGCTGAAGCTGCTCGAGGCTGCAAGCCGCGAGGATTTCATCATCATCGAAGATGATTACGAATTCGAGATGAGCTTTCTGAAGCCGGTCTCACCGGCGCTCAAGTCTTTGGACAAGGCAGGGCGGGTGATCTATGCGGGCTCGTTTTCCAAGTCGATCTTCCCGGGGATGCGGCTGGGCTATCTGGTGGCGCCGCCCGGGTTTATCGCCGAGGCGCGGGCGTTGCGGGCCATGGCGCTGAAACATCCGCCGGGTCATATCCAGCGCACCGTCGCCTATTTCCTGGCCGAGGGCCATTATGATGCGCTGATCAACCGGATGCGGGCTGCGTTCCGGCGTCGCCGCCAGGGGATGGAAGAGGCGATCCAGGCCGAGGGGCTGACCATTGCGGGCCAGGGCGGCTATGGCGGTTCGTCTTTCTGGATGCGGGCGGGGGCGGGTGTGGATACCGCCCGTGTGGCGCAGGATCTGCGCAAAGAGGGCGTGCTGATCGAGCCGGGACAGAGCTTTTTCGACCCGGAGCGTGTGGCGCGGAATTACTACCGGCTGGCTTATTCGTCGATCCAGCCGGCGCGGATCCCTGAGGGGATCCAGAAGATCGCGCGGGCTATGGCGTCGGTCAGCTGAGCGCGAGATCGAGGAGGCGCGCGGCCTCGGCCTTCGGATCGGCAAGGGGCGCGCGGTCTTCGCCGGGATGGAAGCGGGCGCGAAGCGCGGTCGGCATCGGGGCAGGGGCGGCGATCACCACTTTCGGGCCGATGCGCTGTGTCTCGGCCGCCCAAGCGCGGGCCAGTGCCAGCTGTGCGGCTTTGGTGGCGCCGTAAGCGGCGGAATTGGCCGTGCCGGGGAAGGGGTCATCAGGGATCAGGGCGGTGCCCTTGCCCGCGCGCAACAGCGGCTCGACCAGGGTGATCAGCTGCGAGGTCGCGCGCAGATTGGTGGCGATGGATTTATCGAGGTCTTTCAGATCGACCGAAGAGGCCGGCGCGAGGGCGGTCGCATGGATCGCAGTATGGGCCCAGAAGCCGAGGCTGCCCCAGCGGGCGGCGATCGAGTCGGTCAGGTGGCGCATCGCATCTTCATTGGTGACATCCATCGGCGCGAGCGTCAGGCTGCCCGCACCGGGCAGGCCCTGGGCTTTGACCCGGTCATCGAGATCTTCCAGCCCGCCGGTGGTGCGCGCGACCGCGATGACATGCCAGCCCCGCAGCGCCAGCTGTTCGGCGAGGCCGGCACCAAGACCGCGGGAAGCACCTGTCACAAGGGCTGTTCTGGACATGAGCTGGCTCCGATAGCTGGTGCTGGAAAGCCGGGGGCGCTTCGCCCCCCGGACCCCCAGAGGATATTTCTGGACAGATGAAAAGGGGCAGCGAGGATGCGGCCGGGGGCCGCGCCTCTGTCCTACCTGCGTTATTCGGCGGCGGTTTTCATCTCGAAACCTTCATCCAGCTTGTCGGCGGGGATGACCGGATATTCGCCGGAGAAGCAGGCATCGCAATATTGCGGGCTGCGATTGTCGCGGCCCTTCGCCTCGCCTGCCGCCCGGTAGAGCCCGTCGAGCGAGATGAATTTCAGACTGTCGACGCCGATCCAGTCGCGCATCTCGTCTTCGGTCATGGTGGCAGCGAGGAGCTTCGAGCGTTCAGGCGTGTCGACGCCGTAGAAACAGGGCCAGGCGGTCGGGGGGGACGCGATGCGGAAATGCACCTCGGCGGCGCCGGCGTCGAGGATCATGTCTTTGATCTTGCGCGAGGTGGTGCCGCGCACGACCGAATCGTCGACAAGGATCACGCGTTTGCCACGGATCAAAGCGCGGTTGACGTTGAGCTTGAGGCGGACCCCCATATTGCGGATCTGCTCGGTCGGCTCGATGAAGGTGCGGCCCATATACTGGTTGCGCGTGATGCCGAGGCCGAAGGGGATGCCGGACTGCGCGGCGAAGCCGATGGCAGCGGGGGTGCCGCTGTCCGGCACCGGGCAGACGAGATCGGCATCGACAGGGCTCTCCAGCGCGAGTTCCACGCCAATCTGGCGGCGGGTCTCATAGACTGACCGGCCACCGACGATGCTGTCGGGGCGCGAGAAATAGACCTGTTCAAAGATGCAGGAGCGGCCTTTGGCATGCGGGAAGGGGCGCGAGCTTTCGATATGACCGTTTTCGATCACGACCATCTCGCCCGGTTCGATCTCGCGGATGAATTCGGCGCCGATGATGTCGAGCGCACAGGTTTCCGAGGCCAGCACATAACCCTCGCCCAGGCGGCCCAGCACCAGCGGGCGCACGCCGAGCGCGTCGCGTACCCCCATCAGTTTCGTACGGGTCATGGCGATGACGGAAAACGCGCCTTCGACCAGACGCAGCGCGTCTTTCAGACGTTCGGCCTGGGTTTTCTGCAGGGAGCGCGCCATCAGATGGATGATGCATTCCGAATCAGAGGAAGACTGGAAGATGGCGCCGCGCGCGATCAGGTCTTTTCTCAGCCGCGCCGCATTGGTCAGGTTGCCGTTATGGGCAATGGCGCAGCCACCAATGGCGAATTCGCCGAAGAAGGGCTGCACATCGCGGATCTGGGCGGTGCCTTTCGATCCGGCGGTGGAATAGCGCACATGGCCGATGCCCAGATCGCCCGGCAGCAGGTTCATCACGGCAGAAGAGGTGAATTTATCGCGCACATAGCCGAAACGGCGTTCGGAATGGAAACCGGTCTCTGCCTCATAGGTGACGATGCCGCCGGCCTCCTGGCCGCGATGCTGCAGGGCATGCAGCCCGAGCGCCACGAAATTCGCGGCATCGGCGAGGCCAATGACCCCGAAAATCCCGCATTCTTCCTTCAGCTTGTCCCCGTCATTCAGAGGTTCAAACGGGTGGGCGGGAAAACGGCGCATCTGGCCTCCGATCCGGCTGCTTCTTCGCGGCTGATGTAGTCGCTGAGAGTGCCAGAGTCACCCCCCGTTGTCATGCATATGTTGCAGGTCGGGCGCTGCGCAAATGCACAGCCGGCGCGGATCAGGGGGCCGGGGCCGGAACAGGGGCCGCTGCCGGGTCCTGTGCGGGCGTGGTTTCGCCATTTGCGGGCGGCGGCGTCACCGGCTGGGCGGTTTCGGCCGAACATACATTGGTCAGGTCATTATAGCGTGCCACGATCCAGCCAGGCGCATCGGTGGGGATCGCATTGTCGATCGATGCCTGGAAATTCGCGAAGACCTTGGCGGTTCGGGAATTGTCGATCGCAGTGATGGAGTGATTCGCCAAAGCGCGGTCATAGACGATGAAGGCGACTGCGATGAGCAGCACGCCGCGCGCCACACCAAAGACGAAGCCAAGGGCCTGGTCGATGCCGCCAAGCGCCGAGCGCTGCACAATCGACGAGAACAGGGGCGTGAACAAAGCCGCCACGATCAGGCCGATGGCAAAGACCGCCGCAAAGGAAGCTACCACCGACAATTCGCAGCTGTCGGCGAGGAACTGGCCGACCATCGGGATCTCGCGCACGATGGGCATGGCCGAGGGCGCGAAGATGAAGGCCACGATGGCGGCGCCGATCCAGCCGACAATCGCCATGCCTTCGCGGACAAGGCCACGCGAATAGGCGAGAACCGCCGAGAGCAGGATGATCAGGGCCGCGCCGCCATCGACCCAGGTGAAATTGTCCATTCGCTCTCTCCTGCCGGACGCGCCTCAGCCCGCCCCGAACATCTCGCCCGTAAAGGCCGTGAGATCGGCCATTTCGCGCAGTTTCAACCCACCCTGCGCGCCGGGTTTCGATCCCTTGGGCAGTGCCGCCTGTGTGAAACCAAGTTTCGCCGCTTCTTTCAACCTGTTTTCGGTCTGGGATACCGGACGCAGCGCGCCCGAGAGCGAGATTTCCCCGAAAAGCACCATGTCACGCGGGATCGCCACATCTTCGCGCGCCGATAAGAGGGCGGCGGCCACGGCCAGATCGGCGGCAGGCTCGGTCACACGCATGCCGCCTGCGACATTGAGGAAAACATCAAGCCCGGTGAAAGGGATGCCGACCCGCGCCTCGAGCACGGCGAGGATGGTCGATAGCCTGCCCGAATCAAGCCCGACCACCGTGCGGCGCGGCGTGCCCAGAGGTGAGGGCGCGACAAGGGCCTGGATCTCGGTCAGGACAGGCCTTGTGCCTTCGATCCCGGCGAAGACGGCGGAACCGGGGGCGGGCGCATCGCGGTTCGCGAGAAACAGCGCCGAAGGGTTGGTGACTTCGGAAAGCCCCCGGCCGGTCATCTCGAACACGCCGATCTCGTCCGAGGCGCCAAAGCGGTTCTTGACGGCGCGTAAGATGCGGAACTGATGGCCGCGCTCGCCTTCGAAATACAGCACGGTATCGACCATATGTTCGACCACACGCGGGCCGGCGATCTGGCCCTCTTTGGTGACATGGCCCACGATGATGATGGCGACGCCGCACCGTTTGGCGAAGTTCACCAGCTCATGCGCGGCGGCGCGGACCTGCGAGACCGAGCCTGGCGCCGCCGCGACCGTGTCGAGCCACATGGTCTGGATCGAATCGATAATGGCAAGGCCCGGGCGTTCGGCGTCCAGCGTGGTGAGGATGTCTCTCAGACTGGTCTCGGTGCCGAGCATGACCGGCGCATCGGTGAGGCCAAGGCGCTGCGCCCGCATCCGGACCTGGGCCGCCGCCTCCTCGCCGGAGATATAAATGCATTTCAGCCCGGTCTTCGCGAAACTGGCGGCGGCCTGCAACAGAAGGGTCGATTTCCCGATCCCCGGATCGCCGCCGACCAGAATGGCCGAGGCCGGCACCAGGCCGCCCCCCAGCACCAGATCCAGTTCGGATATGCCCGAAGTGGCGCGGGGCGGCGGGGCTTCTTCCGTCGCAAGATCCGTCAGAGCGACCTGCTTGCCCCTGGGGCCCAGCGGTTTCGGACCTGAGGAGAGCGGCGCCTCCTCGATGATCGAATTCCAGGCGCCACAGGCATCGCAGCGTCCGGCCCATTTGCGCGAATTCGCGCCGCAGGCAGTGCAGGTGAAGGAGGGGGCGGATTTGCTCATGCTCTGACCTCGCATGGCGGGGCAGGCGGGGGCAAGAGGGGGCCAGCCCCCTCGGCCCTTTCAGGGCCTCACCCCCGGGGATATTTAGAGACAGATGAAAAGGTCTGGCGAGGCTTTGTTGGGCTATTCGGATTGAGGCCGGGCGTGTCCCTTTCCCGGCTATCGTCAGCGCGTGCGTACGGTCTCAGACGTGCCGGGTGATGTGAAGCGGTTCATGAGTGCGATGCGGATCTGGACCTCTGCATTCTGCCTGTCGAAGTCTTTCGCCATGATGCGCTCTCCCAGAAGTTTGAGGCATCTCATTTTGGCCTCCACACGACTTTGTCGGTGATATCCGGACAATTTCTTCCAGTTCCGTGCATTCCGGCGTGGCGGGTGTAGGGCATGAACGTCACTGGTTCAAGAGAATGCCCGACGTTGCATCTGCACCCAGTGCCGCGATGGCGGTGTGATACCCTTTGGTGTTGTAGATGCCATCGGCGGTAACGCTGCTGATCTGTTCTTCCGCGGAGATCTGTGCCAGAAGATCCGGCAATACCAGGCGTCCCCTATACGGTTGTTGGACATCTCCACGGCCCACACTTCCAGCGTATCAGCGTCAATGCCAATGTGGATCTTGTGCCATTGCCTGCGGCGGCTGGCCCCGTGTTTACGGACCTGCCACGCGCCTTCGCCCGAGAACTTGATGCGACCTCACCGGTTCGCTTGAACCGGTGGCGCTTACCGGCTCGATGTCAACCAGCAGATGCTGCGGTCCGGACGCCGCAGGATATGGGATCTGCACCCTCAGGTGCTTCTGCCGACGGCAGAGCGTCATGTACTGAGGAGGATCAGCGATCCTTCCAGTGGAAGGATCGCCCGACGAAGGGCGCCGGCCAGTCGAGCCCGGCCAGTGCCAGAAGGCTCTCCACGAACCCCGTCGTTTGCCGTACGGCAGCCCGAACAGCACCTTGAGCGAGAGGCAAAACTGGATGGCCACCGCCGAGAACCTCTCAGGATGACCCGGCTTACCGTTCGGCGCCGCGAACCACTACATCTCCGGGTCAAACCAAACCATCAGTGCCCCGCGCCGCTTCAGAGCCTGGCTGTAACTGAACCAGTTCGTCGTGCGGAAAAGAGGGATCGGCTTGCTCATGGCGCCAATCTGCCCCGCTGACTCAAAAACATGAATCCGTGAACCGACCGGATAGTGCATATGTATAAACGCCCCTTGCGCCAGAGTGTTTTCAGAGCTGTTCTGCGCGGTGTCGGGTGCTGACATGTATCCGGCCTCATGATGCGGCCGTCTCCATGCCGCGGGCCCGTATGGTGTTCTCGGATCAGGTCCAAATCAACGCCGCGTGCTCAAAGGCGCGTGTTGTACAACTGGTTCTCCTGACCCCGTCTCACGACCGTTGCGCCAGACTGCTCTCAGCCCTCCTCCGCTCCGACGTCTCGCGACCGCTGACGGGGTTTATGCCGCCATGGCCGGAGCCCGGCAGACCTCTTTCGTCTTCAGGATCGCCCAGACGATCCGTGCTATCTTATTGGCCAATGCCACCCTGACCAACATCGGTGGTTTGCGCGTCAGCATGTTACCGAGCCAGGTGCCCGGTTGTGCCGCAGCATGGCAGTGCCGTTTGATGATGAAGCTGTTGGCGCCGATGATCAGCAGCCTCCTCAGGGAGCGTTCGCCCATCCTGGTTGTAGCCTCCAACCCCTGCTTCCCGCCCGTCGAATGCTGCCGCGGGGTGAAGCCGAGCCAGGCGGCAAAGTCGCGCCCCTTGCGAAAGACCTCCGGAGGCGGCCCCAGTGAGGCCCGCGCCGTGGCGGGCAGGTCCGAAGCCTCGCTTTCGATCAGTGCGATCAACCGGCTCACGTTCCTCACGCCTTGAGGCACGACATGACCATATTCGCCCAGATGTCCGCGCAGGGCGTTGATTGCCTGGGTCCGCTGTCGGATCAACAGCGCCCGGACGCGAAAGACGCTGGCCGCGCCCTGCGATTTCTCGGTCTTGATAGGGACGAAACGCATGCTCGGACGCTATGCCGCCTCGCAAATCGCCTCGGCATCGTTCGCATCGTTTTTCTGACGTTTGACGAACGGCTTCACATAGGCGGGCGGAATGAGCCTGACGTCATGGCCAGGCTTGACCAGTTCCCTCGCCCGGAAATGCGCGCCTCCGCAAGCTTCCATCGCCACCAAACAAGGCGGCAGCGTCGCGAAGAAAGCCAACACCTACGCGCGCCGCAGCTTCTTTCGGAGCACGGCGGCGCCGCGAGCATCAGCGCCGTGGGCTTGATATACATTCTTCGCCAGATCGAGTCCGACAATGGTAATCTCCGACATGACCGCCTCCCAGAATGGAGTGTTGCGATCCCACCTTGGCACGTCGATGCCGTCGGGGGCGGTTACATCATCAACGCCAATCTGTGGATCACCTCGCGGCGATCAGATGGGTAAACATGCCGATCTGAAATCCAAAAACCGCGTGGCAGCCTCTGAATGGCTCCGCCGAAGGCTTCCGCCGCCCGGCCAGAGGAGACCGGGCAACCCGTCAGACGGCCGGCAGCCCCCAGGCCTTTGCGGTCAGTTCCAGCGAGCGGCGCCGTGCGGCGGGATCCCAGATATCCGAGACGATGATGAATTCATCCGCTTTGGTGCGGGTCTGAAGGGCGGCAAGTCCGGCTTTCACCTCATCGGGCGTGCCGACCACCGTACAGCCCAGCATCCGTGAGACCTGGCTTTCCTCGCGGATGTTCCAATAGGTGCTGATATCGTCGATCGGTGGCTGCGACAGGCCGCGCGCGCCACGGAAAATGCCGGTGAAGCTCATCTGCGCGGTGGTGAAGAGGCGGCGGGCCTCGACACTGGTCTCAGCGCAGATCACATTGACGCCGACCATGGCATAGGGCGTGTTCCGTTGCGCCGATGGTTTGAAACGTGAGCGGTAGATATGCAGCGCCTCATCAAGGTAATCTGGCGCGAAATGCGAGGCGAACCCATAGGGCAGGCCCAGTTCTGCCGCCAGCATGGCACCGAATTCAGACGAGCCGAGGATCCAGAAATCCACCTTGGTTCCGGCGGCGGGCCAGGCACGGATATAGCCCGGCTCATCGGCAGGCGCGAACCAGTGCATCAGCTCCATCACCTCTTGCGGGAAGCGTTCGGCGGCTCCGGCCGGGGTGCGGATGGCGCGCAGCGTCGCCTGATCGGTTCCCGGCGCGCGACCAAGGCCCAGATCGACGCGGCCTGGAAAAAGCGATGCCAGCGTGCCGAATTGCTCGGCAATGATATAGGGTGAATGGTTGGGCAACATGATCCCGCCCGATCCGATCCGGATCCGCCTGGTGTGCTGCCCGGCATGGGCCAGCACCACCGCAGTCGCGGCCGAGGCAATGCTTTCCATATTGTGATGCTCGGCCACCCAATAGCGATGATAGCCCAGCCTGTCGGCAACGGTCGCAATGCTCTGGGCCTCGGACAGCGCGTTGCCCGCATCAAACCCCTCGCGCACCCGGACAAGATCAAGAAGGGAAAGTGGAATATTGTCAGTCATTTGCAGGTCTCTCCGTGCCGGAAATGCGCCCTGTATCCCAGGCGATCAGGATCGAGGTAAGCACGCAAAGGGTGAAAAGCCAGAGGCCCCAGGCGGTTTCTATTGTGACCCAGCCGGCGCCTTTTGCGACCAGGATATAAAGCGCGATCAGGAAAACATCCGCCATGGCCAGCTTGCCAAGGAACTGCAGCACCGGCAACACGGCGCGGGAAAGCAGGCCGAATTGTAAAAGCGCAAGGCCGATGGTTTTGAGATAGGGCGCAAACACCGCAAGAAAGGTCACCAGCAAAGCAAGGGCGGGATCCGTGCCCCAGAGCGTTTGCAACCCGGTGATGACGGATATCTCATCCATACCGAACAGCGGCAGCAAGGCCGCGCGCATCAGCGGTGCGAACCAGGCGATGGGGAAGAGAACCAGAAGCGAGAGATTGAGCCAGCGCATGGCGGCAGCTTGCATCCGCTCAGCGGGAGGTCAAGGGGAGCGCGAAAGAGGGGGGCGCTGCCCCCGGCCCGGCTCCGCCGGTCCCCCCCGGGGATATTTAAGAGACAGATGAAAAGAACTGCTCTGCGCTGATTTCATCTGTCTCTTAAATATCCCCGCCGGAGGCTTCCGCAATCTGTCAGAGGCGCTCAGCTGCGGGGATCTGGCCGGAAGGGGCCGGGTTTCGGCAGGGTCACGACATTGCCTTCGGGCTCGCCACGTTCTTCGATATCGACGGCATAGCCGAGCCCGGGCAGGATCTCGCGCAGATCGGCCTCGAGCCGTTTCAGCTGGGTCCTGGCCTGGTGTTCCTCGGCCTCAATAGCGGCAAGCCAGCGGCGCATTTCGTCGCAGATGCCGCGCGCGAGCCGCAGCCGCTCGTTCAGCGCATCGATTTCCTGCTGGCGCTGTTCCAGGAAGCCTTTTGCCCGCGCCACTTTTGCGTCGGAGTAGGTCTGGGCCAGGGCGCGGGTCTCATGGCTCATCTGTGCCGCGAGCTGCAGCAGCTCCGGCTCCAGCCCGGCGAAATCGGGGTGTCGGCGCAGCTCTTCCATCCGCGCGCGGATCGAGTCGAATTCCGCGGACAGACCGAAGAGCCCGCGGCGGTCAGCCTCATGCGACATCCGATAGGCACGGGCGACATCCGAGACGCCCATCGCAAAGCTGCGATGCCCGGCCTCGAGCCGCGCCATGCGGCTGTTTGCGGGCAACCAGAAGACCAGCATCGCCAGCAGCGCGGTCAGGCCGATCTGCAGCCACATGCCTGCATTGGCAACCGGCACCCCATCCAGCGATAATGCGACTTCCGGCCAGGCGCTCCAGCCGAGGGCTGCAAAAAGGCAGGCACCCATGAGGATCAGGCAGGCCCCGAAAATCGCGGCATGGGCACAGACCTGGCCGGCAGCTAAGACCCTGCGCAAAGCTGCGCGATCATCTGAAAACATGCCCAACCCCCGTTACGGCCTTTTCAGGCAAAGGCTGAACATCTTAAATTTGCAAGGAAAAACCAGAATTTACGGGTGAGTGAGAAACTGAATCCTGTGGAAATCCGGGACTGTTTCCATCCTGTCAACGTTCTGCGCGGTGTGGTTGTGCTTGGCTCAGTGCGACAGCGCGCGCACCAGCGCCACCAGACAGGCGATCACGATGGTCACCAGGTGTGACACCACCCAGCCATGTGCCCAGACCGGGCTGGGCCAGCGGTTCCAGACATGGGCGCCCCAGGCGGCCAGCACCGAGACCCATAGCAGGGTCGAGACCAGCACCGATACAGCATGGCCCGACGGATCGGCGAAATGCAGCGGCAGCGCCAGCCAGACCAGCGTGATCAGCGCAAGACCCGTCAGGCGGAACGCGCCGTTATGGCGCCGCCGTATCCCCGTCAGCCCGGCCACCAGAACCACCGCCGGGAAAAGCAGCAAGAGCCATTGCATCACTGGCGACGGCGTCAGGAGCCGGTTGAGAAAGTCGCTTTCCATCACAGCCTCAGCGCAGGGAAGGGATCGGGCCTTCGGCGCGACCATGGATGAACTGTTGCACGTAAGGATCTGATGTCTCATCCATTTCAGTGACAGACCCTGTCCAGCGCACTATGCCTCCATGCAGCATCGCGACCTTGTCGGCAATGGCGCGCACGCTGGTCATGTCATGGGTGATTGTCATTGCGGTCGCGCCCATCTCACGCACGATCTCGCGGATCAGCTCATTGATCACCCCCGACATGATCGGGTCGAGACCAGTGGTCGGCTCATCGAAGAAGATGATCTCCGGATTGGCGGCAATGGCGCGGGCGAGGCCGACGCGCTTTTGCATGCCGCCCGAGAGCTCTGCCGGGAAGAGGTCGGCGACCTGGGGCCCGAGGCCCACGCGGCGCAGTTTCTCGACCGCGATTTCCCGCGCCTCGCGTTTGGGGCGTTTCAGGCTGCCGCGTAGCAGACGGAAGGCGACATTCTCCCAGACCGGCATCGAATCGAACAAAGCCGCGCCCTGGAACAGCATCCCGAACCGCGCCAGAAAGGCGTCGCGCTCGTGACGCGCCACATCCTGGCCGTCGAGCGTGATCGTGCCGCGATCCGGCTTGACCAGCCCCAGTACCGATTTCAGCATCACTGATTTGCCGGTGCCCGAGCCCCCGATGATCACCATGCTCTCGCCGCGCGCGATGCTCAGATCGACGCCGTTCAGGACCTGGTTGCTGCCAAAGGCCTTATATACGCCGCTGAGCTCTATCATGCCGAGAAGAAGGCCTCTGTAAGCAGGTAATTGGCGGCGAGGATCAGCACCGAGGCCGAGACCACGGCAGATTTGGTCGCAGCCCCCACGCCCTGGGCGCCACGCCCCGAATTCATCCCATGCCAGCAGCCCATCAGCGCCACGATGAAGCCAAAGACCGCACCCTTCACGAGGCCCGAGCCAATATCCCAGACCTGCAGGAAATCGACTGTGTTCCTGATATAGGTGGCCGAGTTGAAATCAAGCCGCGTCACGCCCACAAGCCAGCCGCCCATGATCCCGATGGAATCACCAACCGCGACCAGCACCGGCAGCGTCAGCACCGCAGCCAGCAGGCGCGGCACGGTCAGATATTTCATCGGATCGGTCGAAAGCGTGGTCAGGGCATCGATCTGTTCGGTGACCTTCATCGTGCCGATCTCGGCGGCGATGGACGAGGCCACCCGTGCCGCCACCATCAGCCCGCCTAAAACCGGGCCAAGCTCGCGCGCCATGCCAATGGCGACGATCTGCGGCACCACCGCCTCGGCCCCGAAACGGTTGCCGCCGGCATAGATCTGAAGCGCCAGCGCGCCGCCGGTGAAAATCGCGGTCATGCCCACAACCGGCAGCGAGAACCAGCCGATCTGCATCACCGCCTGACCGAACTCGCGCCAGTAAAACGGCGGCCGGAAGATATGGCTCACCGCCACCATCGCGAAAAGTGCCACCCGCCCGATCGCTGCAAGCAGCTCCAGCACCGGCCGCCCGAGTGCCGCCAGAAACGCCGCTGGTCGTCCGTTCAGCATCCCCGTCACCCGCGCGTCTCGAGATAACGGCGGCTGTAGCGCTTGCCGAGCCCGGTGAGGATCTCATAGCCGATGGTGCCGGCCGCATCGGCCAGATCATCGACCGACTGATGCGGGCCGAGAATATCGAGGCTTTTCGGGATCTCTTTCAGATGGGTGACATCGACGGTGATCAGATCCATTGAAACCCGGCCGATCAGCGGGCAGGGCGTGTCGCCATCCCACAAGACCGCATTGTTCGAAAGCCTGCGCGGCAGCCCGTCGGCATAGCCGGCAGCCACCGTGGCAATGACCGAGGGCATTTCCGGCTCCCATGAGGCGGCATAGCCGACCACTTCGCCGGGCATCACATCGCGGGTCTGGATCACCGGCAAAGACAGGGTCACAACGCGCTCGGCCATTTCAAACGGCCGCCCGCCATAAAGCCCGATCCCGGCGCGGGTCAGGTCAAAATGATATTTCGGCCCCAGCAGAATGCCCCCCGTGGCAGCAAAGCTGCGCGGCAGGCCGGTGCCATCGGTCATCTCATGGAAGGCCTCCAGCTGCGCCTGGTTCATGGGATGGTCCGGCTCGTCGGCGCAGGCGAGATGGCTCATCAGCATGACCGGGCCGGCCTCGATGATGATCGGCGCCACCGCCTGCCATTCCACCGGCTCAACGCCAAGCCGGTTCATCCCGCTGTCGAGCTGCACCCCGAACGGATGGCCCGGCAACGCCTCCAGATGGCGGGTGATCTGCTCGAGGCTGTTGAGCATCGGCGTCAGCTCAAGATCATTGAGCATCTCGGTGTCGCCGGCCATATGGCCCGAGAGAATATTGATCTGCGGTCCGGGCCCAAGCGCCTGACGCACCGCCGCGCCTTCTTCGGCGGCCGCGACAAAGAACCGCCGTGCCCCGGCCCAGGCCAGCGCCCGCGCCACCTTGCCAGCGCCCAGACCGTAAGCATCGGCTTTGACCACGGCAGCGGTCTGCACTTCGGGCGCGGAAAGACGATCCAGCGCGCGCCAGTTGGCGGCGATGGCGTCGAGATCAATGGTGAGGGACGATGTGGCCATGAGGATAACTTCCTGGCATCTGGAAATCTGGGGTCAAGGGGGAAATCGCGGCGCCTCTGGTCAGGCAGGGAGCCTCCGGCGGGGATATTTAAGGACAGATGAAATCGGCATTGTCTTTCATCTGTCCTTAAATATCCCGGGGGTGAGGGGGCAGAGCCCCCTCTGCGCCCTCAGCCATCAAAAGCCCCCATCCGGGCCGGCGCCGCCATCCCAGGGCCGGGCGAGGTTGCCAAAGCGGGTGAAACGGCCCTCGAAGGAGAGTTCCACCGAACCGATCGGCCCGTGACGCTGCTTGCCGAGGATGACTTCTGCCTTGCCATGGCATTGTTCCATGATCTGCTGCCAGGCCGCCATTTTCTCCAGCTCATGATCACCGGGCTTCTCGCGTTCTTTGTAATATTCCTCGCGATAGACGAACATCACCACATCCGCGTCCTGCTCGATCGAGCCGGATTCCCGCAGATCCGAGAGCTGCGGCCGCTTGTCTTCCCGGCTCTCCACCTGGCGCGACAGCTGTGACAGCGCGATCACCGGCACGTTCAGTTCTTTGGCGATGGCCTTCAGGCCTTGCGTGATTTCGGAAACCTCCTGGACCCGGTTCGCCTCTGAGCTTTTCGATGAGCCCTTCAGAAGCTGCAGGTAGTCGATCATCAGCACATCCAGCCCATGCGTCCGCTTCAGCCGCCGCGCCCGCGCTGCGACCTGGCTGATCGGCAGCGCCGGCGTGTCGTCGATATAAAGCGGGCAGCTTTCCAGCGATTTCGCGGCGTCGACGAAGCGGCGGAACTCGGGCTCGGTCATATCGCCGCGCCGGATCTGTTCCGACGGAACCTCGGAGGCCTCGGAGAGGATCCGCGCCGCCAGCTGCTCGGCCGACATCTCGAGCGAGAAGAAGCCGACCACGCCGCCCTCGACCGCGCCCTCATGCCCGTCGGGCTTGCGGCCGCGCTTATAGGCCTTGGCCACGTTGAAGGCGATATTGGTCGCAAGCGAGGTTTTTCCCATCGAGGGGCGCCCGGCGAGGATGATCAGGTCGCTCTCATGCAGCCCGCCCATCTTCTTGTCGAGATCGACCAGCCCGGTCGAAATCCCTGCCAGACCGCCACCACGCTGATAGGCGGCATTCGCCACATTGACCGCATCGGTTGCGGCCTTGAGGAAGCTCTGGAAGCCGCGCTCGGCCACCCCCTGTTCGCCCAGCTTGTAAAGCCGCTGTTCGGCCTCGGTGATCTGGGCGCGCGGCTCGGAGTCGATATCGATCTTGCCGGCGCGGTCGGCGATGTCTTTGCCGAGCTGGATCAGCTCACGCCGCACCGCCAGATCATAGATCATCTGCGCATAGTCGCGGGCCGCAAAGGCCGAGATCGCAGCACCCGCCAGACGCACCAGATAGGCCGCGCCGCCGAGTTCTTTCAGCCCCTCATCCTCTTCGAGAAACGCCTTCAGCGTTACCGGCGAGGCCAGGGCATTCCTCTGGATCCGCGAGGCGGCGATGTCAAAGATGCGGCGATGCACCGGGTCGTAGAAATGCTCGGTCTTCACCACACTGGCGATGCGGTCATAAATGTCATTATTGACGAGGATCGCACCGAGCAGCTGCTGCTCGGCTTCGATATTCTGCGGAAGCGCCTCTGTCGCGGCCGGCGCCGGCAGATCGCTGCGGATTTTCGCGACTTCGTTCATGATCACCTGCGCCCCATTAAGGGATCAGCTTTAGCCTGTCAGGGCGCGTCAGAGCAACCGCTGCACAGGTCTGTGGAAAAGTGACAGGATAAGCCTGCTCTGGCAGAGTGGCCTGGGGTATCTGAGCCTGAGCATACCATATCTTGCGTATCCTGTCTGGAGGAAAGACAGGTTTCGCGATTCGTATGTGGGCCTCGGCGGGGCCGGGGGGCGGAATACTGAAATATTATCCGCGTCCCGGGCCAGCCCGGCGGTTTCCCGCTCTACTTCGCGCGGGCCGCCTGCCAGCCACGCGGGTCATTGAGGAAGTCTTCGACACCCTCCAGCGTTTCCTGGTCGAAGGAGCCCTGAGCTTTCGCCTCGGCCAGCATATCCCACCAGGTGCAGAGCCAGGACAGGCTGACGCCATGTTCGGCCAGCCGCGCCTCGGTCTCTTTGAAAATGCCGTAATAGAAGATCACGGTCGTATGGTTGCAGGTGGCGCCTGTCTCGCGGATCGCATCGACAAAACTGAGTTTCGAGCCGCCATCGGTGGTCAGGTCTTCGACCAGCAGCACGCGCTGCCCCTCGGTCATGGTGCCTTCAATCCGGGCATTGCGCCCATAGCCTTTCGGCTTCTTGCGCACATAGGTCATCGGCAGCGCGAGCCGCTCGGCCACCAGTGCGGCGAAGGGAATGCCCGCCGTCTCGCCACCGGCGATATTGTCGAATGCCTCGAACCCGGCCTCGCGCATCACGGTCACCGCCATGAAATCCATCAGCATCGAGCGGATGCGCGGATAGGAGATCAGCTTGCGGCAGTCGATATAGGTCGGCGAGGGCAGGCCGGAGGCCAGGGTAAAGGGTTCGCGCGCATTGAAATGCACCGCGCCGATTTCCAGGAAGGCGCGGGCGGTGAGACGGGCGATCTCTTCTTTCGACGGGAAGGCGGCGGGGATCATTCTTTGCTCCTTTGCAGCGTCCTTCTGAGAAAATACTCCCGCCGGGCTTCTCCGACTGGCCAGAGGCGCCTCCGGCGGGAATATTCAGATCAGGAGGAAATCAGTTTTCGACCGACCAGTGGACAGGGAAGCCGGGGTTGAAGACGGTAACCGGGCCAGCGCCGGTTTCGATTTTTTCCGGGAAAGTGGTGGGGGCATCGCGTTTGGTGAGACGCAGCTTCGCCTCATTGACCGGCAGCCGGTAAAAGGCGGGGCCGTTCAGCGAGGCGAAGGCCTCGAGCCGGTCGAGCGCGTTCTCTTCTTCGAAGACATGTGCGAGGAGCGGCATCGTATTCGTCGCGGTGAAACAGCCGGCGCAGCCGCAGGCATGTTCTTTCAGCGCGTCGATATGGGGCGCGGAATCGGTGCCAAGGAAATAGCGCGGGCTGCCCGAAGTGGCGGCGCGGCGCAAAGCCTGGCGGTGTTTCTCGCGTTTGGCGACCGGCAGGCAATAGTAATGCGGTTTGATCCCGCCCACGAGGATATGGTTGCGGTTTATGATCAGGTGATGCGTGGTGATCGTCGCGGCCAGCGTCTCTCCACCTTCGCCCGCATAGGCGACACCTTCTTCGGTGGTGATATGCTCCATCACCACCCGCAGCTCCGGCAGACGTTTGCGCAGCGGATCCAGCACCGTGTCGATGAACACTGCCTCGCGGTCGAAAATATCGACTTCGGCGGTTGTCACTTCGCCATGGGTGCAGAGCGGTAGGCCGATCCCGGCCATTTTCTCAAGCACCGGCATGACCTTATCAAAATTCCGCACGCCGGAATGAGAATTGGTCGTGGCGCCCGCAGGGTAGAGCTTGACCGCTTTGATCAGCCCCGAAGCCGCCGCCTGCGCCACATCGGCGGGGTCGGTTTCCTCGGTCAGGTAAAGGGTCATCAGTGGCTCGAACGCCATGCCTTCGGGCAGGGCGCTCAGGATGCGGTCGCGGTAAGCGCTTGCGTCTTTCGCGGTCACAACCGGCGGCACCAGGTTGGGCATGATGATCGCGCGGGCGAAATCGCGCGCGGTTTCAGGCAGCACGCCCTTCAGCATCGCGCCATCGCGCAGATGCAGATGCCAGTCATCGGGGCGGCGGATCTCAAAGCTGTTTTCCATACCCCGCAGCTAGCCGAAACCGCGTGTCTTTGCCAGAGACTTCCGCCAGGATCGGGATGGATCGCTGAGGAGGGAATCCAATGGCCAGCCATATGGGCGGATGTCAGTGCGGGGCCGTGCGCTACAGTGTCGATGTCTCGCTGGAGGCGCCGCTGATCTGCAATTGCTCGCGATGCAGCCGGATCGGCGCGGTGCTGGTTTTCGCGCCTGCGGCCGGTTTTGCGCTGGAAAAGGGCGCCGGCGCCAGCACGGAATATCTTTTCCATGATCACGTCATCCGGCATTACTTCTGTAAGACCTGCGGGGTGCAAAGCTATTCCCTCGGCGCGATGCCGGATGGCAGCGAGATTGTGGCGGTGAATGCGCGCTGCCTTGACGGCGTGGATGGCCATGCGCTGGCGGCGCAGGCGAAACTGGTGGATGGAGCGTCGAGATGACACGATTTGCACTGATTGTTCTGATGGCTCTGGGGGGGCAGGCCGGGCAGGCGGCCGCTCAGGATGCCGATTGCGCGACTGCCATGGTGCAAGCCGATCTGAACGAATGCGCCGCAGCGGAATGGCAGGCGGCGGATGTGCTGCTGAACCAGCGGTATAAAGAGGCGATGGCGCAGTTGCAGGCATGGGACGCGGATCTGCCCGAGGCGCTGAAGGGCGGGCCGGCAGAACTGCGCGCGGCACAGCGCGCCTGGATCACCTATCGCGATTCCGCCTGTGCCGCCGAGGGATACGCGATGCGCGGCGGCAGTGCAGAGCCGTTGCTTGTCTATGGCTGCAAGGCGCGGCTGACCGAGGCGAGAACCGAAGACCTCGTGGGGCTTATCGAAGCAGGCGAGCACTGACAGGGTCTGCCGGCGGGCCGGTCATCCGGGGGCCGGCCTGAAGGCTGAAGTCTGAGCCTGTGGCTCAGATCTCAGCCTTCGGTCTCTTCTTGCGCGAGGAGTGCTGCGAGGCGCCGCTCGAATCGCGGGATCTGCTGTTCAGACAGAACCTGACGCAACACGCGGATCTGCCGTTTGCGATCACCCTTGGCCGAAATGGCGGTCAGGAGAGAGCGCACCCAGGCGGGTGAGCGGCGGCGCGCGCGCCAGAGCCTGGCGAAATCGGTCGGGGTCAGGGTGCCGGCCATCGCCGCCTGGATCACCTGATCGAGAACACCGGCGGGCATGCTGCGCTCGGGTTGCTCGCCGCCCCAGCGGGTATGGAGTATGGTGGTCCAGCTGCGCCGGAACAGCGCCGCATGGGCGTTATCGCCGGGCGAAAGCGGATCATGGATCAGCCAGACATGCCCGGCCCCTTCGGTCATATCGGGGGCATAGCCGTAGCGGCTGGTGAAATCGAGGCGCCGCTGCTCCAGGTGACGACGGTCCCAGCCCGCGATATCGGGGGCGAGCGTCGCACGCGGCGCCAGCAAAAGCGCCCGGGCCCCGGGGGCCGCCACGACATAAGAGGCGGCGGCGTAGCCTGCCGCGCCCGAGCCGTAAAACAGCACCTGGTCGAAATCGTCAAAAAAGGCGTCATCGACGAGGCGGTCGAAATAGCCCCAGACCTCTGGCGCGCGCCAGAAGGTCTCGCCGCGCGCGATCAGACACAGCAGCGACCAGCCATTGCGTTTTGCCAGATCCCATGCCGCGGGCATATTGCCGTCATTGGCCTCGATCTGTTCGGCACGTTCAAAGGTGACGAGCAATGTCGTGCCGGTTTCGGCAAAAAACGCCCAGTGGTTCGGGCCAAGCGGATCGAGATAGCCATCCTCATCAGCGACACGTTCCATCGCCGCCAGCCATTCAGTGCCGGGATGTGCCGGAAAGTTGTCGGCACTGTCGGGGAAGGACATCGTCACTCCTGTAGCATTAAGCTGCATTTTGTCGGGTCTGGCCGGGATATCTGGCTCAGATCTGGCTAAAGGTCAGGCCATTGAGACGCCGCAGGCATCACAGCGAACCACGTGCTGTCGAGTATCGGCAGTCGGGACGGTTGCTGCAAGGGATCACGCCGGAATGTGAACTCTGCATTCGTGAACAATCTGTTGTCGGACGGCTGCGCAATGTGGCGCGCGAGTCGCAGGGCAGGTCCTGTCGCGCCTGGGAAAGGCAAATGAAAAGGGCGGATCCATATGGATCCGCCCTTTGATGTCACTGACGCGGCAGCGCCGGGATCAGAAAAACGCCTGCAGCCCGGTGATGGCGCGGCCAAGGATCAGCGCATGGATGTCATGCGTGCCCTCATAGGTGTTGACGGTTTCAAGGTTCACCATATGGCGGATGACCTGGAATTCCTCGGAAATGCCATTGCCGCCATGCATGTCGCGGGCGTGGCGGGCGGCCTCCAGCGCGATGCCGCAATTGTTGCGCTTGATCAGCGAGATCATCTCGGGCGCGGCATTGGCCTCGTCCAGCAGCCGCCCGACGCGAAGGCTGGTCTGAAGACCAAGGCTGATCTGCGTCAGCATATTCGCCAGTTTCAGCTGGTAAAGCTGCGTCTGGGCAATGGGCTTGCCGAATTGCTTGCGGTCCAGCCCATATTGGCGCGCGGCATGGAGGCAGAATTCCGCAGCCCCCAGCACGCCCCAGGAAATGCCGTAGCGCGCGCGGTTAAGGCAGCCGAACGGCCCTTTCAGACCTTCGACATGCGGCAGCAGCGCATCCTCGCCGACTTCGACCTGATCCATCACGATCTCGCCGGTGATCGATGCCCGCAGGGAGATCTTTCCCCCCACCTTCGGCGCCGTCAGGCCTTTGCTGCCCTTGTCGAGCACGAAGCCACGGATCTTGCCGCCATGCGCCTCGGATTTCGCCCAGACCACGAAGACATCGGCGATCGGCGCATTCGAGATCCACATTTTAGACCCGTTGAGCACATAGCCATTCGCGGTTTTCTTCGCGGTGGTCTTCATGCCGGCGGGGTCAGACCCGGCATCGGGTTCGGTCAGGCCGAAACAGCCGATCCATTCGCCCGAGGCCAGTTTCGGCAGGTATTTCCGGCGCTGCTCTTCTGACCCGTAGGCGTAGATCGGGTACATGACGAGGCTCGACTGCACCGACATCATTGAACGATAGCCGCTGTCGATGCGCTCGACCTCGCGCGCGACGAGGCCATAAGACACATAAGAGGCGCCAAGCCCGCCATATTCCTCGGGGATGGTCACGCCGAGAAGGCCCATCTCGCCCATTTCGCGGAAGATCGACGGGTCGGTTTCCTCATTGCGGAAGGCTTCAATCACGCGGGGCTGCAGCTTGCCATCGGCATAGGCGCGGGCGGCGTCGCGAATGGCGCGCTCTTCCTCCGAAAGCTGGTCTTCGAGACGGAAGGGGTCCTCCCAGTCAAAGCGCGAAAGGTCCGGCGCATCCTTGGCTTTCAGTTTCGGGCGGGTGCTGCTGGCATCTGACATGGGCTGATCCTCCGGAATCATCTGCTGCCATATTGCATGGAAGGGCGCGGTCAGGGTATCGAAACTCTGTCACCGGATCATGAGGAAAACTCATATGCTGCCGCGTCGCTATCTGCCGTCAATCGCTTCGCTTACCGCGCTTGAGGCGCTGGAGCGGCTGGGCACAGCTTCGGCGGCGGCGGCCGAACTGTCGCTGACCCAGGGCGCGGTCTCACGGCAGATCCAGCTTCTCGAGGGACAGCTTGGCGCGCCCCTCGTCACGCGCGAACGCCAGCGGCTGGTTCTGACACCGGCTGCGCGGGATTATGTGGCAGAGGTGCGCAAGGCTATGAAATTGCTGTCAGATGCCTCACTGACGCTCAGGGCCAACCCGTCGGGCGGCACGCTGCATCTGTCGATCCTGCCGGCCTTCGGCATGCATTGGCTGGCCCCACGCCTCGCGGGGTTTGCGGCCGGGCACCCGGAGGTGACGGTAAACCTCTCGACCCGGCTTCGGCCCTTTGATTTCGATGGCACCTCTTTCGATGCCGCCATCCATTATGGCCGCGAAGACTGGCCCGGCGTGAATTACATGAAACTCATGGAGGAAGAGGTGATCGCGCTGGCGGCGCCCTCGCTGATCACGCGGCCGCTGACCGGGGCGGCGGATCTGCTGGCGCTGCCGCTTTTGCAGCTGGAAAGCCGCATGGGGGATTGGGGGCGCTGGTTCGGCTGCCATGATCTGCCGGGTCAGCGCCCGCCCGCGATGCTGTTTGACCAGTTCGCCACCATGGCCCAGGCGGCAGTGCATGGGATGGGTGTGGCGCTGCTCCCGACCTTTCTTGCAGCGGGGGATCTCGCTGCGGGGCGGCTTGTGCCGGCCTGGGGCGGGCCGGTCGCGGCCTCGGGCGCCTATTACCTCGTCTGGCCCGCCACACGCGCGGAACGCGCGCCGCTTACCTCGTTTCGGCGCTGGCTTGCTGCCGGGGGCGGCACGGGCGAGGGGCCGGGAGCAGCCGGGGACGCGACTGATATCCGATGACAGGCGGAACCCCGCTCCGGAACCTGCGTTGCTATCGCATAGCACGCCCTGTCCGGTGCAGGGTCAGAGGCTGAAGATACCGCGATTCCCGGGGCTTGTTCGGGGCATTGCCCGCAGTAGTATCCGGAAGAGTGTTCCGGGCTTTATGCGGGCAAGGATGCCGGCAGGGCCCCGGGACGCGGCGTCAGCATCAGGGCCAGGATCTCAGAGGAAGACCAATGCGCAAATTACTCATCTCCTCGACCGCACTCTCGGTCGCGCTGAGCTCGTTCCACACGCTGCCGGTCTATGCGCAGGAAAATGAGACAGAGACACAGGCTGAGATAGAAGCTCAGGCGGCGGAGGCTCAGGCAGCAGCAGAAGCACAGGCAGCGGCAGAGGCACAGGCTGCGGCGGAAGCTCAGGCTGCGGCGGAAGCACAGGCAGCGGCAGAGGCTCAGGCTGCGGCGGAAGCACAGGCTGCGGCGGAGGCTCAGGCTGCGGCGGCAGAGGCACAAGCTGCGGCGGAAGCACAGGCTGCGGCAGAGGCTCAGGCTGCGGCGGAGGCTCAGGCCGCAGCGGAAGCTCAGGCTGCGGCGGAAGCACAGGCTGCGGCGGAAGCTAAGGCGGCGACGGAGGCTCAGGCCGCGGCGGAGGCCCAGGCCGCGGCGGAGGCCCAGGCAGCAGCGGAGGCCCAGGCAGCAGCGGATGCTCAGGCAGCGGCAGAGGCTCAGGCAGTGGCGGATGCTCAGGCGGCAGCGGAGGCCAAGGCTGCGGCTGAGACAGCTGCGGCCGAAGCGGCAGAGGCCAGTGCCGCAGCCGCCAGCGATGCAGCGGCGAAAGCTGAAGCAGCCGAAGCTGCGACCCCGGATATCGAAACGCCTGAACCTGCTGTGCCGGCGGATGTCGCGGATGCGATTGAGCCGGCCGATGCCGTTAAGGCAGAGGTCTCCCCCGAAGCCCTTGCCAATGCGATCGACGTCCCGGTGCCGGAAGAGAAGGCGGTCAGCAGCCTCGCGGATATTCTCGGAATGCCGGAGGCACAGGCCGATGCGGGTGCGGAATCTGAGTCTGGCACGAATGCGGATGCAACAGCCCTCGCGGTGCCCGCTGTAGCGGCGGCTTCCTTCCTTGAAGGCGTCCCGGGCGGGGTGAAAGTTCCCGGCGAGGCAACCGGTACGGACACGGTGACTTCTGCGCCGGGCGCAGGGGTGGGGACCCCTCCGGCGACGGGTGTTGCACCGGTTTCGGTGGTTGATGCGATCATCACCGAAGCCAATACCCGGACTTCGGTCAATGAATTTGCCGCCGCCCCGGTCGCGGTCGGCAAAGGCAAGAAATCCGGCCTCTCGGATCTCGAGAAAGTCGGTCTGCTGGCGCTGGGCGCGCTTGCGGTGGGCACCATCATCAATGGCGGTAAGAAGGATGAACGCCGCGTTGTCAGCAATTCCGGCGACCGGGTGGTGGTCGAGAATGCGGATGGCTCTTACGTCGTCTATAAGGATGACGATGCCGTGCTGCGCCGCCCCGGCGTGCGCACCCAGACCGAGAGCTTTAATGACGGCTCGACCCGCACGGTGGTCAGCCGCGCCGATGGCACCCAGGTGGTGACGATCCGCGACGCGTCCGGCAGGGTGCTGCGCCGTGCCGCCTATGATCAATATGGTCAGGAAGTGCTTCTGATCAATGATCTGGAGCCGGAACAGCCGATCATTGTGACACAGCTGCCCAAGCCGCGCCCGGACCGGGTGGTGATCTCGACCTCTGACCAGAACGCGGCGCTGAAGGCGGAAATGGCAGCGCTGGAGGTTGAAGGCCTTGGCCGCAAATTCAGCCTGCGCCAGGTGCGTGACATTCCGCAGGTGCGGGCCCTGGCGGCGACGGTCGAGGTGGACAGCATCACCTTTGACACCGGCTCATCGGTGATCAATGCGACCGAGGCGAAGAAGCTTGCCGATCTTGGCCGGCTGATGCAGCAGTTGCTTGCATCGAACCCGGGCCATGTCTTCCTGATCGAAGGCCATACCGACGCGGTAGGCTCGGCGAGCTCTAATCTGCTGTTGTCAGACCGGCGGGCAGAGAGCCTTGCGCTGGCGCTGACTGAATATTTCGGCATTCCGCCGGAAAATCTCGTGGTGCAGGGCTATGGGGAGTCTGAGCTGAAGATCCGGACCGAGGCGGCAGAGCGCGCCAATCGCCGGGTTCTCGTGCGTCTGATCACACCGCTGCTGCGCAATGCGGGCTGAGACAGATGACCAGATCAAAGGTCTGACTAAGTCTGATAAAGGCCTGATCTGAATGATAAAGCCGCGCTGAAAGCGCGGCTTTTGTCTTTGTTCATCCGATCCACAGTATTGCAAAAGTCTGCCGTTGACAGGATGTGCCCCTTTTCCCGCTGATCTCACGCCACGCGCATGATCTCCGCCGTGCCGAGCGCATTGAAGTGGTTCATGAGCGCAACGCGGATCTGCACCTCGGCTGTTTGACGGTCCGGATCGCGTGAGGCTATGCATGAAGGCTAACCACGGGATGCCCCGTGTGAACCCTGCTCGATGGGGATTTCTGCAACAATGCCGATCCGACAGTCGGTGACCAGGAGCGAAGGCCTCGAACATCGTTTGAAATCAGTTTCGTATCAGTCTGACATAGCGTGGCGTTTAAAGACCATGCCGGGGATCGGGTCGATTGCTGCCATGGCGCCGAACATCGAGGGTTTGCGGCGCGGCTGCGACTTTGCGGCATGGTTCGGATGAGGCCTCGACAGCGGTCGTCCGGCGGCCAACAGGTCATGGGCCGCATGTCGAAAGTGACGCTGCGTGACATTCGACGGCCGTTGATCATCAGCGCGATGGCCGTTGTGTCAGCCGCCACGCGATAGGGGGAAACAAAGACCAAATGGCTTGTGACCATGTGGGAGAGAAAGCCCGGACCGCCGGGCGGCATAGCACCCGCCCGTAAAATGGCCAGAGCCGTTCGGGCTATGCTGACGCGGCCTCAGGGTTTCCGGAACCCTGAGGCAATCCTGGAAATACAGGCGCCGGGAGTGCCCAAGGGCTTCGGAGAATTTGAACACACCCATGAAAGTAAGGGAAAATGATCGTAAAAATCCGGATCCGATAACCACATCTCCCCAGAGAGAAGGGCAGCTTTGATTGTTGAATTAGACCAGATCCGCGACCTCTGCGCCATCAATTCCGGGATTTGCGGCAGCGATCCCCATCCGCCTCACCGCGCGCCAGGATCGCACCGTCCGGATCCTGCCCCGTCCTCATGCAGGGCTGCGCCATCACCACGCCAGCGATTTTACCGGAACGCCCGGTGAGGCCCTGGCCTGTTTCGCCAAATACCGTGATGGCCGGGACCTCTTGCTGACTGAAAGTCGCGCAGGAACTGACGGCAATTCTATCGAACGCGCAATCCGTCCCATCGCCCTGAACTGCAAAATGCCTCCGCGCCGGCCTGGACGCCGGGGCCGAAAACCGGGCGGTCAACGTCTCGATGGCCGACACCTGCAAGAGGAACGGCGCCGATCCATACGCCTTACTGGCCGGCACGCTCACCGCCATCGTCAATGGCCATCAGGAGAGGCCGGATCGACGATCTCCTGATGTGGAACTATGCCGCCAGGACGGGGCCACAGGGCAGCGCTTATGCCTCATCGCGGCCCGACGACCGCAAAACCCGCCCCGCGCGGGTCGCTTGCCATGGTGATCCAGGCGCCGCCCGGCACTTCGACCGGGCCATGCAGCACCTTGCCCCCCAGCGAGGGGATCGCAGCCGTCGCCGCATCAATCCCGGGCACCCCGAAATAGGGCAGCCAGTGCGGCGGCACGCCCTCCATGCCCAGCATCCCCATCATGCCGCCAATATCGCGGCCATCATGCGAGAAAAGCTGATATTTGCCATCCGGCCCCATATCCATCGCATCGGTCGCGCTCCAGCCAAGCAGGGCGGCGTAGAACTGGAACCCGGCCTCAGGGTCCGAAGAATGCAGCTCGATCCAGTTGCCATGACCGGATCTGGCCTGGTCGAAGGCATGGCCGGGCGTGCCGTCTTCGGGCTGCAACAGACCGAAGACCGCGCCCTGAGGGTCGACGAGGATCGCGTAACGGCCGGTGCCGGGAATGTCTTCTGGCGCGCGATGAACATTGGCCCCGAGAGCTTTGGCTTTGGCGACCACATGATCGCAGTGATCAACCGCGAAATAGATCATCCAGAATTCCGGCATCGGGCTGTCGGGTGTCATCAGTCCGGCAACCATCGCTCCGTCTTTGGTGGCAAGGCCATAGTCAAAGCCCTCCATTCCGGCATCCTGGAAGGTCCAGCCCAGCAGCGGAGCGTAAAAGTCGCGTGCCGCCCCTGCATCCATGGTGCAGAGCTCGTACCAGCAGGGGGTTCCTTGCAATGTCATGGCTCAGATCCTCATTCTTCGACCAAAAGGGGCACAAAGCCGCCATAGATCATGCGCTTGCCGTCAAAGGGCATGGCTTCGGGCTTCATGTCGGGATCGCTTTTTGACCGCGCCTCCATGGCAGCATAGGCCTTGTCACGGGTCGCTTTATCGGGCCAGGTCATCCAGCAAAACACCACGCTTTCGCCGTCCTGCAGATCCACAGCGCGCAAGAAGTCGGTTTGCTTTCCCGGGGGCACCTCATCCCCCCAGCCCGCCACAAGGGACAGCGCCCCGAGCGCCCTGAACTCGCCCCACCATTTCGCCTCATGGGCGCGGTAGGTCTCGCGATCCTCATTGCGGACCGGGATCAGAAAGCCGTCAATGTAACCTGGGGTCTGCTTTGCCATGATCAACTCCTCCGGATCACAGTTTGCATTGCCCGCATATGCTCCGGGTGATCGCCCCGAAACGCAAACGGAATATCAAAACACGGCCGAAAGCAGCGGGAAATGACCGGCGCGCCTGTTCCTCAGGGGGGCTGCAGCCCCCCCGGGGCGTCAGTGTAATCAGTATTTCAGCGGAACGTAGAGCTCGGGCGGCAGAACGGCGCGTTCATAATCGGGGTTGAAGACGCGTTCGGGCAGCTGGATTTCCTCATGCGGTACATCCTCATAGGGGAAGAGGCCGAGAAGATGGTCGATACAGTTCAGCCGCGCGCGTTTCTTGTCGGTGCCCTCGACAATATACCAGGGCGCCTCGGGGATATTGGTGCGCGCCAGCATCTCTTCCTTGGCTTTGGTATATTGCTCCCACCGCACGCGGCTTTGCAGATCCATCGGCGAAAGCTTCCATTGTTTCATCGGATCATGGATCCGCATGAGAAAGCGCATCTGCTGTTCCTCATCGGTGATCGAGAACCAGTATTTCACCACCTTGATGCCCGAGCGCACCAGCATCCGCTCGAATTCCGGCACGTCCTGGAAGAACTGTTCCACCTGGTCTTCCGAGGCAAAGCCCATCACCCGCTCGACCCCGGCACGGTTGTACCAGGAGCGGTCGAAGAGCACCATTTCGCCACCCGCCGGCAGATGCGGAACATAGCGCTGGAAATACCACTGAGTTTTCTCGCGGTCGGACGGGGCCGGCAAGGCGACGGTGCGCGCCACGCGCGGGTTCAGCCGCTGGGTGATGCGCTTGATCGCGCCTCCCTTGCCGGCGGAATCGCGGCCCTCGAAGATCACGACCACGCGTTCCTTGTGATATTGCACCCAGGATTGCAGCCGGATCAGCTCGGCCTGAAGGCGGATCAGCGCGCGCAGATAATCCTTGCGCTCCATCCCCGGCCCGTGGCGCCTTTTGTAGATCTTCGCGATTTCTTCGGACAGCTCGGCATCTTCCAGCTCAAGCTCGTAATCCTCATCGAAGGAATCCGAGAGTTCGGCTTCCAGCCAGTTCATCGGGGTCTGTTCGTTCATGGCATCCGTCGCGCGTGAGGGGAGTTCGGGATCTCAATGGCAGTACAGCGTAACGGAAGCATGACGGTCTGGTGACGGAAATCAATGCGGAGCGGCCTGGGAAAACAGGTTGATCACCAGCACACCGGCAAGGATCAGCCCAATCCCGATCACCGCCGCGAGATCAAGCGACTGTTTCAGCCAGATCCAGCCGATCATCGAGATCAGCACGATGCCAAATCCCGACCAGATCGCATAGGCGATCCCCACCGGCAGGGTCTTCAGTGCCTGCGACAGGAAGAAAAAGGCGCCGCCATAAAGGCAGAGCATGATGATGGTCGGCACCGCTTTGGTGAATTGCTTTGTCTGGGGCAAAAGCGAGGTCGCCATCACCTCCAGCGAGACCGCGAGGAGGAGCGTGACATAGGTTGTCAGCGTTGAGTTCATCAGGCGGGGTTCCTTCGGGTCAGGTCAAGCAATGTTGCGCATAATTCCGCCATCGGCTGGCGCAGATCGGGTTCGACCTGCCAGAGATCGGCAAGCCAGAAGCCATCCGCCGCGTGGCGCAGGATCTCGTACCAGGGGCCGGAATCGGTCGCGGCATGGCGCGTGAGGCGGGCGCGCAGCCAGTCGGACCAGAGGCCGCGCATCCCGGGATTCATCAGCAGGACCGCGTTCAGCGGCGCCGAAGCCGCCAGCCCCGGGTCAAGCGTGGCGGCTATCCAGGCGCGGGTAAAGCTGCCCTTCGGCTCGGGATCGGCCGCCATGCTGAGGTCGATGGCCGCATCAAAATGATCGAGGAGATCGCGCAACAGCGCGGTGATCAGCGCCTCTTTGTCGGGGAAATGGTGGAAAAGCCCGCCCTTGGTCACTCCGGCGGCCCGGGCCACCGCCGCGATGGTCATCGCCTGGAGGCCGCCTGCGACCGCCAGCGCCGCCGCTGCATCAAGCAGCCGGCGCCGCAGAATCTCGGGCTGGCGGCGACGGGGCGGCGACGGGGAGGGCAAGGACGGGGGGCGAGAGCGTGGGGCAGCAGTCATGCCGACAATTACATACCGTATGGTATGTAATCGGCAACAGATTTCTTGCCTGCCGTCATTGCGGCCTTCGGCCTTTACCCGGGGGCCGAAAAAGACGCGAAAAGGTCCAGGCCCGCGCTGGAAGACAGGCGGCACGCTGTCGCGTGACCGGCAACCCCTGTTTTGCAGTCTCGGTCGCCTGTGCCGGACAGATCTCCGCTGGCGGGCAGATCCGGAACGCCAGTTCGGGTCATCACATGTCGGAGCATAAGGTCCGGGTCATAAGCGATGGGGTTTCGGGATTTCGTCGCGCCGGTCTCTGCCGCCGCTTGCGCCCGGTCAGGTGTGGTCCTATATTCCTTCTTGTCCGGGGCAACCCGGACTATGGCGATAAACGCACCTGTAATAGGCGGCTCGGACCCGGGGGCGGTACCCGGCGGCTCCACCAAATCTCCCGTTCATTGCGGGCGTGTGGGGCCGAAACAGGATCGACGGACGTTCAAAGAGGCCAGCTTTCGCTCGGTAAGGTACCACCGTTATCGGTCCATGATCACAGTTGCCAATGACAACAGTGCTCCGGTGGCGATGGCTGCGTAAGCAGCTCTCAATACCAAACCTAAGTCCTTGCGCTTAGCCGCGTAAGGCGGGGTTCGCAGGTACCTGGCAACAGAAACCTGCACCTTCTCCCCGTTTCAGCCCGCTCACCTGTGCCTCAGGTCGTAAGAACCGGCATCGCGGCCGTGATAATGGTGGCTTTCACCATCATCGCCGCTCGGGTACCGGCATATATGCGACGCCGGTATCCGTTACGTTATTGCTAAGGCTTTTCCCGCCAGAGCAGCCGGGCTATGGCAATGAAGCCTCGCCCCGGCACCTGACCCGGCCCCGGCGGGTAAATCGCCAGAAAGGCATTCCCGAAAGGCATTGCTGTGAAACGGCACCGTCATATTCTGCATCCGCTGCAATCGGCGCGGATCATTCTGGGGCACAGGCGATCAGCCGGGGCGGATCTGCTGCTGGCCACGGTCATCGCCTTCACCGCCGGCGCCGCCAATGCGGGCGGGTTCTTCGCGCTTGGTCAATATACCTCGCATGTGACCGGCTATCTGTCGCAGCTGGCCGATCACCTGGTGGTGGCTGAGTGGTGGATCTGCCTTGTTGCCGTGATCGCCATCGGCGCCTTTGTCAGTGGCGCCGCCTTTTGTTCGGCCCTGATCCACTGGGCGCGGCTGCATCTGCCGGGGCGCCAATATGCGGTGAGTGTGGCGGTGCAGGGCGTTTGCCTGATGCTGTTCGCCACCGGCGGCTGGTATGAGGGCGCGGCCTGGCGGCTCTGGTGCATGGCGTGCCTCTGTTTCACCATGGGGATGCAGAACGCCACCGTGACCAAAATCTCGGGCGGCAGGCTGCGCGCCACCCATGCCACGGCGATGATCACCGATATCGGCATCGGTCTCGGCCGCGCCCTGTATCGCCGCCATGCGCCCGACGCGGTCCACAGGGTTGACTGGCATCGGATGCGACTGATGACGCAGCTGGTTTTCACCTTCTTTCTGGGCGGGGTGACCGGGGCGCTTGGCTATGCGCGGGTCGGGTTCGGGTTCTCGCTGCCGCTGGGATGCCTGTTGCTGGCGATGGCGCTGCCGGCGCTCTGGAAATACCGGCAAGGCTGAGGACGGGCCTCAGCTGCATTGTGAAAAGCCGCAACTGGCGCAGATCAGGCAGCCTTCTTCCCTGCGCAGATCAAAGGATCCGCAACTGGGGCAGATGGCCTGGGGTCCGGGCTCTCCGGCCCTGGTTCCCATCCCGCTCCCGGGGGCCTCGCCCGGCGGCAGGGCGCCGGGGTCGGAGTTCAGCCCCATTCCTTCGCCCGCGATGAAGCCGGTCGCGATCAGGTGGCGTTCGATCACACCGCCGATCGCCGCAAGGATCGAGGGGATATAGCGCCCGTCAATCCAGGCGCCCCCCCTCGGGTCGAACACCGCCTTGAGTTCGCCCACCACGAAAGACACATCGCCCCCGCGCCGGAACACCGCCGAGATCATCCGCGTCAGCGCCACCGTCCAGGCAAAATGCTCCATGTTTTTCGAGTTGATGAAGACCTCGAAGGGGCGGCGGCGCCCGCCCGAGACGATATCATTCACCGTGATGTACAGCGCGTGTTCCGAGCCCGGCCAGCGGATCTTATAGGTCTCGCCCGAAAGCGTGGCGGGGCGCGGCAGCGGCGCATCCCGGGGCGTTTCGCTGTCACCGGGGGCGGGCGCGACGCTCAGCACCGATCCTGTTACCGCATTGGGCCGGTATGTGGTGCACCCCTTGCAGCCCATATCCCAGGTGGCAAGATAGACATCGCGGAAGGCCGCGAACGGGATATCCGCCGGGCAGTTGATCGTCTTTGAGATCGAGCTGTCGATATGGCGCTGCGCCGCCGCCTGCATCCGCAGATGGTCCATCGGCGCAAGCTCCTGTGCGGTCACGAAATGCGCGGGCAGGGGCGCCTCGCCCTGAAGCGCGCGCCAGCGCATCAGGGCGTAATCCCCGACCTCCTCCTCGCGCGCGCTGCCATCCTTTTGCAATACCCTGCGCCTTGTGCTCCAGGCAAAGACCGGCTCTATCCCAGAAGACACATTGCCCGCATAAAGCGAGATCGTCCCCGTAGGCGCGATGGAGGTCACCAGCGCATTGCGGATGCCATGGCTGCGGATGGCGTCGCGGATATCCCTGTCCATCGCCGCCATGGTGCCGCCGGCGAGGAAGGCATCGGCCTCGAACAGCGGGAAGGGGCCGCGTTCTTTCGCAAGATCCACCGAAGCAAGATAGGCCGCCCGCGACAGTGCTTTGAGCCAGGCATCGGTCTGCACCACCGCCTCATCCGAGCCATAGCGCAGCCCGCACATCAAAAGCGCATCGGCAAGCCCGGTGACACCAAGGCCGATCCGCCGCTTGGCCCGGGCCTCGGCCTCTTGCTCGGGTAGGGGAAAACGCGACTGATCGATCACATTATCCAGCATCCGCACGGCCGTCGCGACAAGATCGGCAAGCTCATCGCCCGCGATCCGGGCCGCTTCGGTGAAAGGGTCCCGCACCAGCGCGGCCAGGTTGACCGACCCGAGCAGGCAGGCGCCATAGGGCGGCAGCGGCTGTTCGCCACAGGGATTGGTGGCGCTGATCACCTCGGCGTAATGGAGATTGTTCATCCGGTTGATGCGGTCGATGAAGATCACGCCCGGCTCGGCATAATCATAGGTCGCGCGCATGATCCGGTCCCAGAGCGCGCGGGCGGGCAGGCTGTGATAGACCGTGCCGCCAAAGACCAGCTCCCAGCTCTGATCCGCGTTCACCGCCGCCATGAAGGCATCGGTGACCAGCACCGAGAGATTGAACATCCTCAGCCGCGCGGGATCCTGTTTGGCGGTGATAAAGTCAAGGATATCAGGGTGATCGCAGCGCAGGACCGCCATCATCGCGCCGCGACGCGCGCCGGCGGACATGATGGTGCGGCACATCGCATCCCAGACATCCATGAAGGACAAAGGCCCCGAAGCATCCGCCGCCACAGACGCCACCAATGCGCCTTTCGGCCGGATGGTCGAGAAATCATAGCCGATGCCGCCGCCCTGTTGCAGGGTCAGCGCGGCCTCTTTCAGCGCCTGAAAAATTCCCTCCATCGAATCGGGGATCGCGCCCATGACGAAACAGTTGAACAGCGTGACGGCGCGGTCGGTGCCGGCCCCGGCCAGGATGCGACCGGCGGGCAGAAAGCGGAAGCCTTCCAGCGCCGAGATGAACCGGGCCTCCGTGCCTGCGGGATCGGGCTCGTCCACCGCAAGGGCGCGGGCGACGCGGCGCCAGCTGTCGGAGACCGTCAGGTCAATGGGCATGCCATCCGCGTTCTTCAGCCGGTATTTCATATCCCAGATCCGGGCCGCGATGGGGGTGGCAAACCCACCCTGCGCGACAGAGCCGGCCTGAGCAGCGGGTCCGGTCAGGCGGTCGGCGGCGGCGGCATCGGGTTCAGTATCGGGCAAGGCGCAGACCCTCCGGCAAAGAGGGCCGTCAGCGGCGCGAGGACTGGGCCAGCATTTGCGCCGGATCCGGCCAGAGCCACAGGATAGGGAGGCGGAGGCCATCGGTCAATCTTGCGGCGGCGGGGCAGGCGCCTATGATCCGGCCATGGGATTCGTGAATATACTCAAGCTTTGTGTCGGTGCCGAAAGCATCGGGGATCTTGCGACCTGGCAAGAGGAAAATGCGGCGCGCTGGCCTGCAGGGCAGGCGGTGCACGTCACCCGCATGTGGCCCAAACGCGAGGCAGAGGTGCTGGCGGGTGGCTCGCTTTACTGGGTGATCAAGGGGGTGATCCTCTGCCGGCAACGCATCACCGCGCTGGAAAGGGTCGAGACCGGCGATGGTATCAGCCGCTGCGCCATCGTGATGGACCGAGAGATCATCCGCACCGAATCCGCGCCGCGCCGCCCGTTTCAGGGCTGGCGCTATATCGGGCCGGAGGACGTGCCGCGCGACCTGATGCTGAGCCGGGACGGCGATGACAGCCTGCCGCCGGAGCTGGAACGCGCTTTGGCGGAGATCGGCCTGCGCTGAGGCATTTGCGCAATTGGCCCGATCCGAACGGCCCGACCAGGGCTGGTTCAGATCGGCCAATGCAGATGCAGGCGATCAGCCGCGACCGCGGGTGAAGCGGCCTTCGATGGTGGCGCCGCTCTCGATCACCAGGGTGTCGTAAGTAATATCGGCGGTCACCTGGGCGGTGGCGCGCATGATGAAATGCTGGCTGTCGACCTTGCCGTCGAGCCGGCCATGCACCTCGACCGATTTGGCACTGACCGAGCCGGAGATGCGGCCATGCTGCCCGACCGCCAGCGCGTCGGCGGTGATATTGCCATCAACCTCGCCCAGAACCTCAAGCGCGCCGGTCGAGCTGATCTCGCCGGTGATCTTCAGGTCAGAGCCAAGCACAGAGCGGGTCGCATTGCTGCGGCTGGCGCCGGCGGAAGGCGTGGTCACCTGGGAGCCAGCCTGTCCGGGCTCGCCATTCGGAGCGGCAGTTTTCGAGAACATGGGGGATCTTTCTGAAAGCGTCTCGGGGGCGATAAGGCGGAATTGCGGCGCGAGGGTCAAGTGGAGTGCGACCGGAGCGGCCGGGGAAAGCCGGTTTTCTGCCGAAACTCAATGATCACGACAGGACGGGGCGGCACGCGGCAGCGCAAAGCCGGTGAAAAGACGCGTGAAACAGAAAGGCGCGCTCTTTGGGGGCGGCGCATCCTGTCCGGTGCGGGCGGCGATGCCGGCCGGGGGCAGATCGCAGGGCGCAGCCTGTCGCCGCGAATCAGGTGGCGGCGCGGTTGCGTTCTGACCGGACTTCTCTGATAGTGCCGCGGTCTGGTGCTTTCTGGCCCGGGCAGCGGCGCAGGCCCTGCGCTGCCGCTGGCCGGAGGGATAATCGGGAAGGCGGTGTAAATCCGCCGCGTGCCCAACGCTGTAAGGTGGACCGCTGTTGCGGACCGGGCGGCAGATGCCACTGGCTTTGGCCGGGAAGGCGCCGCTTCGGGGTGAAACCAAGCCAGAAGACCGGCCAGACCAGAACGGCCCCGGCTGCGCGGACGGCAGCAGGGGCGCCGGTTTGCCTGACAGGGGAAATGTCATGCCGATTAATGTGCCGCGCCCGGCCAGTCGCGATCACGGTCCTGCCGAACAGCTCTCTTCCGAACCCCATGGCTCAGATCCGGGCGCTTCCGACCCTGACCTGCGCGCGCCCGGCACCGCCGCTGCCTTTTCGGCAGAGGAACGCGCCGCCGTCTACCGCGCGATCTTTGAGCGCCGCGATGTGCGGGGCCAGTTCCTGCCCGATCCGTTAAGCGAGGATCTGCTGCTCCGGCTCCTTGCGGCGGCTCATGCCGCGCCTTCGGTCGGGCTCTCTCAGCCCTGGAACTTCATCCTGATCCGTGATGGTGGCGTGCGGAGCGAGATCCGTGCCGCCTTCGAGACCGCCAATACCGAGGCGGCGGCGATGTTCGGCGAAGGGCGGCGCGCGCTTTATTCGCAGCTCAAGCTCCAGGGGATCTCTGAGGCGCCGCTTTGCCTTTGCGTCACCTGTGACCGTACACGTGGCGGTCCGGTGGTGCTGGGCCGCACCCATGATGCCGCGACCGACCTCTATTCCACAGTTTGCGCGGTGCAGAACCTCTGGCTCGCCGCGCGGGCCGAGGGGATCGGCGTCGGCTGGGTCAGCATCTTCCGCGAAGGTGATCTCAAGCGCATCCTGCATCTGCCCGATGGAGTGGTGCCGGTGGCGCTCCTGTGCCTTGGGCATGTGCGCGACCTTTATGACCGGCCAGAGCTTGAGGTCCGGGGCTGGGGGCAGCGTCACCGGCTGGAAGACATGGTCTTCGCTGACCGCTGGCAGGGGCGCTGAAGATCCCGCCTCTGCTCCCATGGGCCGCATCCCTCGGGCCAACGCGGCAGGCGGGGAAGAGACACCCGGCGCGGATGCGGGATGGCCCGGACCAGGCGGGCGTTCCGTAGCTTTCCCAAGGAATGACGCACCCGGAGTGAATGCTGCCGGCTCGGTGGCGTTCAGCCGGTCGCTGCGGCGCGCTCAGATGCTCTCATTTTTCAGTGCCTTGAGCCATGTCTTACAGGATTGGAAGCCTGTGGTTTCAGGTATTGCCGGGCACGGGAGCCCGGCCTGCACGGCCAAGTTGTTGATCCATTTTCGCCATCAGACAGAGAAAGCCGCAACGCTTTGGCAGACAGGGGATGTCGAGGCCCCAGACCTGGTTTGCCGTTCTCCCCGCAACCCGCGCAGAAGGCGGCGTGAGACCCTGTGCCCTTCTGCTGGCCTGCTGGTGTCGGGCTTCTGCAGACCGGCATCAGCCCGATCAGGCGCATAAGCCGGCACATGCGCTTTGCATTCTCCTTATGGCCCTTATTGCGCAGGTCCGAGGTCATCTGACGGAGGCCAAAGAAAGGCTTGTCCAGGCCTGCATATCGATCAGCCGCATCAGCGCGAGGTTCTGGTCCGTTTCACCCGGCAGTATATGGTAAAACGACAACCAGGGGAGCGACGGCAAAGCGCAGTGCCGGCCGATCAGCAAGCCCGGATGGTCGTCTCCCCCATGCCGCGCCTCACTTTCCGCCCCGGGGCTGCAGCTTTCTTCCCAAAGAAGAGTTGGCCACCGCCAGCTTTCCGATCCTGGCATGCAGATCCAGGACCTCATCGGTCACCGACGCTTTTAGGCCAACGCGTTCAAAACACCGGATGCGCCATCGAGCAGCGCGCGTTGCCGGTGATTGATCATCGTCGGAAACACATCGGACAGGCTCGTCTGTTCCGACGCGGGCTCCTCGCCTGTAAGGGCGTCTGTCGCCCCGAATTCAGGGGGCGTGCTGCTTTCGTTTCGACATCGTCGATCTTCCAATTGAGGCACATCGGCAGACAGCAAAGACTGAGCTTACATCAATGTCGGGTTTGCAGTGACCACATCAGATTGTGTGCGATCGGGACGTACAGGTCCGCGAGGCCCCTGGATTGCGGTAACCGGGGCCGCTCGCGCGGGACAGACGAAGGCGCCGGCGACATTGCTGCGCCGGCACCAGGGGAAAAGAGCGCCTCAGCGCAGCATTGCAGCGGTATTGCCGCCATCGACGGTGATTACCGCCCCGGTCGAGGTGCGCGCCCGGATCAGCGCGAGCGCGGCCTGGGCGACATCGGCGGCGGTGACTTCGCGATGCAGCAGGTTGCCGCGCATATAGACCTCGGGCGTGACGCCACGGGCGCGGGCGCGCTCTTCGATCATCTGATCGGTCATGAGCCCGGTGCGGATCCGGTCCGGATTGACCGCGTTCGAGGTGATGCCATCGGCCGCATGTTCCACTGCATATTGCTTCATCAAGGCCATCAGCGCGGCTTTCGACGTGCCATAGGGGCCGAAATCGGGGCCCGGATTCACCGCCTGTTTCGAGACGTTGAACAAAAGCGCGCCGCCGGTTCCCTGGGCCTGCATCACCCGCACCACCGCACGGGCGACATAGTGGTGACCCCAGAAATTCAGCTCAAATGCAGCGCGGAAATCAGCATCCGACACATCAAGCAGCGCGCCCTGCCAGGCCGCCCCGGCATTCGAGACAAGGATATCAACGCCGCCAAACCGCAGCGCCACCTGCGCAATCGCCGCATCTACCGCCGCCGCATCGGTCAGATCGCAACCGATGCCGATGCCGCCCAGCCGTTTTGCCGCCTCGGAGGCCTTCGCGCCGTCGATATCAAGCAGCGCGATCTCGGCGCCTTCCGCACGCAGGGCCTCGGCCATGGCAAGGCCCAGGCCACCGGCGCCCCCGGTGATCACCGCGACCTGGCGGGTCAGCGGCTTTTCGGCGACCTTTTTCAGCTTCACCTGTTCCAGCGACCAGTATTCCAGATCGAAAAGGTCTTCCTCGGGCAGCGCCTCGAAAGCGTCGATCCCTTCGGCACCCCGGATCACCTGGATCGTCGCCTCGGCCACATCGGCACCGATCATGGCGGCTTTCGCGGTCGGGCCCGCGGCAAAGACGCCGACGCCTTCGACATAGAAGACGCGGGGCATCGGGTCGAGCATGGTCTTGATGCCGCCCGCCCGCGCATTGTTGCGGGTGAAATAATCGGTGTAATCCGCGATATAGGCCGCGACCTTCTCGCGCACCAGTGCGGCCCAGGCCTTCAGGTCACCCGCTTTCGGGGCGGGCAGTGCAAGGCCGAAGCGCTTGATATGGATGACATGTTCCGGTGTCGCATTGCCGCGCCGGGTCAGGCTTTCGACATTTTCCGCGCCGCAGAAGTCCAGGATATCCTGGGTCACGCGATGTTCGATCACAAAGCGGCGCGGAACGCCTTCTTCGCGCCCCGGCAGGGCGATGGCGCCGCGCAGGATCGGCGCGATTTCGCTCGCTGCCGCAAGCCCGCTCAGCACCGGCGCGGTGCCGAAGGGTTTCGGATTGCCCTCTGCGATACGGTTTTCGGCGCGGGTGATCGCCTCGATCATCGCCTCATAGGCGACACGCGGATCGTCGGACCAGGTGAAGATCCCGTGTTTGATCAGGATCATCCCGGGCGCATCGGGGCGCTCATTAAATGCCCTGAGACAGACTTTCGAGAGGTCAAAGCCCGGCATCACATAAGGGATGACGATATATTCGGGGTAAAGCGCACGGATCAGCGCCTCGCCATTCGGCTGATTGGTCAGCGCGACAATCGCATTGGCATGGGTGTGATCGACATGGCGGAAGGGCAGGATCGCATGCAGGATCGCCTCGACCGAGGGATTGGGCGAAGCCGGATCCAGCAGCAGGCGGCGCTGCAGCATGACCATATCATCATCCGACAGCGTCTCGTAATTCACCATCGCCTTCAGCTCGGCAAGCCGCAGCGCGGGCAGGCCTGCCGGTTCGATCTGGCCCATATCCCAGCCCGACCCCTTGACGCAGAGCACCTCGACCGGCGTGCCGTCATGGTCATTGATCACGGTTTTCACCGAAGTATTGCCGCCGCCATGCAGCACCAGCTGCGGCACCTGGCCCAGAAGCCGCGTCGTCCAGGTGCGGATCGCCACATCGCGGTTCACGCCGGCCGCGACATAGGCGGCGACGGTTTTCTCGAAATCCGCATCGGACCACAGGGATTGCATCGGATCTTCTCCTTGGACATTCAGGTCTGAGTTGATGTCAAATGACAGTCATTGGTGTCAATTGTCAATGCTGGGCGGGAAAGAGATCGGCGAAAGCCTCGCCAAGGCCCGGATTTCGTGGCAAAGCTGATGGTATGAGATGGCGAGACGGGCAGGGGGACTGATGTCGGCAGAGGCGCAGATACGCGGGCGGGGGGCCGTGCCGGCGGAATTCGATGATATCGTGATCTGGGCTGCCTGGCTCTATTATGAAGAAGGCCTGAACCAGAGCGATATCGCCGCGCGGCTCGGCGTCTCGCGCGCCAGCGTGGTCAATTATCTTCAGGAAGCGCGCGAACGCGGCGCGGTGCGGATCAGCATGGATGCGGGCGTTATGGCGCGGCATTCGCTGTCGCTGGCTCTCGCCGCGCGCTTTGGCCTCGAAGAGGCGCTGGTGGTGCCGGTACAGACCGGAGACGATGCGGCGACGCGACTTGCTGCCCTTGGTGCCGCCGGGGCGCGGCAGCTCGAACGGATGCTGACCCCGGGCGAGACGCTTTGCATCTCCTGGGGGCGCACGGTGCTGGCGGTGGCCGATGCGATCTCGCAGCCCGTCGAGGGGCTGAGCGTGGTCCAGGTCACCGGCGCGGCGATGGGGCGGCGCGATTTCTCGGCCGAGCTCTGCACCGCGATCATGGCGCGCAATCTCGGCGCGCTGAGCATGGTGATGCATGCGCCGGCGGTGCTGTCGAGCGCCGCGCTCTGCACCGCTTTGCGCGAGGAACCGGCGCTTTCCGAGCAATTCGCACTGATCCGCAAAGCGCGCACCATCGTCTTTGGTCTCGGAGGTCTCGGGCCGGACAGCACGATGCGGGTTGCCGGCATTGCCGGCACGGATGAGATCGACGCCTATGCCGCAGACGGCGCCGAAGCGGTGCTGATCTGCCGTTTCCTCGATGCCGGAGGCCAGCAGATCCGCCGTGACTTCGACAGCCGCATGATGGGGATCGAACTTGATGAGCTGCGCGCCATCCCCCGCCGGGTCTGCGTGGCAGGTGGCCCGGGAAAGATCGCCGCGCTGCGCGCCACGTTGAAAGGCGGCTATGTCAGCCATCTGGTAACCGATACCGAAACAGCCGCGGGCCTGCTGGCACAGACCCCCTGACGCTTTCTTCCACCCGATAAAAAGATCGGGAAAGGTCCGGAGGGATGCAACACCCCTCCGGCGCTTCGCCAAAGGGCGATCAGCCCTTGATCTTCGCCGTATTCATGAACTCAAGCGTATGGTCAAACGACTGTACACCCGCATCCGATCCAAGCCCGGTCGCCACCAGCGCCGCCGTCGCCTGGGCAAAGTTCAGCGCGGTTTTCAGATCCATTTTGTGATGAAGCGCGGTGATGAAGCCCGCGTCGAACGCATCGCCGCAGCCGGTGGTATCGACCACTTCGATCTCAAACGCCGGCTGGCGCACCACGGCGCCCTTATTGTCCATGAAACAGACGCCATCCCCGCCAAGGGTAAAGACGCATTGCTTCACCCCGCGATCGAGGAAGAAGCGCCCGGCGCCCTCGACGGTCGTCGCGCCGGAGATCGCCTGGGCCTCTTCGACCGAGGGCATGAAATAGTCGATATGCGGGAAAAGCGGTGCGACGAGGTTGATCGTATTCTCATCGGCGCCAAGGAGGTCAAAGGTGGTGGTCCGCCCGCGCCGCTTGGCCTCGGCCAGAAGTTTCGCGCTCGGCTCTCCGTCGAGTTTCGCCAGAAGGCCGGTGCCGCCGAGATGGATGATCGGGGCGGCCAGCACCGCATCCAGCGTTTCGGGGATGATGTCGAAATGATCTGACGCACCGCGCTGATGCAGGGCAGGGCGCTCGCCGTTGCGGCGAATGTTCAGGATCGAGGCCGAGGTCGGCACGCCCTCCAGGCGCTGCATCTGGCTCGTGTCGACCCCGAACCGCGCCAGCGTCGCCAGCACGAAATCGGCCTTTTCGTCATCACCGACCGCACCGACCGCGAGGCAGTTCAGCCCGTGCTTCGCCAGATCAACCACCGTTCCGCCGGCGGTACCGGCCACGGTCAGGCGGATCTCGTCGATAAAGGCGACAGAGCCGCCCGGCGGGATCGCATCGACCGGCCGCCCCAGAACGTCAAGAATATAGAGGCCGATGACCGAAACATCATGGCTCATGGTGGTTCCTCCCGAAAGGTTGTTCAGCCGCGCTTTGCTCAGTTGCGTTGGCGCAGCGCGAAAATGGTGCCGGCGATCAGGATGAAGATGCCGACAATGGCAAGCTGCAGCGTCGAGGGAATGCCCACGAAGACCAGCACATTGCTCACCAGCGTGATCAGCAGCACACCCAGCAGGGTGCCGATTACGGTGCCGGAGCCGCCGGTGATCCGCGCGCCGCCAAGAACCACGGCCGCGATGATCTCAAGCTCCATCCCCGCCAGGTCAAAAGGGTTTGCAAGACGGTTCGAGGCGACATGCACGATGCCCGCGATACCAGCCAGCAGCCCCGCCCAGCCGAACACGAAGAGCCGGATATGGAAGAGGTTGAAGCCAAGGCGTTCTGCAATCCCCGGATTGCCGCCCGAGGCAAAGATCGCGCGGCCCATCAGGGTGCGCTCAAGGATGAACCAGGTGGCGAAAGCGACCACGACCAGCACCAGCACGGTCGCAGGCAGGGTCGAGATCACCCCGGTCCCGCCGGTCCAGGTGATGAGGGACGCCTTGCCGAACGCTTCCATCGAGGCGGGCAGGTTCATGAACAGGGCTGTCCCGACAAAGGTCAGCAGCGCCGAGCGGATGATGTACTGCGTGCCGATGGTGACGATCAGCGAAGGCGCGCGCAGGGAATGCACCAAAAGCCCGTTGATCACGCCAAAGACCGCGCCGCCCAGGGCCGCCAGCGGCAGGATTACCCAAAGCGGCATTCCCGGGAAGATATTCGTGACCAGCATGGTCAGCGAATACATTACAAAGGCTGCGATGGCGGTGAAGGAGACGTCAATGCCGCCTGCGGCCAGAACCACAAGGACGCCCATCGCAAAGATCCCCCGCACCACCGAGGCGCGCAGGATGTCGAAGACGTTGTTCATCGCGAAGAAATTCGGGTTTGCGATGGCCACGCCGATCACCGTGACCACGATCAGGGCAAGGGTGAAAAGCTCGGGCCGGCGGCCCATCAGATCCCAGATCCGGGCGGCGAGGCCGGGCGTTGCGGCGGAAGAAGTGGCGTCGGTCATGCTGGAATACCCAGGTCTGAGGCGGCGGGCGCGCCGCCGGCCATTGTCTGATAGATGCGGTCTTCGCTGGTGGTCGCCGCGTCATAGGTCGCGGCAATCGCGCCCTGGCGCATCACGAGGATCCGGTCGCAATTCTGCAAAAGCTCGGGCAGGTCATCCGAGATGATGATGACCCCCATGCCGTCATCGGCAAGGCGCTGGATGATGCGGAAAATGGTGTCTTTCGACCCGACATCGACGCCGACCGTCGGGCCATGCAGGATCAGAAGGCGTGGCTCGATGGTCAGCCAGCGCCCGATCAGCACGCGCTGCTGATTGCCGCCGGACAGCGACTGCACCGGGGCCGCGACATTCGGCGCCACGACCTGGAGATCGGCAATCTGGTCTTCGGCCAGTTTGCGCGCGCGTTTCGGGCTGATCATGCCGATTGCGTTTTTCAGCCGGTCAAGCACCGGCAGGGTCACATTGTCCTGGATCGGTTTTTCCAGAAACAGCCCTTCGGTCAGGCGGTCTTCGGGGACATAGCCGATGCCGTCCCGGATCGCGTCGCCGGGGTTTTTCGGCCAGACGGATTTGCCTTCCAGCCGGATTGCGCCGCTGCTCGCCGGGCGCACACCCGACAGGGCCAGCGCCAGTTCATTGCGGCCGGAATCAAGAAGCCCGGTGATGCCGAGGATCTCGCCCTTGCGCAGGCTCAGCGACAGGTTCCGGAAGGCGCGTGTCTGCGTGAGGTTCTCGACCTCCAGCAGCCCCTCGCCGATTTTCGGTTCGGTCCGGTAGCGCGCCTCGGAGATTTCGCGGCCGGTCATCAGCTGGCTGATCTCGGATTTATGGGTGGTGGCGACCTCGCGTTCCGCCACTTTCAGGCCGTCGCGCATGATGATCGCGTGCCCGCCCAGCGATTTCACCTCGTCGAGCTTATGGGTCACGAAGAGCACCGTCACGCCCTGATCAAGAAGGCGGCGCACCACGGAAAGCAGGTTCTCGACCTCCTGGCGGGTCAGCGAGGTGGTCGGCTCATCCATGATGACCAGCCGCGCCGAGGCCGCGATGGCGCGGGCAATGGCCACGAGCTGGCGTGTCGCGAGCGGCAAAGTATCGGTGCGGCGCGTCAGGAAGGCAGCGTCAGTCGGCAGATGCACTTCGGCCAGCGCTTTGGCGGCGGTGGCGAACAGTTCCGCCCGCTTCAGCCGCCGCGCCAGACGCCCGCCTGCCGCGACCAGCTGACCGGTCAGCGCGATATTTTCCGCCACTGACAGGTTCGGCAGCAGGGAGAGATCCTGGTAGACGGTCTCGATCCCGGCCTTCAGCGCGCCGATGGCACCGATATCGCCGGCCAGCGGGCCGGTGGCCTCGCCATCGATGAAGATCTGCCCCGAGGTCGCATTCTGGGCGCCCGAGACGATCTTGATCAGGGTGGATTTGCCGCAGCCATTCTCGCCCATCAGGTGATAGATCTGGCCCGCCTCCAGCGTGAGGCTGACATCTTTCAGCGCCTGCACGCCGCCGAAGGATTTCCGCAGGTTCCGGATTTCCAGAAAGGGCTTCTGGCCGGTGGATTGGTTTGTCTGGCCTGGCTGCGATTGCATCGCGGTCGTCCTCAGCTTGTGGATGCGAAGGCGCGGGCAGAATGCCGCGCCTTCGCCTGGTTGTCCGGTCAGGGAGGGCAGATCAGAACGGGTAGTTCTTGTATTCGTCCTTGCCGACATCAACCCAGGCAGCGCCCTGGATGATGATGCCCTTGCCCGGGCCCTGGGTTACGGTGACGGCGTTATAGCCCGGCACGCCGAGATCGGCGCCATCCGCGATTTCCTCGCCGGCCAGTACTTTGGCGGCGACGACATTCATGACATAGCCCGCGTCTTTCGGATCCCAGAAATAGATGCGGTTGACCGCACCGGATTCGAGATAGGGGCCGGTGTCTTTCGGCAGGCCGAGGCCATAGACGCAGACCTTGCCGACAAGGCCGGCCTCTTCAACCGCACGGCCGATGCCGATCACGTCGATGGCGGACGAGCCCTGGAAGCCCTTGATATCCGGATAGGCGCGCAGGATTTCCTTTGCCTTGTCATAGGCCTTGTTCGCGTCGTTGAACGACTCGTTCTTGGCGGCGACCAGTTCCATGCCCGGGTGGTTTGCTGCGGCGCTTTCGGCACCGGCATCGGCCCAGATGTTATGGGTCAGGCTGCCGAGCGAGCCGACAAAGCTCGTCCATTTGCCCTCACCGCCCATGCATTCCGCAAGGCCGTCATTGATCTTGCGGCCGAAGGCTGCGTTGTCGAAGGCTTCGATATCGGCATCTGCGTTGACGATGCTGTCGCCTTCATGCGCGATGACTTTGATACCGCGGGCCTGGGCACGACGCAGCACGCCTTCAAGAGCCGCCGGGTCCATCGGCACGACTGCGATGGCCGAGACGCCTTTGGCCACGAGGTCTTCGATGATGCGGGCCTGTTGCGCGGCATCGGCCTGAGCCGGTCCGACCTGAACCGCGTCAATATCGGCGTGATCGGCTGCGAAGGCTTTCACGCCTTCATCCATCCGCACGAACCAGCCTTCGCCGGTGATTTTCACCACGGTGGTGATCGACTGCTTGTCCTGGGCCATGGCCGCGCCTGCGACCATCGCACCGGCGATCATGGCGCTTCCGGCCAGTTTCGCGAGTGTCTTCATGGTAGTCCTCCTCCGGTTTTCAGGGGCATATGTCCTGCAGCGATCCGGCCTGCCCTGCGGGGCCGGCGCCGCGTCCGTTATCGCGCCGGTCGGAACCAGTACGACAGATTCACCCGCGCCGAGGCCAGCAGCGCCAGAAGCAGCACCCCCCAGGCCAGATCGCGGAAGAAGTTCGAGATGCCGAGAAAATTGAAGAGGCTCGACAGCATCTGCAACGCGGTGGCGGCCAGCAGCACGCAGAGCACACGACCATATCCGCCTTCGGGCTTAACCCCGCCCAGCACCGCGATCAGGATGGCGATCAGCACGTAAGAGCTGCCGTAATCCCATTTCACCGAACCCGCACGCGAGGCGATCACGATGCCCGCAACCGAGGCGAGGATGCCACAGATCGCATAGGTGATGACGATCATCCGCTTGACCGGGATGCCGCCATAGCGTGCGGCTTTCTCGTTCGATCCCAGCAGCATCAGCTTGACGCCAAAGGGGGTGAAGCGCAGCAGATAGCCGATGAGCCCCGCGATCAGCACGAACAGCGCGAAACACAGCGGCACACCCAGCACCGGCAGATTGCCGAAATCATCCAGCGGCGGGATATAGCCGAGGCTGACGGACGAGCCATTGGTCAGCCAGACCGCGATCCCGGTGAACAGAAGCTGGGTGCCGAGCGTGGCGATCAGCGGCGTGAGCCCCGTATAGGCAATCATCAGCCCGTTGATGAGCCCGCCGGCCAGACCCACGCAAAGCGCGATCCCGGCGAAGGTCCAGGAGAAGGCCATCGGCGCATCACCCGGGGGCAGGATGCGGCTTGCGACCAGAAAGGCGGTGATGCCGGCAAGGTTCGCCAGTGCGATCCCGGAAAGGTCGATGCCGCCATTGCCGGAAATCATCGCCAGCGCGACGCCAAGCGCCAGCAGGCCCAGTTCCGGGACCTGCGCGGCCATCACCTGCAGGTTATAGCTGTCAACGAAATTTGCTCCGGCCAGCAGGGCGCCTGCCACCAGCACAATCACATTGATCAGGGCCAGAAACACGGTCTGGCGGTCAGCGGTCTTGATCACGGTTTTCCTCCCGCCGGGGCAGGGGCAGACTGCGCGCCCTGATCCGGTTCTGTATATCGACACAGGTCTGTGACAAATGTCAATGCCTGCTGTCGTATGTCACGAGCCTGTTTTATGGCCTGGTTTGCAGCCTGGATTCCGGCGGGGCAGCGGGTCATGCGCGGCCCCCTTTGCTCATCAGCGCCGGCGCGTCGCAGGGATGATCCATCAGCGCCGCCAGTTCATCATCGAGATGCAGGATCGAGAGCGAGACGCCCTCCATATCCAGCGAGGTGTAATAGGGGCCGACCAGCATGTGACTGACAGTGATGCCATGCGCCGTCAGTCGCTGCCGGATGCGGCGGGTGAGGATGTAAAGCTCCATCGCCGGGGTCCCGCCCAGCGAATTGACCAGCACCGCCACCCGGTCGCCGCGCGCGGGTGCCATCTCGGCGAGGATCCGGTCGAGAAGCAGATCGGCGGCATCATCGGCAGAGACCAGCGGCTGGCGCTCCACCCCAGGCTCGCCATGTACACCGACGCCGATCTCCATCTCATCCGCGCCCAGCTCATAGCCGGGGCGGCCGGTATCGGGCAGGCGGGCGGGCTCCAGCGCGAGGCCCATCGTATAGACGCGCTGCGCTGCGCGCCGTGTCACCGCCTCGCAGGCCTCAAGCGAGGCGCCAAGATCGGCGGCCGCGCCCGCGATGCGGAAGACAAACACATTGCCAGCAACGCCCCGGCGCGATCCGCGGCTTTCGGGCTCTGACGAGGCGATGTCATCGGTGGTGATGATCTGGCGCACCGGGATGCCGCCGGCCTCGGCCATCTCGCGCGCCATCTCGAAATTCATCACATCGCCCGAGAAATTCCCGAAGATATACAGAAGACCCGCGCCGCCATCGACGGCGCGGCTGGCCGCAAGGATCGGGCCGGGCGGAGGGGCGGCAAAGATATTCCCCACCACCGCCGCATCGGCGAGGCCCTGGCCGACATAGCCCCAGAAACCCGGCTCATGCCCGGCGCCGCCGCCGATCACGATGCCGACTTTCCCCGGGCGCGGGCCCTGTTTTGCCATCACGGCGCGGCTGGTGCCGGGAACCAGGATGATCTGGCCCTCATGCGCCAGAAGCGCGCCTGCAAGGCTTTCATCAACGGCATTCCGTGCCTCGTTGATCAGCTTTTTGCCGTGGTTTCGGGTGGTTGCGGGGCCGGGCGCAACAGGCGCCGGACGGCGGCTGCTTTCCTGCCATCCATCGGCGGTCAGCACGCCGCGCGCGGTGGCCGCATCGGTCACCAGCACATCGATCAGCCCGCCGCGCAGCGCCGCAAGGATCGCGGCCACCTTGTCGATCCCGCCCGCCACCGCGATCTTTTGCGGCACGCGGCGCAGCCCGTCGAGATCCAGCCCGATGGTGCGGTCATTGACCGGCCCCGCGACCAGCTCGCCCCTGGCCGAGATGAACCGGCCCAGAAGGCTGCCGACCGCATCCTGGTAATGGGCGTGACGGTCGACGCCTTCGAGGAAACCCGAGCTGTGGATGGTGCTTTCGGGCCGCATCGAAGAGATGCCCATGATGATCCGATTGGCCTCGGACAGGACCTGGAGCTGTTCTGCCAGAACCGGCTCTTCCATCAGCATACTGCGCATCGCTGGCGACGAGACGATCGCGGGCACTGCGAGCGGGATCCAGCGCGCCCCAAGCGCCGAGGCGAGGCGCGAGGCGCAGGCCTCGGGCGTCCAGGCGATGCGTGCGGTGGTCGAACCGGTGGCCTGAACCACGCGGATATCAGCAAGCCCGGGATGATCCAGCGCCGAAGCCAGCGCCAGCACCGACCGCCCCCAGGTCACCGCCAGCGTGTCGCCCGACCGCACCAGCCGCTTCAGCACCATTGCTCCGGCCTGTCCAAGCCGTTCAATCAGCGGTTTGCCGTCGCCTTCAGAGGGGATCACAAGGCAGTCATGCAGGCCGAAATGGTCCTTCAGACCGCGTGCGACCGAAACGGCCCGAAAGCGCTCGGGCTGGATCTCGATATTGACGAGGCCGCGCGCGCGGGCATCGGCCAGCCAGGTGTTCACCGAGGCGCGCGACAGGCCCATCTTCTGCGCGATATCGCTCTGGGTCAGGCCGTCCTCGTAATAGAGCCAGGCGGCCCAGAGCAGCGCATCATCGCCAAAGCGCATCGGCATTTCCGCCAGCGCGCCGCTTTCGGGTTTCAGAGCCATCAGCCGGCCCCCCGCGCGAGATGGGCCTGCAGACCTTCGCGCAGGCCCTGGATGATGATCACCGCCGAGGCCGCGCCCGGGTCGATATGACCCAGCGTCCGGCTGCCCAGCCGCGCGGCGCGCCCCAGGGCTGCAACCATGGCGCGGGTGGCATCGCGGCCCTCATTTGCTGCGGCTTCGGCGGCGGCAAGGGCGGCCAGCGGGTCGGGGCCGGCGGCGGCAACCGCGCGCGCCGCAGGCCGCCAGGCGTCGAGCATGGTCTTGTCGCCGGCGCTTGCCTTACCGCGCCTTGCGATGCCCTCATGGAAGGCGGTGACCAGTTCGGGGATGCGCTCGGCAGGAATGGTGTCCATGCCGCTGAACAGCTGCGCGGCGCTGAGGAAGGCCGAGGCGTAAAGCGGCCCGGTGGTGGCGCCCACCGCATCGAGAAAGCTCTCGGCGGCGATGGGGAAAAGGTCGCCCGCGCCCTTGCCCTCCCGGGTCGCGGTGACAAGTGCGCGGGTCAGGGCGGCAAAGCCTTCGGCCATGGAATTGCCGTGGTCGCCATCGCCGATGGCGCCGTCAAGCGCGCCAAGCGCCGCGCGTGCCTCTCCGATCCGCAACGAGACGGTGCGGAACAGGTCGGTCACATCTGCGGCGCTCAGATCGGTCATATCAGGCCAGCCGCTTCAGGGCGGCATCCGCCAGCGTGGTCAGGATCAGGCAGCAGGATGTCGCGCCGGCATCCGGCACCCCGCGCGAGCGTTCCCCAAGCCGGCTGGCGCGGCCGATCTTTGCCACCAGATCAACGGTCGAGTCGCGGCCTTTGACTGCGGCCTCAGACATCGCCGTCAGCGCGGCAGCAAGGCCCTGGGATTTCGCCGCATCAAAGGCCTCGACCGCAGGCACCAGGCAATCGATCAGCGTCTTGTCACCGACCTGGGCCGAGCCGGTCTTGCGCACCCCCGCCAGGGCCGCGTTCATCACATCGGCGAAACCATCGGCATCAAGACCCGGGCGGCCCGCAACCTCATCGGCCATTCCCTGGAACATGAAGCCGTAAAGCGGGCCCATCGAGCCGCCGATCTCGCTCATCAGCACATCCGAGAGGATCCGCAGCGCCTGATCGAGGCTGGCATCCGCCGGGATCCGGTCTGCGGCGCGGCCAAAGCCCTTGGCCATATTGATCCCGTGGTCGCCATCGCCGATCAGCCCGTCGATTTCTGACAGATGCGCCTTATTGGCGACGATCACGGCGGCGATCTCGCGGACAATCCCGGCGCTGCCCGCCACCGGCACAGATGCGCCGGTGAGGGTGACATTCTTTGCAATCGTGGTGGCGGTCGCAGCCGCGCTGGCGGCATGGCGGCCATGGGCCACCCCTGCGTTTTTCGGCGCTGCCACCGCACCCGTGGCCATGCCAGGCGCCTCGGCTGCAAGATCAAGGAGCTCTTTCAGCTCGGCGTCCAGTGCCATCACGGTCAGCGTCGCGCCGACCATCTCAAGCGAGGTGAAGTAATTGCCGACGAAAGCCTTGTGGACATGGATACCCTTTGCATCCAGCTGGCTCTCGATCCGGTCATAAAGCACGTAAAGCTCGTTGATCGGCGTCGCGCCAAGGCCCGAAAGCAGCACCGAAACCTCGGCGCCCTCCTGCAGCCCGTGATCACCCAGCACGATGTCCAGCATGTCATCGGCCACCGCATCGGCGGTTTTCAGCGCCTCGACCCGGACGCCGGGCTCGCCGTGATGGCCGATCCCGACCTCCATCGTGCCGGGCTCGATTTTGAAATTCGGATGGCCCACGGCGGGCAGGGTGCAGGGCCCAAGGCCGACACCGACCGAACGGCAGGCATCGATTGCCTTTTGCGCGGCCTGGATCACTTCGGCCAGAGAGCCGCCTTTGGCTGCCTTCGCGCCGCCGATCTTCCACATGAAGATCTCGCCCGCGACGCCGCGCCGGCGCTCGCGCTCGGCCAGCGGGGCCGAGCAGACATCGTCATTGGCGACGACTGTGGCGACCTCGATCCCGTCGGGGGTCACCATCTCTTTCGCCATGCGCACATTCATATTGTCGCCGGCATAATTGCCGTAGAGCACCGCGACCCCGGCGCCGCCATCGGCTGCGCGGATCGCGTCGGCAAAGCTTTTGGCGGTCGGCGAGGAGAAGAGCTCTCCCACCGCCACTGCATCAACCAGATTGCGGCCGGTATAGCCGATAAAGGCCGGCTCATGCCCCGAACCGCCGCCGGTCACGATGCCGACACGGCCCGGTTGCGGCGCCGCAGTCGAGACGACCACACGCGGATTGTCGGGATCAAGCCGCACAAGATCGCGATGCGCACGGACAAATCCCGCGACGGTTTCATCGACGATATCGTCGGGGTTATTGAGGAAGCGTTGCATATCTGATCCCGTTTTCCGTTCGCAGCCAGCCCGCCTCCACGCCCCGCGCAGGCTGCGCGGTCTGGCCGGATTTGGGACTGTGCTGGTCTCCTCCGGACGGCGGGCTGCAAAGCTGCGCGCCCCGTCCTGCGCCTGTTTTTTCGCGCCGTTTGATTTTTGTCAAGACACAACTGAAAAATGTCAGATCCGCCTTGGGCGCGCGCCGGTGGCACAAATTCCCCTGCCGCCAGTGCCCCAGGATCTGTGCTGTGGTGATGCGACCGCTCCGCGATGGCATCTGTGTGCAGGGTGGGTCTGCGAGGCTCCGCAGAGGAGAGCGGTCATGGGCCTTGTTGCAGATGCCGCCGACAAAACCGGGTCACGCTGCGGATATCGATCCGCCTTGCACCGGGTCCGCTGAACCTGCCGGTGGACATCGGGCCATGTGCGCGCCACTGGTCCGGGAAACCCTGGCGACCTGCCTTCTTCTTGTCGAGGTCGCGCTTAAGAGCCGCGAGAGTGGCTTCCTCGCTGCGGCGGGGAGGTTTCCTTGCCGCACAGATATCGGCTATATGAAGATCAGTCAGGTCACCGAAGGTGTGCAGACGAGCGACGGACGATCTGTTAGGGGGTAACCCCTGATTCAGCTTGCCGGACCCATTTCCGGGTGTTGTCCCGACGCAGGAAAGCCCCGCTCGCGTAGCGGCCTTTCCGTCTGATCCGGACCCGGTATGCGCCGTAGGGAAGCTTGGAGATCGAGGCCATTTCGTTTGCGCTCTGTATGCAATGAGTCGTCGTAAAGAGGGGTATTCGGGGATATCAGGGCGTAACTTCGCGTAAGGGCAAACTGGGTCAACGGATTGAAGATACTGTAAAAATGATTGAAAATCAATCTCATAGACTATCTGTCGCCCCGATGATGGATTGGATGCTTTTCTCTTTTAAATCAGTATCTTGCATCCTGTCGTGTGCAATTCATGTTCATGCTTTGATCGCAGAATTTCGCGGTCTGGCGGGGCGCAGCGCAGTTCCCGACCCTGAGTTAGATTGGAATCTGACTAAAGGATGATGAGTCTTCGTCCGCGACGTGCGTCGATAGGAGCATGAGTGCGGGTGCCCGCAAGGAAAGAGAAGGATGAGGGACGTAGGACGACGATTTCCGCTGCGCCCGGTGCCCGACCACAACCTTTGAACAGGGCTATAGCCTCAGCGCCTGCGGGCACACGTGTCAGCGCGGAGGGATCGGTCGCCCTCGGAGAGCTTATATTTTGCTGGTTCTGCCCGTCAGGGCGTCGTGCAAATCCCGAACCTTGCTGTTGAGCGCGATCATCTCTTCTGCGGCCATGCCCGCCTTTGTAAACAGGGCTTCACCAAGACAACGGCTCTCGGTCTTCAGCGCTGCCCCACGCGGGGTCAGCGCGACCGAGACACTGCGCTCGTCATCCGGGCGGCGGGTGCGGGTGACCAGACCGGCTGCCTCCAGCCGCTTGACCAGCGGCGTGATCGTGCTCGGCTCCAGATCCAGTCGCGTCGCTATAGCGCCGACGCCGCGGCCGTCCTCCTCCCACAACACGCTCAGCACCAGGTATTGCGGATAGGTGATCCCCAGCTGGTCCAGGAGCGGTTTGTAGAGACGGTTGATCGCCATGGAGGTCGCATAGAGCGAGAAACAGAGCTGGTCTTCGAGGGTCAGATCATGGGCCATGAGGCTGCTTATCACGAAATTCGTTATCGCGACAATAAAAAGCTGGACAGGGTCGGGTGGGTGACCTAAGGAATATTATCGCAATAAATATTATCGAGAATAAGAAAGGAAGGCGACGATGTCAGTCCGAGTTCTCTATCGCACCAAAGCCACCGCAACCGGCGGCCGTGAGGGGCAGGCCGGCAGCGAAGACGGCAGACTCGAGGTTGTGCTGTCGACGCCGAAGGAACTCGGCGGTGCCGGCGGCCCGGGCACCAATCCCGAACAACTCTTTGCAGCAGGCTATGCCGCCTGCTTCCTCGGCGCACTGAAAGTCGTGGCGGGGCAGCACAAGGTGAAGCTTCCCGCTGACGCAGCGATCACGGCCAGTGTCGGGATCGGGCCGCGCAGCGAAGGCGGGTTCGGCATTACGGCGGATCTGGAGGTCAGCCTACCGGGCATTGCGCGCGAAGAAGCGCAAAAGCTGGTCGAGGCCGCGCATCAGACCTGTCCCTATTCCAACGCCACCCGCAACAATGTCGAGGTCGGTCTGACCCTGGTCTGAGCCGAAGCCCCCGGCGTATCCGCGACAGTCGCAGCCCGGCTGTCGCCTCGCCCGCCAGACATCGGCGGTGGCCCTTCAACCAACATCATCTCAGGAAAATATCATGTTCGGGATCTCACACCTGGGCTGGCTGCACACGCTTGGCAGCCTGCCGGCCATTCCGCTTGCGCTTTGGATGCTTGCCCGCCACGGGAGGATCGTGCCCCGATCCGGTGCTGGTGTGGCCTGGTTCATCTTCATGGCGATCGGCGGGCTGACGGTCTTTCTGATCGCAAAACAGCCGGTCAGCATCGGGGTTGGCGTCGTGACCCTGGTGCTGCTTGTCGCAGGCTATACGGTCGGGCACGTATCGGCACTTGGCCGCGCCGCCCGCTACCTTGAGACCATCTTTCTGAGTTTGACAGTCTTCCTGTTGCTGGTGCCGTCGGTCAACGAGACCCTGACCCGGGTGCCAAATGGCAATCCCATCGCGAAGGGACCGGAATCGCCGATCCTGTTGGGCGCGCTCGGCACGCTGCTCGTCCTGCTCATCGTCGGGTTGACGGCGCAGATTCTGCATCTGCGCCGCTCCGGAAGTAACTTCGACGCCGTGCCGCGTTAAGACTTAAGCGCGCGCCCTGTCCGGCCTCAGCCTTTGAACAAGGCCACGGCATCGGCGCCTGCGGGTACGCGCATGGGTGCGGTCGGGTCGGTCGCGACGCGCCAGATCGCCGCAGCCACATCTTCCGCTCTGGTCAGCTCATCTTCTGACCCGCCGGCCAGCCGCGCAAAGACCGCCTGAACCATCTCTGCATAGGGTTCCGGGAAGCCGCCAGCCTGCGTCAGGCGTTCGCGGGCATTGGCGCCAAAGGCGGTGCCCGGCGCCTGGCCCGGCAGCACGACATGGGCGCGGATCCCGAACGGAGCGAGCTCCAGCGCCATCACCGCGGTCAGCGCATTCACGGCCGCCTTGCTGGCGGTATAGACCGACAGCAGGTCGTAATTCTTCAGCGTCACGCTGGAGGTCACGTTGATGATGACCCCCGCGCTGCGTGCGCGGAACTGCGGCAACACGGCCTGGATCATGGCGATGGTGCCGAAGGTGTTGGTCTCAAAGATGTCGCGCACGACGTCGATCGGCGTGCCTTCAACCGCGTTCAGCCAGCCGATACCTGCATTGTTCACCAGCACGTCGATCTCGCCTGCGGCTGCCACCGCCGAGGCGATGCTTGCGGGGTCGGTGACGTCCAATGGCAGGATCTTCAGCCGCTCAGAGGCAGGAAGAAGGTCAGCTTTCGGGGTTCGCATTGTGGCGATGACGTTCCAGCCTTCGGCCAGGAAATGCCGCGCGGTCTCCAGGCCGAAGCCCGAGGAGCAGCCAGTGATCAGAATGGTGGGCATGGGGAGGTCCTTTCTCTGTTGCCCTCCCGATCTAGCCATCCTGTAGTCGACGACCTATAATCCGAAGTCCGATATGATTTATCGAAAGTCCAAACTGAGCTCGCCATGACTGATCCGCTGACCCAGATCGTGACCTTGCTGCGTCCCGGCGCGCCCTATGCCAAGATCGCCAGCGCTTCTGGTGCCTGGCGGGTGCGTCGGGATGAGGACAGTATCGTCTTCTACAACCTGACTCTTGCGGGGCAGGCGCTGCTTGAAGTGGACGGGCGCCCGCCGATCCTTCTTGAGGAGGGCGACTTCGCGCTGATCCCGGCCGCCACGCGCTTCACGATCTCAAGCCCTGATCCCGTCCTGCCGGCAGGGCAGTTCTCCGAGCCTGTGCTGCTTGCGCCCGGGCAGGTGCGCATCGGTGATCCTGATCTGCCTGTCACGACGCAGCAGCTTGTCGGCCACTGCACCTTTGGCGCGCGTGATGCCGCGCTGCTGCTGACGCTGCTCCCCGATTTGGTTGTGATCCGTGGCGAGGCGCGGCTCGCGATGCTGATCCGCTTGGTTGCCGATGAGGCGCGGGCGGTGCGGCCGGGCCGCGAGGTAGTGCTGGAACGGTTGCTGGAAGTTCTGCTGATCGAGGCTTTCCGCGCATCCAGCGGCATCACGGCCCCGCCAGGCCTGCTGCGGGGGCTTGGTGATCCGCATCTTTCCACCGCCTTGCGCGCCATGCACTCCGATCCGGCGCGATCCTGGACGGTGGCGGAACTGGCCCGCTCTGCGGGCCTGTCACGTTCTGCCTTCTTTACGCGGTTCGAGCGCGAGCTCGGGCTTGCCCCGATGGCCTATCTGACCGGCTGGCGGATGAGCCTCGCCAAGGACCGGCTGCGGCGAGGGGACGGCAGTCTGGCCGAGATCGGCGCGGCCCTGGGTTATGGCTCGGCCAGCGCATTCAACACGGCTTTTGCCCGCGAGGTCGGTCAGCCGCCGGGACAATATGCGATGTCGGTCTCTAGGTTGGTGCCCGAGGATGTGCCGGTCTGAGGAAGGACGCGTCCTGTTCGGCCTCAAGAGCCCGGTCGAGAACCATTTATGCCGCATCATCGTTCTTTGAAGCGGTCGTTTGCTCAAGCGCGGCGAGGGGGCGTAGTTTCTCGTAAAGTGCTTGAATGATAAAGGCTTACGAACCCACTTCGTCGTAAGCGCAGCGGTGCTTCCTAATGGTCTGCAGGTTGTCGCGGACCCAGAAGTTGAACCCCTCAAGGGCGCGCAAGGCGCCGATCCCCATATCGGTCAGTTCATATTCGACGCGTGGCGGTACTTCCGGGAAATAATACCTGGCAACCAGCCCATCGCGCTCAAGGTTGCGCAGCGTAAGTGTCAGCATGCGCTGCGTCACGCCATCGACTTCCTTCTTCAGCGTTGAGAAGCGGAGCCGATGTCCCTCTGCGAGTGAAAGCCGCCAGAGCACCGGAACAGTCCACTTGTCACTCAGCAGCGCGCAGACCCCGTTTGCTGGAACGGGTCGGAACACCCGGCTATCCCCGGACCCTCGCGGCGCGTCGGCATGTATCTGTTCGTCCAAGGGTATCATCCTTGTGCCTGATGCAGGAAAATGTGCCGTCTTCCGGCGAGTTTACGTTGGTATATATGGATAGCCCTTGTTCCATGCGAGGGTATCCCATGATCGATGACAAAAGACCCATTCTGGTTTTCGGCGCCACCGGGCGACAGGGAGGATCTGTCGTCAAGGCCTTGCTGAGGGCAGGGCGGCCGGTTCGTGCGTTTGTATTGGACGCCACGGGGACCGCATCCCTGACGCTGCGGGATGCAGGCGTTGATCTTATCCAGGGCTCATTCGAGGACAGGGATGTCATCCGCTCGGCCATGAAAGATGCCTATGGTGTCTTCTGCGTATTGCCGGGGAACCTGGCCGCTGAAGACGAAGTCCGCTATGGGATCGTGATTGCGGATATCGCAGCCGAAACCGGCATCGAGCATCTCCTCTATTCCTCGGGAGCGAGCGCGGGAGATGTGCTGACGGGCGTGCCGCGCTTCGACGCCAAGCCCCGTATCGAGGCGCATGTCCGAGACCTTCCCATCACGACCACCATCATCCGGCCGATGATCTTCATGGAGATGCTGGTGCGGCCGGGCTTCGGCCTGGATCAGGGCCGGCTGGTGTCGCTGATCCGGCGGGATCAGGCGATCCACCTGACCGCGGTGGAAGATATCGGCAAATTTGCTGCCGCCGTGTTTGCCGACAGGGCTCGTTTCGGCGGTAAGACCATGAAGATCGCCAGCGACCGCGTGACAGGACGCGAACTGGAACTGGCGTTCTCTGAGGCTGCGGGTCGTCAGATCACCTATGAGCGCTTCCCCGATGAGGTTCTCGCCGCAAACGCGGACCTCGCGCATATGGCGAAGAGCCTGGAAGACGGCCCACTTTCAGAAGGGGTTGACCTTGATGCCATGCGCGAGATCAACCCGGAACTGCTCAACCTGCGTTCCTGGCTCGCGGGCAGTGGGCGTGCGGCGCTTGAGCAGGCTCTGGGAACCACAGGCTGACGGTAGCAAGTGCCGGGCGACACAGAGTGACGAGAGCTAGAGCGGCTCTGCGACCTGGTGGACATAAAGCCTTGTTCCGCAAGTCAGCGCCGGAGGTTGGCACAGTAAAGTTTCGGCATCAGCCTTGACCTTCGTCTCGAATCGTAACATGTATAGTTACATGAAACGTGACAGCCGTCTCTCCTCCGTCCTCCATGCTTTGCTGCATATGGCAGAGCATGAGGGGCCGATGACCTCAGAAACCCTCGGGCAATGCCTCGGGGCCAATCCCGTCGTCGTGCGCCGCACGATGGGGCTCTTGCGCGAGGCGGGGCTGGTCTCGGCCGAGCGGGGGCATGCGGGCGGCTGGCGCATCAGCGCCGATCTGAAGACCGTCAATCTGCGCCAGCTGCATGCGGCACTTGGCGAGCCCGCGATCTTCGCGATCGGCAACCGCAATGAGACTCCGGAATGCCTTGTGGAGCAGGCGGTGAATGCCGCGCTCGACAAAGCCTTCCTCGAGGCGGAGGCGCTTCTGCTCGACCGCTTCGCCGATGTAACCCTCGCCGATCTGGCCGCCGATTTCGCGCGGCGGCATGCGGAAAGGCGCGCAACCAGGAATTAGACCAGATGAAGGACGTAATCGTGATCGGGGGCAGCTACGCCGGAATGGCAGCCGCCCTGCAGCTTCTGCGTGCCCGGCGCAAAGTGCTGATCATCGACGCCGGAGAGCGGCGCAACCGGTTTGCCAGCCACTCGCATGGTTTTCTGGGCCAGGACGGGGTCGATCCGGCGGTCATCCATGCGAATGCCCGCAATCAGCTGACGGCCTATCCGACGCTGGAATGGATGGAGGGCAGGGTAATCGCCGCCTCGGGCCGGAAGGACGATTTCATGGTGGAGACGGCTGGTGGGATCCAGCACCGCGGCCGACGTCTGCTGTTGGCGACTGGGGTGCGGGATGAGCTAACAGCGATTCCGGGGCTGGCGGATCGCTGGGGGCGGTCGGTGTTTCATTGCCCCTATTGCCATGGTTACGAGCTGAACCAAGGCAGGATCGGCGTCATCGGAACGGGACCGATGTCGGTCCACCAGGCGCAACTGCTGCCGGAATGGGGTGAGACGACCCTGTTCACCAACGGCGTCACGCCCCTTGATGCCGAGGCGGAAGCGGATCTCGCCCGTCGTGGGGTCACGGTGGAGCGGCAGCTGATCGCAGAGATCGAAGCGGAGGCCGAGGTGGTGCTGACCGACGGGCGCCGACTGAACTTCGCGGGTCTGTTCACCGCGCCACGCTGCACGCCGGCAAGTGATCTGGCGGCGAAGATGGGCTGCAGGCTGATCGAGACACCGATGGGCCTGCAGATCGCGACCGGAGAGACGAAGGAGACCGATCTGCCCGGCGTCTTCGCCTGCGGCGATGCGGCCCGGGTGCCGCATTCGGTGTCGCTCGCGGTCGGCGATGGCGCCTGGGCGGGGGCACAGCTCCACCGCTCGCTGGTTTGGCCCGAAGGCTGATAGCTGCAAGTCCGCCGGTTCGAAATTCAAGGAGGTTACCATGACCGACACCGATCCCCGTACGCATTGGGACGAAATCTACCGCACGAAGCGCAGCACGTCGTCGGGGCAGCCGAGCAAGCTGCTGGTGCAGATCTCGGAAGGCCTGACCCCGGGGCGATCTCTCGATCTCGGCTCGTCGAATGGCGACGATGTCGTCTGGCTTGCGACGCAGGGCTGGCAGGCGCTCGGGGTCGACATCTCAGTCGTCGCCTGCGACCGTGCCACGGCGCGCGCCGCGTCGCTCGACCTGCAGAATCGCGCCCGGTTCGAGGCGCGGGATCTGGGGCAGGGCGTGCCGGACGGACCTTTCGATCTGATCACTGCGCTCTATTTCCAGAGCCATGTTGATCTGCCGCGCGCCCAGGTGCTGCGGGAGGCAGCCGGACAGGTCGCGCCTGGCGGCCATCTTCTGATCGTCTCACATGCTGCGCCGCCGCCCTGGGCGAGTGCGGAGATGCTGGCGAAAGCAGATCCGTTCCCAACGGTGGACGAAGAACTGGAGGTAATCGCGGATGCGCCAGAGGATTGGATCATTCTGAGGGCCGAGAAGGTCTCGCGTCAGGGAAAAGGCCCTGATGGCGCATCGGCTGAGCTTTGGGACAACCTGATCTGGCTGGAGAGATGCGCCGCCTGACGAAAAGCCTGCGACGGGAGGTGGGCTTTCAGGATGAGGTCCGCTGAGGCGCTGTTGCCAGAAGCTGCACCTCCACAGGCATCGGGGATGTGCTCACGGCGAAGACGGGCTCGGCCGCCGCGTATGAAAACCAAAGTGCGGCGAACAAACCTAGGCGTTTCAATTCGTTGGTGCAGGCGCGGTCGATAGCCGCATATGGCACTTTGCTGCCAGCGGGCCTCTGTCTATGCTGCTTGATGTAACCTCAGAAGCTGCCTTCCATCTTGCTCCGCAGTAAACAGCCGGCCTGGATCGCAGCGATGCGGTCATTGAGCTTCAAGATAGCCTATCCGATGGGGCTAAGCTGGTCGTGAAGGGGGTAATCTGCGCATGGCCTTGACCGGACGCCGCATTTTGCTCACCGTGCCGGTTGACCTGAAATATAGAGGAGAAGCTATGGCACTACTGGCAACTCTCCTCGCTTCGGCAGTCAGCTTTATGGGAATGGCCGCTGCCGCCCTGGCCATTCTCCGTAGCAAAAAGCTCAGGAAGCTCGGCGGGGCCGCATCGGCGGAAGAGAGGCTGAACCGCTTTGGTTTCTGTTGCGCCCTCTTGTCTGTGGGCCTGCTGATTGTTGTCATCGTCCTGGGACGCATGTTCGAGAGTATCTGACTTCTGTTAGGGCGCGGCTCAACGTATTCAGTGAGAGTGTTCGGTCTTTGTGTATGGCTGATACGGTCCATGCTTCATCGAAAATAAGCATGGTGGACGATCTCCAAGGAAATACTGGATGAGCTGCGGAAGGGCATTGAGCGCCCCGAACTTTTTCGACGATACCGGGCTGAAGAAAGTGCTGACGTTCCGGCTCATGGAACGGATGTCCTGGATCAACACGTCAGCTAAGGCGCGGAGAAACATACTGCCCCGCAGCGATCGCTGGGCGCAGGGGGCGGCCGGAGCTTGGCGAGGTTGGCCCATAGCCGCCGGTCGACCTCGACATATGCTGAATTGCCGCATTCCTGGAAGCTGCCGTTGGTCTTGCGCCGCAACAAACACGCGACCACGAGGTCGCGATACGGACGAAGCGGGCGCTCAGACCAAATCACTGTGTGAATTGTCGGTTGAAACCCTAACCCATGCCCGCTAACGGCTAGGAGCCTGAACAAACCGCTGATGTAATGGCTTTTTGCCAGGGCCGGAAATCTCTCCCTCATTGTGTCGGAGAGAAAATGTACAGGCAAAGATGACAGATCAAACCGGTCGGCTCGGAAACGCGCCTCCCCGCAACGCGCGCGCCTGGCTCAGCACCCTGGCGCGGTATCGAGAACCGATGACGGCGCGCAGCCTTTTCGAACTGGCGGCGACGCTGGTGCCGTTCGTCGCCCTCTGGGTGCTGGCCTGGGCGGCGCTTTCCGTGAGCGCATGGCTGGCGCTGGCCGTGGCGCTTCTGAACGGGGCATTCCTTGTCAGGATCTTTGTCATCCAGCACGACTGCGGACATGGGTCGTTTCTGACCAACAGAAAGGCGCAGGACTGGATCGGTCGTACCCTCGGTGTTCTGACCCTGACGCCCTATGCCGTCTGGAAGCGCACCCATTCGATCCATCACGCACTTCATGGAGACCTCGATCAGCGCGGTATCGGGGATGTGCTGACACTGACCATCGATGAGTACCGGGCACGCTCGGCCGTCGGTCGCCTGATGTATCGGCTGTATCGCCACCCGGTCGTTCTGTTCCTGCTGGGACCAAGCTATCTGTTCATCCTGCAGAACCGGCTGCCCCTGGGCCTTATGAACGCCGGCTGGCGCTACTGGACCTCGGCCATGGGCACCAATGCGATGATCGGCATTGCGCTTGGGCTGATCATCTGGTTCGGCGGCCTCATGCCGGTGCTGCTGATCTTCCTTCCCACCTCAGTCGTGGCGGCGACGATCGGGGTCTGGCTGTTCTACGTCCAGCACCAGTTCGAAGAGACCCATTGGTCTCGCGGAGAGCAGTGGCAACTCCATCATGCGGCGCTCGAGGGCAGTTCACATTATGTGCTGCCACAGCCGCTGCAATGGCTGTCCGGGAACATCGGCATCCACCATGTGCATCACCTCTATTCCCGGATTCCGTTCTATCGGTTGCCCGAAGTCCTCCGCGATCACCGCGAACTGGCAGAGGCGCAACGCCTGACCATTGGCGAAAGCCTGGCGACGGTGCGGCTCAATCTCTGGGATGAGACAGAGGGCAGACTGGTGTCCTTTGCCGAGGTTCGCGCAAGATCCTGCCTGTAGTCTTGACCAGCGACAAGGCCGACACCCTGTCTCGGTCCGAAGACAACCGGGGCTGGTCCTGCAGCAAGAAACCCGGTCGCCGCGCGCGCAGACCCTAACTCAAGCGGCCTGACGGCGAGAAAGGGCGATCAGATCCTCGGGGACGTAGCCAGCGCTGCGAGCGGCGGCGATGAAGGCACGGCGCGCGGTTCCGACCGAGCCCAGGCAGTCCATGGCAGCATCAAGATGATGCAGCGCACGTTCGCGAGCATCATCTGACACCGGCCATTTTCTGGACAGCCAGTATCTTGCCTGTTCGATGGTACTGAATTTCTGCACGTCGCCTTCCGGCGACATGACAAAGGACAGGGGTTCCCCCCAGTGGATTTCTATCAAGTCAACTCTTTCAGGGAGAAGAGAACCGGCACATTCACCATGTGCATCCGGGTTCAGGAGTACGGGCGGGTCCGGACAGCGCCGATCCCACCCGCAGCAAAGCTGCCTGGACTCAGGCGAGCGTAAGATTCGTAGCCGATTCGCGGCCATTGCGGTCGCGCTCGATGTCGAACGAGACAGCCTGACCGTCTTCAAGACCACGCAGCCCTGCGCGTTCCAGCGCGGTGACACGGACGAAGACGTCCTTGGCTCCACCTTCGGGGGCAATAAAGCCGAAGCCCTTGGTGGCGTTGAACCATTTCACGGTGCCATTGGCCATCGTGATATTCCTTTTCAAGATGCTGCCCACACAACGGAGCAGCCCGGCAAAGCTGAAGATCGAATGCTGAGCCGAAAGGAGCAGGTCCGAAAAAACATATGCTCATCCCATATAGGGCAAGGAGCATGAAATTACGAGGGGTATCTGGGCGCCCCAATAAATAACTCAGACCTGTTGCGAAAGCCGGGCGGTTTTGTGGATCACTTCAGTCGCCCGGTTCTTCCTTCACCCGTTTTTCCGGGTCTGTATCAGCGTTTGCATCCTCTTCCGCCGCCGGCTTGGACGCCGGTTTTCTTCCCCAGACGGGTTTCCGATAGGATCGCGGCGCTGATTTCTGGCTCAGAAATTCGGCCAGGTTGAACGGCGTTTTAGGCGTCGAATATCCCATATCACTTTCTCCTGATTTGCAAAGCAAAGCGGCGGAGCTGGCTCCGCCGCTTTACCTTCCCGGCTACTCTTTCTTGATGGGTGCGGACGAGCTGTAAATTAGCATCGCCTTGTCCCACCAATTCACACGGGAATCTCAACCGCCATTGCGAGGCGGTTTTCTATTCCTGGATCAGCTTGTGCAGCCGGACATAAGGCAGCATCGCCCCGCCACCAGAGGAATCGACCTCGATGGATTTTTCTTCACGCGCTGAACATGTTCTTGAGTCTGTATTTTCATTGGTGTTGCCAGCGGACCTCGCGAGTACTGGCGCGCAGTGTCTGTTCGATTTTCGCATCAAATCCCCCCTTATTTTAAGTGTTTACTTGTTCCTGACGATGCCGAAGCCATCGATGGCAGCCTGTCAGCGACGGGGCTTTCGCTTCGGTGGAGGGTCCGCAGATAGCTCTTCCTCCTTTGCCAGACGGGCAGCGCGAAGTGACTGAGTCAATTCATGGCGTTTTCGGGATTCCGCTTCGACGATGTCTCGCGCAGCGACTGTGGTTCGGTCCATGAGGTTCTCTCTGGGAGACGCGCGAAGAACCTCTTGCTTCCTTTTTTTGGCAGTCAAATCAACCCCCGCTCCATGCCGTTTTTGCAGAACTGAACTGCAAAACCACACCGGCAAAAGCCGATGTGAGATAAGAGAATTCCACGGAGATTTCTCACGAATGAGATAAATCGAGCAGTCACCCGGTCGTTCACCCGGGCAAGCTCTGCTTTTATCAAAGTAAGCAGTCGTTTCAGAAAATCAAGGCATTACAATAAATTAATTATCAAACCCAACCCGAAGCCACTCTAACCACATGATATAATGACAACTTATGAGAGCCCTTCGCTTCAGCCGCAGTAACGCTCATCCAAAGGGGTTGCTATTGAGGTCCTCTTCCATCATTCTCACGTCACAGGTTGATCTGGCGTCGAGAAAGCTCCGCCCGACGCCGTTGCCTTGCTATCCAAAAATTGCCGGCACTCCCTGAGTGAGTGAATGTGATCGCTGGTTCGAAACCTTCTCAGCCCCTTCGCATCACGCGCGGGCTGAATAATCATGCCCGCGCTTTGCGGTGCGTAAATCAAAGGATAACTATATGGCCAAGGGAAACAAACGCGGAAATCGTGAGGCGAAGAAGCCCAAACAGGTCAAGGCTGCCCCAGTAGCGGCACCTCTGTTCGAAAAAGGCGCACTGGCACCCGCTGCAGCGCCGAAGAAGAAAAAGGGTTGAGCGGCCGCCTCGGAGCAGCGGTCGAACGTATTTCTGCCGGGATGACGACCCGGGATATCGTGCCGGGTCACCCCTGGGCGGATACGGCACCTGTTCGCGCAGAGCTTTTCAGCGCCGAGCGGCTTGAGCAGCACGCGATCTCGCTGGCTTCTGCGCAGCCGGTGGCTGAACGGACAAAAAGGGTCCGGACATTGCGCCGCCGGCTGGACGACAATGCAAAGGTGTTGCTTACGGCGTGGCGCGCCAGCGCCAGTGAAGTTGCAGCCGGGCGCGAAGTGGTGCCCGCCGCGACCTGGCTTCTGGACAATTACCACCTCGTCGAGGCCCAGATCCGGGAAGTTCGCACCGATCTTCCCGAAGGGTATTATCGTCTTCTGCCAAAACTGGCGGATGGTCCATTCGCAGGATACCCACGCGTCTTCGGCGTGACCTGGGCATTCGTGGCCCATACCGACAGCCATTTCGATCCGGACATCCTGCGCCGTTACCTCGTCGCATATCAAACGGTGCAGCCGCTGACGATCGGCGAGCTCTGGGCCGTTGCCATCACCCTGCGCATCGTTCTGATCGAGAACCTGCGCCGCCTGGCGGATCAGATGACTCAGGGGCGGTCCGAACGGCTGGAGGCCGACAGCCTTGCTGATCGCATCTGTGCCCCGGGTCAGGCACATACCGCCTTGTTGCCCGAAGTGGCACGCCTCGCCGGACGCCCGCTGTCCGAGGTGTTCGCCGCCCAACTGGCCAAACGCATGCGCGACCGCGATCCGCGCACCAATCCGGCGCTCGGCTGGCTTGAGGAGACTCTGGCGACGCAGGGAACGAATATCGACACTGTCGTCCGCCACGCACAGGAACGACAGGGCGCCTCGAACGTCACTCTGCGCAATGTCATCACCGCGATGCGCAGAATTTCCGCGACCGACTGGTCTGATCTCTTTGAAAGCGTCAGCCTGGTCGAGGCTGATTTGCGCGACTATCCCGGCTATGCGGCAATGGATTTTCCCAGTCGCAATCTTTACCGCAGTGGGGTCGAGGATCTCGCGCGCGGTGTTGCACTGAGCGAGGGAGAAGTCGTCGCTTTGGCATGCCGACGGGCATCGGCAGCGCCCGCAGGGACCATGCGGGCGGATCCTGGTTGGTCGTTGATCGCGGCAGGAAGACCGGCCTTTGAACAGGAGATCGGCTTTCGCCCCCCTATCCATCTGAGGTTTCGCAGATGGGGGATCGCAGCGGGCCTGCGTGGCTATCTCGGCGCTATCGCGGTTCTGACGCTGGTCTTGCTATCGCTGTGCGCCATGTGGATCTCAGGTGGAATTGTCGGGGCTCTCTGGCTTCTGGCCATGGTGCTGCCGGCCAGCGGAGTTGCGATGATGCTGGTGGACCGCATCGTGGGCGCCGGTGTCGGGGCGACCCTGTTGCCGGGCTTAGATCTGCGGGCAGGTGTGCCGTCCGAGTTTCGCACGGTTGTCGCGGTCCCGGTATTGGTGTCTGGCGACGATGATCTGCGTGCGCAAATAGAGGCGTTAGAGGTTCATCATCTTTCTGGTGCAGGCGGCGATCTGACGTTCATTCTGCTGACGGACAACGTTGACGCCCCGCATGAGGTCATGCCGGACGATGCGGCACTGCTGGAACAGGCGACAGAGGGCATCGCAGCCCTGAACCGTCGCCATCCGCCTGGTCCGGCGGGCCCGCGTTTCCTGCACCTGCACCGCCCCAGGCAGTTCAATGCGTCCGAGGGCGTCTGGATGGGGTGGGAGCGCAAGCGCGGCAAGCTGCACGAATTGAACCTCTTGTTACGGGGGGCAACGAATACGGGGTTCCGAGAAGCCGATGGGCGCGTGCCCGTCGTTCCTGCCGATGTGCGCTACGTCATCACCCTGGATGCCGACACGCGGATGCCGCGCGACACGGCGGCGCGTCTGATCGGCAAGATCGCCCATCCGCTGAACCGTCCGATCTTTGATCCCGCACTGGGCCGGGTGACCAGCGGCTACGGTATCCTGCAACCTCGTGTCACCCCATCGCTGGAGCCAGGCATGCCCGCCACGCTCTATCAAAGGGCGACCGCAGGGCCGGGCGGGATGGATCCCTATGCCTCGGCGGCCTCGGACCTGTGGCAGGATCTGTTCGGCGAGGGGTCTTTTACCGGCAAGGGTATCTATGACATCGACGCCTTCGAGGCGGCGATGCGGGAGCGAGTGCCCGACAACACCCTGCTGAGCCATGACCTGCTGGAGGGCATTTACTCCCGCGCGGGTCTGGCCTCGGATGTCGAACTGATCGAGGCCTTTCCCGGCCGTGTTGACGTTGCCGCGCGCCGCCAACACCGCTGGACGCGGGGCGACTGGCAGCTTTTGCGCTGGCTCTTCGCGCCCGGAGTGCCGGCTCTGGGACGGGTCAAGATGGCCGATACGCTGCGCCGCTCGCTGATCGCACCGTCCATGCTCGCGGCGCTGACACTGGGGTGGCTGTTGCCAGAGGAGGCTGCGCTGAACGCCACGCTGCTGCTGTTGGCCGCGCTGGCGTTGCCGGTGGTCTGGCCGACGATCCTTTGGGTGATCTCGCGCCGGTCGGGCTTGGACCCCTCCAGTCATCTGCGCCAGTCGGCGGGCGATCTGGGGCTAGCTGGCTTGCGGGTCGGGCTGGCTGCGACTTTCCTCGCCGATACAGCCTGGCGCATGATGGATGCCATTCTGCGCAGTCTGTGGCGGACCGGTGTCTCTCGCCGCTATCTTCTGGAGTGGACAACTGCAGCCCAGGCATCTGGCCGGGCGCGGCCCGGGCTTTGGAGCCTTTCACTCTTCATGGCCGGCGGGATGGGGTTGGGCGTAATTCTGGTGACCGGCGCCGTGACACTGGCGCCTGCTGCGGCCCCGTTGGCGCTGCCGTTTGCGGCGTTGTGGCTTTGTGCGCCGTTCATCGCATTCCGGATCAGCCGTCCATCTGCCTGCCCGCAACAGAACACCCTGTCCCCCGATGCCGCGCGTGACCTGCGCGTGATCGCCCGTGCGACCTGGCGCTATTTCGAGACCTTCGTGACGGCGGATCACAGCCATCTGCCACCCGACAACCACCAGGAAGTTCCCGTGCCGCTGACTGCGGCCCGCACCTCGCCCACGAATATGGGCCTCTATCTGCTGTCCTGCGTGGCCGCCCGCGATTTCGGCTGGATCGGAACCGTCGAGGCGACAGAAAGGTTGGAGGCGACCCTTGCCACGATGCAAAAACTGCCGAAGCATAAAGGGCACTTCTACAACTGGTATGGGACGGCAGATGGGCAGGTGCTCAACCCGGCCTATGTCTCATCGGTCGACAGCGGGAATCTGGCGGGGCATCTGATCGCTCTGGCAAACGCTTGCGAAAGCTGGGCAAGCGATGAAGGCTGGCCGGACAGCAACACCCAACGCGCGGGCCTTGTCGATACACTCCAACTTGCCCGGCAGTCACAAAATGGCGGCGGAGTGCCCGTCAGCGGCCTCCTGGACGGGTTGGAGGCTGCAATACTCATGCCCGGCGAAAGCGTCGCCTGGCCCGCCATCCTTCGCCTGGCCGTAAAGGCCAAGGGGGCATTGGCGAACGAACCATTTGCCGATGATCTTCGCGAATGGTTGCAGGCCCTGTGCGACCAGTGCGCGCGCAACGCTCATCCCTATGATCCCGCCGCGCTGCCGCCGCGGCTGCACGCATTGGCGGCGCAGGCGCGGGCCATGGCTCTGGCGATGGATTTCGCCTTTCTCTTCGATCCAGACCGCAAGCTTCTGTCGATCGGCTGGTCCCGCAACGACAATGCCCTCGACGAGAGCTGCTATGACCTTCTGGCCTCCGAGGCGCGGCTGGCCAGCCTGTTCGCCATCGCAAAGGGCGATGTGCCGGTGCGCCACTGGTTCCGGCTGGGCCGATCCGCCACGCCCGCGCGCGGCGGGTCGGTGCTGGTATCCTGGTCCGGCTCGATGTTCGAATATCTGATGCCGGCATTGGTGATGGAGGAGCCATCGGGCAGCCTGCTCGATCAGACCAACCGGCAGGTTGTGGCCGGGCAGCGCGCCTACGGCCGCCGGCATGGAGTCCCCTGGGGCATATCGGAATCCGGCTTCAACGCCCGCGATCTGGATATGAATTACCAGTACTCCACCTTCGGTATCCCGGGAATGGGGCTGAAGCGCGGCCTTGCCACCGATCTGGTGGTGGCGCCCTATGCCACCGGGCTTGCGACGATGTTCGCCCCGGCCGAGGCTCACCGCAACTATGCCGCGCTGGCGGCGGCTGGAGGCCGTGGTCGCTACGGGTTTTATGAGGCGTTGGATTTCACGGCCTCGCGGCTGCCCGAAGGCGAAACCGTTGCCGTGGTTCGCAGCTATATGGCGCATCATCAGGGCATGTCCATCGTCGCCATCGCAAATGTCCTGCAGTCTGGGCGCATGCGGGCGCATTTCCATGCCGAGCCGATGATCCGCGCGACCGAGCTTGTCTTGCAGGAACGCATCCCGCGCGACATCCCTGCCGTGACGCCGCGCCTTGAAGCCGTGGCGGTGCCCGACAGCCCGAGCGCGCTGGATATGCAGCGGATGGCGCTGATCGAAGGCACCCCACAGGGGCCGCCGGTCGCCCATATCCTGTCGAACGGCAGTTATGCGGTGATGCTGACAGCAACGGGCGGCGGCTATAGCCGTTGGGGCGGCATCGCCATGACGCGATGGCAGGCGGATGCCACGCGTGACACCGGCGGCACGCGGATCTGGCTACGCGATCTACAGAGCGGCCAGCTGCATTCCGTCGAGGGCGCGGCAGACGACGACCAGCGCGAGGTGCAGTTCTTTGAGGACCGCGTCGGCTTCTTAGGCAGGAAAGGCACTCTGTCCATAGCGATGGATGTGCTCGTTTCAGGCGAGGATGATGCCGAAGTGCGCCGGGTTGCGATCACTTCCACGTCCCGCCGTCCGCAAGAGGTAGAACTGACATCCTATGCTGAACTGGCCCTGACCACACCGGCTGCGGATGCTGCGCATCCCGCCTTTGCCCGGATGTTCGTGCAGACCGAATACCTGCCGGAGTTCGGCGCCGTCATCGCGACCCGCAGGCCGCGTTCCCCTGATGAAACCCCGGTCTGGGCGGCCCATTTTCTGGTGGTGGAGGGTGAGCTTTCCGCGGCGATGGAATTCGAGACCGACCGCGCTACTTTTGTCGGGCGCGACAATGACCTGTCCTCGGCGCAGGCTCTGATCCCGGGGAGCCGGTTGGAGGGAGGGATCGGCACTGTGCTGGACCCGGTCTTTGCGCTGCGTCAGCGGGTCAGGATCCCGGCAGGCGGCACGGTGAAACTCGCGTTCTGGACAGTGGTCGCGCCGACCCGCGATGCGCTCACCGACCTGATCGACCGACACCATGACCGCAATGCCTTTGATAGGGCAAGAACACTCGCCTGGACCCAGGCACAGGTTCAACTGCGCCATCTCGCGATCACACCGGTGCAGGCAGCCGGCTTCCAGCGCCTCACCGCGCCGATCCTCTGTTCGGATATGCGTTTCCGGGCGCGTGCCGATCTTGTTGCCACGGGCGCAGGCAAGCAATCTGCACTTTGGCCGATGGGCGTCTCGGGCGATCTGCCCATCGTGCTGCTGCGCATCGACGATGCCGCCGATATCGCGCGGGTGCATGAGATGCTGCTGGCGCAGGAATATTGGCGTGGCAAAGGCCTGGCGGTGGATCTGGTAATCCTCAACGAGCATCCCGCCTCCTATGTTCAGGGCCTGCAAACGGGGATCGAGGCGGCGCTGAGGGGCTCGCGGGCGCCGGATGGCGGTGGAGGTGGGCAAACACATGCCCTGCGCGCCGATCTGATCTCGCCCGAGGCGCGGTCGCTGCTGATCTCGGTGGCGCGGGTGCATCTGGTGGCGCGGCGCGGCACCCTGGCCGAACAGATCGCTGCAATCCTTGCAGATGATATTGGCGAAGAGGCGCCCCCGGCGACACGGGCGCGGCAACTCCCTGCCACGGCCAGCCCACCAGCGGTCGAAGAACTGGAGTTCTTCAACGGCATCGGCGGCTTTGCGCGGCAGGGCCGGGAATATGTCACGATCCTTGACGGCAGCATCCCGACACCGGCGCCCTGGATCAATGTCATCGCCAATGACAGCCTTGGCTTTCACGTCTCTGCCACCGGCAGCACCAGCACCTGGGCCGGGAACAGCCGCGAGAACCGCCTGACGCCGTGGTCGAACGATGCAGTGGCCGATCCGACGGGAGAGGCGTTCTACATCCGCGACGACGCCACGGGCGAGGTATTCTCGCCCACCTTCGCTCCTTTGCGTCAGGCGGGGCGTCACATCGCGCGTCATGGCTTTGGCTACAGCCGGTTTCAGCATCAGGCGGGGAACATCGGCCTTGACCTGCTGCAATTCGTGCCGCTGGCGGATCCGGTAAAAATTTCGCGCCTGACCCTGCGCAACCTGTCCGGGCAGCCCCGGCGTCTGACCGTGATCAGCTATGCCGAGCCGGTGATGGGCCCGTCACGCGCGGGCTCGGCGCCGTTCCTGACCACCGAACGCGACGGTGAGACCGGCGCGCTCTTTGCCCGCAATCCTTGGAACACGGCCTTCCCTGACCGTGTGATGTTCGCCGATCTGGCAGGCGCGCAAAGCGGGTTCACCGCCGACCGCACCGGGTTTCTGGGCCGGGGCGGCGCACCCACCATGCCACTGGCGGTCAGCCACGGACAACCATTGGCAGGCCGTGCCGGATCAGGCCTCGATCCCTGCATGGCTCTGGAACGCAAGGTAGAACTGGCGGCGGGTGCTCAGATCGTCATTGACCACTTCCTCGGCCAGACGGTCTCTGTCGAAGACGCACGAACCCTGATCTGCCGCCTCCGCAAGACTGATCTTGATGCCGCGCTGGCCGAGGTCGAAGCGCATTGGGAGGCCGTGCTCGGAACCGTGCAGATCGAAACGCCTGACCGTGCGATGGATGTCATGGTCAATGGCTGGCTGCAGTATCAGACGCTGGCGTGCCGCATTCAGGCGCGCACCGGCTTCTATCAGGCCAGTGGGGCCTATGGGTTCCGAGATCAGTTGCAGGATGGCATGGCACTGACCCTGTCTCAGCCCGACCGTGTCCGCAGCCATTTGTTGCGCGCGGCCGGACGACAATTCCCCGAGGGCGATGTGCAGCACTGGTGGTTGCCGCATTCGGGGCAAGGCGTGCGCACGCGAATATCGGATGATTGCGTCTGGCTGGCCTACGCCGCCGCGGAATATATTGCGGTGACAGGCGACAGCGCGGTGCTGGACGAGCGGGTTCCCTTCATTGAGGGAGCTTTACTGGCATCGGACCAGCATGACGCCTTCTTCCAACCCGAGCCATCGGGAACCGATGCAACACTTTGGCAGCATTGCGCGCTTGGCCTCGACCGCACCATCGCGCTGACAGGTGCGCTCGGCCTGCCGCTGATCGGCACCGGCGACTGGAATGACGGCATGAACCGGGTTGGTGAGGCGGGGCGCGGCGAGAGCGTCTGGCTCGGCTGGCTGCTTCTCGATACGCTCAGCCGCGTCACTCCCCTGGCCGAGGTCCGTGATCCGGTGCGCGCCGTGCGCTGGCAGGCGCATGCGGCCGACCTCCGCGCGGCGCTGGAGCGGGAAACCTGGGACGGGGAATGGTATCGCCGCGCCACCTTCGACGATGGGGCCTGGCTAGGCTCGGCCGCTGGAACCGCGTGCCGGATCGACTCCATCGCGCAAAGCTGGGCAGTCTTGTCAGGTCAGGCCGATCCGGCCCGCGCCGCCACGGCCATGGCCTCGGTCGAACGGCATCTGATCCGCCCCGATCCGGGTATCGCGCTGCTGTTCACGCCGCCCTTTGACAATGCGGCCGCCGGCGTCGGCCCCGATCCCGGATATATTGCGGGGTATCCCCCCGGTCTGCGTGAAAATGGCGGTCAATACAGCCATGCCGCGATGTGGGCGGTACTGGCAAGGGCGAAGCTTGGCGACGGTGACGGCGCGGTGCGCCTGTTCGCGATGCTGAATCCGATCAATCATGCGCTGACCGCGGAAGACGTCGGACGATACAAGGTCGAACCCTATGTCGTGGCGGCGGATGTCTATTCAGTCGGCCCGCATGAAGGACGGGGCGGCTGGACATGGTACACCGGGTCTGCGGCCTGGATGTATCGCGCTGCGGTCGAGGGCATTCTCGGCATCCGGCGCGAGGGCGACCATGTGCGGATCGCACCGTGCCTGCCTGGGCATTGGCCGGGCTTCTCCGCAACGGTGCAGGTGGCCGGCACCGCCATCGATATCCGGGTTGCGCAGGGCCATATTGCTCCCGAAGGTTTCATCCATTCGAAGGACAACGACACACGCGTGCTGTTGGACGGCGCGCGGCACCTGGTTCGGTTGCATATCCCGCCTCAGTCCGTGTGACCGTCCACAACTGGGTTCGGGCCGCCGACCAGCGCCACGTTACGATGGGGCCTGGTCGAGGTTCTCTGCGGTTACAGTGACACTGACCGCCATTTCGACAAGTGCATCACTGTTGCCGATGAAGCTGCCCGAAACCGGGACGATCTGGCGCAGATCGCGGGCCACAGCCACCGGGATCAGATTCCTTGCACCAACACTCCGGTTGGTCGGATCGAAAGTGATCCAGCCCGCGCCGGGCACATAGATCTCGGTCCAGGCATGGGTCGAACCCGGCCCCGTGGATCCGACAAGGCTTTCACGGGGATCGAACAGATATCCGGACACGATACGTGCGCCGAACTTGAGTATCCTTGCCGCCTCCGCCAGCATGACCGCGAAATCCCTGCACGACCCCCAGCCACGGTGCAGGGTTTCAAGCGGCGATTGCGTGCCTTCGGTCTCCCGGCTCTGATAGGAAATGCGGTCGGATATCCCGTCGCTGATATCCATCAGCAGGGACAGCGTGTCGGTGCGCCAGCCATACACAAATCCCTCGACCCAGCGAGAGAAATGGCCATCGGGATCGGGATATTGAGGCATGGCGAGAGCACCGAGGTCGGTCCAGTCGTCACCGGAGTAGAGGAACGGCCAGCGCATCGCGGAGGGCGCAATGGCGAATCCTGGCGAGGGCGAAGCCGTCAATTCGATCCTCGCGCGGCTCTCGATCCGCAAGCAGGCGGTCGGCTGCAAAAACGTGGCCGTTGTGATCACATTGCCCGAGACGTCATTCGCCCATGACAGTTCCGCAGCCGGAGACAGGGAAACGTCATGGGACAGAAGGTGCAGGTCCCGGGACTCGCGTGGCCGAAGCATCATGCGGTGCGGTCCGAGGGAGACCTCGCTTCGATATCGGTAGGTGGTCGTATGAACCGTTTCGAGAAAGACCACGTGTATCCTGCTTTCGACCGCCGCTATGCCCGCAGATGATGCTTTTCAGGACTTTCGCGAAGAGCCCGGGGAAACGGGGACGGCATTCTTCCACGAATGAGACCCTTTGCAGCGTTTGCATATGCGCTCGCCGAACCCCTCGCTCCAGAACATCGTCTGGCATCGCAGGCAGGGTCGTTCCCTTGGTGCATCCGCAAGGGCGCGTTGCAGATCGTTATCGTCAGGCAGGGAATCTTTCACGGTTTTTTCGGTTCGCTCTCGATCAGTCGCGCCAGATCTCCGAGGGCGCGCTGGATCAGCTTCTGCTTACGGGCGTCCCCTGCTTCCGCAGTCTCTGCGTAGCGACGGATCAGGTATTGGGCCTTCACTGCTGCCTCCATCCATGTCACCGATGGCTCGGCGAGAAGTTGCGCTTCAAGCTCCTCCTGGCGTTTGCGCAGGGCCTCCTGATCGGCTTCGAACTCCCTGAGAGCATGACGGCGAAAATCCGTCGCCATCTGTCCTTCGGTGCTGCGCCGGGCATCAAGGCTCACCGGATCATCACTCATTCTGCGCCCCGGGCTGAGGTGCGGCCTGATCTCGCCCGATCGCGGCCTCAAGGTCTTTCTCAGTGATCGGTCGCATCTCCGCCCGACCAGCCTGTCCTGTGACAATCATATGGGTCGAGGTCCTGCGGTAGGCCTCAAAGCTCAACCCCTGCAGAAGCTCTTCCTCGACGAGGACATCATAATTTCCGGCGGGCAGCAGATCGGCGTAACCTGACAAGGTGAAAGGATGCGCGAAAGTCACCTGCTTCCTGGATGAGCGGATGTTCATCTGTAGCCTCCGATCAGGTCTGAAAAACTTGTCCGCGTGTGACGCCTTCGCTTCGGCGCGGCGACACGGCAGCGTTCTGACCATACGATCATCGTCCGCCGCCGGGGCTGATCGGTGTTAGCGTCCTCTCTGAATTATGCCTGAATCAAAAATGGATGCGACCCTCGCACTTCCGGCTCCCCGGAACGCGATGGCATGCTGAATATCGGCCCATGCAAACCTGGATCAGTCAGCCGCTCCAAGACACCGTTATACCGAAAGGCGCTGACGGGGAGCCAGTCAGCAGGTCGTAACAAGTTCCAGCGAGGCTGCGGAGCCCGCAACCGACGATATCCGGCGTGCGGATTGTGCAGCCTCGCTTGTCAGGGCGACAAGGGCGGCAAGGCCTGCCTCCTTAATGGTCGTTGCAGGCGGGTCAACGCAGCAACGGCCCTGCATGATCCATATAGCCGGTGTCGAAACCCGCCAGTGCCTGAAGGCCCTCGAAATTGTTGAAGGTCACCTTGCCTTGCCGGAACGTGACCAGCCCGTCCTCCCGCAACTGCCGCAGCACCCGGTTGACGTGAATGGCGCTCAGACCAAGGGCATCGGCCAGATGATACTGGGTTAGGGGACAGGAGAATCCCGTCCTGTCGCCGATCCCCACATGGTTCAGCCGTGCCCCGAGCTCCATCAGCAGATGCGCCATCCGCTCCACCGCTGAGCGCCGCCCGAGATTGACCAGATGCTCGACCATCATCGCCTCGTCGCGGGATGAGGCCCAGAGGACGGCGGTGGCAAGCCGGGGCGCCTCGGCAAATGCGCCGAGGATATCCGGGGCAAAGACCTCGGAGGCTTCGATATCCGTCAGCGCCTCGAGGCTGAGGTCTGACGTTCGGAACAGGATGCTGCGCAAACCCAGAAAATCGCCGGGAATCTGGAAGTTGATGACCTGCCGTCCGCCATCGGGCAGCATCTTGTAGGAGCAGGCCCAGCCTTCGGCCAGAATGTAGGCCGAAGCATTCGACTGGCCCTCGTGCATCATCTCATGCCCGGCGAGGAAGGTTCTGCGCCGCCGATGAAAGCGCGCAAGTGTCTCCAGATCCACATCCGACAGGGCCACGAAGGTCGACAGTTTCCGGGTCAGCGGACTGCTCTCAATAGGGTTCAACAGCTTCTCCCGGTTGGTGCGGAATTCACGGCAGGCAGTCGGGCAGGCTGCTCTGGATCAGTCCGGCCGACAGAACTTCCTGTCAGGGTGATGCAGCTCATCGGGATTCTGCCCCGGTCCTGATCCTCTTCTATACCAATAGGACGCCTCGCGATGCCCGGCCAGACAGATCATGCAGGAATGGCAGCACTTTCCATCTGCGAGGCTCTCCTCCTCGCCATCCATGACCACAAACTCCTTCCTGAACGCGAGATTGCAGGTGTGCTCCGCGATGCGGCCGCGGCACATGAGAATGCGGCGGGCGATGCAACAGAGATGCAGATGCATCAAAGCGTAGCCAGCCTGATCAACGGGATCATGGCCGGGATAAACCCATCCGGCCGGCCTTAGCACCGCGCTCTCTCAGGCCAGAGGGATCCCGAGACGGCGGCCATCAACAAAGGGCAGCACATCGGGATCGGTCACGCCGTTTCTCGCGGGACTATTCCCCCGCTTCCACATTGCCAGTTTTCAGGAGCGACCGACATGTCTGCGAAAGACGTTCTCTTCGGCACCGAAGCCCGTAGTCGCATGGTGAAAGGCATCGATATCCTCGCCGATACGGTCAGGATCACCCTTGGCCCGAAGGGGCGCAATGTCATCCTGGCCCGGGACTTTGGTGCGCCACGGATCACCAAGGACGGCGTGACCGTTGCGCAAGAGATCGAGCTTGCGGACAGGTTCGGGAATATGGGTGCCCGACTGGTTCGTGAAGTTGCGATCCGCACCAATGACGAGGCCGGAGATGGCACGACGACCGCCACCGTCCTTGCGCAGGCCATCGTCAGGGAAGGCATGAAGGCGGTGGCAGCCGGCATGAACCCGATGGATCTGAAACGCGGTATCGACAAGGCTGTCCAGATTGCGGTCAAAGGCATCAGGGATATGTCGCGGCCAGTTCGCGACAGTGATGAAATCGCGCGGGTCGGAACGATCTCGGCGAATGGCGATGCTGCCGTTGGCCGACAGATCGCGGATGCGATGGAGCGGGTCGGCAAGGAAGGTGTCATCACCGTCGAGGACGCAAAAGGCATCGAGACAACGACAGAAGTTGTCGAAGGCATGCAGTTTGATCGCGGCTGGCTGAGCCCCTATTTCATCACCGACGCGCAAAAGATGACCGTGGACCTCGAAGACTGCGTCATCCTTCTACTGGACAGCAGGTTATCGGCCCTCAAGCCGATGCTGTCGTTGCTCGAGGAGGTGCTGGAGGCCGACAGAGCGCTGCTGATCGTTGCGGAAGATATCGAAGGCGAGGCGCTTGCGATGCTGGTCGTCAACAAGCTCCGCGCTGGTCTTAAGGTTGTAGCGGTCAAGCCCCCCGGCTTCGGCGATGGCCGCAAAGCCATACTGGAAGATCTCGCCATTCTGACGGGGGGCGAGGTGATCTCGGCCGAGCTTGGAACGCGGCTTGAGGATGTGGCGATGGCACGGCTGGGTACGGCGAAGAAAATCCTCGTCGGCAAGGACGCCACGACCTTGATCGGCGGTCAGGGCGACAAGGCCGCGATCGCGTCTCGCATCGGCCATATCCGCGAGCAGATCGAGGGTGAAGCGTCGGATTACGAGAAGGGAAAGCTGCAGGAGCGGCTGGCACGCCTGTCGGGCGGCGTTGCCGTGATCCGCGTCGGCGGTGCCACCGAGACAGAGGTGACTGAACGCAAGGACAGGATTGACGATGCGCTCCATGCGACGCGTGCGGCTGTCGAGGAGGGCGTCGTCCCGGGCGGAGGGGTCGCGCTCCTTCTCGCCGGAAATCTGCTGGCCGATATGAAAGGCGACAATCCCGAGCAGGACGCCGGGATCAGGATCATCCGCAGGGCGCTACAGGCGCCTCTGCGCCAGATCGCCGAGAATGCCGGGATCGACGGCGCTGTAGTCGCGGGGAAGATCATCGAGGCAGGTCGCGCTGGCTTCGGGTTCGATGCGCAGGCAGAGAGCTTCGTCGACATGTTCGAGGCCGGTATCGTCGACCCGACAAAGGTGGTGCGGATCGCGCTCGAGGATGCCGCATCGATTGCGGGCCTTCTGATCACCACCGAGGTCATGATCGCTGAGCGTCGATGAGATGCACGAAAACTGCGCGAGTGGTTTCCCCGGTGGCCGCCATACGTTCTCACCGACAGAAAACACGGAATTCCGGGAATAATTCAGAAACGGCCTGCGCGATGCTAACACCCGTCAGTCTCTCGGGGCGGCCGCTGCATAATACTGGCTTCGGTTGGGCGGATCCGTTCAGGTCGCCTTTGGCCACGGATCCTCTGCACCAGCTGCCGAACGACATCTTTCTTTCGAACCGCACCCGGCTTCGCATCACAAACATCCAGCGATGTGCTCTGTGGTCAAGAGGCCTGCATCCTGAAAGGGCGCAAACATGAAAACTCCTGAATGGCTCAAGCCCGGCATTTATGGCGGCATCATCGGCGGTATCGCAGTTGCTGTGATCGGCTTCGGATGGGCGGGATGGTCCACAGCCGGAGGCGCCAACCGTCTGGCGCAGACCGTCGCTACCGAACAAACCGTTGCTGCGCTGGTTCCGGTCTGCCTGGCGATGTCTACGGCAGATCCGGAGCGCGTCAGCAAGATCGCCACGATCCAGCAGGCGACAACTCCCAGACGACGCGACGCGCTTATCGCAACCGGCTGGGCGACAATGCCCGGAAGTGATGCGCCAAACCGCGATCTTGCGACCGCCTGTCTGGCTGCGCTCGAACTGCCTGCCGCCTGATCAGTGCTCTGACCAGCCTTCAGCAAATGGCGCTGTCACGGATGGCGATTGCAGGACCTCTTGCCCTGAGCGAGGCTCCGGGCGGATCATGATCGATGCCGGAAATCCACTGAAGGCAGGCCGATTCCTCAAGGCAGAGCAAGGAAACATGGTGCTCGGCAAATGCTGCCGGCGCAACTCGAATGGAGAAGTTCTCGATCATGGCCCGGCAAGCGATCATCAGGCTGTCCAGTTTCATGGGCCTAATCCTGGGCTTCTGTTTAGTTTCCACAACTCCCGTCTTGGCACAGCAGGGGGGCCACGGGGCAATTCCGGACAACGCCACGGAGCGACGGTTCGGTGGCGGCTGGGAGTGCAACCTTGGCTATCGGTCTGACGGCGAGTCGTGTGCCGAGATCACTCTACCTGAGAACGCCTACCCGACGGGCCGATCCTATGGCACAGGCTGGGAGTGCACGCATGGATATGCTGAAAAGAGCGGCTCATGCTTTGCGATTCCGATCCCTTTGAATGCCTTTCTGTCAGATGGCGGATCAGGGTGGGACTGTCACCGAGGGTATCGGAGACTGCGCGACAGCTGTGATCGGATCGAAGTGCCGGAGCACGCATTTCTGACCGGCAGTTCTTCAGGGAACGGATGGGAATGCGAGCGCGGCTATATCGCGACTTCCGGCTCCTGCCTCACGATCGTCCTGCCCGACAACGCCTATCCTACCAATGCCAGCCACGGCGCGGCCTGGCGCTGCGAGCGCGGGTTCTTTGAGGTCCGCGGCAGCTGTGACCCGGTGCCCGTCCCCGAGAATGCATTCCTTGATACGAGCACCTACGGGCAGGGATGGCGCTGCGAAAGAGGCTTCGAGCAGGATGGGACAGCCTGCAGCAGGATTGTCCTTCCCGACGACGCTCACCTTGATCGGTCCGGCAACCGCTGGCGCTGCAACAAGGGATTCCAGATGTCTGTTGATGATCAGTGCGTTATGGCGAGGTGACCGGTTGATCCAGGTCTTGTGAAGGGTGCTTTGCAAAGTTTGTGGCATCTGCAAGGGCACACCGCCGTTAGTCCGCTTTCCTGGCCTTGCGGTGACTACCATGCCGCGTGCCCAACAGAGCGCTCTCCGCCCCTCGCGGTGGTTATGACTGGGAACTCTCTGCAGTGCGCCCGAACGGCTGCTTCGATAGATTGCTGCAGCGGCCATGCCGCGCTGTAGTCAGGCGGCTCTCCGGCCCATACGCGGGCCGACGAAGCACCGCCAGAAAACGTTACGCCGCGCCCCGCGTCGAAAATCCTTCACCATAGCAGACGGGCGCGGAACACGGTTGCCGCTTGGCGGCGCTCCCTGAAGCGGTCGTTCGGCACAAAGTGCAGAATTCACCGGACACGACTTCGGAGTTTGAGGCGAAGCGGCTGTTTTCAGACAGGTCGAGAGCCGGCGCACGCGACCTGTCTGACGGGTTGAGCGAGGTTCTCAGAACCCTTCGACGACGATCTTGCCTTTGGCGGTGCCCGCCTCGATCATCTTGTGGGCCTTGCGCAGGTTGGCGGCGTTGATGGGCGACAGCACTTCAGACAGCGTGGTGCGGATGTGGCCTGCGTCGATCTGTTCCGCGACATGGTTCAGCAGGTTGTGCTGCTCGATCATATCGGGCGTCTGGTGCATCGACCGGGCGAACATGAACTCCCAATGCAGGCTGGCGGACTTGGTCTTCATGCCACCCATCGGCATCGGCAGGTCGGTGTCGTCGATCGAGACGATGCCACCTTCGGGGCGGATCAGCTCCACCGCAGCGGCCCAATGGCGCATGTCGTTGAAGATCGCGATATGATCGACATGCCGGAAGCCAAGCGCGCGGGTCTGCGCCACCATATCCTCGCGGTGGTTGATGGAATGATCGGCGCCCAGTTCCTTGACCCAGGCAATGGTTTCCGGGCGCGAGGCGGTGGCGATCACCGCCAGACCCGCCCGTTTCGCAAGCTGGATCGCGATGGAGCCCACACCCCCAGCGCCGCCGATCATCAGGATCGTCTGGCCCGCATCCGCACCGTCACGGTCGATGTCGAGCCGGTCGAACATCGCCTCATAGGCGGTGATGGTGGTCAGGGGGAGGGCGGCGGCCTCGGCGAAGGACAGCGTCTTCGGCTTCTGGCCGACGATGCGTTCGTCCACCAGATGGAACTGCTGGTTGGTGCCGGGGCGGGTGATGTCGCCGGCATAGTAGACCTCGTCACCAACCTTGAACAGGGTCACCTCCGGCCCGACTTCGGCGACGATGCCAGCGGCATCATACCCCAGCACGCGGGGCGCGGGCTCGATCTTGTCCTTCGGGCTGCGGACCTTGGTGTCGACGGGGTTCACGGCGATGGCCTTCACCTCGACCAGGATGTCGCGCCCGGCGGGGCTGGGTTTGGGCAGATCGACATCGAGGAAGGACTCCGGATTGTCGATGGGCAGATAGTGGGTCAGGGCAACGGCTTTCATGGTCGTCTCTTTCAAAGTTAATGGCCAAATTCGATGGTGACGAAGACCAGCTCGGTGGTGCCGGTATTCGTCAGGTCGTGGACGAAGGCCTGCCGCTGATCGAGATCAGGGAAGTGGCGTGTATCGCCAGCCCGGTAGGTCATATCGACCACCCGGCCGTCACTATAGCGGGAGATGACCTGTCCATCGGTCAGGACGGTCCAGAGATAGGGCCGGTCGTGGCAATGGGGGGCTAGCGTTTCGCCCGGGGCAAGGCGCAGATGCCAGACACGCAGCCCGCCACTTTCATGCACCAGATCGGTGCCGATCCGGTCATTGCCCCAGGATCGCAAGACCTCCTCATCGGTCAGTGGCGCCATCGTCAGGGTGCCGCCGCATAGGTGGTGTAGCCCGCCGCCGTGCCGCCGAACAGCGCCGCGCCGTCGAAACTGGCCAGCGGCAGATCTTCGGCATAGCGGCGCGGCAGGTCGGGATTGGCGATGAAGGGGCGGCCGAAGGCCACCACATCGGCAAGGCCGGAGGCCAGCATCGCCTCGGCCCGCGCGCGGTCGTATTTTCCGGCCACGATCACCGCACCGCCAAAGGCCGCGCGCAGGTCACGGCGGAAACTGTCCGGCGTGATGGGCGCATCGTCCCAATCCGCCTCGGCGATATGGGTATAGGTCAGGCCACGGCGGCCCAACTGGCGGATCATGGCAAGGATTGTCGCGGGGGCCTGGGGATCGTTCATGTTGCGCTGCGTGATATAGGGCGAGATGCGGATGCCCACACGGTCCGCGCCGATTTCGGCGGCCACGGCCTCGAAGACCTCGATAGCAAAGCGGATGCGGTTGTCCACGCTGCCGCCGTATTGATCGGTGCGGTGGTTCGCGGTTGTACGCAGGAATTCGTCGATCAGATAGCCGTTTGCAGCGTGGATCTCGACCCCGTCAAAGCCTGCGGCGACGGCGTTGCGGGCGGCTTTCGCGTAATCGGCGACCACTTCGGCAATTTCATCAGCGGTCAGTGCGCGCGGCACCGGGCAAGGCACCATTCTGCCCGTGCCGGTCGCGGGATCAACGACCCAGACCGAAGCATCGGGGGCCAGCGCCGAGGGGGCGACGGGCTTGCCGTCGGCATGGAAGCGCTCATGGCTCATCCGGCCAACGTGCCACAGTTGCGAGAAGATGCGTCCGCCGTTCGCGTGAACTGCATCGGTGACCTTGCGCCAGCCCGCGACCTGCTCGGCCGAATGGATGCCTGGCGTGTAGGAGTATCCTTGGCCTTGGGGGCTGATCTGCGTCGCCTCGGTGATGATCAGACCGGCGCTGGCGCGTTGGGCATAGTATTCGGCCATCAGGTCGGTGGGCACATTGCCCGGCTGCGCGCTGCGCGAGCGGGTCATCGGTGCCATTGCGATGCGGCTCGGCAGGGTGACAGCACCAAGGTCGAAAGGGGTAAACAGCTTGGTCATGTTCATCTCGCGATTGCTGGAGGTCAGGGTTCATCGCGGAAGACGGCTTCGATCAATGCGCCGCTGGGGGCGTGGAAGAACAGCCGGCGTTCGTCGATATCGGGCAGGTCCATCGGGCTATAGGGGATGTGCATCCGCTCCAGCTTGTCACGGAATGCCGCGTAGCCCTTCAGGCGGAAACCGACATGGTCCCACCGGTCACTGCCCGGGCCGGCGTGAGGCCCACCGATCAGGTGGATAACGGGTTCGTCACCCGCATAGAGCCAATGGCCGGGGATGCGGCGGATGACGGCGGGGCGTGTGCCCTCGGTCAGGTCGAACAGGTCCATGAAGAAGCCCCGCGTTGTCGTAAGGTCGGAGGTACGAAGCGTTGCGTGGTCCAGGTGCATGACGGTGTTCCTTTTGCTGCAGCAGATTTACACCATACGGAGGATCATGATAATGTGGCCACTGTTGAAATTATAATTCGGAAAAAGCGAATGCTGCTGGAGAACCTTGCGCTGTTCCTGCGGATCGTCCGCCACGGAAGCATGGCCGCTGCAGGTCGCGAGGCGGGGCTTTCCCCAGCCACTGTTTCCGAACGCCTCGCAATGCTGGAAGCGCATTACGGCACGCGCCTGCTGACCCGCACCACTCGCGCCCTGAGCCTGACGGAAGAGGGCCGCGCCCTGGCCGAAGGTGCCCCGAACCTTCTGTCCGAAGCTGAGGAACTGGAAACCCGCCTGCGCGAAGGTGTCAGTCGCGTCGCAGGGCCTGTCCGCATTTCTGCCCCCAGCGATCTGGGGCGCAACAGGATCTCGCAGCTGCTGGACGGCTTCCTGGCCAGGCACCCGGCGGTCAGTGTCGATTTGCACCTGAGCGATGGCTACATCGACCTCGCCGCCCAGGGGATCGACGTCGCGATCCGCTACGGCGATCTTGCCGACAGTTCGATGATGGTGCGCGCGCTGGCCCCAAGCGCCCGCATCGCCTGCGCCGCTCCGGCCTATCTGGACCGCCACGGGGTGCCGGAACGCCCTGAAGATCTGACCACCCACAATTGCCTGATGATGCGCTTTCGCGGCGAAGTGGATCGCGCATGGCCTTTCATCGTGGATGGCAAGCCGCGCACCCTGCTGCTGACGGGCGACCGGATCGCCAATGATGGTGCCGTGGTGCGCGATTGGTGCATCAAGGGCCATGGCATCGCCAGAAAGGCGGAATGGGACATCGCCGAAGACATACGCGCTGGCCGCCTCATCCCGCTTTTGCGCGCGTTCGAGGTTCCGCCGCTGCGCTTGCAAGCGATCTACCCCAAAGGACGCGCGCAGGTGCGGCGGATCAAACTGCTCCTGGACGCGCTGGTAGCAGAGTTTGCGACAGGCTGAAGCTCGCGCCAGAAGTGCATCACTGTCCGGGACCTGGCTGCTTTGGACTCCAATGACCGTTTCGGGCTCGAGGCGCCGGAGCGCCCCACAGCAGTGGGGAGAGGCAGCCCGGGGTCGGCTCGTCTCATCGCCGTCGGCCCTTAGCCGCCATTCGAGGCTTTAGGCTCTGCCGCGCGGCATTCTCGAGAGCGGGCGTTCGACCTAAGATACGGCGACGCCACAGTTAGCCCCAAAATTATCAACGTCAAAGGCTTGCCTGAAGCCAATCCTGCCCGCAGGCGTAATCTCGAGCGCCCGTGTGCCTGTGCGGCGCCGGACCCAGGCCTGATCCAGCGCGTGGTTGCAGATCGCTGCCCCCACGGCTCCAGCCAGATGCGGGCGGCGCTCGCTCCAGTCCAGACAGGGCCGGCAGAGCGGGCGGGTGCCGCGCGGATCACTTTCGTGGGACAGGATGCCGAGCGCCTGCATCTGCGCCCGACCGACCTCGGTCAAAGCAGCGGCATCGCCTTCGATTTCAATCGCTCCGCTGGCGCGCAGCGCATCGGCGATACTGACGCCAAGCGCCCCAGCCAGATGGTCATAGCAAGTGCGCGCCTGCCGCAGGGCCGCGTCCTTGGGGCCGACACGGGGCAAGGTCCGGGTCAGTGTGACGCCACCCGCGATCTGCATGACGCTTTCGATCATCCGTGCGACCTCGGCGCTGGCAAGGCGGTGATAACGGTGGCGCCCCTGCTTCTCCGCCAAAATCAACCCGACAGAGGACAGCCGGGCCAGATGACCGCTGGCCGTCTGCGGTGTGATCGCGGCAACCTCGGCCAGTTCGGTGGCGGTCAGGGCGCGCCCGTCCATCAGGGCGGCCAGCATGGCGGCACGCGCAGGCTCTCCCACTGCGGCAGCAACCTCAGCAATGCGGTTCGATGTGGCCATTGGGCTCCTCCGGTTGGGGGCAGTCTAGCGCAGAGCGAAGTTGAATGCTTCGGGTTTCACCGAAGCATTCCATCCGGGTCTCAGGCCATAACAAGCGCGACATAATCGAGAGCTTTCCCATGCCCCTGCCTGCCCCCACCGCCCGCCCATTCTTTGGCTGGCATGTCGTCGCGGCTACGTTTCTTCTGGCTATCTTTGGCTGGGGCGTGGGATTCTATGGCCCGCCGGTGTTTCTTTACGCGGTCGTCGCACGGACCGGCTGGCCGGTGGCGCTGGTCTCGGCTGCGGTGACGGTGCATTTCCTTTTCGGGGCCGGGGTGGTGGCCAATCTGCCGTGCCTTTACCGGCGCTTCGGCGCGCCTTTTGTGACGGTGATGGGGGCGGTGTTGCTGGCGCAGGGCATCCTTGGCTGGGCGTTGGCAGCACAGCCCTGGCAGCTGTTTCTGGCGGCCTTGGCCAGCGGAGCGGGTTGGGTCGCGATGGGGGCCGCCGCAGTAAATGCCCTGATCTCGCCGTGGTTCAGTCAGCGCCGCCCTGCGGCATTGGGCATGGCCTATAACGGGGCAAGCCTTGGCGGCGTCATCTTCTCGCCACTCTGGATCGCGCTGATCGCGGGCATCGGCTTTGTCCCGGCAACGCTGGCTATCGGCGGGCTCATGGTTGTGGCGGTAGGGATACTGTCGGCGCTGGTGTTCCGGCACACGCCGGAAAGTTTGCGGCAAAACCCGGATGGCACGGAGCATCCGCGCCTGCAGACTGCTCAGGTCGAAGCCCCGCTGCACAGTTCCTTCCGGCGCGACCGCAAGTTTCTGACCCTTGCGGCCGGCATGATGCTGGGGCTTTTCGCCCAGATCGGGCTGCTGGCGCATCTGTTCTCGCTCTTGGTTCCGGTGTTGGGGGAGGGCATGGCGGGCCTTGCCATGGGTGGGGCCACAGTCGCCGCGATCTTGGGGCGGTCGCTGGTCGGCTGGGTGATGCCCGCGAGTGCCGACCGCCGCCTTGTCGCCTGCGCCAGCTACGGAGTGCAGGTGATCGGCTCGATGCTGTTCATTCTGTCTGCAGGTGAAAGTGGTGTGTGGCTGTTCCTCGGCATCGCGCTGTTCGGGCTGGGGATCGGCAATGCCACCTCACTGCCGCCGCTGATCGCGCAGCAGGAATTTTCTCCGGCCGAGACCGCCCGAGTTGTGCCGCTGATCGTCGCCATCGGTCAGGCGGGCTATGCCTTCGCGCCAGCCGCGTTCGGACTGCTGCGCACAGGGTCCGATGCCGCCGGATCCAACGCGCTGTTTCTTTGGGCAGCAGTGATTCAGCTGGCTGCGATCGGATGCCTGCTTTTGGGACGAGGACAAAAACCGAGTTTCCCGCACCAACGGTGACGCCTACAGTCTGTGCGAAGCGAGCTAACGGCCCAGAGCCGTCGATCAACGTCGACGGATGCTGCGTGGCCGCATTCCCAGAAGCGGACGGTCGACGCGTGGCGCAGAAAATCGCCAGTCGGAGCGTCGGCTCTGCGGGCGAAGCGGACGGTCGGGCGAGGCACTGAAGCCCCACCCGACCTGCTATCATCCCTTCAGACTGAGTGTCGCATTCGGGAACGGAAAGCCGAAGTCGTCGATATCGCGGCGAGAAACCTCGCGGAAACCGAGGCGATTATAGAAGCGAACGGCCTGCTCATTCTCGGTGTAGACCTCAAGGGAAAGCCCCCCCTTTCGGGCTAGGGCATCAGCGATAAGTTTGCGGCCAACGCCAAGGCCTTGGCGGTCTGGCGAGATGAAAATCCCGCCAATGAAGGTCCCTAGAAGGCTGATGAAGCCAACAGGCTCTGCATCGAGGCATGCCACTGAAGTCTCTGCCTTTGGCAGATACTCCCCCTCGATCAGCCCGCGCTGTTCGGTCAGCCTTTTCTCACCAATGAAGGGATGGGCCTTCATCGAAGCCTCGAACCAGATATCGGACAGTTTTTTAAGATCCGTTGCCGCATCAAAGGGCCGGATCAACACGTTCTTGTTCTCCATGAGAACTCCACAGAAATCATGCAAAAAGGATCGGCACCATGTGCCGAGCGATGCCGCTACATGCGGTTCAATCGAAGCCTCTGTGCATAAACCTCCTTCTGTGACAGGCAGAGAATAGGCTGCCCGGCCATCCGTTTCAATGACCGCTTTGGGCTCCGAGCGACATGCTGCGGCACAGCAACCGCCAGGTTGGACCCCTCAGCCGTGTGGCCGGCCACGACAGGCGAGGCCGGCCCTTTGCGGTCGGTCAGCCTCAACCAATGCTGCGAGGCCGCAACACCGGAAGCTGACGTTCAGACCGGCTGCAGCGATATCGAGCGAGCGAAAGGGTAAGCGGCGCCCCGCAAGGCGCCGCTTACCCCTTTCCTACCCAAGGATCAGTTCGGCTCCCCGCTCTCCGATCACCACGCAGGTCGCCATGGTGGCGCAGGTAACGATGCGTGGCATGATCGAGCCGTCGACGATGCGCAGGCCCTCGATCCCCTTCACCTTCAGATCGGCACCCACTACGGCGGGATCGTCCTTGCCCATCCGGGCGGTGCCGACCTGATGGAAGAAGGTTGTGGCACCATTCTTCACGAACTCGGCCTTGGCGGCGGGATCCAGATCACGGCCAGGAACCACTTCGCGCCTGCGATAGGGGGCGAAGGCCGCGTCATTGCCAAGCTGGCGGCAGAGGTCGATGGCCGCCAGCTGGGATTTCACATCCTGGGGGTCGGACAGGAAATTCGCGGTGACCACGGGTTTTGCCAAAGGATCCGCTGATGCGAGCCGCTATGCAGGACTTTGCCGCCGTTGATCGCTACAGCAAGCCAGAGGTGGGCCGGCTGTCCGGCCTGAATCCTGTGCAATAATATTGCCTGTGCCATGTCACAAAAGCCTAGGCCGTCTCGTCTTCTCGGTGTCAGATCAACTTGGAGATAGACGATGACACCTCGCATGACCGACCATTTCAAACGCATCGGCAGCGCCTTCAACGGCCTTGTCACCTTCGAGACCGAGCTGCGCAAGGGTCCGCTGGACCATGTGCTGCTACATCTGATCAAGCTGCGCGCCAGCCAGATCAACGGCTGCGCCTTCTGCATCCAGATGCATGTCTCCGACGCGCTGAAAGATGGCGAAAGCCATCTGCGGCTGCATATGGTGGCAGGCTGGCGCGACAGCACGCTGTTCACGCCGCGTGAGCGGGCGGCGCTGGCCTGGACGGAAACCCTGACCACAGTTGCCGCAGCCCATCCGACCGATGCTGACTGGGAGGCGGTCTCGGCGGTATTCAATGCGGATGAGCTGGCCTTCCTGACCTTTGCCATCGGCGGCATCAACCTGTGGAACCGGACGCAGATTGCCTTTGGCGTCGCTCATGGGCTGGGCCTGCCCACCGAACGTTCCCATGCGGCCTGACCCGGTTCAGGTCTTTAAGGCGCAGCGGCCCCGGCTGCTGCGTCTGGCTTACCGGATGCTGGGCAGCCATGCCGAGGCCGAAGATATGGTGCAGGAGGCCTGGCTGCGCTGGCAGAACGGCGATCATGGCCAGGTCGCGGAACCGGCGGCATGGCTGACGCGGGTGGTCTCGCGCCTGTGTCTGGACCAGATGAAATCAGCCCGCGCGCGGCGCGAGACCTATCCCGGCACATGGCTGCCAGAGCCGCTGATCGAGGAACCCGACGATGCGCTGCGCCCTGACAATCTGACCCTGTCGCTAATGGTGGCGCTGGAGCGGTTGTCGCCGCTGGAGCGCGCGGCCTTCCTCTTGCACGATGTCTTTGGCCAGCCGCTGGATGAGGTGGCACGGACCATCGACCGCGCCCCCGCCGCCACGCGGAAACTGGCCGCCCGGGCGAGGGCGCATGTCCAGATCGACCGCCCTCGCTATCCCGTGCCACGCGACACAGGCGCGGCGCTGGCGCGCGCGTTCTTTGACGCCTGCAAGACCGGCGATGCGGCAACACTTGGAACCATGCTGGCCCAAGGCGCCACGCTGCATGCCGATGGAGGTGGCAAGGTGAATGCGGTTCTGAACGTGATCCGGGGCGAGGCCGCGATCACCCGCATGTTCATGTCCCTGTCGCGCAAGTTCGGTGCGGAAATGGAGCTGCTGGACCTGACCTTCATCGATGGGTTGCCGGGCTTCATCTGCTGCATTGCCGGCTCTCTGCAGACCACGGCGCTGGACATCACGGACGGCCGTATCTACCGGATCTACATCACCCGCAACCCGGAGAAGCTGACCTGGGTGCTGCCGCATTGATTGTGACCGACGCACATCGGATCACGGGCATGAAATTGCGGCTGTCAGCAACCGTTGAAGGACAGGAGACATCGGAAGAACGAAATTAACATGAGTGATGCTCTGACGATCCGCAAAGGGCTCCGCGCAACATACTGCTACACAGCAACTTCCAAGCTCGGCGCCATCAATGGTCCCGCTGCTCCCGGCAGGCGAATGCGGCGCATTGCTGCCGGTCGAGTGTAGTCGGTACTGCGAGGCGGCAATGCCGGAAGCTGCCGTACGATCGGTGGTCATACAGGCATGGAGGTTGCCCAACTGGGAGATGTGCGGAAAGTCTGCGCCACAGAACAGTCTCGGGATAGACGGGCCGTGATTTTCATCCAGGCCCTTCCATTTCTTGCGGTTCCCCCTCAGGCGGTCCAGCCACCGTCGATCGTCAGGCTCGCGCCGGTCATATAGCCCGCGTCCGGCCCGGTCAGCCAGGACACCAGCCCCCCGATCTCTTCCGGCTTTCCGATGCGGCCTAGGGGAAGACGGGGGCGGATCTGGTCCATCAGCCCGGCGGTCATGTCGGTTTCAATGGGGCCGGGCTGGATGTTGTTGACGGTGATCGCGCGCGGCGCAAAGTCCAGCGCGGCGCCACGGACGAGTTGCGCCACCGCCGCCTTGGTCATGGCGTAGACGCTGGAGCCAGGGCTGCCGATCCGCTCGGCCGTGTTGCTGCCGATGGTGATGATCCGGCCACCGTCCAACAGATGCGGCGCGGCGTAATGGATGGCGAGGAAGACCCCCCGCACATTGACCGCCAGCATGTGGTCGAAATCCTCCAGCGCGAAGCTGTCGATGGGCCCGCCCATCAGAACACCGGCGTTAACAACCAGCACCCCAAGGGGGCCAAAGCGGCCAGTTGCCTGATCGACGGCCGCCGCGACGGCCGAGGCATCCGCGCTGTCGGCCCGCATCGCCAGGGCTTTGCCGCCTGCTGACTCGATCTCTGCGACAATGGTCTGGGCGGTGGCGTCTGAGGAGGCATAGGTGAATGCGACGGGCCGTCCCTCGGCCGCCAGCCGACGGACAATGGCGGCGCCCATGCCGCGAGAGCCGCCGAAAACGAGGACGGGAGAGGTCGGGACTAGATCGGATGGCATTGTCTGATTCCATTATGGACTGATTGGTCCGTAACTCTGTGATGATTCAAGACTGATCAGTCAAGAACATTCTTGATCAATCGGTCCGCATCCCCTATTGTGACGCCATGGCACGCCCTGTTGAATATGACCGCGACACGGTACTGACCCAGGCCATCCGCGTTTTCGCGAGGCATGGCTATGAGGCGGCTTCGACCCGTGACCTGACCGAGGGCATGGGCATGGCGCGACAGAGCCTTTACGGTGCTTTTGGCGACAAGCACGGCCTGTTTCTTGAGGCCCTGCGCAGCTATTCGGCCCGGTCTCTAGCGCAGATACAGGTGGCGTTGAATGCCGGAAATCCGTGCCTGGACGCGCTGGAGGCGGCGCTCTTGGTGGGACTGGGCAACGCAGAGGATCTGGAAAGCGGCTGTCTGGGCCTGTCGTCGATCATGGAATTCAGCCGCAGTGACCCCGATGTGAGTGCGCAAAACGATCTTGCCGGACGAGCGACAATTGCCGCCTTCGCCGCGCGGATCGGCCAGGGCATCGAGGAGGGCGAAGTTACTGCCGGAACCGATCCCAATGCGGCAGGACGGCTTATGCTGACACTTCGTTCCGGATTGAAGATCGCAGCCCGGGCTGGGGCGACGGATCCCGAGCTGCGCGCGACCGCAAGGCTGGCCTTGTCTGCGATATGCGCGCGGGCTGGGTAGTCCAAGCACGCACAAGTCACTCCAAGGCGCCGACGAGTTTGGCAAGGCGCTCTTACCAAGTCACTCGCGGCCCATTGCTGCCGTTCAGCAAGTCAGAATGCTGCGCAGTGGCATTTCCGGAAGCAGCCGTTCAAGTGTAAACGCAGAAACGACTGACGAGATCAGACCAAAAGGTCAGATCGCTACAACCCAGTGAGACCGCCAGATATGCAGACTGACGCAGAGAACGGTGACCAACGCAGCCTGCCGGGTTCGTTTTCCAGCGGTGCCGTCATTGGAACGCTGGGCGGGCTGATCGGTCTGGGCGGGGCCGAGTTCCGGCTTCCCCTCCTGATCGGGGTGTTCCGCTTCGCCGCGCTGGAGGCGGTGATCCTGAACAAGGCGATGAGCCTGGTCGTGGTTGCGACCGCGCTGCCGTTCCGCGCGGGCACGGTTCCGTTTGGCGTTATCGCCGACAACTGGCCGATCCTGCTGAACCTTCTGATCGGGAGCCTCGCGGGAGCCTGGTTCGGAGCGGGATGGGCCACGCGGTTGCGCTCCGAGACGCTCTACAAAGTGATCGCCATCATGCTCGTGCTGATCGCTACAGTGCTGGTCTTCGGGCATGACGTGACGGCCGAGGAGGCCATGCTGTCCGGTGCGCCGTAGGCGGTGGCCGGTGGTGTCCTTGGCTTCGGGATCGGGGTCGTCGCATCCCTCATGGGGGTAGCAGGCGGCGAGCTGCTGATCCCCACTCTTGTGCTGCTGTTCGGGGTCGACATCAAGCTGGCCGGATCGCTGTCCCTCGCGGTCAGCCTGCCCACGATGCTGGTCGGCTTTGCCCGCTACAGCCAAGACCAGAGCTTCGGCGTCCTTGCGCGGAACAGACGTTTTCTTCTGGTCATGGCGGCCGGGTCGATCCTTGGCACCTTCATCGGAGGCCTGCTACTCGGACTGATCCCGAGCGTATTCCTGCTGCCGGGGTTGGCCGTGATCCTGCTGATCTCCGCCGTGAAGGTCTGGCGGCACGCCTGACGCCGGGGATTAGTCCGCAGAAGCACAGGCAGCCATCGGGCCGCACATCTCCACCCGTCCACCACAGCAGTCCTCCATCAGGAACCGGATCAGACCAGCCAGCGCGTCGAACTCGGCGCTGTAGATGATCGACCGGCTTTTCCGGCGGGCGGTCACCAACCCGGCCCGGTCTAACTCCTTCATGTGGAAGCTAACGTTGGACGCTGTGACACCGATCTGCTCGGCCACAGCACCCGCTGCCACGCCCTCCGGCCCGGCCACCACCAGAAGGCGCAGGATCCGAAGGCGGGTTTCCTGAGACAGGGCTCCGAAGGCGAGGAGGGCTTGACGCTCTTCCATGTTTCTATAATCCTCAAAGTATCGAATCGAGGAGTATCCCAGATGGACGGCCAAATCAATCTTGGCGACCGCGTCAGCGTTGCCGATCCAGAAGATGTGACCATCGGGGAACTCCTGGCCCTGCTGCAGGACCACGGATCGCTGCCTCTTATGTTCAGCTACGATGGCAGGGATTTGCAACCGGGCTACCATGTCACCGAGGTCAAAGCGGGACAGTTCGCAGCGCTCGACTGCGGCGGCAACCCGGAAGCCTGGACAGAGATCTTTGTGCAGCTCTGGGACGTGAACGAGGATGCGGGTCGCGTTCACATGCACGCCGGGCTGTTCGTGAAGATTATCGGCAAGGTGATCGAGCATGTGGACCTGGACAGGACGGCGAAGCTGACCTTTGAGGTCAGCGATGCGGTCAGGCCGATGCAGCTGTTCCGCGCGGCTGCACCCATCATCACCTCCGACAGGATCCAGATCGCCCTGTCGCCGCGCCCTGCCAGTTGCAAGCCCCGCGACCGCTGGCTGGAACAACACCAATCGTCGTGCTGCGCGCCGCGCGCGTCCGGCTGCTGCTGAACCCTTATCTCCTGGAGCGTCCCATGACCCAACGGGTCTACAATGTCCTCTTCCTCTGCACCGGCAACTCGGCGCGCTCGATCATCGCCGAAGCCGTCCTGCGCAAGCTCGGCGAAGGTCGTTTCAACGCCTATTCGGCGGGCAGCTTCCCGAAGCCGGACGTCAATCCGACGACCCTGAAGATTCTGGAGAACTTCCATTACCCGACCGAAGGGCTGCGGTCGAAGAGCTGGGACGAGTTCGCGATGGAGGGCGCACCGCAGTTCGACTTCGTCATCACGGTCTGTGACGATGCAGCCGGCGAGGTCTGTCCGCTCTGGCCCGGCACACCTGCAACGGCGCATTGGGGCATCGCCGATCCCGCCGCCGCGACCGACACAGAACTGGAGCGCGAGATGGCCTTCATCGAGGCGCTGCGCTACCTGACGCTTCGCCTGGAGTTGTTCTGCGAACTCCCCATGGCCTCGCTGGACGCGATGAGCCTGAACAGCCACCTGCGCGAGATCGGTCGTGCCGAGGGGGCCACCGACCAAGCCCGCGACCGCCGCTGAGGACATCATGGAAATCATCATCTACCACAACCCCGCCTGCGGGACGTCACGCAACACGCTCGCCATGATCCGCAATGCCGGGGTGGAACCGCATGTGATCGAATACCTGAAGACTCCGCCCAGCCGGGCGATGGTGCAGGATCTGGTGGCCAGGATGGGCATTCCGCTGCGCGCTCTGCTCCGTGAGAAGGACACGCCCTATGCCGAGCTGGATCTGGGCAACGAGAGCCTGACCGAGGATCAGCTTCTGGACGCGATTGCGGCAAACCCGGTGCTGATGAACCGCCCCGTCGTCGTCAGTCCAAAGGGCGTTCGCCTCTGCCGTCCTTCCGAGTCGGTGCTGGACCTGCTGCCAGCGCAGCAGGGCGCTTTCGTCAAGGAAGATGGCGAACAGGTGGTCGATACGGCGGGTAACCGGACAAGGACGGTCTGAGCCATGTCCACCCGTCGCCTGTCCTTCCTCGACCGCTATCTTACGATCTGGATCTTCGCCGCCATGGCGCTTGGCATTCTGCTTGGCTCCACCGTGCCCGGCCTGCCTGCGCTGATGGACAGCCTGTCATTCGGTACCACCAACGTTCCCATCGCCATCGGCCTGATAGTGATGATGTATCCGCCGCTGGCCAAGGTCCGGTATGAGGAGCTGCCGAAGGTCTTTGCCGACCGCCGGGTGCTGATCCTATCGCTGGTCCAGAACTGGCTCATCGGCCCGGTGCTGATGTTCGCCCTTGCCGTCATCTTCCTTCGCGACCATCCCGATTACATGACCGGGCTAATCCTGATCGGCCTGGCCCGCTGCATCGCCATGGTGCTGGTCTGGAACCAGCTCGCGCGCGGTGACAGCCAGTATGTCGCAGGGCTGGTGGCCTTCAACTCGATCTTCCAGATCCTGTTCTTCCCGATCTACGCCTGGATCTTCCTGACGGTGCTGCCGCCGATCTTCGGGCTGGAGGGCAGCGTGATCGACATCAGCGTCTGGACCATCGCCGAGGCGGTGCTGATCTACCTGGGAATCCCCTTCGCCGCAGGCTACCTGACCCGCCGCATCCTGACAGGCACCCATGGGGCGGATTGGTATGAGACGCGGTTCCTGCCGAAGATTTCCCCGCTGACCTTGGCCGCCCTTCTCTTCACCATCCTTGCCATGTTCAGCCTGAAGGGGGGAGAGGTACTGACCTTGCCGGGTGATGCCTTGCGGATTGCGGTGCCGCTTACCCTCTACTTCCTGATCCAGTTCACGGTCAGCTTCTGGATGGGCAAGTTGATCGAGGCCGACTATCCCCGCACCACCGCCATCGCCTTCACCGCCGCCGGGAACAACTTCGAACTCGCCATCGCGGTCGCCATTGCAGCCTTCGGCCTTGCCTCGCCCGTGGCCTTCGCTGCCGTGATCGGCCCACTGGTCGAGGTGCCGGTACTGATCCTGCTCGTCTCGGTCGCGCTGCGCCTGGGTCGGCGCTGGTTCAGCGATGCACCAACAATTCGAGAGACGCAGGCGTGAACGATCTTCCCAACCTGACCGATGTGGCCCGCATACCTTCCGCCGCCGATCTCCACGCCCCGCGCTCCACCCATCCGCCCCGCATCCTGATGCTCTATGGCTCGCTGCGCGCCCGGTCCTACAGTCGTCTCCTGACGCATGAAGCGGAGCGGCTGCTCCGCCACTTCGGCTGCGAGACGCGCGTCTTCGACCCTAAGGGCCTGCCATTGCCGGATGAGACCGATGCGGATCATCCGAAGGTGCAGGAGCTGCGCGAGATGTGCCTCTGGTCGGAGGGGCAGGTCTGGACCAGCCCCGAACGCCATGGCGCGATGACAGGGGTGATGAAGAGCCAGATCGACTGGATCCCGCTGTCCATGGGTGCCATCCGCCCCACTCAAGGGCGCACACTGGCTGTCATGCAGGTCTCCGGCGGATCGCAGAGCTTCAACGCCGTGAATCAGATGCGTATCCTGGGGCGCTGGATGCGGATGGTGACGATCCCCAACCAGTCCTCGGTCGCCAAGGCTTATGACGAGTTCGATGATGCCGGGCGGATGAAGCCCTCGGCCTATTACGACCGCGTCGTGGATGTCATGGAGGAGCTGGTGAAGTTCACCCTCCTGACGCGGGACATCTCAGCACATCTGACCGACCGTTACAGCGAGCGGAGGGAGGCTGCGGCGGCACTTGAAGCCCGGCTTCGCCTTGGAGACGCGGTGCGATGACTATCGCAACTTCGGCAGGCCAGGCGCGGCGCTGGCCGGTGATCACCGCGCTCGGCATCGTCCAGATATTCGCCTGGGGCAGCAGCTACTACCTGATGGCCCCGCTGGCCGGTCCCATCGTTGCCGATACCGGCTGGCCGCTGCCCTGGATCATCGGAGCCCTATCCATGGGGCTGCTGGTCGCCGGGCTGGCCTCCCCCCGTGTCGGACAGGCCATTGCGCGGCACGGCGGAAGGCCCGTCCTTGCCGCCGGGATGGTGCTGCTTTCGGCTGGTCTTCTCGTTTTGGCCGTTGCCCCTAACTTGTCGGTTTTCTACCTTGGCTGGGTCATCATCGGCCTCGGCATGTCGGCTGGCCTCTATGATCCCGCTTTCGCATCTCTGGGGCGCCTCTACGGGCGCGATGCCCGTTCGGCCATCACTGCGCTGACCCTCTGGGGCGGGTTCGCCAGCACGGTCTGCTGGCCGATCTCGGCTTGGGCGGTGGAACTGATCGGCTGGCGCTGGACGGCAGCGGGTTACGCTATCCTCCATCTTGCCCTTAGTCTGCCACTGATCTGGTGGATGATACCCGCAGAGACAAAGGCAATGCCGATCAGCAGGGATGCGGGAGGACGATCCGTCGCCCTGTCCCAAGAAGAGCGACGCGCCTTTCTGTTGATGGCCACCATCTTCACATTGGCGGCGATCATCGCCGCAATAGTCTCGGTCCATCTCCTCACCCTGCTGGATGCGCGCGGCATCCCGACGACAATGGCGGTCGCCATGGGCGCGCTGATCGGACCGGCGCAGGTCGCCTCGCGCGTGGTGGAGATGGCCAGCGGAGGACGACACCACCCGCGCTGGACTCTGCTCTTCGCCGCTTCTCTCTTCGCAACGGGGCTCGTGACATTGGCGCTCGGCTTCGGATTCGTGGGGGTCGCCTTGATGCTTTACGGCGGCGGCAACGGGTTGTTCTCCATCGCCCGAGGCGCGCTGCCGATGGCCCTGTTCGGGCCAGAGCGGTATCCCGTCCTTATGGGCCGGATGGCAAGCCCCGCACTGATCGCGCAGGCGGGAGCGCCGCTTGCAGGGGCCCTCTTCCTCCAAGGGGTTGGCGCGGATGCAACTCTGGTTTTGCTTGCTGGACTCGGCCTGGCAGCACTCGCAATCTCGGTGCGGATGCTATGGCACAAGATTGTTGAATAGAGCGTAGCCTCGGCCCAAAGCTGCCGGCTGGGGGCGCCTCTTGCTGCGGCGCAGCTTCCACGAACCGGCCACTCATCGGGAGGTGCAGCATGGTCTGGCGGACAGGTCAGGAGTGCGGACTCATCGGCCTGACGATGATACCATGAGCCTATGGCCGCAATTTGGAGAAAGAGGCCCATGACGAAGTTCGCAGACCACGACGACTACATTGCAGCAGCCCCAGAGCAGTTTCGCCCGATGCTGGCCGGGCTGCGCGCTCAACTGGCGAAGGCCCTTCCCGATGCCGAAGAGCTTCTCCAGTATGATATGCCGGGGTTCGGGATCGGGAAATCCGTGATTGTCGGTTATGCGGCGTTCAGCAAACAATGCGGTCTCTATGTAGAGAAGGCTGCAATCGCGGCACACGCGAACGACATCGCTGCAGCCGGGCTCAAGGCGACCAAAACCGGGGTAACATTCACATTGCGCCGCCCCATCCCCGGCGATCTTGTCAGCAGCCTGGCTCTTGCCTCACGCAGAGAACTAGGGATCTGAATTGCCTCCAAAACATCATGGCCAGGACTGCGAACGGCAGGTTCACACCCCCAGTCGCGCCACTGCCATCGACAGGCGAGATCGGCCCTTAGCGGACGGTCAGACGTATCCTTAGCTGCGGGGCAGCATTCCCGACTGCCGTCGCTCAGACTTGGCGCAGCGAAATCCTCTCAGTCGCGATAGCGATGCGAGACGAAGCGACGTTCACCAGAGCTTGAACGATGGTCGGGATTGGGTCGAAAGGAGAGCGGAGCGATTCAGGGCTACGAACGACTAGGGCCTTGATCGATACGAACTCGAGTTCGTACTTGTTGGTAGTCTTCAGGATGTCGTCCATGACGTGCTCCCGGCCGTCGGTGCTAGGTCGACAGTAGCCAACTGACAGGCACCAGCTTGATGTTGTCCCGCCAGCGCTGGACCATGGAAACTCGGAACCAGTCTTCGAGCAATTCGACGTGGTCCATGACGATAATCTGCATGTTTGGATAGTTCTCTGCGCAATAGTCGAAGAGAAGCTTGTACAATTGAGCGACGGCGGCTTGGTCCTCATCACTCTTGCCGTCAATCTCCCCGACATCCCGTTCACGCGGGTAGTGCGCCTGAGACGGCTGATCGAGCATCAGGAATGCAGGGACCGGCCGCTTGCGGGCACGGAACAGCCCATGGAGTGCGAGGTGGGCAGCGACATGATAGCCGACCCAGTT